>NZ_DASRBQ010000112.1:0-27294 GCF_035653575.1 Actinocrinis sp.
GCGGCCGCCCCGACCGCGTTCACCCTCAACGGCACCGCCTGCTCCGTCGGCTGACCTTCGCGAGCCGCGGGGCCGCCCCTGAGCTGCGCCAGGGGCGGCCCCGCTTTTTGTTGGGACGCTAACTCAACAGGCTCCGTTGTCGGTCCAGACGTTCTGCGCGTTGTTGCCGGGGATATCGCCCTGAGTCCACCACTTCGCGGTCCACTTGTGACCGTTGTAGGAGACCACCGAGCCACCGTTGTACGCAGTCGTGGACACCCACGCCGGGGCCGAGCAGGTGCCGCCTCCAGTGGTGCTCGATGCGGACGGGCTCGGGTTGCCGCCTCCGCTGCACGCGCCGTTGTCGGTCCAGACGTTCTGCGCGTTGTTGCCGGGGATGTCGCCCTGGGTCCACCACTTGGCGGTCCACTGGTGGCCGTTGTAGGAGACCACCGCGCCACCGTTGTACGCGGTCGTAGACACCCACGCCGGAGCCGAGCAGGAGCCGGTGCCGCCGGTCGGGGAGGCCGAGGGCGAGGTGCTCGGGCTCGGCGAACCGCCGCCGGTCGAGGTCGGGCTGGCGCTCGCGCTCGGCGACGGCGGCGCGGCCGGGCACTGCGAGGCCGAGCCGTTGACATCGGTGACCGTGTCGTTGAACAGCGTCGCGGCCGGGTCGAGGTCGTAGAGCGAGAACATCATCGCGCCGCCGAGGCCGTTGCAGTGCAGGTAGTCGGCCTTGGCCTGGATCGACTGGGCGTCCTCGCCGGTCCAGAAGTTGGAGCCGTCGTAGAAGTAGGCCGCCTGCGCCGCCGGATCCCAGAAGGTGTCCGACGAGTTGTCCACGACGCCGCTCAGTTCCTTGTACATCCGGATCCCCGGCACGTTGCCGGAGAGGGCAGCGCCGGTGGCCGGACCGCTGGCCGCCTGGAACAGGCCGTGGTTCGCGCCGGCCGACACCCCGGTCCAGCCGCGGTAGTAGAACGGCACGCCGATGGTCAGCTTGCTCGCCGGGAAGCCGCCGGGTATCCCGTACTGCGGATCACCGACCGTCCAGGCCTTGACCGCCTCGTCGACCGTGTACTTCGAGGTCCCGGGGGCGACCGGGCTCATCGGGTCGTTCGGGTTGTCGTAGATCGGAGCCTGGTGGTTGGTCGGGCCGGTGCTCTCCCAGCCGCCGTGCATGTCGTAGGACATCACGTCGGCGAAGGTCAGGTACTGCCCGACGTTATTGGTCTCGATGTCCGCGATCTTGTCCTGGCCGGCCGGAACGGCGGCGGACAGCGTGTACTGCTTGCCGGTGCTGCTGGTCAGGGCGTTGAGTTCGGTGCGGAACTCCTGGAGCAGCAAGGTGTAGTTCTGCTTGTCCGCGGCCGAGTAGTGGTTGCCGAGGTGGCCGCCGGCGTTGCCCGGGTACTCCCAGTCGATGTCGAAGCCTGAGAAGATGCCGGCCGCGGTGCCGGGGCCGCCGTAGCCGCCCTGCGACGGGATGTTGCCCTTGATGAACATGTCGATGCAGGAGGAGACGAACTTCTGCCGCGAGGCCGCGGTGGCCGCCACGTCGGAGAAGTACTTCGAGTAGGTCCAGCCGCCCAGGGAGACCTCGACCTTGAGGTTCGGGTACTTCTTCTCCAGCTCCTGCAGCTGGTGGAAGTTGCCGACGATCGGCATGCCGTAGGCGTCGGAGGTGCCGTCCACCGAGATCGAGGAGTCGTACGACTTCTGGTAGTCGGCGAAGGAGTCGCCCGCGCCGTCGCCGGCGTTCGGGTCGCTCTCGCCGCCGGGGTCAGGGTCGGTGGCCTTCGTGGTCTCGAAGCAGGTGAGGTTCGTCGGGTCGATGTTCTCGAAGTCGTATATCAGGTAGTTGATCTTCCCGGCGAGGCCCTCGGTGTCGAGGTTCTTGGGGTAGAAGGCGTTCTGGTAGATCGACCACTGGTCGAAGTAGGCGATCTTCAGGCCGCCGGAGGTCGCCGCGGCGCCGGTGGTGTTGGTCGGTGCGGCCTGGGCGTTGGTCGCCCCGAGCAGCGCCATGCTCGTGCCGACCGCGACGGCGGCCGCGGTGGTCGCCGCCGCGAGTACGGCGCGTCTGGGTCTACGCATGTCTCCTGGCTCCAGTGAGGGGTGGGAAGGGAGTGCGCCGGACGGCCGGATCGGGCGCAGTGCGGGCGCCGGATCCGGCCGGGCTTTGGGGGTGGATGCGTGGTCGGAATGCAGCTGAGGGCAGTGCGGATTCGGGTGCGGGCCGGATCCGCTAGCGGGGGCCGGTCGCCGGATAGGCGGGCGCCGCGTCAGCGAAGGCGGAGGTCGTGGGCGCCGAGTTCGCGGCGGCGCAGTACCCGGACGCGGACGCGGAGCGCGCGGACGGGCAAGCCCCGGGCGGGGGCGGGCAAGACCGGCGGGGCCGGCTGGTTGAACGGCGATTCGACACCATCGTCGTCGCGACTCCAATCGGGTGAACGGCCACCGGCCGTCCGCCGCGGAGTCCGGCCGGCCGAAGGGCCGGGTGGGCGGACTCACGCCGCGCGGGGGCAGGTTGGCTCGATCCGACGGATGCGCCGTCCACCGGAGAGGGCAACGTCAACGGTCTACCGACCCGGATCACGCTTGTCAAGATAGGTCTAGTCCAATCGGACTAGACCAGACAACGATGTCAGCAGGCAGTGCGCAGGTCGGCGCTTAGGCAGCGAGGCTTACCAGCCGCGCTTAATGTTCAGTTGAAGCTTTCTTGGCCGCGTCCCGGCATCAATGCCGGAGGATCGGCCGACCCACGGGTAAGCAGCTAGACCGCTCCGCGCTCCTCGACATGGACCATGCCGTTGCCTCGCCGTGACACTTTGATACACAAGCCGCGATTCCGCGGCCCCGGGCGAGACGTCATTGCGGGCATGACCCACCGACGGAAACGCAAGCGCAAGGCACTGAAGTGGATCGGGCTCTCGCTGGCCGCAGTCGTGCTCGCCACCGGCGGCGCGGCCGCGTACGTCTACGTGCACTTCAACCAAAACCTCAAGAGCGCGCCGCTGCTGCCGCAGGGCGTGACTCAGTCCCCTGAGGCGTCGAACCGCTTCGGCCAGAGCGCGATGAACATCCTGCTGCTCGGCAACGCCGGGCGGATCGACGCCGCGGACTGCCATCTCGGCGGCGCCTGCGCGGACACGGCGCCGACCGCGGACACGATGATGGTGCTGCACCTGGCCGCCGACCGCTCGAACATGACGGTGATGTCGATCCCGCGCGATTCGATCGTGAACCTGCCGGCCTGCGCGCACGACCCGGTGGACCTGATCAACGCCTCCCTGGTGCACGGCCCGTCGTGCTCGGTCGAGGCGGTACACGACCTGACCGGGCTGACTATCGACCACTTCATCGAGATCGACATGGCCGGCATCGTGACGATGTCGAATGCCCTCGGCGGGGTGCCGGTGTGCGTCACCAACAACATCGAGGACGACTTCTCGCACCTGAAGCTGCCGAAGGGCACCACCGTGGTCCAGGGCACGCAGGCGCTCGGCTGGCTGCGCACCCGGCACGCGTTCATCAACGAGGTCTACCGCGAGCAGGCTCAGCACCTGTTCATGGCGGCGCTGCTGCGCAAGCTCAAGGACAACGCCTCGCTCACGCACGTGATGACGCTCTACTCGGTCGCGGACGCGGCGACCAAGGCGCTGACCGTGGACTCCCAGCTGAGCAGCGTGACGGATCTGCTGAGCCTGGCGCAGGAGATCGGGAAGGTGCCGACGAGCCGGGTCACGATGCTGTCGGTGCCGACGGTGGACTATTCGGGCCCGAACGCGGCGTGGCGGCTGAGCCAGCTGCAGTTCCAGCAGCCCGAGGCGGACCAGATGTTCGCGGCGATCAGGGCCGACACTCCGTATACCCGCGCCGCGGCCTCCGGCTCGACGTCCTCGTCGGCGGGATCGCCCACAGCGGCGCCGCCTTCCGTCACGAGCAGAGGTTCGCAGGGTTCTGGGACCGTGTCGGTGAACAAGGCGGTGTCGGTGAACAAGGCGGCGGTACGCGTGCTGATCGAGAACGGCAGCGGCGTCAACGGGCGTGCCGCCGCGATCCAGTCCGCGCTGGCGGGCGACGGCTTCACCAGTGCGCTGCTCACGACCGGCAACGCGACGCCCACGCACACCAGCGCGCTCTACTTCCCGGCCAATCGCGCCGACTCGGCGGCAGCGGTCGCCGCCGCGCTCGGGATTCCCAGCTCCGTGATGCACGAGTCCGGGGACTTCGCGCAGGTGACGCTCATCATCGGGGGCGACTGGACCAGTGGGACGGCCTTCGTGTCGGCGAAGACCGGCAGCGGCTCCGTCTCGTCACCGCCGACCGGCGGTTCGTCCTCGAACACGACCGCCGCGCCGCCTCCGGACAACTCACTCATGACGAATGGCGCCGACGCGAACGCCTGCGTGTATGTGCCGCACCCGGAATGGTGAGCGGTTGCCCGCAGGGCGGCCCGACGTATAAAGGTCCTGATTAACTGAGTCGGACGGATCCGCGCAGCATCGATTCAGGACCGGCGCCGTTCCAGGACCTCCGCGGGCAAACCGAGTCCGCTGGACAGCGCCTCGCGTCCGGTGTCCGTCACGGTCACCGCGCGCGTCGAGCCGACTCGAGTGATCCAGCCCCGGTCGAACGCGTGCCGGCACACGGCGGCGCCGACCGCTCCGGCCAGATGCGGGCGCCGCTCGGTCCAATCGAGGCAGGAGCGCACGGCCGGCCGGCGCGCGCTCGCGCGGACCTCGATGCCCAGATCGGCGAGCCACTTGCCGCCCGCTTCGGTCAGCGCGAGGCCGTGTGCCCAGTTCAACAGTCCGCGTTCGGTCATCGCGTCCGCGATCGCCACGCCGACGACGCCCGCGAGGTGGTCGTAGCAGGTTCGCGCGTGGGCGAGTGCTTGGCGCCGGTTGGCGGCGGACAGCGAGCTGACGGGCGCGACCCGCTCAGGGGCGAGCGCGGCGAGGTTCTCGACCAGCTCGGCGACCTGTTGGTTGGCCAGCCGCACGTAGCGGTGCCGCCCCTGCCGTTCCTCCGTGAAGAGGCTCCCGGCGACCAGCGCGTTCAGGTGCTCGGTCGCCGTGGACGCGGCCACACCCGCGTGCCGGGCGAGTTCGGTGGCGGTCCAAGCCCGGCCGTCCAGCAGGGCGAGGCAGAACGCGGCGCGCGTCTCGTCGCCGATGAGCCTGGCCACGGAAGCGAGATCGGGGCCGCTGGTGCGCGCGGATTTTGCGTCCATATCTCCCATTGTCGTCGGCAACGCTTCGGCCGGCGCCGAAGCGTCCGCTGCCTAGGCTCGCGACCATGGACGCAGCAACCACCGAAGCCACCGCTCCGGCCGGCAGCCGGGATCGGACGACCGATCAGGTAGCGCAGGCAGCGATCGAGCACATAACGATCGAGCCGAGCATTCTGTACTTCGGCACGCCGGTCGTCCTGCTCTCCACCGAGAACGAGGACGGCTCACCGAACCTCGCGCCGATGTCCTCCGCGTGGGCGCTCGGCCGCACCGTAGTGCTCGGCCTCGGCCGCGACGGACAGACCGCGTACAACCTCGTCAGACGCCCCGACCTGGTGATCAACCTGCCGGCTCCGGCGCAGTGGCGCGAGGTCGAGCGGCTCGCCCCGCTGACCGGCCGCGACCCGGTGCCCGCGTCGAAGCACGCGGGCTGCCGCTTCGAGCCGGACAAGTTCGGCGCGGCAGGGCTGCGACCCGAGCCCGCGCACACGGTGCGGCCGCCGCGCGTGGCGCAGTGCCCGCTGCAATTGGAGGCGCGCGCCGCCCGGGTCCGGGCGGATGTCTCCGGCGACTTCGTGATCGTTGAAGCCGTCGTGCGCAAAGTGCACGCCGATCCGCGCATCGTGGTGCCCGGGACGGACCACGTCGACCCGGCCGCGTGGAGTCCGCTGATCTACAACTTCCGGCACTACTTCGGCCTCGGGCCGGAGCTCGGCCATTCCTATCGGAGCCAAACGCCCCGGGAGTAACAGGCACCGCCGCATCTCACGGCCTGAGTGATCACCTTCGCCGCGATGCTCCGGCACCTCGGCTACACGATCTTCTCGCGCACGAATCCGCCGACCACGGCGTCAGGGTCCACGTACCACTCGTGGCCGAGTAAGAGCGCGAACAACGGCGTCGGTAGGCCCGCCAACGCGCGCAGCGGTAGCGACGCGCGCCCCTTTCCCCGCACCTGCGAGGCGTGGCACGCCAGCGCCGCGCGCTTAGCCCCGGCGAAGCGGCGCACATCGACCCGGTGCGTTATCGCGGCGCGCGGGCTGTAGGACGTGCGGATCGTCTCCGGGTCGTAGCCGCGCAGCAGGCCGACCGCGCGCAGCACCTGGAAGGTCCGCACCAGGGGTTCGCGCGGCGCGGTCGCCTGCAGGACGCGACGCACCTCGGCCAGGCGGGCGGCTCGCGCGCCGACCTCGTGGACGCGAACGTGGTCGCGATGCCCGTACCCGCCTTGCGGGTCGTAGGTGATCAGCACGTCGGCGTGTTCCTCGCGCAGGATGTCGGCGAGCCGCTGTGCCGCTTGCTCGATCGGCGCACGGGCGAAGCGCGCGCGATCGGCCGGGTCGGGGAAGAAGACCGGCCCCCAGCCGCTGTCCGCGTAGCCGAGGTGGGCGACCCGCGCCACGCCGAGCACCCGGGCGCTGGCGCGCAGCTCGTCGAGCCGTCGCGTCGCGTCCTCGCCGGTCGCCTCGCCGGTGACCCCGTCACAGGCCACGACGATGACGGTGCGATGGCCTTCACTGGCGAGGCGCGCGAGGGTGCCACCGGTGAGCAGAGCCTCGTCATCCGGGTGCGCGTGAAAGGCGACGACCGTGGCCATGCGCAGCATGGTGACGTCGCCGGCGGTGCGGATCAAGGGCGCATCAGAGGCCATACGCGATCGTTACCAGACGCTAACGAAACCCTTGGTAATCCGTCGTCGGGCCGTGACCACTGCGCCGCCTTTGTTCGGTCACGGGGAGAATTGATCGGACCTCTGTTCGAGCCGGTTCTGCTCTGACCGGTCTTGTTCGACTGCTGTGTTTCTGCTAAACAGCAAACTGACAACGTTGTCAACCCCGCGCCTCATTGTGGAGCAGGCATGTACCCACAATCGCCCCGCACCACCTCTCCGACCACGACCCCGACCCCGACCTCGGCCCGCACGCTGACCGCGACCGCCGCGCTGCTCGCCCTTCTCGGCACCGCGCTCGTCACCTCCGCTCCCCCGGCGGCCGCCAAATCGGCGCGCGCGACCGCCGCCCACGCCACTGTCACCGACGGCAGCGCCCGCTTCGAGGTGCTCACCCCGACGCTGATCCGCCTCGAATACGCCGGCGACGGCAAGTTCCAGGATGCCGCGACGTTCAACGCGGTGAACCGATCATTCCCGGCCGTACCGTTCACCACCTCGGTCAGCGGGGGCTATCGGCAGATCGACACCGGCTCGCTCACCCTGCGCTACAAGGAAGGCAGCGGGCCGTTCACCGCCGCCAACACGTCGGTCGTCGTCTCCGGAACCAACGTCACCGCCGCACCCTCCTTTCCCTCCTACTGCGCCTTCGCCACGGCCTGCGAGGCCGAGAACAGCCTGCTGAGCTGGGGTGCCGCGACCGCCTACGACCACGGCAACTACACCGGCTCCGGCTTCGTCGCCGGATTCAACCAGGCGCACAGCGGGATTCAGCAGGACGTCTCGGCAGTCCCGTCCTCCGGCACCTACCAACTCAGTGTTCGATATGCCAACGCGACCGGCGGCGACGGACAGGACACCACGCGTACCCTCTCGACCACCGTCAACGGCGCACCGGGTCCGACGCTGACCCTCCCGGTCACAGCATCCTGGGACACTTGGTCGACTGTGTCCGTTCCGGTCAGCCTCAAGGCCGGCGTGAACACGATCGGCATCGTGCAGAACCCGTCCGACAGCGGCAACGTGAACCTCGACAGCCTCGCCGTCACGGCCTCCGGCGCCTCCTATCCGCCGCCGGGCGCTTCGAGCTCGCTGCTGACCACGGCATACGGCGCCGGGCCGAAGGACACGCTCGGCGGCTGGGCCAGCTCGCTGGACAACCAGAATCCCGCCACCTCGATCGAGCACCCGGGCATCCTGGATCGCGACGGCTGGTATCTGCTGGACGACTCGCGCTCGGCACTGCTCAACGCGAACGGCACCGTGACCGATCGGCCGTCCCACGGCACGCAGCCCTATCAGGACGGCTACTTCTTCGGTTACGGCACGAACTACAAGCAGGGCCTCTCCGATCTCAATGCACTGACCGGCGGGGCGGACCTGCTGCCAGAATCCGCTTACGGCGTCTGGTATTCGCGCTACTACGCCTACACCGCCGCCGACTACGAGAACACGCTGCTGCCCACCTTCCGCAGCACCTTCACGCCACTGGACTGGCTGGTCGTGGACACCGACTGGAAGGCACCGAACCAGTGGGACGGCTGGAACTGGAACAGCGCCCTGTTCCCCGACCCGAACGCGTTCATGGCCTGGACGCAACAACAGGGCCTTGAGACCTCGTTCAACATCCACGTAGGCATCGCCGGCAACGATCCGCAGTTCCCCGCCGCGAACTCCACCGCCGGGGGCCTTTCCCCCGACCCCGGCCGCTCCGGCGACTACGAGTTCGACTGGTCGAATCCGAACCAGCTGGCCGCCTATTTCAACCTGCACAAGCCCTTCGAGCAGCAGGGCGTGCGTCAATGGTGGCTGGATTACTGCGGTGGCTGCGGCAATTCCACCGCGAGCGACCCGCACGTCGCCCCGGACAACCTCATCAACCAGGCATACGCGCAGGATGACGCGGCACGCGGGCTGCGCGGCTTCTCCTTCGGCCGCATCGGCTCCTCCGCGCAGGCCGGCGACCTGGGCACGTACGCGCTCGGGCCGTGGTCCGAGCGGCGCAACACGATGCAGTTCACCGGCGACACCGAGGCGACCTGGGCGATGATGTCGCTCGAGGCGCACTTCGCCGGGGACGAGGCCGCGGCCGGAATCTCCAACGTCAGCAACGACATCGGCAGCTTCCACGGCAACCACCTGGCCGACGACATGTACGCGCGGTGGGTGCAACTCGGCACCTTCCAACCGATCGATCGGCTGCACTCCGATCACGGCGACCGGCTCCCGTGGAGCTACGGCGCGGCCGCGGACGCGAGCGCCGAGCGCTTCCTGCGGCTGCGCGAGGCCTTGGTGCCGTACACGTACACTCTCGCCGAACAGGCGCACGCTACCGGCGTCCCGATCATCAGGCCTCTGTATCTCGACTATCCCGGCAACAACGAGGCGTACACCTACAACCAGGAGTACCTGTACGGCGACAACGTCCTCGTCGCGCCGATCACCTCCCCGAACGACGCCAACGGCAACGGCGCGGTCAGCGCCTGGATCCCGCCGGGCACCTGGACCGACTACTTCACCGGCACCAGCTACACCGGCCCGACCACCGTCACCATCACCGACCCGCTTTCGGCGATGCCGGTGCTGATCAAGAGCGGCGGCATTATGCCGACGCGCACCGACTACGTCCAGGACGCCGCGCAGAAGCCGCTGACCCAGCTCACGGTTTCAGTCGCGGCCGGATCGGACGGCTCGTTCTCGCTCTACCAGGACGCGGGCGAAGGCGCCGGCTACCAGAGCGGCCAGTCCACGAGCACACCGATCTCGTGGAGCGACGCCGCGCGGACGCTGACCATCGGAGCCGACAGCGGCGGTTTCAGCGGCGCGGCAAGCCAGCGTTCTTACACGCTGCGGCTGTCGAACGCGAACGCGCCGACGGCGGTGTTCGTCGACGGCGTTCAGGTCCCGGAAACCGCGTGGTCCTACAACCCGAATCTGCGGACGACTACCGTCGTCACCGGCGCGCTTCCGGTCAGTTCGGCGCACACCATCACGCTGAGCGGCAGCGCGACCGCGAATCCGACGAGCGGAGAGGTCATCGGCGACGGCGGCCTTTGCCTCGACGTACGCGGCGGATCGACGGCGAACGCAACGCCGATTCAGCTGTACACCTGCAATCACACCGCCGCGCAGCAGATCACGTATACGACCGCGAACACTGTGCAGGTTCTCGGTAAGTGCCTCGATGCCGCCAACGCGGGCACGGCGAACGGTACGCCGGTGCAGCTGTTCGACTGCAACGGCTCCGCTTCCCAGACCTGGGTCGCCGGGACGAACGGCGCACTGATCAATCCGCAATCAGGGCGCTGTCTCGATGTACCGAACGGCAACACCACGCCGGGCGCGGTGCAAGTACAGCTCTACGACTGCAACGGTTCGGCAGCCCAGCTCTGGAAGCTGCCGCCAGGTCCGATCAATGGGCCCGGCGGGCTGTGCGTGGACGTGGCCGGCGCCGATCCGTCGTATGCGACGGCTGTGCAGCTCTACACATGCAACCAGACTGATGCGCAGCGCTGGTACGCGCCCGGTGACAACACGATCCGCGTCTTCGGTAAGTGCCTCGACGTGCGCAATGCGGGAACCGCAAACGGAACGCAGGTTCAGCTGTTCGACTGCAATGGCACCGGTTCCCAAGCGTGGGTGAGCCAGTCCAACAACTCGCTGCTCAACCCGCAATCAGGACGCTGCCTCGACGACCCGAACAACAACGAGGCCTCCGGCGACCTGCTTCAGATCTACGACTGCAACGGCACCGCGGCGCAACAGTTCCGCCTCGGCGGCTGAAGCCCACCCGCTGACGTCGCCGGTCAACCGACCCGGCCGAGCCCGCCGAGCATCCCCGGCACGGGCTCGGCCGAGCCGGGTTCCGGATGCCAAGCACCGACCCAGACCAATCCCGGCGGCACGAGTTGCGCGTCGCCGAACAACGCCGTCACCCCGGCTCGCGTGCGCGGATGCGCCTGCACGGTGGCCTGCTTCGTCGCCTCAGCCAGGCCGTCCATGTCCACCTCCGGATCGTCGGCGCTGATATGCGAGATCGCCAGGTACGAGCCGGGAACCAGCGCCTTGCGATAGCGGGCCAGCATGGCGGCGGGATCGGAGGCGTCGTCGAAGTACTGCATCACCGAGAGCGCCAGCACCGCGACCGGCCGGCTGAAGTCCAGCAGCCCGGCGACCGTCGGCGCGGACAGCACGGTCTGCGAGTCGCGCAGGTCGGCGTGGGTGATCGTCGCGTTCTGATTGCCCTCGATGATGCGTGAGCTGTACGCGACGGCGACCGGCTCGCTGTCGACATAAGCGACCCTCGCATCCGGCGTGACGCGGGCGGCGACCTCATGCACGTTGCCCACAGTCGGAATCCCGGAGCCCAGATCAAGGAACTGAGTCACGCCGTGCCGGCACAGCCAGGTGACCACGCGCCGCAGGAAGTGCCGGTTCTCCCGCACCATCGGCACCACACGCGAGTCGATGGCGATCATCCGGTCGCCCAGCTCCCGGTCCACGGCGAAGTTCGACGAGCCGCCGAGCCAGTAGTCGTATACCCGCGCCGGGTTGGCCACCGTCACTTCCGGGTCGAAGTGCACGCCGCCGTCAGCCATCGTCGCCTCCCGCTCGGTCTCCGGGACTCAACCTAGACCGTCGCGCACCTTCATCGCAGCGTGGGGGTGCTGGCCCGAACCATCAGCACCCCGACGCTGCTCCTGCACGCCTCCGCGGATCACGCGGCTGCGGCGACGTCCTCCGCACGCCAGACGGCGATCGGGCTGCGCACGGTGAGCTTGACGAGCGTGCCCGCCGAGAGTTGTCCGCCCGCGGGCATGCGGACGAGCAGCTTCTCGGGCAAACGCCGCACGTTGTCGGTCCGCTCGGCCTGCGGGCGCACCGTGAGCATCGCGTCGTGACCGTAGTAATCGCACCGCTCCACAAGGCCGGGGATTCCGGCCCGCGCGGAGTCGGCGTCCGCCGCGTCGTCGCACACGTCGACGGAGAACTGTTCCGGCCGGATCAGCGCGGTGGCGGTGGCGCCGACGCTGGCCGTCGTGGCCGCGGCAGCGTCCTTCGCGCCATTGCTGCTCGCACCGGCTCCCTTCGCGCCCTCACCTTCGGCGCAACCGCCGCCGCACTCGGGTAGTACCGGCAGCAGCCCGAGCGGGCCGAGGTCGGCGCCGCTCGGGGTGAGCGTCGCGTCGAGCAGGTTGGCCTCGCCGAGGAAGCACGCCAGCTGCGGGTCCGCAGGAGTGTCGTACAGCTCGCGGGCGGTGCCGTGCTGCACGACTCGGCCCTCGCGCAGGACCGCGATGCGATCGGCCATCGACAGCGCCTCATCCTGATCGTGCGTGACCAGGATCGCGGTACAGGCGGTGGCCCGCAGGATCGCCAGAACCTCCGCCCGAACCGACGTACGCAACGCGGCGTCGAGCGCGGAGAAGGGCTCGTCGAGCAGCACGAGATCCGGGCGCGGCGCGAGGGCGCGGGCGAGGGCGACGCGCTGCTGCTGGCCGCCGGAGAGCTGGTGCGGGTACCGGCTCGCCATTCCACCGAGATCGGTCAGTTCGAGCAGTTCCTCGACACGTCCAGAGCGCCGTTGCGCCCGCGGCAGACCGAACCCGACGTTCTCACGCACCGTCAGATGCGGGAAAAGCGCACCGTCCTGCGGTACGTAGCCGATGCGCCGCTTCTCCGGCGGCACCGCGCTACGAGCGTTATCCACCGTCCTATCGCCAAGCTCGATCTGTCCTCGGTCGGCGCGCTCGAAGCCGGCCAAAAGGCGCAGCATGGTGGTCTTGCCGCTGCCGGAAGGCCCGAGCACGGCGGTGAGCGCGCCGGTGCGGATGGTCAGGTCCACGCCGCGCAGCACCGGCGTCGCACCGTACGATTTATACAGGCCACTGATTCGCACGAGCGACGGCGCTGATTCGGACTGGGACTCGGCCGCGGATGCGGGCCGTGCTGCGGATTCGAGTCGCGGCAGTTCGGCGAGCTGCGTCATGGCTTTCAGGCTCCTCGTTTCTTGTCGAACCACACGCCCAGCAGATAGCCGGGCACGACCGCGATCGCCACGATCGCCGTCGCGTAGGGGGCCGCCGCGGCGTACGACTGGTCGTTCTGGAAGGCCCAGAACTGGGTGGCCAGCGTCTTGACCCCGGAGGGAAGCAACAGCAGCGTCGCGGTCAGCTCGGTGACCACGGACAGGAACACCAGGCAGAATCCGGCCGCCAGGCCCGGCGCGATCAGCGGCAGGGTCACCCGCAGCAGCGCCGCGAGCGGCCGCTTGCCCAACGAGCGCGCGGTCTCCTCGAGCCGGGCCGGGGCGTGCGCGAGGGAGGCGCGCACCGAGACCAGGGCGAGCGGGCAGAACAGCACCGAGTACGCCGCGACCATCAGGATCGGACTCTGATACAGCGGGAAGGCGTAGCGCACCGCGAAGAACACCAGCGCCATCGCGATCACCAGGCCGGGCAGGCCCTGCACGCTCAGCGTCACCGATTCCAGCACCCGGGAAAGCGGACCCGGATGCCGCTCGACCAGCAGCGCGACCGGCAGCGCCAGCAGGATCGCCCCGCCGGCCGCGAGCAGTGCGTACAGCAGCGTGGTCTCGGCGGCGGTCGGCACCGGGGCCACCGCGGGCAGCGTGGTGGGCTGCGTGCGCGTCAGCCAGTAGCCGAGCGTCGAGATCGGCACGCCGAGGGAGAGCCCGGTCAGCGCCAGGCAGCCGAGGGTCACCGGGATCACACGCAGGCCGAGCCGGTGCCGGATCGGCGGACGGCGGGCGCCGCCGCTCGCGCGGGAGACCCGGCCGTGCCGCCCCGCGGCGTAGTGCCTGGCGACCAGCACACCGAGGCCGAGCAGCACCAGGACCAGCGCCAGCGCGCTGGCCGCGGAGGTGGAGTAGGCGAGGGTGAACTCGGTGAAGATCGTGGTGGTGAAGGTCTGGAAGCGCAGGATCTCGAACGCGCCGAACTCGGCCAGCAGCGCGAGGCAGACCACCAGGCTGCCGCCGATCAGCGCGGGGCGGATCTGGTGCAGGGTCACCCGGCGGAAGGTGCCCAGCGGGCTCAGACCCAGCGAGCGGGCGGCCTCCTCGAGGCCCGGGTCGGCCTCGCGCAGCGCCGCCTTGACCGGCAGGTAGATCAGGGGATTGAGGCTGAGGGTCATCACCAGTACCGCGCCGGCCAGTCCGTGCAGCGAGGGCCACAGCGAGGACCAGGTGTATCCGACGATGAAGTCCGGAATGGCCAGCGGGATCACGATCAGCGCCGACCACATCCGCCGCAGCGGCAGATCGGTGCGTTCGGTCGCGTAAGCCGCCGCGGTGCCGAGAATCGCGCACAGGACGGTGACGCAGACCGCGAGCTCGATCGTGTTGATCAGCAGGTGCGCGGTCAGCGAGCGGAACAGCAGCCGCTGCAGCGGCGCCCAGCCGGCCTGCGCGGCCTGGTAGACCAGGAACAACATCGGCAGCAGCACCAGCGCGGAGGCGGCGAGCGACAGGCCGAGCAGGACCGGTGGGCGGCGGGCCCGGCGCGAGGCCACGAGTCCTGAGACGGCGGCGGCAGCCGCGGCCGGGGAGAGGGAGGGCGCGCTCATCGGAGCACCGTTCGCCGCGAGGGCGCCCTCCTGCATCGTCGGGGCGCTCACAGCAGTTGCGCCTGCTGGAGCAGCGAGATGGCGGTGGAGCCGTCGCCGAGCTTGTCGACGCCGACCGTGCCCGGGTTCAGCGTGGACAGCGGCGGTTCGGCCGCGTTCGCCGGGCTACCGGGCAGCACCGGGTACTCGAAGCTGTCCGAGTCGGCGATGATCTTCTCCGCCGGCGGCGAGGCCAGGAACTTGACGAACGAGGCGGCAGCGTCCTTGTGCTTGCTGGAGGCCAGGATGCCTATGCCGGAGACGCTCAGCACATAACCGGGGTCGCCGGCCGCGAAGTACGCGATGCGCGAGTGCGCCTTGTCGAACCCGCCGTCGTCCACCGCCTGCCGGTACCAGTAGTAGTTGTCCACCAGTCCGATCTGCACCTGACCGGTGTCCACGTCCTTGGTCACGGTTTCGTTGTCCGGCAGCAGGTGGGCCGCGGCGTTGGCCTTGATCCCGTTGAGCCAGTCCGTGGCGGCCTTGGTGCCGTACTTATCGGCGATGGCGGTGATCGCGGGCTGCAGGTCGGTCTCGCTGCCCGCGAAGGCGAGCTTGCCCTTGTACTTGGGATCGGCCAGCGACAGCGCCGTGGTAGGCACCTGCGACGCCGGTACGCCCGCTCCCACGACCAGGCAGGTGACTCGCGCGGTGATACCGACCCAGTCGCCCTGCGGGGAATCGTACTTGGCCGGGATCGCGGAAAGCGCTTCGGCCGGGGCCGGGGCCAGCAGGCCCTTCTCCTGCACCTGCTCAAGCGCCGGCGAGTTCTCCGCGAAGAACAGGTCGGCCGGCGACTTCGAACCCTCCTGCAGCAATTGCTGGGCGAGCGCGCCCTCGTCGTCGCTGCGGACGGTCACCTTGATATTGGGGTTCAGTTTCTCGAACGCGGACACCAGCAGCGCGGTGGTCTGCTCGTGCTGGCCGCTGTAAAGCACGAGAGTCGTGGTGCCGGACACCTGCGCCGCCGTCGCGGACGTGCCGCCCAGAGTGCTGCACCCGCTGGCCGTGGCCGCGAGGGCGATTGCGGAGAGAGGGGCGGCGATCAGTAGAGGGGTGCGGCGCATCGGCAACTCCTGGGCAAGGTGGGCGGAAAGACTCCAGACCAAGGCTCGAGCCTTAGTTAGGTTAGCCTAACCTTACTTGCGATTTCGCTTCGCGCAAGTCTCCCGGCGAGCATTTCTCCGGCAGTTCTCGCAGACCTCGAAATCGCGACCGAGCATCGGGCAGGGGTCATCGTTCCCTGATAGGTGAATCGATACTCCGGTCGGCTGAGCTGCACGCCCAGCCGACCGACCGCGTTGGTACAGCCCGACTTTCGAAGGCTGAACACGAGTGCGTCACAGGTTCGGTTCAATCTGCGGGCCGACGCAATTCGCGCGCCTTCCAACCTTGACGACGACCGCGCGCCACCCCTAGCCTCGGCTCCCAGCGTCGCTCGTTATTAGGTAAGGCTATCCAAACTTCAGGTGGCCTGCGGCGAGCCGATCCGCGTCCCGTTCTCCCGGTCTGCACCCTCGCGTGCAGCACCCACCTGCGCAGTTCTCGGAGGGTAGTCCATGACCATCGACCGTTTCCGGCTCAGTCGGCGCACGCTGTTCTCGGCGGGCGCCGCGACGACGCTGGCCGGCACCGCGCTCGCCACGACCCCGGCGGCGGACGCGGCCACCGCACCGCTGCGCCGGACCCGCACCCGCGAGTACTGGATCTCCGCCGACAGCTTCCAGCACAACCTGGTCCCCACCGGCAAAGACCTGATGATGGGCACCACCTTCAAGGCCTCCGACTCAACGTTCTGGGCCATCGGCTACCGCGCGTATACGCCCGGCTGGAAACAAGTACTCCCCGGCAACGACGACCTCGGGCCGAATACCGGCATTCCCGGCCCGATCATCCGCGCCTCGGTCGGCGACACGGTGATAGTCCACTTCCGCAACAACGACACGCATTACCGCTGGCCACACAGCATGCACACGCACGGCTTCAAGTACACGCCGGCCGGCGACGGCGCGTACATCGCGACCCAGCCGAACCTGCCGGGCCGGGCGGTGAAGGTCGGCGAGACCTACACGTACACGTGGACCGCGGTCGATTCCTCGGTCGGCACCTGGCCCTACCACGACCACTCGGTCGCACAGGGAATGGGCTCGATGGGGCCGGGCATGGAACTCGGCGCGGAACTCGGACTGCTCGGCATCGTCGCCGTCACCGACCGGCACACCCCGGCCGTGGACCGGGAGTTCGTGCTCTTCTTCCATGACCTCTACCAGGACGACGTGCCGTCGCTGTCTCAGGACTATGACTGCTTCAACGGCGCCTGCTATCTCGGCAACACCCCGACGTTCACCGCCAGGCTCGGCGAGCGGGTGCGGTGGCGGGTGGCCGCGCTCGGCAAGGAGTTCCACGTCTTCCACGTGCACGGACACCGCTGGCGCGACCCGAGCGGTCAGTACGTCGACGCGCAGATCCTCGGGCCCTCCACCACGCTGACGGTGGAATACACCGAGGACAATCCCGGCGACTGGCTCTACCACTGCCACGTCACCGACCACATGGCCGGCGGCATGGTGGGCCGGTACATCGTGCACTGATCAGCGCTCGTTCAAAAAGCGGTGCGAACGCAAGCCTGCGCGGCGCGATCCGAGGAAGAAACTCGGGTCGCGCCGCGCGGCTTTTACCCCCACCCCATCCTTCGTTATCCGACTTGTGCGCCGACGAGATGTCCGACCAGGAACGTCATGCCGGTCGCCAAGGCGCCGAGGGCGAATTGCCGGAACCCGCCCTGCGCGGCCGGCCGCTCGGCCGCCTTCGCCACGACGGCGCCGCCGCCGAAGGCGAAAAGGCTGGCCAGGATCAACGACACCTTGAACGACGCCGCGCCGACCAGATAGGGAAGCAGCGGCGTGAGCGCGCCGACGGTGAAGGCCCCGAACGAGGCGCTGGCCGCCGTCCACGGCGAGGGCAGGTCGTCCGGGTCGATGCCCAGTTCCTCGCGCGCGTGGACGGTCAGCGCCTGCTCCGGGTCGTCGGACAGCTGCCTGGCGACCTCGAGGGCGAGCGTGGGCTCGAGGCCCTTGCCCATGAACACCTCGGCGAGCTCGGCCAGCTCCCGGCCGGGATTGCGTTCCAGTTCCCGCCGCTCGGCCTCGATCTCCGCGCTGGTGACCTCGTTCTGCGAGGTGACCGAGATGTACTCGCCGGTGGCCATCGAGAACGCGCCGGCGACCAGACCCGCCAGTCCGGTCAGCAGAATCGTGTGATTCGTGGCGTGCGCTCCGGTGGCGCCGGCGATCAGCGAGGCGTTGGTGACGACGCCGTCCATCGCGCCGAACACCGCCGCGCGCAGCCAGCCGCCGGTCACGTCCCGGTGCTCGTCGGCGGGGGAACGGTTGCGGCCGAAGTAACGCGGCTCGGGCGGCGGAGGCGGCAGCCGGCGCAGCAAGGCGAGCGTGGCCGGGCTCAGATGGTTCATCGTGTGCTGAGCCGGCGGCGCCGTCTGCGTCTGGGCGCCCGGCCACGAAGGCGCGGCCTGCGGCGGATATCCGCCCGGTCCCGGCATGGGCGGCGACATCGGCGGCATCATCGAGGCCCCGGGCATAGCCGGCGGCGCCATCTGTGGCGGCATTTGCGGCGGTGCCATTTGTGGCTGTGACATTTGCGGTAGTGGCATCTGCGGTGGTGGCATCTGCGGCATGACCTGGGTCTGGGTCGGCTGCAGATTCTGCGTCGGCAGCGTCGGCCAGCCGCCACTGGTCCGCAGCAGTTCGTCATAGAGCGGAGACGAGGTCGGCGACGAACCGTCAGGGTAAGAGCCACCAGGGTACGAGCCGTCGGGCGCGAAGGTCGGCGTGGACACGGATCATCCCCCAAGGAAGTAAGACATGGAACTCTCCTGCCTGCTTTTCATTCAGCAGCTTGCTTGAGCGGCCGCACTCGCGCCCGGCCGGGTCGTCGAGCAGGCGTCATCGCCCACCGCATCGCGCCAGCGGGTTGGGAATGTCGATGTAAACCGGTTCGGCGAGCGCCGTCCCATTTCGCGCTCCGATTGCGGGGCCGCCGATTCCGGTCAGCAGGTTCGCCTCGCACCGCAGCGTGTCCGCCTCCAGCAGCGCGGTCACCGGCTGCGGCACCGTCCCGCCGCGACGCGCGAACCGGGTCAGGAAACAGCGAAGATCGTCGAGGAGCACCAGTTCGTCGGCCAGGCGCTGCGACCCGAAAGCCCCGATCAGAGCCAGCAGATTCTCGACGCCGAGCCGGTGGCCAAGGCGTTCGTCCGCGACGTCGTCGGCGACGATCGCCCCGCTCTCCCACCCCGCCCCCGGCACCCACTGCGACAACCGCCCGGCCCGCGACTCGGCGAAGTACGGCCCCTGATCACCGCGGTATCGGCCGCCCACCGGCCAGCCGCCCGCGTTCACGGCTACGAGCGTGTTCTGCTGATGGGCGTCCAGCGCGATGCCGTGCTCGGCGTACAGCCAGAGAATCGGCTCCACCACCGCGTCCAGATATCTGCCGAACCACTCGCGCGCCACCTCGTGCACCCGCCGGCGCGAGCGCACTGACAGCCCCTTGACAAGGCAGGCGAGCAGCGACGGATCGGCGCCCGGGCGCTCGGCCACCAGGCCGGCCAGGCAATGCACCAGATCGCCCGGACCGAACGGGTTCTCGCGCAGCGACACCTCGAGCCCGCTGCGCAGGTTCTCGGTGCCGGCCACGTCGACAGCGAGCCAGGCCTGGTCGCGCACGAATTCAAACCCGGGATGCGCGGCGGCCAGTTCGGCGCCAAGTCCCGCTTCGAGAATTCGATGCATTTCCACACCGCGTTTCAACTGCGCGCGCGTACATTCCTGGTACACCCCGCCGGTTCGCAATGCGAGCGGGAGCGTGAGCATCAGAGGCTTGTCAGACCGGTACACGGTCCGCAACGACGACGTCGGGTGCCACATCTGGCCCGCCGGACCTAGGTCGCGCAACACTCCGGAGCTGAGCATGGCCTGGATCGAGGGATTGCCGAGCAGCACACCGGCCTGCCACGGATGAGCCGGAATCGGCACCATCCCGTCCGGTACATCGAGGTCGGTACCGGCGATCGCGGCGATGACCGCCTCAGCGCGCTGAGACCGCGCGCTGTCGCCCGTCACCAGTTCCGGCGAGGCGGCGAACCAGTGCAGGGGGAAGCGGCCGCGCAGTTCCGGCGAGTACGCCCCCAGTTCCGCCGAGGTCAGCTCGTCACGGCTCTTGGGCGACGGGTGCAGCGGGTAGCCGGTGATGAGCGCCTGCTCGCTGGACAGGAACGGCGTCGTGCCCAGCGGATCGCCCGGCCGGTTCCACCGCTCGGCCAGAAAGCGGGCCGTGTTCGCAGCCGAATAGGCGACCCGCCCGACCAACTGCGCGACCGTGTCCTGCTGACCATCGCCGATCGCTTCGAGCGCCAACACGGCGGCGAGCGTGGCCGGGTCCACCGGCTTATGCACCGGATCCACGCCGGGACCCCAGTGCTGATCGTCGGCATAACGGTCACCGGTGTGCGCCGAATCGACGTGCCCTGTATCGATCATCCGGGCCGGGCCGAATCGGTGCCAGCCGACCGGCGACCAGTACGTGATCGGCACCTCTATACGCACCTCGGAGTTCGCCAACGTCAGCCGAAGTATTCGGTCCGCTGGCTCCGGGATCGCCCGCTCGCGCACCCAGCAACGCAGAAGGTTGCCGATGGTGACGCCGTCGGCCGCCAGGGACGGCTCGGGCCCGGCGCCCAGATCGGTGCGCGGCGCGGTACGTGCGAGGCAGGCTCCCGATCCGGCCGGCCGCACCGCACGGACGGTCTCGGTCAGCATCTCTCCTCCATGAGACCGGGCCTCCCCAGCTCGGCGGCGGGTCCGGCTACCGACGTCGTCACGCCGCAGTCCTGCGGGGCGACGCCTGCATCCGAATTCCGGCGGATCGCGTCTAGGAGGGCAAGGCGGCTTTGACTGAGGGCAAGACGAGCGGGTCCCGGGCAAGGGCCAGCGCTCAAAAGCATGGATGGCAACGTGCCTCCGAGGCGTACGAGGGCGAAGAAGGCGGCTTCGCCTGTGACTCGTGTAGGGGTGGCACGATGCGCGCGACGCTGCGGTTCAACGGTGCGTACAGCAAGAAAATCGGCCGGCGGCGGACGCGAGGTAAACCGCTGCCGTGAACCGATCCGGCGCGGCGCGCGTGTACGGGGCCATGCCGATCCAGCCGCCCTACTCCCCTGAATCATTAAGCTGCGATACCAGGCCACAGTTCATCGTCAATTCCCTGATCGTCTCCGATCCGGGCAACTGGATTCCCGCCACCGAGCTGACCAGCGGCGCCTGCCTTGACGTGCTGTTCGAACTGCCCTACCGGCTCTGGGCCGCTCCCCCGCACGCCGCCGTGACGCTGGCCTGGAAGACGTACACCTACCGCCTCGCCCAGCCGCTGGCCGCGGCCTGGACCATGGCCCGCGAAGTGCCGCTGCTCTCGGCGGACAACGTGCTGTTCCAGCTCCTGCCAGAACAGCCGTACATCTCCATCGGGCTGCGGCGCCCCACCACGGCCGTGCTGCCCACCCATGCCGCGCGCAGGTCGGACGGCGCGGTGGTGCTCCCCGACGAGGAACGCCAGCTCGACTTCCTTCGCAGCACCCTGATCGATGAGCACCTGGTCCCGATGCTGCGCCAGACGACCGCGGCCAAGAAGGTCGGCGAGCGGGCGCTGTGGGGCCAGGCCGCAGCCGCGTTCGCCTACGCCTTCGCCGACATCTCCGTCACCGCGGCCGCCGATGCCAACCGCTTCACCGCGCTGCTTCCGGTGCCGGGTCTCGCCGGAGTCGGCGAAGACGACACCGTCTGGCGCGACACCTGCTGTCTGGCTTTTGCCTCCCCCGCACTGACCGCCTGCCGGGACTGCGTCACGGTGTCCCGAGCCCGCCGTACTCCGCGACGACTCGTCGGCCACGCCGCACGCATCCTGCACCGCGAGTCCCGCGACCACGACTGCTGAAGACTCCGTCCACAGACAACCGTGTCCATCCCGCGCCTGCGGGTACTCCGGTCCCATGGACCTACACCGACACGACGCGGACAAGGACACCGAGCCAACCGCCGACTCGGCGAAGAGCGGCCGCGACATCGCCGCCATCGTCGGGGAAATCGTGCGCGGTCATCCGACGCAACAACGCTCCGGCCGACTCGTTTCCACGCTTGCCGGCGTCCTTCGCCGACAGCGGCACGGCCAAGACCGCGGGTACGGCGTGCGCTCCTTCGGGCAGCGCATGGCCGACGAGGTCTTGGCAGTCGCACCACGCCTCCCCGTGCGCGACCTGGCGACCCTGCGCGCCCAGTTCCCCGGGCGCTCACCGGACCAATTGGCCGACGCACTGATCGACGGCGCGGCCAAAGCCAGCGCGACGGTGGGCGCCGCGGTGGGCGTGTGGGCGTTGCTGCCGATCGCCCCGCTGTTCGCGGTCGAGGTGGCGGCCGAGACGCTGGCCGTCGCGGGGATCGAGATCAAGCTGATCGCCGAGTTGCACGAGGTGTACGGCCTGCGTGCGCCGGGCACAGCCGTGGACCGGATGACCGCGTACACGGCCGCCTGGGCGGACCGGCGCGGCGTAGTACTCGCGCCCGGAAACCTGGTGCTCGCGGTGGGTCCGGCGCTGCGCAGGCGGCTCTCCCGCCGCCTGGCCCGCCGCGCCGGCCGCAGCGTCCTCTCGCTCGGCCCGCTGCTCAGCGGCGCCGCCGCCGGAGCTCTCGCCAACCGCCGCGAGACCCGCCGCCTCGGCCGCATCATGCGCGCCGAGCTGCGCCGTGCCCAGCCCGGTGGAAACCCGCGCAGCTTCTAGTTCCGGCGCGATCGACAACTAGCGGGGCACCTCTTATCTCCGGCCACGAGGAGCCTTCGGGGCGCCTCACCCGACTCCGCCTATACGCGCGCCCGGATCCATAGCCCGTGGACAAGAGGCCTTGACCACCATGGCCACCGCCGCCGGCCCTGACGCACCCCACTAAACGCGCGCCCGGATCCATAGCCGTGAACGAGAGCCCTTGAGCACGGTCCCTCGCCCTGACACATCCAGTAACTCAGCCTCTTGACACTTGGCCGCGTACCGGCTCCATCGCTCCCCTCCAGCCCTTGACGCCGCCCCAGCGCCGCCCTATCTTCGCGGTCGGTTAGACAACTTTCCTAACTTAACGGCGAAGCGTCGGTGACCCCTGCCGACCCAAGGAGCGAGCGATGACCAAAGTTCGATGGACGGGTGCGGCCTTCGCGGCCTGCGCCCTCGTCGCGACGGGAGCGATGACGCCGGCGTCCGCATCGGCGCATTCTCCCGCCGCGGCGTCGTCACTGTCGACCGGCACGTCCGCGGCCGCCAGCAGGCTCGACCATGGCCACGGCACGGCGCGGCCGTTGCCGCAGCACATCTTTGCGCCCTACTTCGAGGGCTATACCACCGACGATCCGGCCGTGCTCTCCGCCGAGTCCGGCGCGAAGTACCTGACCCTCGCGTTCATCCAGACCCCGACTCCCGGCTCGTGCGACCTTGACTGGAATGGCAACGCCGCGACCCCGATCGCCTGGTCGACATACGGCGCGGCGATCGCCCGGATGCGAGCGGCAGGCGGCGATGTGATCCCGTCCTTCGGCGGCTACAGCGCCGACCACGCGGGCGAGGAGATCGCCGACAGTTGCACCGACGTGGCGAAGATCGCGGCCGACTACGAGAAGGTCATCACCACCTACGGCGTCACCCGGCTCGACTTCGACGTCGAGGACAACTCGCAGACCAACCCGGCCGGGATCGACCGCCGCAACAAGGCGATCCGGCTCGTCGAGCAGTGGGCCGCGTGCCACGGCCGCACTGTGCAGTTCGTGTACACGGTCGGCACCAACATGACCGGTCTCGACGTGCCCGATGGAATCAGCATTCTGCAGAACGCGGTCGCGAACCATGCCCGAATCGACATCGTCAATATCATGACGTTCGATTACTACGACAACGCGCCGCACGAGATGGGCCAGGACACGATCACCGCGGCCAAGGCCGTAATCCAGCAGCTGCGCACGGTCTACCCGCACAAGAGCGAGACAGATCTCTGGCACATGCTCGGCATCACCGAGATGCTCGGCATCGACGACTTCGGCCCGCCGGAGATCTTCACCACCGCCGACGCGACGATGGTCGAGCACTGGGCGCGGTCGACCGGCATCGCCGAGCTCTCCTTCTGGGCGCTGGAGCGGGACAACGGCGGCTGCGTCGGCACGGCGGGCAGTGACAGCTGCTCGGGGATCGCGCAGAGCACGTGGCAGTTCAGCCACACGTTCGAGCCGTTCACGCGCCGCTGAGGATCCTGACTCGAGCTGATGGCCCGTCCAGTACTCGGGCGGCCCGTCAGGGCGTCCACGCACTAGCCGAGGGTCCTTCGCGCCCGATGGCCCGCAGCGTATGCGGCGGCCCATCAGTGCGTCCACGGACTAGCCGAGGGTCCTTCGCACTCGATGGCCCGTCCAGTACATGGGCGGGCCATCAGCGTGTCTATGCGCGATCCGCTTCCGTCCGGACAAGTTCCGCTCGAGCCCTTGACCCTCATCTCTCGCCGCCGTACTCTGCCCCACACTAGTTAGGAAAGTTGACTAACTTGACCTTAACTAGCTCTACCCAACCACGACTGGACGCCGAAAAGGCGGCCACACCGGCGGCGCACGGCTGGAAGGGAACGTACGACCCAACGAATAAGAGGAGAGACTTACCCACCATGCGACTGACCAAGACGCGCCTCACGGCGCTGATCGGCGGCCTGCTCGCGGTCGCGCTGGCCGGGTTCGGCCTGTTCGCGTCCGCGACCTCGGCTCAGGCCAGCACCACGCGCCACTTCCTGGTCACCCTCTACGGCTGGCCGGACAACTCCCCGCCCGGAGCCGACATCGCCTACCCGAAGAGCGATGGCAACCCGACCATCCACAACTCGGCCGGCGGCAGCGGCACGTACTCGAACCCGATCACGTACGCCACGGACAAGGCCGAGCTGCCCGTCGGGACCAAGGTTTATTACCCCTACCTGCACCGCTACTTCATCATGGAAGACGACTGCGTCGAGTGCGACCAGGACTGGACGGGTCACGGCCCGGACGGCGGTCCGAAGCTGTACCACATCGACCTGTGGATCGGCGGCAAGGGCGGCAACTCCAGCAAGGTGATCTCCTGCGAGGACGACCTCACCCAGGACTCGGCCTCGGTGATCGTCAACCCGCCGAGCAACGAGCCGGTGGACACCACTCCGCTGTACAACTCCAGCACCAACAAGTGTTACAACCCATCCAGCTTCCATGGATGAGCCTGCTGCTGTCTGAACAGCTCGGTGGCGGCGGCCGGAAATCCGGCCGCCGCCACCGGCGTACGAGAGTGCGATAACGCACCGTGCGAGAGTGCAGTTATGCGGTACTGCAACGTGCGGTTGTGCGGTTGTGCGGTAATGCGGTTGTGCGGTTGTGCGGTTTTGCAGTGGTGCGGTAATGCGTCGTGCGGTCTTGCTGTTTTGCTGTTTTGCGGTTGTGCGGTAACGCATCGTGCATCGTGCAAGGTGATCAGCGAATCGATCCGTCGCCACCGCGGCGGTCCAACCGTGGTCGCGGCCGGAGGACTGTCGCGGTAGCGACGGCGGTCCCCACATTCGCGCCTCCGGCCTGGCACCGTCATCCGCCACCTGGCGGATATCGCCGCCGGATTCCGCGCCGTCGCGAGCGGGCGGCCTGCGCCGGAGCCAATCTCCGCCATGTGGCGGATGACGGCGACGCGCGCCTCCGGTAGTTCTGAAGCCTGCCGTCGCCGCCGCCGTACTACGGTCCAGCCGTCGACAACGGCGGCCACCTCCGTGTGGACCGTGTCGGCCGGCGGCGACGGCATACCGAACTAGTGGAGCCGATCGCGATGTACAGACCCACCGCCTCCGGGCGGCGATGACAATGCTCGAACCGGCTGATCCCTGGCTGCGCCCGCGCCGACCGGGACCTGGCGCGAGGCCCGCCGGCCTGGCCACCACGACCGCGGAGCGGCCCGACGACCACGTGCCGCTTCCCGCCGTGCCGGTGGCGGCGGGATGGGCCCGCAGGCGCGCCGTCGAACTGCTCCACGCCCGGGGTCTGCACCCGGACACCGCCGATGACGTAAGCCTGCTGATCTCCGAGCTGGTGACCAACGCCCTGGTGCACGGCCTGTCCGCCGCCGCGGCCACCGCATCGCCGGCACGCTGCGCCCAATGCGGCGGGCAACTCTGCCTGAACCTGCGCGACGAGCCCGGCGCAGTACTCATCGAGGTCTTCGACGCAGCGATCCTCCCGCCGCGGCGTGCGGAAGGAACGTTCGGCCCGGCCGCGTTCGGCGCGGACACATTCGGCACGGAACCGCTCGACGCGGACACGTTCGACACAGACTCTCTCACCCCGGCCGCGGCCTCCCCCGCGGCCTTCGACCAAAACCCACTGCAGGAGGCGGCATTCGACGAGGCGTTTGACGGGATCGGGTTCAACGACACCGAGCGCGGACGCGGCCTGATGCTGGTCGCGAGCCTGAGCGAGGAACAGGGTTATTACCTGCCGCCGACCGGCGGCAAGGTGGTCTGGTGCGTGGTGAAGGCCGACGTCTGAGACGGACTCCCCACGTCTCAGCCGTCACCTAAGCACCGCGGCGCCGCCGCCCCGTCTCCTCGGCTCACCCTGCCGCCGGCCACATCGCACAGCGCGAAGACCGCTCGCCGCACGACGGCGCGCCGCCACAGTTTTCGCGCCGATTCCGCGCGCCTTGACACGGTGACGACTTACGCTTAATCCCATGACGCTGGCACCGTTGGCCGGGAGGGAACGCGAGCTCCACAGCATTCGAACGCTGATTCAGAACGCCGAGCGCGGCCACGGTGGCGCCCTGTGGATCGTCGGCGAGCCCGGCATCGGCAAGAGCGCCCTGCTCGACGCCTTCGACCAGGAGAGCCGCGAGCGCGGCTTCCAGGTGCTGCGCGGCGCGGCCCGGCAACTGGAGGCGGGCCTGCCGTTCGCCGCGATCGCGTCCTGCCTCGGGATAGACGGACCCAACCCGCCCGGCGCCGCGGTGCGTGTCGGCGAGGCGCTGCGGGCCGACCAGGGCGACGACGCGTCCTCGGCGCCTTATCGGGAACTGGTCGTCATCGAGACGATCCTCAACGCGGTGGATGAGTGGTGCGCTGCCGGTCCGGTGGCGATCCTGCTCGACGACGCGCAGTGGGCCGACCGGCCGAGTCTGCTGGCGCTGCGCCGCGTCGGCGTGATGGCCCACCACCACCCGCTCGCCCTCGCGCTGACCACCCGGGCCGTGCCGCAGAACGAGGACCTGGTCCAGCTGCTGACCGAGCTGGAGGCGCAGGGCGGCCAGGCGCTGCACCCCGCGCCGCTGCCCACGGCGCAGGTCGCCGAGTTGGTGGAGCGGCAGCTCGGCGCCCGGCCCGACCGCGGGCTGCTGCACCTGGTGGCCGGCGCCGCGGGCAATCCGCTGTACGTCACCGAACTCGTCGCGGCGCTGAGCCGGGAGGGCTGGATCCGGGTCGCGCACGGCGCGGCGACCTACGACGCCGGTGCCTCCCGCGCCGCCGACGCGCCAGAGCGGGCGCAACTGCCCGGGACCTTGGCCGAGGCCATCCTGCGCCGGCTCGACTTCCTGCCCCGGCCGGCCCGCACCACGCTCCAGCTGGCCGCGGCGCTCGGCGAGGGCCTTAACGTGGGCGAGCTCGCGGTGATCCTCGGCAAGTCC
>NZ_DASRBQ010000113.1:0-4301 GCF_035653575.1 Actinocrinis sp.
GCGCTGGTGAGCGCCTGCACCGCCCACCGCTCATCGCGGGCCGGCGCCAGCAGGAGCTGTCCAGCGACCCGCTGCACCGGAGCGCCCGCGGCATGTAGCAGCTCGGCGGCGAGGCGGTGGCGCGCCTGGCGCTCGGTCAGCAGCACGTCGTTGTAGATCGTTGCCGCGACCACCGGATGCACGAATCCCCAGGGCGCCTGCGCGCGCACCAGCTCCGCGCGCGCGAGCGCCGTGAGCGCGTCGACGGCGCGATCTTCCTCCAGTCCGGCAAGCGCCGCGATCACCGACAGCTCGGCCTCATCCCCGAGAACGGCCAGGGCCTCGGCGACCGACGTTGCATGCGGCGGCAGGCGAGTCAGGCGCAGCAGCACCGTGCGCGACATCGATCTCGGACCCAGCTTCTCGATCATCGCCACCTGTCGTTCCTCCGGACGGACGCTCTCGGCGGCCAGCGCCTTCAGCAGCTCGGTCGTCAACAGGGGATTGCCACCGGTGGCTCGGTGGCACGCAACGCAGAATCCCGCATCCGCGTCTTCGCCGAGGCGCTGGCGCACCAGCGCCGCGACGCCGGTGTCGCTGAGCGGGCGCGGGCGGATCGACACCGTCGACGGGTCGCCGGCGATGGCGTCGATCAGCGGCGCCTGCGCCCCAGGATCGTCCGGACGTAGGCCCACGACCATGAGCACCGGCAGGCTCTCCAGGCGGCTTCGTAGGTAGACCATGAACCGCAGCGACGGTGGGTCGCACCACTGCAGGTCGTGACCGCGAGCAGCAGCGGCCGCTCATCGGCGAGATGCACCGTCAACCAGTACAACCCGTGCAGCGCCGCGAACGACGGGTTGCCGCGGCTCTCCGCGCCGTCACCGCCGGCCGAGCCCGTGAAGATCGGCTGCGCCGATGCCGCCGACCCTCGCCGCAGCGGCGCCGGATCATCGGTCACCAATCGCTCGAACAACTGCAGCACCGCGCCGAAGCCGAAGTCGCGCTCGAACTCAGAGCCCCGTGCGGACAGCACCGTGAAGCCCGCTTCGGCGGCCCGCAGGCGGGCGTGCGCGATCAGCCGGCTCTTCCCGATGCCCGGCGGGCCCTCAATCGATACCACCGGCGCTTCGCCCCTGGCGGCGGCCGCGATCAACCCGTCCAACGTCGAGACCTCGCGCTCGCGCTCGAGCAACGTGTCCGCAGCAATCGACGCAAAATCCGCCAACGACTGCTCCTCCTGAGCCGCCACCCCAATGTGGAAGTCTGCTGGCGGGGGATCCCCGCTCTCCGCGAGCACCTACTCCGGTGTCCGGGACTTCGCCCGGAACCGGTGGCCCCTTCGGGGCAGCCCGGCCGGCAGGCGCGGGTGATCCCGTGGGCTGGGTGGGCCTGGCGTCCGGTTGATCTCCAGCGCGAGGTGAGCCTAGAGTCGGCGGATGACCGACCTGTTCAGCGAGCGGTGCGGCGATCTGCTGACGGGCAGCTATGACTGCGTGGACCGGATCGTCCTGAACGCGTACTTCTCTCTCGGGCATTCGCCCGGCGGCTTCCGGACCTGGTGGCGGCGCTGGCACGCAGACGGCGATCAGCAACTGGATAACGCGCATCTGATGCGACTCGCGGGCCGGTTCGCCCGCCGCGTCCGCGCGTCCGCGCAGGCGCACGGGATCCCGGTGATCGACTGCAAGGCCGGCGAGCGCAAGCATCAGATCGCCGAGGAATACCTGGCCGAGCACCCGGCCGGCCGCACCGGCGTGTTCCTGATCCTCGTCTCGCGGTCGCCGGCGACGGTGTGGAAGGTCGACCGGTCCCCGGCGGGCGTGATCCGCAACCTCGAGAAGACCCGACAGTTCGTCAACCACTACTCGTTTCATATCCTCGACCCGACGTGGGGGCACGTCACGATCAAGATCAGCGGCCACCCGCCGTTCGGCGCGCAGGTGATCCTCAACGGTCACGAGTACGTCGCGTGCGCCGCGCGCTCAGCGGAGATCGGCTACCGAAAGGAGGGCAACTGCTTCACCCAGACCGGCGACACCGAGCGGCTGGCACAGATCGCAGACACCTTCTCCCAACCCGGGGGAATAGGGCGACTGAGCCAGGTGATCGACCGGTGGATCTACACCGCCTGCCTGTGCTACGGGCTCAACATCGATGAGCAAGACCAGAGCGGCTTTCGCTACGCCTACTCGATCTATCAGGTCGAGTACAGCCGAAACCTGCTGTTCAACTCCGGCGCCAGGATGGATCGATTGTTCAACACGGTCGTGGACCGCACCCGCTCCCGGCTGGACGTGCCGACCGTCCGCGTCCTGTTCGGCAGCAAACAGCGTCCGCTCCGTCCTGGCGGGGAGTTCTCACCTCGACAAGCAGTCGTGATCGAGAAACCTCAGTGGAACCTCACGATCTTCAAGGTCCACTTCGGACACTTGACGCTGAAGGCGTACACCAAAGGCGAACGCGTCCTGCGCTTCGAGGCGATCGCGCATCACACCAAGCAGCTCGGCTGCGGCCGAACACTCGACAAGTTCGCGCAGATCGCCTCCCGGCTGCGCGAGATGGTCGACCGCTTCACCAGCAAGCTCGACTGCGTCGATATCGGCTTCCTGCCCGACGGCATCCTCGACCAACTGCCCGCACCCTCCAAGCTCGCCGGCACCCGGGTCGGCGGAATCGATATGAACGTCCCGCGGGTTCGTTCAGCGCTTGCCGCCGTGCTCGCGCTCGCTATTGCCCCGGCAGGCTTCACCGTCGCCCAGTTCACCGCCCAGGTGCGGGCGATGACCGGGCAGACTCCGGAGGACTACAGCATCCGCCAAGGTGCCTACGACCTCCGAAAACTGCGCGGCAAACAGCTCGTGATCAAACCCGGCCGCACCCGCCGCTACCACGTCCCCGAACTCGCTGCGCGCACGATCGCCGCGTTGCTCACCCTCCGCGACAGGGTCATCGCCCCCCTCATCGCCAGCATCCAAACACCACGACAGGGTCGCCCACCGAAGCACTGGACCGCCATCGATCGCGACTACGAAACCCTTCGTCGCGACATGAAAACCCTCTTCAACCACCTCGGGATCGGGATCGCCACGAACGCAGCAGCGTGATCGACAACGATTTGTCAATCACGCTCCGCAACGTTCTAAAGGGCCGCGCTTCGCTGCGCACCCCGCCCGACGGCCCCTACAGGCCCGAGTTGGCCTGGATCTCGTACGTGCCGCCGGTCGGCTGCAGATTCAGCGCCTCTCCCCGGCTGCGCCCCATCAGGTTGTGCTTGACGACGAAGCTCTCGATCGGGCGGGCGCACGATTCGGCCACCCCGCACACGAAGATCGCCGCGGTGTCGGTGAACGCGATCGTGTTGCCGATCAGCCGGGTCGTGCCGGGCCGATCGTCGTACTGATACCAGGCGATCCCGATCGCGCCGTGGGCGATGTAGTTGTGGCTGACCATCGCGTCGCGGTAGCGCATCGAGATCCCATCGTCGTGGAAGTAGGTCAGGCGGTTGTCCGAGATCCTCGCGTCCGCCACCTTGAGGTAGATCGCGTGCCGCGCGTAGGTCAGCCTCGGGTCAAGGCCCGTATGGGTCACGTTGTTGTGTGAGACCAGATAGTCCGATCCTCCGGCCGGATCGCCGGCTCGCCCGGCGTCGAAGCCCAGCAGCATCCCCGAGTCGCCGGTGTCGGAGATCGTGTTGTCCTCGATCACCCAATGCGATCCCTCGGTGGCGATGCCGGTCTCCTGCCCCCTGGGCCCCAGCAGGTGAGAGATGCGGAGCCCGACGAGCTTTATGTAATCGCCGGTGCCCTGGAAGCCTTGCTCGGGGCCGAGGGCAAGATCCTCGAATACGAGATGGCTCGGGCCGCTCGGATACTTCGCCTTGGCGCCGAGCCAGATCCCGCGCTCCAGGTGGGCGCGGCCGCTGCCATAGGAGCCGAACACGATCGGTCGGCCGAACGCGCCGGAGACCTTGGATCCCTGGCCGGGCATGAGCGTCCTGTCGGAGAACGACTTACCGCCCTGGAACAGCACCACGTCGCCCGGGATCAGCTCCGCCCGGTCCACCCGGGCGACCGTCCGCCATGGCCGAGCGGGGCTTGTTCCCGGGTTCGAGTCGCGACCGTCCGGAGAGACGTAGAACGTCGTCGGCCCGCGCGACGCTCCTGCGGCGCGGTGGCGAGCCGCGTGGCCGATCGTCGGCGACGGCGGGGCCGCGTGCGGCGCCCGCGGAGGCGCACCGACGTGGGACGGCGGACTCAGGTTGATCGGCAACTCGAGCCCGACGAGAACCGCGACGGCCAACAGGGTCGATCCGGCTGCAA
>NZ_DASRBQ010000114.1:0-12299 GCF_035653575.1 Actinocrinis sp.
TCTGATGTCGTCGTCGGCCGATATCGTGTCAGGTCTACGGTGGGTCAGGGCGCAATGGGCCGAGTCAGTCGGGCTGAAGATATGGCCCTCGGCCGCGAGGTCGCACTGAAAGAGATCGTGCTCCCCGCTGGGGTCACTGGATCCGAGCGCACCCGGATCCTGGCGCGGGTGCGCCGCGAGGCCCGGATTGCCGCGCAGCTGAACCATCCCGGGATCGTTCGCGTCCACGACATCATCGAGCACGACGATGCCCCGCTGATCGTCATGGAATACCTCGACGGCAGATCCCTCGGCGCGGCGATCCGCGAGTCAGGACCGCTGCACCCTGCTCGCGTCGCGGGCATCGGCTCAGCCGTCCTCAGCGCGCTCGCCCACGCGCACTCGGTCGGCGTGGTGCACCGCGACCTCAAGCCCGACAACATCATGCTCACCCGTGACGGGCGCACGGTGCTCACCGACTTCGGTATTGCCCGCCGGTTCGACGACGACGGCACCGCGCTGACTGCTCCGGGGACGATCCTCGGAACGCCTGCCTTCATGGCTCCGGAGCAGATCGAAGGCAGGCGCGTCACGGCCGCGGCAGATCTTTGGTCACTGGGCGCGACTCTGTACCTGGCCGTGGAGGGGCAACTGCCGTTTGACGGCGAGTCGATGACCGAGATGTGCATGGCCATCTTGACTCGGCCCATGCGCGCTCCGCGCCGGGCCGATCGGCTCACCCCGCTACTAAACGCGCTATTAACCAAGGACCCTGCCTCGCGCGCCACCGTTCACACAGCTGCTTCGTACCTCGAGGCGTTCGCCGAGCCCGCACCCACAGCGCCGGAATCGGCCACTGAGATCGAACCGCCGACTTTAGCCGCCGACGATCCAAGTGCGCAGAGCGGAAGACCGCCCGTCGTCACGTCTAAGCCGATCCGTCCGCTTTGGCGCCGTCCTCTCGCACTCGTGCTCGTATGCACGGCCGCCGCAGTCGCTATAACGCCCGGCCTCCTGCCCTCGCCAGGCAAACCGAGTAGTAGCACCGGATCCGGCCGCACGACCGAGAATCCTGCCGCGGCTCCCACTGCTACGTCCACCGTTAAGGCGAAGCTCACCGCCACGGTGACAGACCCGGTCGCCACCTCCGACTCCGGAGGCGTCTACTCAGCCGCGTTCGCGCCCGACGGCACCACCCTGGCCGTTGGCGACGCCAACGCAAACACATATCTGTGGGATGCCCCCAGCGGCGATCTCACCGCCACACTCCCCCACCCCGACCCCCACCCCCTCAGCGGCGTCTTCCCGGTGGCATTCGCACGCAACGGTGCCACCCTCGCCACAGTCGATGGCAACACCAGCATCTATCTGTGGAACGCCTCCTCGAAGACGCTCACCGCCACCCTGCACGAACCTGACAGCGAGGGCATCGTGGCAATGACGTTCGCCCCGAGCGGCGACCTGGATACCGCGGACGACAACGGCAACGTCTACCGGTGGGACCCCGCAACGGGAAAACTCACCGCCACCACGAAACTTGGCACCTCGCACAACGTCTTCACGTCGGCGGTCTTCTCCCAAACCGGCACGAGCCTGGCCACCGCCGACTTCATCGACAGTGACGGCACGATCTACGTGTGGAATACGACAACGGGGAAGCTCACCGTCAGCTTCACCGTTCCCAAAGGCTCTGGCACAATCCCGCTGAGCTTCTCCCCCGACGGCGCCACCCTGGCCAGCGCCGACGACGGTAGCACCGTCCATCTGTGGAACACCACGACGGGCAAGCTCACTGCGACGCTGACGGTCCCCAACTACCAGGGTGTGACCGCGCTGACATTCGCCCCGGACGGCGCCACCCTGGCGGCAAGTACGAGCTCCGGCAACACCTTCCTCTGGAACGCCTCGACAGGCAAACTCATCGCCGCGATCGCCGACCCCGACGAGCAGCGCGTGAGCGTTACGGCGCTCAGCCGGAACGGCACCAACTTGGCCGCGTGCGATGGCGGCTCCGGCACCAATACTGCGACCTGTTACGTATGGCGCATAGCGGAACAAAAGCCTTGATCATCCTCTAAAGGCGGCGACAGCGCGGCTCGACACCAACAGCTGTGAGGGCCCGCGAGAACCACTTCGGACGCCACTCCCGCTGAAGTGCAAGTGTCGCGCAACCACCAGCAGTGGCGGCTAGATCTGCCGGCACCGCGAGGTTCGCTGCCGACGAACTGGATCTCACCGAGCGCTGTCCGGAATGCGAAGGCCCGCGCGCTGCGGTAGCGCTTGCTGCGCGAAGGGGCGACATCGTGCTTCGCGTCGTACTTGACTACCGCTGACCGGCCCTGCGGTAGAAGTCGAGGTGGCGGCGGGCCGCCTCGGTCCAGGTGTGCTGGGCGGCGAGGCGGCGTCCCGCGGTCTGTCGCCGGGGGTCGGCGGCGGTGAGCGCGGCACTCAGTTGCTCGGCGAGAGTGGCGGGCGTGGCGGCGAAGCGGGCAGCGTCGGCGAATACCTCGCGCAGGACGGGCAGGTCGCGTACGACGAGTGGCGTGCCAGCGGCCAGTGCTTCCATCGCGGCGAGGCCGAAGCCCTCTTTGACGGACGGGAAGGCGAACGCGTCCGCTGCCGCGACCAGGGGTGGCAGGTCGTCGTCCGGGACGGGGCCGAGCACGATGGGTTGTACGCCCAACTCTTGAGCGCGGGCTTCCCAGCGGGCGCGGTAGTCGCGGTAGTCGAAGAGGGTTTCGCCTCCTGCGATCACCAGCGCTGGGTCTGGGTGCTTGGTTCGGAGCAGCGCGTAGGCCTCGAGCAGGTCGAGAGAGCCCTTGCGAGGTTCGATGCCGCCGACGGTCAGGATGTAGTGGCCCAGTCGCTGCTTCCAGGCGCGGCGGGCGGCCGGATCGGTGTCGGCGAACCGTTCGTAGGCGACGCCGTTGGGGATGACCTCGGCCTTGATGCCCCAGCCTCGGGCGAGTTCGTCAGCGACGGAGCGGGAGACGCACACGTGTGCGTCGGGCTCGACGATGGCGCGCTCGTGGCACGCGGCGAGTTCCGGGGTGGTGAACTGGTCGAGATGATGAACGGTGCGTATGCAGCGTCCGCTCGGGAGGACGGCGTTGGCACTGATGCAGTCCTGGGCGTGCACGATGTCGTACTTGGCGGCCACGGGGTCGAACGCGTCGCGCAGCACTGCGATGGAGCGGATGATGCGGGGGCCGACGCCCTCGTTCTGCGGTCCGTCGGGGAAGGGCACGATGCGCAGGTGCACGGCCGGATCGACGGCGCGGAAGAAACCCTCGTCGCCGCCGCGTCCCAGGGTCCAGACGGTGACGTCCTCGCCGAGCGCGGCCAGGGCTTCGGCCAGGGCGAGGGTGTGGACGACGCCGCCGCGCGGTTTAGTTGAGTAGCTCAGCAGCGCGATTCTCACGAGCGTTTGTCCCGGTAGGCCTCGGGGCGGCGCTCGCCGAGGTGATGCAGGACCCTGCGAGCGCGGTCGATCTCGGCCGCGACGTCCACCTCGGCGACGGCGAGACCGGCCTTGGCCCAGGTGCGCGCCAGGACATCGCCGCCGGGGCCGACGACCTTGGCCTGGCCGAGGAAGCGCATGCCGCCCATCGCCCCGGTCTGGTTGGACGAGGCCAGTACGACCTGGTTTTCGGCGGCGCGGGCCTGGTCGTAGAGGTCGAAGAGTTTGGCCTGCCGGTCCTGGGCCATCCGCGGGGCCCGGTTGGTGATGCTGGTCGGCCAGGCGGAGAGGCAGGCGAGCAGTTGGGCGCCGTCCAGCGCCAGTGAGCGGGCCGATTCGGGGAAGGTCTTGTCGTAGTCGATGAGCATCCCGATCCGGCCGACCGGGGTGTCGAAGGCGTCGAAGCCGTCGCCCGGCGCGTACGCGGCGACCTCGCCCGCCGGGAGGTGGACCTTGCGGTGCCGGCCGAGCACGCCGTCGCCGCTGACGCAGACCGCCGCGTTGTACCGCTCGTCGCCGCCGTCCTCGCAGTAGCCGAAGCAGACGACCATCTCGGCGGCCAGCACGGCGACCCGGTGGATCAGCGGATCGTCCGGCTTGAGCGCGGGGGGCAGCGCTTCGGGGTCGGGATGGCGCAGGTCGGCGAGATAGCCGCCGAGGGCCGCGTCGGGGAGAACGAGCAGCCGGGCACCCTCGCGGCGGGCGTCGTCGATCAGTTTGGCGATGCGGGCCAGATCGAACTCCAGGTCGCGGCCGAAGTGGGCGGCCGCGGCCGCGATCCGGATGCTGGTCATGCTGCGAGCGCTCCCCCGGGGTGGACAGCCTGCGCGTACGTTTCCGGGCGCCGGTCGCGCAGGTGGCCCATGGACCGGCGGGCGGTGGCCAGGGCCGCGGCGACATCGAGTTGCGCTACCGCGAGCCCCGCGTCGACGCCGGTGTCCGCGAGGATCTCGCCGCCGGGGTCGACGACCTTGGCACTGGCGACGAAGCGTAGCGTCCCGAAGGTGCCCGACTGGTTCGCCGAGACCCACACGATCTGATTCTCCAGGGCGCGGGCGCGGTCGAACAGGTCGAAGCGCCGCTTCCAGCGGTCCTCGTTCAGATCGGCGGCGGGCTTGGTGCGCGCGCCGGGCCAGGCGGAGACGCAGACCCCGATCTCGGCCCCGTCCAGCGCGAGGGCGCGCGCTGACTCGGGGAAGGCCTTGTCATAGCAGATCATCATCCCGATGCGACCGACCGGGGTGTCGAAGGCGCGGAACCGGTCGCCGGAGGCGTAGCTGGCGTCCTCGTTCAGCGGCTGGTGCACCTTGCGGTGATTGCCGAGCACCCCGTCGCCAGTGACGCAGGCGACGCTGTTGTACCGGATCCCGCCATCGCTCTCGCAATATCCTGCGACGACGGTCATGTCCCCGGCGAGCTTGGCCAGGCGGCGCAGTTCCGGCCCGTCCAGCGCAAGCGGCGGCGGCCCCGGGTCGTCTTCGGCGCCGGTGTCGCCGTCGAGGCTGAGCAGGTACCCGCCGAGGCAGGCTTCGGGAAAGGCGAGAAGCTGCACGCCTTCCTCGCGTGCCTGCTTGATGACGTGTTCGATGACGGCGAAGTCCTCGTCGAGGTCGCGGCCGAACTCGGCGGCCACGGCCGCCATGCGCACGCTGCTCATGCGATTCCCATCCCGGTCACCGGCCCGTCCAACGCGGCCGTGATCTCTCCGTCGGGCCAGCGCAACCCGACTCCTCGGCCCTCGGCCAATATCCCGCAGTGCGCGCTGACGGCCGGACCGCCGGGAGGCGGCGGCGCGGCAGGGTCGTCGGTGGTGAGCATGGCGAATCCGGGGAAGCAGGTCAGCCAGTCCCCCATGCTCGCGTCGGGCGGCCGGGGTACGGCGGCCACGTCCAGCACGGCCGCGCAGCCGCTCGCCTCGGCCAGCATGCCGAGCGTGCCGACAACCCCTGCCATCGAGACGTCCTTGGCTGCGGCGGGTCTGGCGGCCGCGACGACGCCGAGCATCGCGCGCAGCTCCTCGGCGGCGCGGTGCGAGCTGGAATCCCATTGCCTGCCGCGATATCCGGGGCGCCAGCCGCCGTGCAGATCGGCCGTCAGCCGAACAGCGTGGCCCGGTCGTCCGCCTCCGCCGGGGATCGGGTGCTCGGTCCGGCCCAGCGCGGTGACCGTGAGCGCGGCGGGCACGCCGAACTGGGTGTGGCCGCCGAGAACCGGCACGCCGTACGCTTCGGCCGCGCGCGCGAGCCCGCGCAGGACCCGGCTCGCGTGCGCCGCGTCCTTGGCGCCGAGCGCGTCGAGCAGGCCGACCGGCCGCGCACCCATCGCCGCGAGGTCGTTCACATTGACCAGCACCGAGCACCAGCCCGCCCACTCCGGATCGCGCTCCACCATCGCCGGAACGATCGCGTCGCAGGCCGCGATGATGTCGGTGCCGGGCACGGGTGCGCCATCGTCGCCTATGAAGCCCGTGCCGCCGATCGCGGGAAGGGCGGCGAGTACCGTGCCGAGCTGGGCCTTGGTCGCCGAGACCAGGGCACTGATACGGCTTATCGGCCAGCGCATCAGCATGTGATCCGTGCCCGCCACGGTGACTGGGCGCACGCTGCGCCAGCCGAGCCGCGTGAACAGCGCCGCGTTGCGGGCCTGCACATTCGCCTCGAACCGAAGCACGCCCTCGCTCTCAGCACGCGCACACGCGGCGCGGACCAACGCCGCGCCGACCCCTCGCGGCCCGCGCGCGCCGGGCGCAACGACCAGCCGTCCTCCTTGCCACCAGCCGATATCCGGACCGTCGGCGACCGGCCCGAGCCGGACGCCGCCGATGATCCGGCCGGAGGGCTCGCGAGCGACGAGGACAATCGTGCGCGGATCCTGGTCGCAGGCATCGAGGTCGTGGCCGTCGAAGAGCCCTTGCTCATGGACGAACACCGCGCGACGCAGGTCGCGGTACGCCTTGATCGACGCTGTGTCCTCGGCCTGTGCGATGTGGAAGGCCGGTACGCGTGCCAGGGTGCTTCGATCTCCGAGCAGCGCGAGGATGTCGGGACCGGAGTCGCTGATCACGGGCGCCGGGGTGCCGTCGAGGTACATCCGCGTTCAGCCTCCCGCGCTCTGCAGCACGCTGCAGGCCCCGCACGCCGCGCACCCGGCCTTCTGGTCGGCGCCGGCCATCCCGGCCGCGCGCAACCTCGCCGCCACGCCCTCGGTCACATATCTCAGCACCTCAGCGCTCGGCGCGGGAACTCCGTCGCGCGCCGCGAGGGTGCCGCGCATCGGCCGGAACGGAACGACGAACGGATATACGCCGCGCTCGATGAGCACCCCCGCGCCGTCGATCAGTAGATCAGGGTCCTCACCCAGGCCGACGAGAAGGTACGTCGAGACACGGTTGCGGCCGAAGACGCGCACGGCCTCGCCCCACGCGGCGTCGTAGTCGGCCCTGGATACCGACGACTTCCCCGGCATCCAGCGGCGGCGTACCGCGTCGTCGAGCGCTTCGATATGAATACCGATCGATGTGGCTCCGGCGTCGTGCAGCTCGCGGATCCAAGCCAGGTCGCCGGGAGGCTCGCACTGCACCTGGATCGGTAGGCCGGGAACCGCGTCGAGCACTGCACGCACCGACCGTGCTAGCGCTCGCGCGCCCCGGTCGGGGCCGGCCGTGGTGCCGGTGGTCATCACCATCTGCCGCACGCCGTCGAGCCGCACCGCTGCCTCGGCGACCTCGGCGAGCTGGGCCGGCGTCTTCGCGGCCACCGTCGCCCCGGCGCGCAGCGATTCCTCGATGGTGCAGAAGCGACAGCGCTCGGCCTCGGCGTACCGGATGCAGGTCTGCACGACGGTCGTGGCGAGCACGTCCGCGCCGTGCAGCCGGGCGATGTGCTCGTAGGGCACGCCATCGGCTGTGGTCAGGTCGTAGAAGCGGGGCCGGGTCACGGGGGTGAGAGTCAGGCCGGTGTCCTGCTCGCCGAGCCAGACCCGGCCCTCGCGTACCGAATAAGGGCTTTGCGGATTGGTGGGCAACGCGGCGTTGGCACCGTCGATCAGCACGTGGCCGTCGTCGCTCGGCCCGGCCCCGTCCGGCCGCCGCACCGGGGTCTCGACGCGCACTCCGCGCAACGCGAGTTCGGCCCGGGTCAGGATACGTACGTCCACCGCGCCGGATGGCTGCATGCGCGGGGTCTCGGTGCCAACGCTCACGTCAGCCCCCTTACAGCTGGTAGGTGGAGTTGATGATCGCGCCCTTGCGCGCGTAGTGGATGATCGCGTCCTGGACGTCCAGCGGATGGGTCGGGATGACGCCCTCGATCAGGTCCTCCTCGCGGGCGCCGTGCAGGGAGAGCCCGAAACGGCAGCAGTAGACCTTGCCGCCCTCCGCGATGAAGGTCTTGAGCTGGTTGTTGATGTTGTGCTCGCCGGGGAACGCGGAGTTGCCTGTGGTCGGGAATCCGCGGGTGGCCAGGCAGTTGAGCGAGCCCGGACCGTAGAAGTAGATCGCGGACTCGAAGCCCTTGCGCAGTGCCCGGGTGGCCTGCAGCACGGCGACGAAGCTGACCGAGGACTCGTGCGCGATGCCGTGGACCAGCGTGAAGTAGGTTTCGCCGTCCTCGGCCTGGTAGTCGGGGAAGACCTTGGTCGCGCCGTAAATGGTCGAACCCTCGGGCAGCGCGGGGTGCGGGATCTCGGTGAGGGACTGCTTTTCGATGTCGGACAGTTCGACGGTCACGTGCGTCTCCTTATTGCTGGTTGGGATTGGGGTTGGGATCAGTCGTAAAGCTGGGAAAAGGTGGCGTGGAACACCCGTTCGCCGAGCTCGCCGCCGCCGACCGCGGCAGTCATCCGGGCGTGCTCGCCCGCGTAGTCGCCCCAGGGCTGGTCGCTGGCGAACAGCACCCGGTCATGGCCGACGCCGCGAAGCTCGATCTCCCGGGCCACCCAGTACGGAGCGAAGCCGATGGCCCAGGACAGGTCGGTGTAGACCCGCTTACCGGCCGCGATCCAGTCGAAGAATCGCGAGCCGATCAGCTTGATGTGGCCGCTCATGCCGCCGCCGAAGTGCACCAGGTGCACCGGCACCCGGTCGGCGTACCAGTCGACGAGGTGGCCGACCTCGTCGATGTCGGAGGCGGCGCCGGGCGAGGTGTGCACGTGCACCACCAGGCCCAGACGTTCGGCCTCGGCGAAGATCCGGTCGAGTAGCGGACGGCAGTCCGGGTCCGTGGGACGGCCGCCGAGCAGGAAGCTGAGTTTCAGCGCCCGCACTCCGCGCTCCCCGGCCAGGGCGAGGGCGGCCAGCGTGCGCTGTTCATCCTGCGGTCGCGGCGAGACCCAGAGCCCGGCGCGGATCCGTTCGTCGCTCTGCGCGGCCTCGATCGCCAGTTCGTTGAACGAAAAGGCGACCGCCGGGTCCGGCACCCCGTAGTTCGGGATGACCAGGGCGCGCTCGGTGCCCTCGGCATCGAGGTCGGCCACGAGCTGCTTGACGGTGGCGCGAGCGGAGATGTCCGGCTTGACCGGCGGGCCGCCGTAGAAGGGATAGGCGGGCAGCACGCCGATATGCCGGTGCGCGTCGAAAACCATGGCGGGCGACGGTCCTTTCCGGGCGTATCAGCCGACGGGAATAGCCGGAGTGAGCCCGGTAGGGGCGCCGGTGAGGGTGCCGCACACGTCCGCGAGACGGCGGGAGGCGTCGATGTGCCCGGCCAGGAACTCGGCGTCGCGTCCGACGGCCTCGAAGCGGCCTGAACCCCACGAGTGCTGCCACGGCAGGCCGAGGAAGTAGAGGCCGGGGCATACGGTCACGCCGCGCCAGTGCATCGGATAGCCGCGGCCGTCGAACACCGGAACCTCGATCCAGCGATGGTCGCGGCGGAAACCGGTGCTCCAGACCACCGAGGTGATCCCGGCCTCTGCGATATCCAGCTCCTCGACCTGCGCCTCCGGCTCCCATACCGGCACGTACCGCGCCTCTTCCGGCGCCTTGATGCCCTGGGCCGCGATGTGCGCGTCGATCGCGTCCTTGATGCTCTCGGCGACCGCGTCCGCGTGATCGAGATTCACCTTCAGGTCGTCGGCGAATTCAAGGCGCGTGCCGCTCACTCCGGTGAGCCGACCGTGCAGCCGCATGCCGTCTCGGGCGAAGGCCCGCAGGTCGATATCGCGTCCACCGTCGCGACCGGTCACGTAGTGGTTCACGCGCATCCGCACGGCGGAGGCGTCATCGAACTCGTCGATACTCTTCGCGTAGTAGCCCATCTCATCGAGCCACGCCACGCAGTCCCGCCCCCGATAGAAGCGCGCCACCCGCGGCGCGCTGCCGACCGCGAGATGCACCTGTCGGCCCGCGAGATGTAGATCCTCAGCGATCTGACATCCCGACTGCCCGGTGCCGACAACCAACACCGCACCAGCGGGCAACTGCCCGGCATTGTGGTAGCCGGACGAATGGATCTGCTCGACGCCGTCAGGCAGACGCTGCGCCAGTGGCGGCGTCGACGGCGTGTGATACGGACCTGTGGCCACCACGACCTGATCAGCGGTGAAGGAGCGGGCGGTGGTGGACAGCTCGAACACGCTGCTGCCGGTGGCGCGCGGGACCCGCCGAAGCCGGGTGACGCGCACACCCTCGAACAGAGGCGGGGCGAACGAGGCCGCGTACCCCTCGAGGTAGCGGACGACCTCGTCCCGCACCATGAACCCGTCCGGGTCATGGCCCTGATACGGGTAGCCGGGGAGCTTGCACTGCCAGTTCGGCGTGACCAGGCAGAACGAGTCCCAACGCCGCTCGCGCCACTCGTGCCCGACCCGGTTCGCCTCCACGACGAGGTGCTCAACACCTCTTTCGCGCAGGCAGTAGCTCATCGAGAGCCCAGCCTGCCCGCCGCCGACCACGGCCACGGGGACGTGCGCCCCGTCCAGGTGCGCCACCGGGCTCATCGCGCGTCCGGGCGTACGCCCCAGCGAACATGGGAGTACGACTCAGCCATCAGATCCGACCCTCCGTGCCGCTTCACTGGCGCGGCCGCCGTCAGTGCCATCGCTGCTGATGACTGCAACTTCAGCCCTGCGTGATTTCCAAGCAGAGACTTCCGGAACAAAGGGCTGTTACGGAAAGGTCATGAAGTTGGACGGCTGAGGATCCCGATCTCAGGCTTCTGAGGTGGACGTCAGGCTGTAGGCTCGGTTAGATCTCGACGACTCCAGCTTGGATCGGTCCCTGGTCACCGTAGTACGGGCCGGTCACGACGAAGACGAGGCCGGACCGGCTCCGCGAATCACGGCAAGTCAGCGGGATGGTGAACCGGCTGTAGCCTCCCGGCATTGCTGAAGACAAACGCGTCCACTTGTCCGGATCACCTAGGGCGCGGTTGATGAAGAAGTCCTGGTCGCTGTTCGCGGTGACGATGATGGTGCCCGCAGGGCCGCCGGAGGGCGACCACGAGACCACCGGAGCGGCCGAGGGGATGTAACCGTTCTGATCGTGGAGCACGTGCTCGGCGGCCGGGCCGAACGACTCCGGGTCCCGGGCCATCTTGTAATGCACGGCGTAGAAATTGTCGCCCGAGTTGCCGCCGGCTTCGTAGGTCATGATCCACAGGTCGTCGCGTACTTGCGCGACGGTGGTCATGCCTGGGCGCTGGCTGTAGTCGGTGCCCACCGAGTCGTTGACGACCGGGCCCCAGTGCCGCAGGTCCCTGCTGGTCTGATGCGCCAGCTTCTGCCCGTACTTCGGGTCCCGCTGGTCGGAGTAGTAACAGATCAGCCGGTCACGATGCAGCAGCAGGAACGGCTCCCACACTGGTGTGTAGCCGTTCTCCGGCACGGGCGCGCCGCCTTGCGCGATTGTGCTCAGGAACTGCCAGGTCACGCCGCGGTCGATACTTGCGTACAGCTCAATACTCGTCGACGAGAAATCGCCGAGCGAATTGCCGGCACACAGCACCGCGCCCTTGGGGAGACCGGCGAATGCGCGCGGCAACTCGTAAAGGAACGGCTGCAGCCACACCCCCGAGCCGTCGCCGAGATTGGGCACATTGCCCTGCGGATTCCAGGTACGGCCATCGTCATCGCTGCGGAAGATCGGGAATCCCGGCCTGCCGAATTGCTGGAATGTCGCCAGCAACGTCCCCGGTCTCCCCGGCCGCGAGTCGCTGAGCCGCACGGCTCGCGCGTATGAAGCCCCTGATCCGGGGTTGTCCACAATCACCGGTCCGAAGGGAGCCTCACCGCCCGCCTTACCCGAGCTCGTCGCCGCTGCTCTTGCCGGCCCAGCCACGCCGGCGGAAACCCCGATGGCCGCTGCCGTCGCAGTCCCGAGAAACACTCGGCGCGAAACGTTCGCAGCAGAGAATGCCCTGCCGTTCTCTGGTCGTGCGTCAGACGCGATCCATGGTGATTGACGATCACGGTGCATGATTTCTCCAATCGGAAGGTCTGCGGACCGACATGTGCGAGGCCTGACGCTGGTGACGGCGTCAGTCGGTGGCAACTTCAGGGGCTAGAGGAGCTGACCGTTGGCGGCGTGGCGGTCCCCTACAGACCGCCACGCCGTAGCCGGGTCAGTTAGTGCTGCACGTGACGCGCGGCCAAGTCCACTGCCCGTTGGGCGAGATGGTGACGCTCCAGTTGTTGCCGCTGCCGTTGGGTTTGGCGACCATCACGCTGGGCCAGGTGGCGCTGACGTTCCAGGTGGAATAGACCACCGCAGGGGCGACCAGGCACATCGTCACGGTCCAGTTGTTCGAGCCGGTGACAGAGAGTCGGCGTCGCTGAGGTTCCATTGGGTCACGCCGGGGCAGTGTGCGTTGTTCACGCAGGTTTTGATGATGTTGGCGTCGTCGGCAGCCGAGGACCGGCCGCG
>NZ_DASRBQ010000115.1:0-38481 GCF_035653575.1 Actinocrinis sp.
GGCGCGACGCGCGGCCAGCCGAGTCGCCGCGGCCACGGAAACAACAACCAGGCTCACAACGGCTAGGTCGAGCAGGAGCAGAGACGCGAACGACGTCCAGAACCAGGCCCACAGGCCACCGGGCACGATGATGGTCACGCCACCTCTCCTGCCGACGTACCAGAACCCTCATTGTCACGCGAGAAGTCGTTCACCGGAAGTGACCGAGCGCAACCGGGACAGAGACATCCACCGATGCCACCGAACGACACCAACGGCGACGGACGACAGCGAACAGGTGCAGCCCGCAGCGACCAAGACGACTGGGATCTTTCAGGCAACGCACTGGTCACAGCGTTCGCAGACACGCCCGGGTCAAGAGTGCTTCTTGCGCTCCCACCGCCGTCGCACGCGCCGCGCGTACTGCCCAGCTCGCGATCGTCGAGCACGATCAATCAAGATTGGTTGAGGATCTGCAGCGCTTCCGTACAGCTCGACCTCGAAAGGGTCGGCATCCCACTCGACAAGCCGAGCGAGCGACGATCAGTGCCGAGCGATGACTCTGCCCGACGTGACTCGGGCGTCAATGTCCCGATCGGCCCTAGAGGTGCCGCAAGTTCGGGACGAAGCGCAGGCGACTCGTTAGAGACGGAATCACAGCCGGGCCGCTACTCCGGCCGGATTGCGATCGTGCTTGCAGACCCGTTCCCCCAGAGCGTGGTACTGATCAGCGTCCGACCATCAAGCGACACCATGGCAAACTCCGGCGTGGAGACGACTCCGCGCGTTGCTGGAAACCGACCGAATCCAAGCGGAGCTACTCCGCTCCCAACCAGGTCCCAGTCCTCGCGAAGGCGCACACGCACCCACTCGGCTTGCGGCTCGCCGTACACGTCCGAATAGTCCACACAGAGCAGGAAACCGCGCTCCTCATCGAAAAGCCCGTACTCGGTGGCCATCCGGAACCATCCCGCATTCACCTTGGAGGCGAACTGCGGGTCATCGACATCAACAACCTCGTCCAGTCGACCATCGAAACGCCCATCTTCCGGGCCGCATGCAGCCGCCGATCCGCCAGGCAACGGCGGTGTTCGGATTTCGCCCCTAAGACGCTCGACAAACTCAAGTCCAGCGATAGCTAGCGCCTCGGCCATCTCATCGTCAGTTAGCGCCACCCGAGCACCCTAGCGGCCCGGCTGTGCCCGATGCGTGCCCGTTCGGAGAGGTAACCACGGTCAATCACGGGTACTCATGGGCAAGTGACCGCCTCGGCACAGGTCAGCGATTCACGCTCACCCGCCAGCCCGCGATCCGGCTTCTTGTAAACAGGTGGTCAATGGCCCAGTACGGCGCTGCGTCACTCAAGTTCGGTCGTCTCGTCGGCCCATGATCGCGTCCACGTGATCCATCCGTCGGGCGGCGGATCGTCGCCGTAATCCACGGGTTAACGGCCGCGACCACTAGCCGAGCATCTCGTCTAGTCCATGAACGAGTCGGTCGGCAGTGTCGCGGACGAGGTGGTGGTAGACGTAGTAGCCGCGGCGCTCCGGCTTGATCCAGCCAGCCTCTTGCAGCAGCTTGACGTGCTTCGAGATGCCGGCTTCGGTCAGTCCGATCAGTCCGGCTAGTTCGCGCGTGGAGCGGGGATGGCCCGCGAGCAGCTGGAGGATTTGCAGCCGCGTGGAGTCCCCGGCGGAGCGCAGAAGCCGCAGCAGCTCCTGTGGTGGTACCGGAGCGCGGCCTTGCTGCTGCATCTGTTCGAGTGCGTATGCGATGACGACCGTCTGCCGTTCCCGGTCGTCGTCACCGTTTCGGTCGCGTCGCACTACGGCGGTTAGCTGCGGCCAGACGAAGTGGGACGGGACCAACTGGATCTGATCGTGCTCCTGCAGCGTGATCTCAAGCGGATCGGCGTTCTTGGACGCGGCCGGCGGCCGGATGACGACGACGCCGGAGCCGGGCTCGGGATAGATGTGCGGCGAGAGCCCGCCAAGCATGGGAATCAGACCGTGCCGGGACGCGGTGCGGCCGCGCCGCGCGACGTCGTCGAGCAGGTATCGCTCCAGGTCCGGCCAGTCGGTGGCGAGGCAGGCCTGCCAGTAGCGGTCGAGGAACGCGGCGAAGCGCTCACGGCAGTGCTGCGGGTCCTCGATCAGGTCGCGCAGGACGCTCAGCGATGCGGGGTGCCGGGATTCGACCGCTGCTGACGCTCGTTCCATCAGCGCGTCGTCCTTGCGGAATTCGCACAGCGGGACGCGGCGTCCGTGGCCGCGTCGCGTCAGCGCGGCGTGGATCAGTTGATCTGCGAACGCCTCGATCGGCGCCTCGCGCAAGGCGGCCAGTTCCTCGTGCCACGGCCGGGCGTCGGTTGCCGGCCAGATCTCGTGCAGTGTCAGCGGTCTGTCCGCCAGCCAGAAGGCGAAGCGGTCGGCCTCGGCTCGCAGCTGCGGATCCGTCAGCTCGCGCGTGCGTAGCACCCAGGAGATATGCAGCGGATGGTGTTTCGCGTCGTACAACACGTGCAGGCTGCGTAGCGCCTCGGCGGCCGGTGAACAGGCGAAGACTGCGAGGCCCGCGTCCGCCGCCGGTAGACGCAGCCGGATCGTCACGTCCGGCACCTCCCAGGTACTGATCAACTGATCGGCTAAACAGTTGGGCGGAAGTCGAAGCCTAGCTTACGGTCCTTGCCGAAGCTCATCGTCCTTACGTGCACGGAATGGGGATTCGTATCATGGCACTGCATCGCAGAACGTTGCTGGGCGTTCTGGCAGCCGCCGGAATAACGGTATCCGGCGCCGTACCGGCGGCGTTCGCGACCGAGAGTGGTGACCGTCCCGACGTCGATCTAGACGTGGACGCGTTCGACGAGTACTTGGAGCAGTGCACGGCGGCCGGAGCGTTCTCCGGAGCGGTACTGGTCGCTCGAGATCATCGGACGCTGCTGGCGAAGGGCTATGGACAGGCGGATCGCGCTCGCGGCATCACGAACACGCCCGGTACCAAGTTCTGCGTCTGCTCGATGGGCAAGATGTTCACCGCCGTAGGGATCGCGCAACTCGTCGAGCGAGGGCGGCTGTCGTTCGGCGACACCATCGGGGCGCACCTGTCCGGATTCCCGGCCGTGATCGCCGACAACGTCACCATCGACCAACTGCTCACGCACACCTCCGGCATGGGGGACGTGCTGGCCCGCACCGGCGGCTCGATGCCGCCGACCACGCTCGCGGGCCTGATCCGCGAAATCGAGCAGCAGCCGCTGCTGTTCCCGCCGGGCACCGGGTACAGCTACAGCAATTCGGGTTTCATCGTCCTCGGCGCGATCATCCAGGCCGCTGCCGGACAGGCGTACGACGAATACGTACACGATCACATCTTCGCCCCGTCAGGGATGCGGCACACGTCGGTACGCGTCTACACCGCGGACCAAGTCGTCGGCATGGCCCACGGTTACGCGCTGGTAGGCAACAACCAGTATCAGGACACCGGCGACATGGTGCAGATCGGCAATCCGTCCGGCGGCGCGTACTCCACCGTCTTCGACATGCTCGGCTTCGCGCGGGCGCTGACCGGCCACCGCTTGCTAACTTCTGAGATGACGGACACCGTGCTCACCGGCCGGGTGCCCATCAGCCGGCCCGGTGGACCGGCCGACGACGAGTACGCGTACGGATTCGAAGTCCAAACGATCAACGGCATCCGCATTGTCGGCCACAACGGCGGCAGCCCGGGATACGAAGGGCAACTCGACATCTACCTCGACCGCGGGTACGTCGCGGTCGTGCTGACGAACCAGGACCACGCGATGGTGCCGGCGATCCAGAAGTCGGAGGCGCTGCTGACCTAAGGTGCTGACGGGAGTGTCTCGAAAGGCGGAGTGCCATCCGGGGTACGGGGCGCTGCCCCCTTACCAGTGACCCGGCAATCTGGGATTGGTGGTGGGATTCGCCCGGGCCGGCACTCGCCCTTGCGTTCACTGAGCGCGGCGTGCAGCTGTGGCGTACCGGCTGGGCGAAGGTGCGGCATCAGCGCCTCAGCATCACGTAACGCGGCCCAGGCCACCGACACCGACACCGACACCGACACCGACACCGACGAACGACACCAACGGCATCGGACAGCGACGAACAGCCACAGCGAGCACGAGAACCCGGGTATATCAGGCGACACCCTGGCCGCGGCGTTCGTAGACGCGACCGGGGTCAAGAGTGCTTCTTGCGCTCCCACCGCCGTCGCACGCGCCTCGCGTACTGCCCAGCTCGCGACCGTTGAGCACGATCAATCAAGATTGTTTGAGGGTCTGCAGCGCGTTCGTACAGCTCTGTCTCGAATGGGTCGGCGTCCCATTCGACGAGCCGTGCGAGCGCATCTCGATTCCGCTCGGCCGTTGGGCGCTTGCGAACCTTATCCCGCCAGACCTGACCGCTCGCCTCTGCTTCGTCCACCATGGGATTCAATGCGCTCAACATATAACCGGCCTGCGTCACGAACGCGAGTAGATCGACATACGCCTCACTCTTACGAGCGTCACGAGCCAACCGTCGTGCACCTGCGGCAGCCTGCTGCGGCACGTTTGCGGACGACACCAACGGCAGCGAACAGCGGCGAATAGGAACAGCTCGGAGCGAACAGAAAGACTTGGGCATACCCTGCAACCCGCTGGTCATAGAGTTCGTGGATACGACCGGGGGTCACGTGCGCGGAGCAGGCGAGGCTGGACGCTAGCCGAAGGCAACAGTCGACAGCGCTCTACGACCCTCTCAAGGCCGCAGCGCCCACGGTCACGCGTCGGTGGCGGGGTCGGTCGCTGCGGCGGTGGCGACGGCCGCGGATTCGCCAGCAGGGTTTACTTCACCATCGATCGGCTCGCCTTTGACCATGCGGACGTCGGGCTCCGAGAGCGGATTGATCCAACAGCGCATCGAGAGCGAGGGAGAGAACGCGTTGACGTTCTCGGCGAAGGCCCTTTGGGCCGCTGCGAAATCAGGATTCGCGACGCCTATCGAAAGACTGGGCCAGGTCTGCACTGTGGTCGAGTCGTCCTCGAGGTACTGACCCCACGACTTGCCGCACTTGCACGTTCGCCGCTGAGGAAACAAGCGGACGATGTCGCCGCAGTGGGCGCAGTACATCAGCTTCATGTCACCTGAGTATGGCCAGGACCGCGGCTCTGCGGCGGCAACAAATGACGATCATCGACAGGTGTCGATCTTGATTCCACCCGTTGCCGCCGCGCTCTCGCTGATGTTGGACGGATGCCAACTCCCGGAGGGGTGCGGCCTATCCGTACAATGCTCGGCGTTCGGTGATGCGTCCCACGGATACGAGGCGGCAGGTGTCTGATACCCGATGGCGGCTCGGCGCGCGGTTCGAACTGTTCGAGCAGTTGGGAACCGGGGCCGTCGGCACGGTGTGGCGCGGCCGGGATCTGCGGGACGGCGGCGAGCGCGCGGTGAAGGTGCTGCGGCTTGAACTGGTGTCCGATGCGCAGGCCGTCGCGGGGCTTTACAGCACGTTGAATGCCGTGGCGCAGGTCGGTCATCCGGGCATCGTGGCCGCCGATGACGCTGAGGCCAGTGAGGGCTGGCTGGCGCTTCGCTCACGGCTGGTGGCCGGGGAGAGCCTGCGGTCGATGCTGGCGCGGCAGCGGACGTTGGACCCATCGACGGCTGCGCATGTGATCGCTCAGGTCTGCGACGCCGTGGCCGCAGCGCACGCCGCCGGGATTGCGCATGGCGATCTTCACCCGGGAAACGTCCTGGTGAGTTCAGGAGGCGGGGCCCTGTCGGAGGTGGGGGTCAGCGATTTCGGCTTGGCCGCGTTGGCCAATCGCGGGCAACTGGTGGTCCCGCCGATCGCGTATCGCGCGCCTGAGTCAGTCGCTGCGCCCTTTGCGGCGAGCACGCCGTCAGCGGATGTGTACGCCTTGGGCGTTCTTCTCTGCGAGTGCCTGACCGGGCAGCAGCGGCCGATTCCCGTTCCCGGGCTTCCTGACGAGCTGTGGTCGCTCGTCACGGCCAGCCTCGCGGGTGATCCGCGTTACCGTCCGGCCGCGGGCCAGCTCGCCGCGGCGCTGCGTGCGTTCGCGAGTAAGAGTGCTGCCGACGTCGGCGAAACGATGGTCATCGGCAGCCAGCCTTATCAGGGGTATGTCGATCGGCCTGCGCCCGCGCATGAGGCGATGACGACAGTGCTGCCTCCCGTCGCCGCCGAGTCGGGCGCGGGCACGCGGCTGCCGCGGCTGATCACGGAGCACAAGACGGAAAGTGGAATCGCTGCGGCGGTCGTCGTGGTCGCGCTCCTCATCGGTGGCGCGCTTTCGCTGGGTGGCGGTGGCGCAGCGGCGTCCACGGCCAATGCCGGTCCGACGATGAGCTCCGCTCCCGCCACGACAGCAAGCGCGTCGCCTGAGGCAGTCGTCCTCCCGGTCGGTTCGCTCAGCCCTTCGCCATCGCCGAGCGCTTCGCCGTCAGCAACCGCACCGATCCAGGTCACGCTGATCAACGCGCGTTCCAACACCTGCATGGACACCGCGGGCCGGATCTTCGCGGACGGCACGAAGGAAGACATCTGGTCCTGCAACGGCACCCCGGCGCAAACCTGGACCCTGACGCCCGCCGGCCAGCTGACCGAGGACAGCGGCAAGTACTGCCTCGACGACTTCGGCTTGGAGAAGAACCCGGGAACGCAGGTCGTCCTGTGGAGCTGCAACGGTGGCGTGAACCAGCAGTGGACGATTCAGCCGAACGGCACGATCGTCAGCGCGAACGCCGGGCTGTGCATCGACGTGTCCGGCAAGGGCACCAACGACGGGACTCCGCTGGTGCTCTGGCCGTGTGACGGCAGCCCGAGTCAGCGGTGGGCGAGCCACTGAGCGGTGGGCGAGCCACTGAGCGGTGTTCGCCGACAGGCGGACCGCGCTGGATGAGGGCTGCGGTGCTTCGGTGCTGCGGTCGGACGTGCTTACGCCGCGGCGGTGGTGCAGCCGAGCCGATCGGCGAGCCTGGTCAGGGTCGGGCCGAGGGGCGCGTTGAGGCGTACGGCCGCGAGTTCGTCGCCGCGGGTCGGGCCCTGGTTCACGATGGCGATCGGTTTGCCCGCTCGGGCCGCGTGGCGGACGAATCGCAGTCCTGACATGACCGTCAAGGACGAGCCGAGGACCAGCAACGCGCGGGCTTGGTCGATGAGGTCGTAGCACTGCTGCACGCGCGGCTTGGGCACGTTCTCGCCGAAGAAGACCACGTCCGGCTTGAGGATTCCCGACTCGCAGGCGTCGCAGGGCACTGTGTTGAACCGCGCGATCAGTTCGTCGGCGAGTTCGACGTCACCGTCCGGGTTGATGCGGGTGCTCTCGTCCTGGAAGGTCGGATTGGCCGTGCGCAGTCGCCGGTCCAGCTCCTCGCGAGGGCTCAGCCGCCGGCAGCTGAGGCAGATGACGCGGTCGAGGCTGCCGTGCAGTTCGACGCTTTCGCTGTTGCCTGCGGCCCGGTGCAGGCCGTCGACGTTCTGGGTGATCACCGCCGAGACGTAACCGGCGGCGGACAGCGCGGCGACCGCGGCGTGTCCGGCGTTCGGCTGCGCGCGGGCGATGGTGCGCCAGCCGAGGTGGCTGCGTGCCCAGTAGCGCCGTCGATTGTCCGCGCTGTGCACGAACTGCTCGTAGGTCATCGGCGTGTGCTTGCGCAGGCTGCCGGTCGCGCCACGGTAGTCGGGGATGCCGGACTCGGTGGAGATGCCGGCGCCGCTGAGCACCGCGACCGAGCCGTTGGCCAGAAGGTCCTCGACGTCGTCCAGGTCGCCTGAGGGAGCCAGTGCTCCGCCGTTCGGCCAGTCGAGTATCGGTCGCGTGCGCATGAACGCAGCATATGTCGCGTTCGGCGAACGCGGCCCGTAGCTTAGATGGACACGGCTTGGATGGCCGCTGGTTCAACCGGGATGAGCGCACTTAGGAAGCGAGAGGACAGGTCATGAGCGGACATGTCTACCGGGTTACCGAGGTCGTCGGCTCCTCCACCGAAGGGGTCGACTCCGCCGTGCGCACGGCCGTGGCTCGGGCCGCCGAGACGCTGCACGGTCTCGACTGGTTCGAGGTGACGGAGATCCGCGGCCGCATCGAGGAGGGCCGCATCGCCGAGTACCAGGTCGGGCTGAAGCTCGGCTTCCGGCTCGACGAGAGCTGACCGCGGCCGCCGCTCGGATCGCTGGGCCCGGTAGCGGCGCTTCGGGCATGCTTGCCTTGAGAAACACATTGAGGACGAGGACGCTGCCACGCCGCTAGGACCCGAGGACGCCTGATGAAGCTGCCGGTGATGCCCCCAGTCGAGCCGATGCTGGCCAAGTCGGCGGCCGGCGTGCCGTCGGGCGAGTTCCTGTACGAGCCGAAGTGGGACGGCTACCGGTGCATCGTGTTTCGCGACGGGGCCGAGATCGAGCTCGGCAGCCGGGGCGGCAAGTCGCTCAACCGGTACTTCCCCGAGCTGATCGAGGCGCTGGCGCGGGCGCTGCCGGCGCGGTGCGTGCTGGACGGCGAGGTCGTGGTGGTGGCCGGCGGGCGGCTGGACTTCGACCGGCTCGCCGACCGGATCCATCCGGCCGAGTCGCGGGTGCGCCTGCTCGCCGAGCGCACTCCGGCGTCCTTCGTCGCGTTCGACCTGCTCGCGCTCGGTGACGCGGACCTGACCGGCCGGCCCTTCGCCGAGCGGCGCGAGGCGTTGACCGCGCTGTTCGGCGAGGGTTCGGGGTCACGCGGCGAGTCGGCCGGCTCCGGTTCACGGGTGCATGTGACCCGGGCGACGGACGATCCGGATGTCGCGCGCCGCTGGTTCCAGCGCTTCGAGGGCGCCGGGCTCGACGGCGTGGTGGCCAAGCCGCTCGGCGGCCGGTACACGCCGGGCGAGCGGACGATGGTGAAAGTCAAGCACGAACGGACCGCGGACGTGGTCGTGGCGGGCTACCGGCTGCACAAGAGCGGCCCGATCGTCGGTTCGCTGATGCTCGGGCTTTACGGCGCGGACGGCGTGCTCAACTACGTGGGCGGCTCGAGTGCGTTCACGATGATCCGGCGCCGCGAACTGGTCGAAGAGCTCGCGCCGTTGCGGCTGCGTGACGGCGAGCCGCACCCGTGGCTCGGTGCCACGGAGGACGAGGAGCACCGCAGGCCGGGCGCGCAGCATCGCTGGAACGCGGGGAAGGACACGTCGTTCGTTGCGTTACGGCCTGAGTTGGTATGTGAGGTGCGCTACGACCAGCTTCAGGCAGACCGGTTCCGGCACAACGGACGGTTCCTGCGGTGGCGGCGGGACCGCGAGCCGCGCTCGTGCACGTATGACCAGTTGGACGTGCCGGTGCCTTACGACCTGGCGGACGTCTTCGAGTAAGGCCGGCACAGCGCGACGGCTGCGTGAGACGTCGCGGTGAGGCGAGGTCAGCTGGACTTGCCGCTGTTTCTGGCCTTTGACGGCTGGACGCGCTTGGGCTCGCCGGGCATCTTCGGGAAGTCCGGCGGATAAGGCATGTCACCGAGGCCGTGGTCGCGCTCGTCGCGCGCCGAGGCTTCGAGTAGCGCGTCGAGGGTGAACGCGGTCTGGTCGATGTCCGCGTGCGCGTCGCCGTTTTTTGTGAGCAGCGGCGGCACGGTACGCGGGGTGAAGTCCTCAGGCTCGATGTCAGGCAGCTCGGTCCAGCGCACGGGCATTGAGACCAGCGCGTGAGGGCGGGCACGCGTCGAGTACGCGGCGGCGAGCATTCGGTCGCGGGCCATCTGGTTGAAGTCCACGAACACCCGCTCGCCGCGCTCCTCCTTCCACCACGAGGTGGTGACCAGGTCGGGGCGGCGGCGCTCCAGTTCGCGGGCGAAGGCGATGACCGCGCGGCGCGCCTCGATGAACGACCAGCGCGGTTCGATACGGACGAGCAGGTGCAGGCCACGGCCGCCGGTGGTCTTCACGTAGGGCGTCATGCCGAGTTCGTCGAACAGCGCCTTCGCCTCGTGCGCCGCTTCCACCGCTTGGGCGAATCCGGTGCCCGGCTGCGGGTCGAGGTCGACGCGCAGTTCATCCGGATGGTCGGTATCGCTGCGCCGAACGGGCCACGGGTGCAGTTCGAGCGCCCCCATTTGCACGGCCCAGACGACGGTGGCCGGTTCGGTCACGCAGATCTCGTCGCCGGTGCGGCCGCTGGGAAAGGTGACCCGGACGGTCTGCACCCAGTCGGGCAGCCCTTTGGGCGCATGCTTCATATAGAACGATGACCCGCCGAGTCCGTCCGGGAAGCGGTTGAGCGCTACCGGCCGGTCGGCCAGCGCCCGGAACACGCAGTCGGCGACGGCCGCGTAGTAGCTGGCGAGGTCGAGTTTCGTGATGTCGGAGTCCGGATAGTAGACCTTGTCCGGGGAGGAGATGCGCACGGATCGGCCGGCCACCTCGACGTGCGCCTCTTTGCTGCTCATGCTCGCAGGCTAAGCGCAGTCGGACCTTGCCGCGACACGGCAGGGTGGCAGGTTGCTGCAACGGGAGCGGGAAAAGGCGCTGAACAGGCAGGGCAGGGGTCTGATTCGTTGCGTTGCGGCGGATAGGAGTTGCGGGGCGGCTGCGGGGCGCTGGCGTCGGTGCCGGCGCCCCGCAACCGTCCGTGGCGGAGGTCAGTCGATCACGGTCACGCCGTCGGGCACGTTGCCGACGGTCACCGCTGCGCCCGGCGTTCCAGTCGCGACACTCACCGGCACCACGTTGTTGACGTTGGTGTCGACGACCCACGCCGTCGTCCCGTCCGGGCTGAAGCCGACCGCGTAGGCGCCGGAGCCGGTGGGGATGAACGAGCCCGGCGCGTTGGTCGCGACGGTGATCGGGGTGACGCCGCCCGCGCCGAAGTCGGCGACGTACGCGGTCTTGCCGTCCGGCGTGATCTGGACGTATTGCGGGCCGGCGCCGGTCGGCACAGTCGCCGTGACGCTGTCGGTCGCCGCGTCGATGACCGAGACCGAGGCCGAGCCGCCGTTTGTGACGAACACGCGGCTGCCGTCCGGCGTGACCGCGACGCCGAAGGGCGCGGAGCCGACCGCGACGGTGTGCGTGACCGTGCGGCTGGCCAGATCGATGTCGCTGACCGTGCCGCTGCCCTGGTTCGCGACCCACAGCTGCTTGCCGTCCGGGCTGACCGCGAGCCGTTCCGGCTGGCTGCCGACCGCGATCGGCGGGCCGGCGGCGAGGGTGGCGACGTCGATCGGCTGGACGGTGCCGTCGCCGAAGTTCGTCACCCAGACCGTCTTGCCGTCCGGGGTCGCCGCGACGTCGGCGGCCACGCTGCCGACCGGGACGGTGGCGAGCACGGCGTTCGTGGTCGTATCGATCACGGTCACGTCGTTGGTGTTGTTGTTGGCGACGAACAGCTTCCCGCCGGCCGTGATCATGCCGTCAGGGCCGCCGCCGACCGGGATCGGCGGGCCTGCGTTGCGGGTACGGGTGTCGACCGGCGTGACCGTGTTGTCGCTGTAGTTGGACACGTACGCGGTCGGGATGCTCTCGCCGGGCTGCGCGACCGTGGCGAGCAGCGAGACGGTGGGCAGGGTGGCGCCGTTCGACGCGTGCGCCGCGAAGGAGACCTGGTAGTAGCCGGTCGCCATGCCCGGCGCGGCCGCGATCGTGACGGTGGTATGCGCGGTGCCGCCCGCCGGTGCCGTGATCGTGCCGCTACTCGGTGACGCGGACAGGCCGCTCGGTGCTGTCGCGCTCCATGTGACGGTGGCCGGGCCGGAGGTGCCGAGCGTGTTGTCCGCCTCGACGGTCACGGTTGTGCCGGTGCCGGGGGTCAGCCGGAGTTGGCCCGGAGCGACCGCGAGGGCCGCGCGGGTGCTCGGCGGGAAGTGGACGGGTCCCGCGCCGAAGGACGGCGGCGCGTCGCCCGGTGCGGTGCCCCAGCTGGTGTTCGGGCTCGTCGAGAGTGTGTAGTCGAGTTCGTGCGTGCGCGTGGCGTCGATCCAGGTGTGCTGTGTCGGGCGGCCGTTGACCTTCAGGCTACTGATATACGTGTCGCCTGCGCCTGCCGCGTTGACGCGCAGGTCGCCGTACGCGCCGTGGATCACTGCGTGCGGGAATTGCGGGGCGCCGAGCACGAGCATCGGCACGCCGGGCGTCTGCGGGTAGACGCCGAGCGCGGCCCAGACGTACCAGGAGCTCATCGCGCCGAGGTCGTCGTTGCCGGGCTCACCGCCGGGAGTGGCCGAGTACAGCTGGGTGCTGATTTGGTGGACGATCGCCTGCGTCTTCCAGGGCTGGCCGACGCTGTCGTACGCCCACGGGGTGTCGAACGCCGGCTCGTTGCCCTGCCAGTGGTACGGCGCGTTCGGTCCGGCGTTGAGCTGGGTGAAATAGCTGTCGAGGCGGGCCGCGGCGGCCTGCTCGCCGCCGATGCCCTGGATCAGGCCGTTGAGGTTCTGCGGGACCATCCAGGTGTACTGCGCCGCGTTGCCTTCCTGGAAGCCGTTCTGGCCGAAGCCGCTGTCGGTCTGCACCGCAGGGCCGGAGGGGAAGGCGCCGGAGGCGTCGCGCGGCTCGACGTAGCCGTCCGCGGTGTCGAAGACGTTGGCCCAGTTCTGTGAGCGGCCGGCGAAGGTGCGCGAGGTCGAGTCCTGATGCAGGTATTGCGCGAGCCGGGAGATGGAGAAGTCGTCGAGGGCGTATTCGAGGGTCTCGGAGGCGCCGTTGGGCACCGGGCTGATCGAGTCGGAGCCGGTGTTCGGCACGTACCCGTTCGCGATGTACGCGGCCGCGTTCGGGCGCTCGACGTACCAGCCCTGGCCCGGTGTGCCGGCCGTGGCGTTCGCGCCGTTGACCATGTCGGCCAGCGCGGTTTTCGCGTCGAAGTCGCGCGCGCCGAACGCGTAGAAGTCGGCGAGGATCGGATCGGCGGCGTCGCCGTTCATGACGCCGGTGTAGCCGTTGGCCACCGGCCACTTGGGCAGCCAGCCGCCTTGGGCTGCGTCGTTGAGCAGCGAGGTGGCCATGTCGGCGGCGACGCGCGGGTCGATCGTGGCCAGCAGCGGCGCCTCGGAGCGGTAGATGTCCCAGCCGGAGTAGTTGGCGTATTGGGCGTGGCCTGGCTGAACGCGGTGGATCTTGTTGTCAAAGCCCGGATACTCTCCGTTCGCGTCGCTGAACAGGCTCGGCTCCAGCGAGGCGTGGTAGAGGGCGGTGTAGAAGGTGGACTGCGCGGTGCGGCTGCCGCCACGGATGGAGATCGTACCGAGCTGGCGGTTCCAGGCAGCGGTGGCTTGCGCGGCGACGGTGCCGACGTTCCAGCTGCGGGCCTCGGCGGCGAGGTTGCCCAGGGCGCCCTGCGCGCTGACGTACGAGACCGCGACCTGCATGCGCACGTCAGGGTCGTGCGTCGTGTCGAAGGTGAGCCAGCCCCCTGCGACGACTCCGGACCCCTGCTGCGCGGTCGCGGAGTGGTTGGCGGATCGGTTGGCGGAGGTCGGGTACCGCTTGGGCTGCGGGCTCTGCTTGCCGTGTTCGGTCACGGCCGCGCTGCCCGAGGACTTGGTGATCTGCGCGGCGCTCGTCCCGCCCCAGGTTCCGGACGCGGTGAACGGCCGGTCGAAGCGCGCGGCGAAGTACACGGTGTAGCCGTCCGGCTGGCCGCAGAAGTGGCCGCTGGTGACGGCGCCGGTGATCTCCTGATCGCCGAGGGTCTGGAAGCTGGCCGAGGAGCTGCCGTTCGCGCTGTCGGCGGCCTTGACCAGCAGCTGGGCCTGCGTGGTCGCGGGGTAGGTGAACTGCGCCAGGCCGGTGCGCGCGGTCGCCGCGAGCTGTGTGCGCACTCCCCCGGCGGTCACCGAGTAAGAGCCCGGATGCGCGCTCTCCGCCGCGTGGGTGAAGGACGCGGTGGCCGAGTCCGGGTCGGCCGGAAGCGCGCCGGCGAGCGGGAGGATCGGGAAGTCGCCGGCGATCGCGCAGCCCGGCCCGGAGACGTGCGTGAGGCTGAAGCCGGTGATCTGCGAGTCGTCGTAGTTGTAGCCGCCACCGGGCGGCCGGGACGTGGTGTCGGGGCTCCACTGGAGCATGCCGAACGGGACATCGGCGCCGGGGAACGTGTCGACCTGGCCGACGACCGCGCCGCCGCTGCCGGTTCCGACCAGCGGATCGACGAGCGCGGCCGGGTTCGTGACGGCCGTCGCGTCGGTGTTGGTGGCGGCGTTCGCGGGGAGGGCGGCGAACAGCGGCGCGAGCAGAGTCGCGGCGGCGAGGAGGGAGAGACGTGAACGTGGATGTGGGCGCGGTGATTGTGGGAGCGGTGGTTTTGAGAGCAGTGGCTGCGGGGCAGCGTCCGCCCGCCAAGACATCGTTGTCACGGAGGCTAGACTTCCCGTCCCGGATGATCGAGTCAAGATCGATACATCGCGGCGACGCGCCCGACGTCTGTCCGGCGCGAGTGCGCGGGCCGGACAGACCTCAGCCTTCGATCATGTCGTGCTGACGGGGCTGAACCGGGCCTAATCGAACCGGATGATGACCGCGCTGCCCGGTTGCACGGTCACCATCGCCGTCTCGCCGCGTACGGTGACGTGGCTCGCGTGCGGCGGGAGGAAGGCGCCGTGCGGACCGACCTGCCGGCCGCCGAGTGTGATGCCGCCGGTGGCCGCGAGACCGGCCGGGTCCGAGGTGGTCAGCGCGATGAGCCGGCCGTCGTGCAGCCGCGTCGTGCCGAGGTTCAGCGTGATGGTCGTCGCAGCGCTCGTCGCCGGGTCTTGCACGTCGTCGAGGACCACCGTCAACTGGCGCCTCTCGCGCACGGCGTAAGCGCGCACGTCGGCCGTGTCCGGGTTGGTGAGGCCGACGAACGCTCCCGAGCCGACGAGCGAGGCGGCGAGCATGCCGTAGTAGATCGGGCGCGGGCTGAGGTCACCGGTGGTCGGGCACAGCGGCGTGTAGGGGTCGCAGCCTGCTGCATTGGTGCCGTCCATGAACTGCGCGTTCGCCACTCCGTGTTGCGCGAGCAGCAAGCTGTAGTCCAGCGCCCACAGCGAGGACGCGAAGGCGTCGCTCACGCCCGCCTCCCCGGCACAGACCACTGAGTTGGTCTCGGTCATCGCGGGCGTCACGTGCAGCGCCCGCGCCGCACTGACAAGTGCATCGGCATTGGCGGACTCGTACCGGACCGCGCCGGTGCCGAGCAGTTGGGCGGCCGTGACGGTCTGTCCGCCGCACACGCTGAGCGGGTAGGTGTGGTCGGTGATCTCGGCAAGGCCCGGCGTCGGGTTCGCCGTCTCGTCGGCCGTGAACGCGGGCAGGTAGGCCTGGTGATTGGTCTCCGCGTCGGGACCGGTCACCCGCACGCCCGGCGCCGCCTGCTCGATCGCGGCCGCGTACGCGTGGAAGTCGGCGAAGTAGGCCGTTTCGCTGCGGTAGTAGAAGTTCGGCTCGTTGCCGATCTCGATGGCGAGCAGCGAGCGGCCGAAGATCTGCTGTGCGTAGCGGGCTTCGTCGGCGGCGCGGGCAGCGTCGGGATGCTTGAGGTTGACCGCGAGCACGACGCGCCAGTCCGCCGCTCGTGCGACGGCGGCGAGGTGGCTCAGCTTCTGCGGGGTGATCGTGCCGGCCGCCCAGGACGGCGCGGCCTCGCCGGTCGAGGTCCAGAAGGTGCCGTCGCCGGAGTTGCCGCCGATCCGCAGGATGCCGCCTCGTCCCAGGGTCCTGAGATAACCGGCGAGGTCGGTGGCCGCGTAGTCGTCGGCGGCGAGCGTGGCGGCGCCGAAGGAGAGCCCGATGAATCCGGGGCGCAGCGGGTTGCCGATCTGGTCCGGGTGCACGGCGATGGCAAGCGCTGACGCGGACGGGTAGGCCGCGTGCCGGTGATCAGCGGCGGACGCGAACGCGGTCGCGGGAACGTTCGCGTGTGCGGCGCCGGATCCGAGCAGTGCGGCGACCGCTGCGCACACCGCGGCGATCCGGGTGCGGGCGTGGACGTGCGACGTACGAATCATGGTTCTTGATCGACTCCTGCCTGTGGCGCTGTACCGCGGTTTCGGGGGCAGCGCGGTGCGTGGCGGCCAAGGCGGTGACCGATGGTGGAGAACCGTTCGCGACTCACTGTCGCGACGATCACGTTGGCCCGGCAAGGATTCGGCGAGGATTGTTTCAGAGACGTGATAGTCATTCAGGAATGTGAACCCACCAGGGCTTCACGATTGATCGCCGCAGAATCGTTTCCCGACAAAGCCTGCGGGCGCGACGCCGCGCGAGTACATTCACCCCTGTGTGACGACGCGGCCCGTCGCGGCCGCGATCACGGTCGGCCCAGACGTGGGGCCGGCCGCCCGGTTTGAACCGGTTCATAGATCTGAGCAGGCGGCTTGAGCCGCGCGCTCGCCAACAGTAGTGGGGGGAACGAATGATGCGTGTCTACGTGCGTACACGCTTCAGAAAGACGCTCATCGGCTCGATAGCCGCCTCGCTCGCGACGCTCGGGCTGACCGCGGTGATCGCGACCGCGCAGGCCGCCGGGGCGCCGCCGAGCTTCGTACAGCAGGTGAACGCGCATCACTCGAACGTCGCCTCCACCGCCGTGACCCTGCCCGCCGCGGTGACCTCAGGCAACCGGCTGATCGTCGAGGTCGGGGTGTGGAACTCCAAGTCGGCGACGGCCAGTTCGGTCACCGACTCGGCCGGCAACAGCTACACCGAGCTGACCCACTTCACCGCCTCCGACCACACCGAGCTGAGCGTGTGGAGCGCACCGATCACGGCCGGCGGCGGCACCGCGCCCACCGTCACCGCGAACGTCACCTCGGCCGCCGACATGGCCGTCGCCGCGCTCGAGTACTCCGGGCTCGCGCCCAACACGGACGCGTCGATCGTCGACGTGCAGGCACACGCCACCGGCACCACCTCCGCGGCCGGCACGGTGGCCGCCGGCGCGACCTCGACCGTCGCGGCGAACAACGAACTCGCGCTCGGCTTCTACGCCGACTCCGGCTTCCGCGACGCGCTCTCCCCCGGCTCCGGCTTCACTTCGCGGTCCAACATCTCCAGCGCCTCCGACATGGAACTGCTGGTCGAGGACCAGGCCGCCAACCAGGGCGCGACCCCGAACGCCACCTTCGGCACCGGCGGCAGCACCATCTGGCTGGCCGCGACCGTGGTGCTCAAGGGCGCCTCCTCGTCCTCCTCGCCGACCGTTCCCGGCACGCCCAGCTCCGTGACCGCGACCGCGGGCAACGGCTCGGCCACGGTGTTCTGGTCTGCTCCCTCGGACGGCGGCTCGGCGATCACGTCGTACACGGTGACCCCGTACGTCGGCGGGACCGCGCAGGCGGCCACGGTCGTGAGCGGTTCGCCGCCGCAGGCCTCCGCCCTCGTCGCCAACCTGACGAACGGCACCAGCTACACCTTCACCGTGACGGCGACCAACGCGGTCGGCACCTCGGCCGCGTCGGCGCCTTCCAACGCGGTCGTTCCCAGCGCCCAGCCGCAGGGCCAGTGGGGCCCGCTGGTCACCTCGCCGTACGTGTCGATCCACACGGTGCTGCTGAACGACGGCAAGCTGATCCAGTGGGACGGCTGGAAGACCCCCACGCAGACTTACGTCTACGACCCCGTCGCGGGCACCTACACCGAGATCGACGCCCCGGCGAGCATCTTCTGCGGCGGCAACGCGAAACTGCCGGACGGCCGGGTGCTGGTGGCCGGCGGCTTCGGCATCGCGGCCACCGGGATGCTCGGCATCACCGACACCAACATCTTCAACCCGGCGACGCAGACCTGGACGAAGATGGCGAACATGCACCTGCCGCGCTGGTACCCGGACCTGACCGAACTGCCGGACGGCCGGTACGTCGCGATCAGCGGCAACTCGACCGACTCGTCGACGTGGGCTGACACGCCCGAGCTGTACGACCCGTCGACGAACACGTGGACGCTGCTGTCGGGCATCACCACCTCGCAGGTGCACGAGCTCGAATACCCGTTCTCCTACCTCGCGCCGAACGGCAAGATCTTCACCATCGGCCCGCGCGAGGACGTCTCCTACTGGCTCGACGCGAACGCGCAGACCTGGACGCCGGTCGGGCCCAGCGGCGTGGTCAACGGTTCCTCGGTGATGTACCTGCCGGGCAAGATCCTCTACAGCGGCGGCGCGTCGAGCGTCAGCACCAGCACCCCGGCCCAGTCCAACGCGGCGACCATCGACCTGACCGCGGCGACGCCGACGTGGAAGCCGATCGCGCCGATGAACAACGCGCGGATCTATCACACGCTGACGATGCTCGCGGACGGCCGGGTGCTGGCGGTCGGCGGCGGGACGGTCTCGGACCAGATGCAGATCACCAACGGCGTGCTGCCGGCGGAGATCTGGGACCCGGCGACCGGGCAGTGGACCACGATCGGGTCGATCGCGGCGGCGCGCAACTACCACTCGACCGCGGTGCTCCAGCCGGACGGCACGGTGCTGGTCTCCGGCGGCGGGCACCCGGAGACGCTCAACGACGCCGGCCAGTTCAACTCGCAGGTGTATTCGCCCTCGTACCTGTTCAACGGCGCGCGGCCGACGATCACCTCGGCCTCGGCGAGCGCCCAGTACGGCTCGACGATCACGGTCAACACCCCGGACGCGGCGAACATCGGCGCGGTCAACCTGGTCTCGTTCGGCGCGGACACGCACCAGTCGGACATGGACCAGCACTTCGTGCCGCTGTCGTTCACGGCCGGCTCGGGCTCGCTGTCGGTGCAGGCCCCGGCCAACGGCTCGATCGCGCCTCCCGGCGACTACATGCTGTTCATCCTGAACAAGGCGGGCGTGCCGTCGATCGCCGCGACGGTGCACATCACCGCCGCCCCGGCGACCGCTCCGGCCGCGCCGACCGGTGTCGCGGCCACGCCGGGCAACGGCTCGGCCTCGGTGTCGTGGACCGCGCCGGGCAATGGCGGCTCGGCGATCACGTCGTACACGGTCACGCCGTACGTGAACGGCACGGCGCAGTCCCCGACGACGGTCACCGGCAACCCGCCGGCGACCAGCGCGACGGTGACCGGCCTGACCAACGGCACCAGCTACACGTTCACGGTGACGGCCACGAACGCCGTGGGCACGTCGCCCGCGTCGTCGCCCTCCAACGCGGTCACGCCGTCCAGCGTGATCACACCGGCCTTCGTGCAGCAGAGCTCCATACACAAGGGCGGAGTGTCGTCGACTTCTGTGACGCTCGGCTCGCCCTCGGTCGTCGGCAACCGCATGATCGTCGAGGTCGGGACGTGGGGCTCCGGATCGCCGACCGCGAAGAGCGTGACGGACTCGGCCGGCAACATCTACACCGAGCTGACGCACTTCACCGCCTCGGATCACACCGAGATGAGCGTGTGGAGCGCGCCCATCGCGGCGGCGGGAAGTACGCCGCTGACCGTCACGGCGAGCACGACCGCCTCCGGTGACATCGGTCTGGCGTCGCTCGAGTACTCCGGATTGTCCGCGGCCTCCGGCACCGGAGCGCTCGACGTGCAGGCGACGGGCACCGGGAAGACGACCGGCGCGGCGACCGTCTCGTCGGGCGCGACCGCGGCGGTCGGCACGGGCAGCGAGCTGGCGCTGGGCTTCTACGCCGACTCAGGGTTCGGAGACACCATCGGCACCGGCTCCGGCTTCGCCTCCCGGGTGAACATCTCGAACACCTCGGACATGGAGCTGGCGGCCGAGGAGGAACTGGTCGCTCAGGGCAGCACCCCGAGCGCGACGTTCACCAGCAGTTCGGCCACGATCTGGCTCGCGGCGCTGCTCGTGTTCAAGCACGCGTAGACGAGCACGGCAGGCTTCCGTCTGGGTCGGCAGGAAGGTGAGGGCTGGGGCAGCGGCGCGCTCCAGCCCTCACCGCATTGCGCGGTGTCCCACTGTCGCGTTCAAGCGGGCATTCGCCGGGTGGACGGTGGTCCGGTCGAGCGGGACAGGTCGGCTCCGACAGGCGGGCTCAATACTGCGGCGGCGCGCGGGCGGCTCCCCCTCGCAAAGTCGCCCGCGCGCCGCACTGACCGCTTACTCCGTGCGCAGGGCGGCCGCGGTACGGGTCTTGGCCGCCCAGCCGGCCGGGAGCAGCGCGCCCGCGATGGCGATGACCAGGCCGCCGAGGCCGAGCAGGACCGTCTCGCCGCGGCTGTACACGCTGATGTACTGCTGCGGGAGGTTGGTTCCGGCGGTGTGCGCCATGATCGGCACCACGTAGCCGTGCAGCGCGATGCCGACGGGCACGCCGACGAATCCGGCGACCAGACCGACCAGCGCGGTGGAGCTGAGCACCATCGCAATGGTCTGCCTCGGGCTCATGCCGACCGCCTTGTAGACGCCCAGGTCGTGTACCCGCTCGCGGGTCTCCAGGACGGCCGCGTTGAGGACGGCGAGCCCGGCGACGGTGGCGAGCATCGCCGTCAGGATGGCGATCATGCTTTCGAAGATCGGCAGCGTCGAGCCCTCGCTGTCGACCGCGGTATCCTGCGCGTCGGCGTAGAGCGGGTGCAGTTTCGAGTTGAGGGCTCTGATATATGACTGGTGGTTGACGCCGGTGGACAGGTGGATCTCGAAGCCGCCGACGCGGTCGACGTGGTCGATCGCAGAGAGCGTGCGCGCGTCGGTGATCACCTCGCCGTTCTGGCCGCGCAGGTCGAACACCTCGCCGACGATGCGCACCGGGATCCGAGTCCCGTTGTCGGTCAACGTGATCGTCGAGCCGATCGAGGTGCCGGTGCTCTGCAGGAACCGGGTCGGCACGACCGCCTGGCCGGGACCGGTGAACCAAGAGCCTGAGATAAGCGGCACGCTGTACGCGGCGGCGCTGCCCTGCAATACCGTCACCAGGGTCGAGCCGGAGATCCCGGAGACGGCCAGCTGCGTACCGCCGGTGCCGAAGTAGGAACCGGTGCCCGGCTGCGCGGCGATCGCGGCCGCCACGGCCACCGGGTCTGCCGCCGGCTGATCGGCGCCCTTCGGACCGGCGTGCACGGCTTCTCCGCCCGCCGTCGCGCCGAGGTCGACCGAGACGTCGGCGGTCCCGTCGCGGTTGAGGCCGGTCTGCACCATCCGGAATGAGGTCACCAGGCCGGCGGCGAAGGTCAGCGCGATCGCCCCGAACACCACCGCGCCGGCGACCGCGAGCGTACGGGCGGGCCGGGCGAACGGGCTGCCGAGCCCGAGCGAGACGGCGCGCGGCAGCGGGGCGCGGCCGAGCAGCCGGCGCGCGACTCGCCCGCGCCCGGCCTTCGGGCTGCGGCCGACCGCGATCGCCTCGACGGCGCGCAGCCGCCCGGCACGCAACGCCGGGGCGAACGCCGTGACCGCGACGAGGACGATCGCGACACAGGGCGCTGCGATGTCGATCCAGGTCGCCACCGAGAGCGACACCGTTCCGTAGGCCCGCTCGGCCTTGGCCAGCAGCGGCGCGGCGAGCACGTTGCCCAACAAGACGCCGAGTCCGATCCCGACCACGGAGGGGATCAGCGCCTGCGCGATGTAAGCGCGCACGACCTGCGACGGCGTGAATCCGAGAGCTTTGAGGATGCCGATGCGCCGCAAGGACGCGCCAACCGCGCCACTGACCACGTTGACGATGATGATCACTGACATGACCAGGCCGAGCACGCCGAACGCGACGATGAAGGGCACGAAGGGCGCAGTGCCCTGCTCCGCATTGAGCTTTGCGGACAGCCAGGAGAGCGATCCGGTGACCGCACCGCGCGGAAGCGCGGCCGCGACGGCGTTTCGGTCCGCGGTGACCTGCGCATCGGTAGCGGCATTGGCGAAGCGGTACAGCATCTGCAATCCAGGCACGGTGCCGGGCTGGGTCAACGCAGGGATCTGGCTCGGTTCGACCCACGCGTCGGCGGTACCGGTGATCGACTGTGCGATGCCGACGACCGTCAGGACCGGCTTGCCGGGCAGGTCCGGGAAGGTCATCGTCATGCCGACGCTGCCGCGCGCGCCGAAGACGCTGGTCGAGACCACGATCTCGCCCGGTCTGGCGATCCACCGCCCGTCGGTGAGCACCAGGTCGTCAACCGGTCCTCCGGGGTTGGCTCGGCCGACGATGTTCATTGGCGGCAGCCCGATGCCCGGGAAGTCACCTCCGCTGTCGGTGCCGTGCTCGGCGATGATCTGTGGATAGGGACCGGAGGCCGCGGTGACGCCCACGCCTTCAACGCCCTGAGCGTGCGCCGAAGCGGCCAGTTGCGCGCTCGTCGCCTTAGAACCGTCGGCCAAGACGGCCAGATGCGCGCCGTTCTGGGCGTTGAAGGCGTGGTCGAACGGCGCACGCGACGCCATGAGCAGCGCGCCGGCCAGCACCGTGGCCGTGACGGCGATCATCGTGGAGAGCGCGATGACGAGAGTCTGTATTCTGCGACGGCCGACTCCAGCGCGCACCACGCGCCCCAGTGCGCCGCCCCGGCCCCGGCCGAGTCGGTTGCCGTGGGAACTCACCGGGCCGCCCCCTCCGTGGGGAAGGGGGCGACGCCGGCTGCGGTGCCGGACGCGCCCGCGTCCGCGTATGCGGTATCGCTGGCGATCCGGCCGTCGACCAGGCGCACGGTACGCGTCGCGCAGGACTGCGCGAGGGTGAGGTCGTGCGTGACCAGCAGCACGGTCTGCCCGTCCGCGTTGAGCTCGGAAAGCAGCGTCCGTACGTCCTCTCCGGACGCGGTGTCCAGCGCGCCGGTCGGTTCGTCGGCGAGCAGGAGCGCCGGGCGGTTGATCAGGGCTCTGGCGACAGCCACCCGCTGGCGCTCGCCGCCGGACAGCCGGCCGGGGTAGGCGCTGGCGTGCTGGGCGATCCCGAGGGTCTCCAGCAACTCGGCGGCCCGTGCACGGGCCAGCGCGCGCGGCGTCCCGGCGAGCTGAGCGGGCAACAGCACGTTGTCGCCAACGGTCAGGTCGTCGAGCAGATTGAAGAACTGGAAGACCATGCCGATACGGGTCCTGCGATACTTCGCGGACGCGCTCTCGCTCAGCTCGTCGACGCGGGTTCCGGCCACCGTCACCGTGCCCGCGGTGGGCCGGTCAAGGCCCGCGACCAGGTTGAGCACGGTCGACTTGCCGCTGCCGGAGGGACCGAGGATCGCCACCGCCTCCCCCGCGCGGACGGTGATCGAGATGTCGTCCACGGCAGGCGGGCCGCCGTCGTACTTCTTGGTCACCTGGTGCAGTTCGATCAACGGCGCGTCGACCATCGCCGGGCTCCTTCGTCTCGGACAGGGTGCTGATGCTGCTGACAGCCGACGAAGGTAGGCCTGCGTGCCCGGCCGCACGTCGCTCAGCGGGGCGAAATCTCGTACCGTGTTCGGCGCATACCGGCGGGCGTCATCCTGCGGATGTATCCGGGAGATGTACTGGGTCATGCGCCTGGAGGGATGTGCGGCGGCGGGCTCGGCGCGAGAATGGCCCGGTGACCACGGCCGATTTCACGCGGATCGCGGGCGGGCTGCGGCGGCGGGCGGCCGCGGCGTTCGCGCCCTCACGCGAACTGCCCACACCGAGCAGGCGCGCGTGGATCTTCGACCTCGCGCTGGCGTTCGTGCTCACGGCGATCGCGCTCATCTCCGTGAGCCGGGAGGACCACGGCCTCATCGCGACCCCCGGGTTCGGGCCGGACGGGACTGTCTACCCTCTCGTGCGGCCGGCGGGCACTTCGCCGGCCGAGCTGCTGCTCGCCGCGGTGGCCTCGGCGCCGTTGGCGGCGCGCCGCAGGTATCCGATGAGCGTGTTCTGGATCATGTTCTTCGCGATCATCAACACCGACCGGACGCCGACCGTCCTGTTCGTGACCATCGTGATCGCGGCGTACAGCTCGGTGGCCTACAGCCCGTACCGGGTGCCGGCGATCGGCGGGCTGATGCTGGCGGCGGTGATCGTCGCCGCCAGGTCCGGCAACGCGATCCCGCAGATCCCGAACTCGCTGAGCCCGTTCGTGATCCTGGTGCCGGTGGCCTACGCCGGCAACACGATCCGGCGCTGGCGGCAACAGACCGCGGCCAACCTGGCCCGGATCCGCGCGCTCGAACTGGGCCAGGAGGAGGCGACCCGCGAGGCGGTCGAGCTGGAGCGGGCGCGGATCGCGCGGGAGCTGCACGACGTGGTCACGCACAACGTGAGCGTGATGGTGGTGCAGGCGGGCGCGGCGCGGAAGGTGATGGGCTCCTCCCCCGAACAGGCTACGCAGGCGCTGCTCGCGGTCGAGGCGAGCGGGCGTACCGCGATGGCCGAGCTGCGGCAGGTGATGGGGCTGCTCACCACCGCAGCCGAGGAGCCGCAGGACGCCGCGCCGGGAGCGCCGCCGAGCAGCGCCGGTGCGGGTGCCGCCTTCGGCGTCGGCGGGGACGAGCGCTTCGCTCCGCAGCCGGACCTCGACCAGCTTGAATCGCTGGTGGATCGGGTGCGCGCGATCGGCGTACCGGTCACGCTGACCTTCACCGGCCCGGTGCGGCCGCTGCCGCCGGGCGTGGGCCTGGCCGCGTACCGGGTCGTGCAGGAGGCCCTGACCAACACGGTCAAGCACGCGGTCGGTGCGTCCGCCGCGGTCACCGTGGCATACGGCGAGCAGGATCTCCGGTTGGAGATCGCGGACACCGGCGGGATTCCCAGCGAGGCGGCGGCGACGGGGAACCGGCGCGGCCTGCTCGGTCTGCGCGAGCGGCTGGCCGTCTACGGCGGCAGGCTGGAGACCGCGCGCCGGCCGACCGGCGGCTTCCGGGTCACAGCCGTCATCCCGCTGGAGGCACAGTGAGCGTTCAGGCACCGCTGCGCGTGCTGGTCGCCGACGACCAGGCGCTGGTGCGCACCGGGTTCCGGATGATCCTCGCGGCCGACGGCATCGAAGTGGTCGGCGAGGCGGCGAACGGACTCGAAGCGGTCGCGGCGACACGCAGTACACGGCCGGATGTGGTGCTCATGGACATCCGCATGCCCGAGGTCGACGGCCTGGAGGCGACTCGGCGGATCCTCGGCGATTCGAGCACTGACGGGCAGGGGCCCGGGCGGGCCGACGAAGCGCCGGACCGCCCGCGCATCATCATCCTGACGACCTTCGACCTCGACCGGTACGTGTACGAGGCGTTGGCCGCCGGCGCGAGCGGCTTCCTGCTCAAGGACGTCACGCCGGAACACCTGGTCGGCGCGGTGCGGCTGGTACGCTCCGGCGACGCCCTGCTCGCACCGACCATTACGCGGCGTCTGGTCGAGCGCTTCGCGCGACAGGACGAGCAGAAGCAAGGGCGCAAGACATACCGCGACCTCTCCGCGCTCACGCAGCGGGAGGCGGAGGTCCTGCAGCAACTCGGCAGGGGTCTGAGCAACGCGGAGCTGGCCACGCAGTTTCACTTGAGCGAGGCGACAGTCAAGACGCACGTGGCCCGCATCCTCGCCAAGCTCCAGCTGCGCGACCGGGCCCAAGCGGTCGTCGTCGCATACGAGAGCGGCCTGGTGCGACCTTGCTTCGACGAGACCTAGCGAACGCATCAGATGCCAGCGAAAGGGTAGAGCACCGGGCTGAGCGGCCGTGAGATCGAGGAGGTAAGGGGTCTGTGTCGGATCCGGGGCGTCCGTCGATCCTGGTCGGGACCGCGGGCTGGGCTGACAGCGACCTGATCGCATCCGGCTGGTATCCGCCGGGCGTGCGCAGCCCGGCCGACCGGCTGCGTCACTACGCGAGCCTGTTCCCGCTCGTGGAGGTCGACTCGCCGTACTACGCGATCCCGGACGTCTCGGTGGTGCGCGGCTGGGCAGAGAACACGCCGAACGGATTCGTCATGGACGTCAAGGCGTACTCGCTGCTCACCGGCCAGCGCACGCCGATCACGTCGCTTCCGCCGGATCTGCGGGAACTGACCAGCCACGCCTGGATCTCGCTGACCAACGCGCCGAAGGAGGTGGTCGACGAGTCCTGGCACCGGTTTCAGCAGGCCGTCGAGCCGCTGCGCGCGGCCGGCCGGCTCGGGCTGATCCTGCTTCAGTTCCCGGCGACCTGCCGACCCGGGGCGAGCGGGGAGCAGCTGATCTCGGACGCACTGACCCGGTGCGCGCCGCTGAAAGCGGCTGTCGAGTTCCGCAACGGCGCGTGGCTGGACGCGCGCCATCAGGATCGAGCCCTCGGCTTGCTGCGCGAGCACGGCGCCGCGCATGTGTGTGTCGACATGCCGCAGTCGCACACCGACGCGATGCCACTGCTGCTCGCCGCGACCGCGGACACGGCGGTAGTCCGGCTGCATGGTCGAAGCGAGCAGTGGGTGGGCGGGGACAAGCGTGAGCGCTACCGCTACGAGTACTCGGCGGACGAGCTCGACGCCTGGGCCGCGTGCGCCAAGCAGCTGTCGAAGAATGCTGAATCGGTGCACGTGGTGTTCAACAACTGCTGCGGCGGCGCGGCCCAGCGCGCCGCCGCAGGTCTGCTCGAGCGGGTCGAAGCCGCCTAGCCGCTCAGTGCGCCGTACAGTTCAGGTTGGGCAGCGTCGTGGGCGCGGTGCCGGAGCCGAGTAATCCGAACGTGGTCGAGCCGCCGGGCGACAGCGCGCCGTTGTAGCTCAGGTTCGAGGCGGTGACCGCGGCGCCGGACTGCGTCTCGGTCGCGTTCCAGATCTGCGTGATGGTCTGCGACCCGGGCCAGGAATATCCGACGTTCCAGCCGCTGATCGCCTTGCCGCCGGCGGTCACCGTGAACCCGAGCTGGAATCCGCCGCTCCACGAGCTGCTCACCGACCAGGTCGCGGTGCAGCCGCCGGACGAACCCGAGGAGCTGGCCGAGGGCGAGGAGGACGGGGACGAGCTCGGCGAGGCGGAAGGAGACGAGGAGGCGCTTACCGAGGCGCTGGCGGAGGCGCTCGGCGAGGCCGAACGCGACGGGCTCGCGGACGGCGAGCCGGAGGGCGAGGAGCCGCTGCCGTTGCTGAGCACGACCACTGATTCGGCCGGGATGGTCAGCGATCCGCCCGAGAACGTGCTCTGCGCGATCGTCGGGTTCGCCGCGCTGTAGACGTATTCGGTCTCCGAGGTGCTGGTGATCCCGAGGCTGGCGGTGCTGACCGTGTAAGCGTTCGACGGGTCGGCGTTGGCGAGCAGCACGGAGTACGAGCCGCCCGGCGCGCTGGAGGAGTACCCGTAGATGTTCGGCGTCGCGACGCTCAGGGTGCTGACCTTCGCGCCGCTGACCGCGAGCTTCGAGGCCAGCTGGTAGCCGTAGTACGGCGCGTATGGGGTGTCCATGGCCGGTTCGCCGCCGGTGGCAGAGGAGAACATGCCGAAGTCGGCGGTCGGGGTGCCGTAGTTGTGCACGTCCCACCAGTCCACGCTCTGCGCCCCGAAGGACAGCCACTCGAGCGCGTTGGCGGCGGCGAACAGGGCGCCGACCGGCTCCTCGTTCCACTCGTTCGCGGTCTGCGACATGTTGGTCTCGCCGACCACGAAGTACGCCTTCGGGTCGTAGGCGGACAGGGTGGACTTCACCTCGGCGGCCGCGGCCGGGATGTTGTCGACCAGCTCCATGATCGACTGCACGCTCTCGGTCGGCACCCCGTTGATCGGGTACCAGTGCACGTCCGCGCAGTCGATGTCGGCGGCGTCGGCCTGCAAGATGGTGCTGTTCCAGGTCTGCCAGTTGTCCACGCCGGAGCCGGGCGCCAGGCCGCCGTCCATGCCGTAGTCGTAGCAGACCTGCGCCTTCGGGTCGGCGGACTTGATCGCCTGCATGTACGCCAGGCCGTTGCTGGCGTAGGAGGCGGCGGTGTGCGCGCCGGCGTGGTTGTCGGTTTCCCAGGACCCGTAGTTCTCGTTGCCGATCTCCCACAGCGAGACGCCTTCGCCCGCGGTGGTCGCGGCCTGCTTGGCCCACGCGCCGGCGCTGGCCGCGGTGTCGGAGCCGTAGTTGACGGTCACGAACTTCTGGCCGCCGCTGATCGAGTCGACCTGGCTGGAGTACTGGGCGAAGTTCACCGGCTGGGTCTGTCCCTTGGCGGTGTTGGCCTGCCACATGTACTCATCGGCCCACGAGCCGCCGGGGTAGCGGATCAGGCCGGTGTGCGCGGCATTGAGATCGGTGGAGATCGCCGAGTCGACGAAGTTGGTGTCCCAGGACGCGGTGTTGACGCCCAGGGGCGTGAGAGGGCCGGAGAGCACGGCGCTCGACGAACCCTGACTCGGCCCGGAGCAGGTCACCGTCGGCACCGGGTTGGAGGTGCCGTTGTAGGTGCCGTGGAAGCCCCAGGTGGTGCTCGCGCCGGGCGCCAGGGTGGCGTTGTAGCTGCCCGCGGGTGTAGCGGTGACCGTGGTGCCGTTCTGCACGACGGTGGCGCTGTACGGACTGCCGGCGATGATCGCCTGGCCGGCGGTGAAGTTCCAGGAGACGTTCCACGTGCTGATCGCGTACGCCGCGTTGTTCGTCACGGTGACCGTGACGCCGAAGTCCGGCGGGCTGTCGGACGGAGTCTGCCAGCCGATCGTGTAGACCGCGCTGCACGCGGCCCCGGTGTCCGCCGGGGCGCTGGAGGCGCCCACGGTGACCGCGGCGAGCGTGGCGCCCGCCGTCACGGCGAGCGCCACGGCGCTGCTGCCCCAGCGCCTGGATCTGATGCTCATGCGGGCCCCCTCGAAGACATTGACCGGTTAAGCGCGGTTGGATGCTACGACCTGCCGCGCATAAGTCAAGGGGCTGCGAAACTTTCATGTGCGCCGGGGGCCGGCGGGCGGACTCAGATCTTGCTGCGGCTCGGGCGGGCCACCGCGGCGAGCGCGATCGCGGCCAGCAGCATGATCGCCGCGCCGTATTCGCGGGCGGCCGGAAGCAGGCCGCCGTGCACGACGAGGAATCCGCCGACGACCGCGGGCAGGCCCATCGCGAGGTATGAGGCCACGTACACGGTGGACAGCAGGCCCGAGCGCTCGTGCGGCGCGGCGAGCGGGACGACGGTGCGGATCGCGCCCTGGAAGCCGGCGCCGAAGCCCGCGCCCGCGATGACAGCGCCGATGAAGAAGGCGAGGCTGGAGCGGGCCTCCATGCCCAGCAGCGTGACGCCGACGCCGGCGAACAGCCACACCGTGCCCAGCAGCATCACCGTGCGCGCGGCCGTGCCGCGCAGCAGCAGGACGGCCAGGGCGCCGCTGGCGGCAAGCACGAACAGGGACAGTCCGCCGAGCACTGGCGAACGCGAGCCGGTGACCAGGCCGACGACCGCCGGGCCGACCGAGCCGTAGAACCCGGCGAGCGCCCACAGCGCGATCAGCACCGGCAGCGCCTTGAGCAGCGGGCCGCGCGCCGCCCGGGGGACGCCCAACTGGGGGCGCAGCGAGCCGAGCGCTCCGGATTCGCGCGCCGAGGTCTCGCGCATCAGCGCCACGCCGACCGCCTGGACGGCGAAGGTCGCGAACAGCACGAGGTAGACGAGGTGCTCCGGGGCGGGCAGGTATTGGACCAGCACGCCGGAGATCAGCGATCCGGCGGCGGTGCCGGACAGCGGGGCGACGGCGTTGGTGATCGTGCCCTTCGCGCGGTCTAGATCCAGCAGTCCGGCGCCGACCGCGCCCAGAGCGCCGCCGGTGGCGATTCCCTGCACGATCCGCGCCGCCATCAGGGCGCTGACGCTGTCCGCGGTGGTGAACACCAGCATGGACACCGCCTGCAGGCCGATCGCGGTGATCAGGACCGGGCGGCGGCCGACGTGATCGGAGAGCGAGCCGACGACGAGCAGCGCGCCGAGCACGGCGAGCGCGTAGATGCCGAAGACGACGGTGGTGGTGATCGGCGAGAAGTGCCAGGCCGCCTGGTAGCGGGCGTAGAGCGGGGTCGGGGCGCTGGAGGCGGCGAGGAAGGAGATGACGATCGAGGCCTGCAGGTAGAACGCGACCCGATCCGGAAGCAGCGGTCTGCGCCGGCCCGGGACCGCGTGGCGCGGCGCGACGTTGGCCGGCGCGGTACGGGCGGAAGTGATGTTGGCGGGCGAGGCGTGGGTGGGCGCGCTGTGAGTGGGCGCTGCGTGGGTGGGCGAGTTGATCGCGCGATCGGGCGCGGTAGGCGGCGGGGTGACGGTTGAAGCGTGGCCGGCGGTCACGGCGGGCATTGAGAAGCTCCTAGGCTCGACCTGCATCGTCAGTCAGACCGGTCTGTCTGGTTCTCGAGACTAGACAGACCGGTCTGGTATAGTCAAGCCATGGCCGTGAGAAGTGCCGAACAGCTCTCCGCCCGCGAGCGGCTGCTGGCCGCCGCCAACGAGCTGTTCTACGAAGAGGGTGTGAACACGGTCGGCATCGACCGGGTGATCGAGCGCGCCGGGGTCGCCAAGGCGACGCTGTACAGCGCCTTCGGCAGCAAGGACGAGCTAATCCGCGCCTACTTGGAGCAGCGCTACCAGGCGCGGCGGGAGCGCACGATGCGCGCGGTGGAGAAGTTCGAGACGCCGCGCGAGCGCCTCATGGCGGTTTTCGACACGCTGTCCGAGTCGCTGTCCCAGCCGAACTATCACGGCTGCGCGTTCGTCAACGCTAGCGCCGAGGCCCGGCCCGGCAGCCCGATCGAGCGCGCCGTGGACGGTTACCGCGGTTGGCTGCGCGGGCTGCTCACGCAGCTGGCCCGGGAGGCCGGCGCGGCCGATCCGGAGCGGCTCGCCTGGCAGCTGCACCTGCTCTACGACGGGGCGAGCGTGTCGGCGCGCATGGACCACGACCCCGGCGCGGCCTTTCCCGCGCGACTGGCGGCTGAGGCGCTAATCAGCGCGGCGCTGGACTGACGCCGGGGCGGCTGTGCAGGCGGGGCGGCCTTCCGGCCGTGTCCCGGCTCACGGAACGGGGAGCACGGCGCCGCAGTGCGGCCAGGCATTCGCGGCGCGAGACCGCCTCGCCAGGCCCCGGCTCACGGAACGCGGGCGACCGCACCGTAGTGCGGCAGCCGCAGCTTCACCGGCGCGTCCCCGGTGTCCGGATGCCAGTGCGTCACCACGACCACGCCCGGCTCCACCAGCTCCAGCCCGTCGAACCAAGACGCGATGCGCTCGCGGGTGCGCGAGGTGATCGGGCTGGTGGACGCGCGGTACAGCTTGTAAATCCCGTCCGTCTCGGTGTCGTCGAAGTCGTCGACGCTGCCGTGCGAGATCATCAGGAAGCTGCCGGGGGCGAGCGCGGCCAGGTAGCGGGCGACCAGCCGGTCCGGGTCGTCGGACTCGGGGATGTGCGGCAGCACCGAGGCCATGATGAGGCCGAGCGGGCGGGTGAGGTCCAGCAGCCGCTCGACCTGCGGGGCGTTGAGAATCGCGTCGACGTGCCGGATATCGGCATGGAGAATCGCGGCCCCGGAATTGCCGGCCAGCAGCGTTTCGCTGGCGTGCACGGCCACCGGCTCGGAGTCTACGTACACGACGCGCGCGTCCGGGTTCACAGCCTGCGCTATCTCATGCACGTTGCCGACCGTCGGCACTCCCGAGCCCAGATCGAGGAACTGATCGATACCCTGCCCGATCATGTAGCGCACGACGCGGCGCAAGAAATCGCGGTTGGCGCGCGCCGCGGCCTTTACTCCGGGGAATGCGATCTCCGCCGCTTCCGCGGCCTCCCGGTCGGCCTCGAAGTTGTGGAAGCCGCCGAGATAGTAGTCGTACATTCGCGCCGGATTGGGGCGATGCGGGTCAAGCTCATGCGCGTGCAGCGTCATCGCCTCCACAACAAGGACCATATGCAGCACCACAGTACTCGCTATACGCACCATGACGCATGGCATGCATCTTGATCCCTTTGCGGGCCTGACCTGCGGCGTGATATCTCACCCTGCGATATCACCCGGTGACTTTGCGCGATGCGGAAGCGGTGTGCGGCGCACTATGGGAGAGGGCTGGGAAGAAGCCCGGGGAAATGGCGCGTGAAAAGCAGTCGAAATCGAGATGACGCGGCGTTGGGCCGGTGAGGTTCGGCTGGCGATCCTTTTTCTCGGCCGCGGCTCGGGAATCCTATCCGGGCGGGAACGCAGACGGCCCGCAGGCTACTTCCCGCCGAAGCGTCTCAGAATCCGCACACCGAAGGCGGCGGTTCCGGGGGCTGCGGCCGGGCACCGGGGACGATGCCGGTGAGCCTGCGGGCCGGGTGACTGCTGGAATTCGCCCGCCGCCGAGCCTGTCGGTGAAGGCCGGCACGAGGCCTGGCCTCCTGGCGGGCAGGGCGGCTAGCGGACAGCCACCTCACGCGTCCTGGCAATACTCATACTGCAGGATCACCTCCTTTCGGTGTGCGGCCACGGTATGCCGGGCCCTTCGCCCGCGCAATTGAATTAATCTTGCTGCAGGCCACAGGCGGCGAAGCTCGGAAGGGGACGGCGATGACCACCACGCTCGAGGTGCAGGTGCTGCGGGTGTTCACGGACGCCGGCTCCGGGCACGGCAACGAGCTCGGTGTCGTGTACGAGGCCGCCCGACTGCCGGGCGAACTGGGCATCAGGCTGGCCGCATACCTCGGGTTCAGCGAGACCGTGTTCATCGACGACGAGCCGCGCGCCGGTTTCCGCATCTTCACGCCGGCCGCGGAGCTGAAGCTGGCGGGGCATCCGACGGTCGGGACCGCGTGGGTGCTCGGCGAGCGGGCCGGCGGCAAGGTGCCCGCCGTGGTGCGGCCTCGGCTCGCCGCCGAGGTCGCGGCTTGGCGGGAGGACGTTCGCAGCAGTGGCGCAGGCGACAGCCATCGGAACGACGGCAACGACAGCATCGTGTGGATTCGCGGCGCGGTCGCGGACGCCCCACCGTGGCAGTTCGTGCAGCTCGACGAGCCGGCGCAGGTCGACGCGCTGAGCCCGGACGCGCCCGAGCAGCGCGAGCGTCACCAGTTCTGGGCCTGGATCGACGAGCCGGCGGGGCTGATCCGCGCCCGGACCTTCTGCGCGGCCATGGGGGTCGCGGAGGACGAGGCGACCGGTTCAGCCGCGATCCGCTTGGCGGACAAGCTGCAGCGGCCGATCACCGTGCATCAGGGCCGTGGTTCGGTGCTTTACGCGCGTCCGGCGGCCGAACCGGGCTGGGCGGAGGTCGGCGGGCGCGTCGTGTCCGACGGCTTCCGCAGCGTCACCTTGTAGTGCCGCCGGTCGGACCGCGGTGCCGTGCGGTCGAATCAGGGCACGCACGAGCCCGGGTTCGGCACGGCAGGCGCGGTCAGCAGCCGGGGGTGGTCTGCTGGGTCGAGGTGGTCTCGCCGGAGATCGCCTTGAGCGTGAACTGCTCGCCGCAGTACGCGTCGGCCGGGATCGACGCGCCGATCGAGTACGCGGTCTTGCCGCTCAGCGTCCAGGAGGCGGTGCGCTCGTCGGTCTTCGCGCCGTTCTTCTCGCCCCAGTAGTCCACGGTGACGGTCACCTGGCCGGTGCCGGTCGTGTTCACCGCCAGGATCATCGCGACCTGGTGCACCGCGGGGCTGCCGCCGAGTAGCGAGACCTGGATCGACTTGACCCCGGCCGCGTTCGGCGGCGGGGGCTGCATCGGCGGGGTGGTCACCGCGGTCACCGGGGAATGCGTGCTCTGCGGTGTCGCGGAGGCCGCGGGGTGCTGCTTGGCGGGCGTGGAGGCAGCCGGGTGCGCGGTGTGCGTGCTGCCGCTCTGCGCGGCCGCCGAGTTTCCGGCGGGGGCGGCGCCGATGTGCAGGCTGCTGATCGCCCACCAGCACAGCGCGGCAACGGCGCCGAGGATGCCGACGGCCTGCACGACCATGCCGGCATGCGGGCCGCGCCGGTCGGGGCGCACGATCGGGTCGTACTCGTCGTCTCCGTCCGAGCCGTTGCCCCCGGGCCCGGCCCAGATGACGGGGCGGGAGAAGGCCGGCGGGGGCAGCGGGCCCCGGTGCGGGGCGGTGCGCGGCCGCGGGGTGAAGCCGGGCTCTGATTCCGGCTCAGCCAGCGGAACCTCGGGCCCGGACCCGGCGGCGAGCGGGGGCTGCGCGGGCGGCGGGCCGCTGGGCGCGTAGTTGGCGGGCGCCGTGTAGATCGAGGGCGGCCCGAAGATCGGGACGGAGCTCGCCGACGGCGCGGTGTGCGGTATCTCCGGCGACTGTGGCCGGAACAGCTGCTCGAGCTCGGGTTCGAGCTGGTCCGGCAGCGGCGGCGGCTGGACCGGTTGGCCGTAAGCGGGAGCCGGGGCCTGCGGCTGGTGCGGCCAGGGTTCGAACTGCACCGGGACCTGCGGTCCGGCGTGCTCAGGCCCGGACTGCGCTGGCTCCTGCGGGTCCAAGGACTCGAACTCGTAGGCCGGCCTGCGGTGCCGCCCGGAGTTGGCCAGCGGGTCGAGGATCGCCGTCGCGGGCACCGAGCCGAAGGCCGTGGCCACGCGCGGCGCCGGATGCGGCGGTCCCTCGGTGATGGCGCTCGGCGGAGCGGCGGCCGGATTGGGGACGGCGGGAGCGAACTGGTCCAGGATGCGCGCGCCCGCCGAGGCTATCCGGGCCAGGTCGGCGGAGAGGTGCGCCTGGTGGTTGAGCGTCCAGTCCAGGTCCACGTCGTCGAGCACCGGGCGCCACCAGTCCAGCGCGAAGCCCGCCTGCGCGAGCAGCGCCTGCACCTGGCCGTCCCACGGCGTCTCCTGGTCGGGGTACTCCCCCGCCAGCTGCTCGACGCGGGCGGCCACCGCGGCGAGCTGGTCGAGGGCGACGCGCGCGTCAGCGTCCGTGCGGGGCAGCGCCCAGCGCAGACCGAGCAGGGCCTGAACGAGTTCGTCGCGCGGATCCGTCGGCCGGTCCGGACCCGGCGTCCTCCAATCGGCGGTCACCCCTGGTTCGTACCCACGCTTTCTGATACGCAGTGCTTCCGGGTGGTTACGATTTCGTGCTCTTGGTTGCTCATTAAACCAAACCGGCGCGCCGGAGCGCATCAGCCAGCGCGGTATCTGGCGCTCCTCCGCCACTGGCGCCGCCGCGGCCCCGGTCGCCGCGCTGCCGCTCGTCCCGGCCGCGACCGCCAGGGTTCTGATTACGGCGCTGGTCGCCGCGTCCCTCCTGGCCTTCCCGGCCGGATCCCGGGCCGCCGCGCGGCCGCTGCGGCTCGTCGTCGAGGCGCAGGGTCAGCGAGATGCGCTGCCGCGGCAGGTCCACGTCGAGCACCTTCACGCGCACCACGTCGCCGGGCTTGACCACCTCGCGCGGGTCCTTCACGAAGTTCTTCGACATCGCCGAGACGTGCACGAGCCCGTCCTGGTGCACGCCGACGTCGACGAACGCGCCGAACGCGGCGACGTTGGTGACCACGCCCTCGAGCAGCATCCCGGGCTGAAGGTCCGAGGGCTTCTCCACGCCCTCCTTGAACACCGCGGTCTGGAAGGCCGGGCGCGGGTCGCGGCCCGGCTTCTCCAACTCCTTGAGGATGTCGGTGACCGTCGGTAGACCGAAGGTCTCGTCGACGTACAGCTCCGGCTTGATCGCCCGCAACGCGGCGGTGTTGCCGATCAGGCTCTTGATCTCCTGCTTGGTGTCGGTCAGGATCCTGCGAACCACCGGGTAGGCCTCGGGGTGCACGCTGGAGGCGTCCAGCGGGTCGTCGCCGCCGGGGATGCGCAGGAAGCCGGCGCACTGCTCGAACGCCTTCGGCCCCAGACGGGAGACGGTCTTGAGCGCGGCGCGGGTGCGGAACGGGCCGTTGGAGTCGCGGTGCGCGACGATGTTCTCGGCCAGGCTTTCGCCGATGCCTGATACCCGCGCGAGCAGCGGCACCGAGGCGGTGTTCACGTCCACGCCGACCGCGTTGACGCAGTCCTCGACGACGGCGTCGAGCGAGCGGGAGAGCTTGAACTCGGACAGGTCGTGCTGGTACTGCCCGACCCCGATGGACTTCGGGTCGATCTTCACCAGCTCGGCCAGCGGGTCCTGCAACCGGCGGGCGATCGAGACCGCGCCGCGCAGCGAGACGTCCAGATCCGGCAGCTCGCGGGCCGCGTACGCGGAAGCGGAGTACACGGAGGCGCCGGCCTCGGAGACCAGCACCTTGGTCAGCTTCAGCTCGGGGTGACGCGCGATCAGGTCCGCGGCCAGCTTGTCGGTCTCCCGCGAGGCGGTGCCGTTGCCGATCGCGACCAGGTCCACCCGGTGTTGCGCGGCCAGCTTGGCGAGGGTGGCGATCGACTCGTCCCAGCGCTGTTGCGGCACATGCGGGTAAATCGCGGTGGTCGCGACGACCTTGCCCGTGGCGTCCACGACGGCGACCTTCACGCCGGTGCGGTAGCCGGGGTCCAGGCCCATCGTGGCCCGGGTTCCGGCCGGGGCGGCCAGCAGCAGATCGCGCAGGTTGGCCGCGAACACCCGCACCGCCTCGTCCTCGGCCGCCTGCCACAGCCGCATCCGCAGGTCGATGCCGAGGCGCACCAGGATCCGGGTGCGCCAGGCCCAGCGCACCGTTTCCAGCAGCCAGCGGTCGGCGGGGCGGCCCTGATCGGCGATCTCGAAGCGCGCGGCGATGCGGACCTCGTAGCCGGTGCGCACGGTCGTACCCGCGGCCGCGGCGGCGGGGTCGGCCTCCTCCGGTTCGAGGACGAGGTCGAGCACTTCCTCCTTCTCGCCGCGCAGCAACGCGAGCACGCGGTGCGAGGGCAGCGTGGTGAAGGGTTCGGCGAACTCGAAGTAGTCGGAGAACTTCGCGCCCGCGTCCTGCTTGCCCTCGCGCACCTTGGAGACCAGCCGGCCGCGCTCCCACATCCGCTCGCGCAGCTCGCCGATCAGGTCGGCGTCCTCGGCGAAGCGCTCGATCAGGATCGCGCGGGCGCCCTCCAGGGCCGCCGCCGCGTCAGCCACACCCTTGTCCGCGTCCACGTACTCGGCGGCGGCCGTCTGCGGGTCCTGCGACGGGTCGCCGAGCAGCAGGTCGGCCAGCGGCTCGAGCCCGGCCTCGCGGGCGATCTGGGCCTTGGTGCGGCGCTTGGGCTTGAACGGCAGGTAGATGTCCTCGAGCCGGGCCTTGGAGTCGGCGGCCAGGATCTGGGCGCGCAGCGCGTCGTCGAGCTTGCCCTGGCCCTCGATCGACTCCAGGATCGCGGTGCGCCGCTCCTCGAGCTCGCGCAGATACCGCAGCCGCTCCTCGAGGGTGCGCAGCTGGGTGTCGTCGAGCGCGCCGGTGACCTCCTTGCGATAGCGCGCGATGAAGGGGACGGTCGATCCGCCGTCCAGCAGCTCCACCGCCGCCGCGACCTGCCGCTCCCGTACCCCCAGCTCCTCCGCGATCCGCTGGTTGATCGGCACCGTCATCGTCTTTTCCGCCCTTGCCGCCGGTCGTCTGAACTTCGCGCTAAGCATTACGCATTGTGTCGGGCAACCGTATCGGAATCGAGCAGCGCGGACGGTTCGGCGTGCTCCGGCGCGCGGCGCGATATCCGTTGGCGATCCGCTCGCACCGTCGGGGATCATCGTCGTCATGAGCGCAGATGCCAAGAGCGCATACGAGGTCCGCCGGTTCCGCGCGGACGAGTGGCAGGGCTTCCGCGAGATCCGGCTCGAGGCGTTGAAGGACACTCCGATCGGCTTCGGCGAGCGGTACGAGGACGCGCTCGCGAAGCCCGACGAGGTCTGGCGGGAGCGGACGCGGCGGGCCGCGCAGGCGCCCGACAACGCCTTGTTCGCCGCCCTCGACCAGACCGGAAGGCCGGTCGGCACCGCGGGCGCTTTCACGAAGGCCGAATCCTCGCTCACCGAAGGCAAGGAACTGGTCATCTACGGCGTGTACGTGTCGCCCGAGCACCGCGGCCCGCGGCTCGGCGTCGCCTCGCTGCTCTTCGACGCGGTGATCAAGTGGGCGCGGGAGGACGGCGGCGCGGACGTCGTCACGCTGTCGGTGCACGAACGAAACGACCGGGCGCACGCCTTCTATCGCCGCTACGGATTCGCCGACACCGGAGAGACCGAGCCGTACATGCTTGACGAGACCGCGTCGCTGATCTGGATGCGCTACCACGGTTGAGCACTGCGTGACCGGCTGGTGCCCGTGAGAGCGACGATCCTGACAGTTCCCGTCTAGAGGTGGACTCCACCCCTACACTGGTGCCCCCGGCGTTGCGCCGGGCAAGCCACCGGGGAGGGGATGCAGTGGACGGTTCGCCGCTCATTGACAGCCTGCGTAAGGCGGTGGACGCCGCGCCGCAGGACGTGCCGCTGCGGCTGCACCTCGCCGGTCTGCTGCTGGGCGCGGGCTCCACGGCCGAGGCGATCAGCCATCTCGGACTCGTGCTGGCCGCCGACCCCACCTGCGCCGAAGCCTTGGAGCTGATGCAGCGCGCGGTCGGCGGCGGGATACGCGTCGACGCCCCGGGCACGTCGGCCCCGGCGGCGCAGGAGCCGGCCCGCGATTCCTCCCCTTACGAGGCGCCCGCCCAGTCAACGCCCGCCCAGGCAGCGCCCACTCAGGATGCGGCGGCCCGCGACGCGCTGCGCGCCGACGAGTCGCCCTTCGCCGAGCCCCCGGCTCCGCCGCAGCCGCACGCGCCCCACGACGCGACCGGCACCCCCTCCCCCGCCTCGGCCATACCCGCTCCTCCGCCGCAGCGCTCGAGCGAGCCGGACTTCGAC
>NZ_DASRBQ010000116.1:0-6567 GCF_035653575.1 Actinocrinis sp.
AGGATCAAACTCTCCAAAAAAGAATCATTCGAAATCCTGGCCATCCGTCCCGACGGGGGTCGGGACAACAGCCATCCAAAACATAAATGGCATCACAGACAAAAATGTCGACACACTGTTGAGTTCTCAAGAAACAGACACCGTTTCCCCGGAGTTTTTCGACTCCGGAGAGGTGTTCTCTTTCGGTAATCCCTACTCTACCAGATCTTCCCGACCGCTTTTCCCACCGCTTCACGAGAAAGCAGTAGCACCCGAATCCTTCGCGATTGCGAAGCCTCGGAAGCGAGTCCGAAAGAAGGAGGAAGGGAGTTCGCCGGTGTGATCATCGGCAACATCCGCTGCACTGATCCGCACTCGGCGACGTCTAACCACGCTACGCCTGACCGGAACTGACGTCAAGTCAGATGCGCTCGAATCCAGCCATCCCGGTCAGCGCTGAAGCGTCGGCTTCAGTTCGCGCAGCCGATCGAGCAGACCGTTGACGAACTGCGGGGAATCCGCCGTGGACAGCTCCTGAGCCAGCGAGACCGCCTCGTCGATGGCGACCACCTCGGGCACGTCCGTGCCCCACAACAGTTCGAACAGGCCGAGACGCAGGACATTGCGATCCACCGCCGGCATCCGGTCGAGCGGCCAGCCGATGGAGTAGGTCTCGATCAGCGAGTCGATCCGCTCCAGGTGCTCAACCACCCCGTTGACCAGCTCGATCGCGTACTCGCCGATGCGCGGGTCGGTGTCCTGCGCGGTCGCCTGCTGGGACCTGGCCACGCGGTCGGCCAGGACGCGTGACGCGTCCACGCCCTTGAGGTCAGCCTCGAAGAGCACCTCGAGGGCGCGCCGCCGCGCCTTGCTCCTGGTCGCCACGTCAGCTGTTGATCCGGCCGAGGTACTTACCGTCGCGGGTGTCCACCTTGACCTTCTCGCCGGTGGAGATGAACAGCGGGACCTGGATCTCGTAGCCGGTCTCCACGGTGGCCGGCTTGGTGCCGCCGGTCGAGCGGTCGCCCTGCAGGCCGGGCTCGGTGTAGGTGATCACGAGCTCGACGGCGGCCGGCAGCTCCACGTACAGCGGCACGCCGTCGTGCGTGGCGACGGTGGCCTCGGCGCTCTCGAGCAGGAAGTGCGCGGCGTCGCCCACTGTCTCGGCCGGGACGTGGATCTGGTCGTAGGTGTCGGTGTCCATGAACACGAAGTCGGTGGACTCCTTGTACAGGTACTGCATCGTGCGCTTGTCGACGTTCGCCGTGTCGACCTTGATACCGGCGTTGAAGGTCTTGTCGACCACCTTGCCGGTCAGCACGTGCTTGAGCTTGGTGCGCACGAACGCCGGTCCCTTGCCGGGCTTGACGTGCTGGAACTCCACGACATTCCACAGCTCGCCGTCGAGATTGAGCGTCATGCCGTTCTTGAGGTCGTTGGTCGAGGCCACGGCCGGGTGACTCCTAGCGTGAGACTACTCTGATCTGATTGCCAGCCGACAAGTCTACCGTCCGGGCAACGGCCCGATTGCCGCCGAGCTGGTGCGACCGGTGGCGCAGCGGGGGCGGTGGCGCACGACGGTCGGCGCGTTTACGCGGCCCGCGCGTGCGTCAGGCGGATACCTCGGCGTAGGCGGCGGCGAGCAGCTGCGGGTCGGGGGCTTCGAGGACGGTCGGCTTGGCCAGGCCCTGCAGCACGATGAAGCGCAGGCGGTCGGCCCGGGACTTCTTGTCGATGCGCATGGCGTCGAGCAGCTTCGGCCAGGCGTCTGCCTGGTAGGTGAGCGGTAGGCCGAGCGCGCCGAGCAGATCGCGGTGGCGCTGCGCCGTGGGTTCGTCGAGGCGGCCGGCCAGGCGGCCGAGCTCGGCGGCGAAGACCATGCCGACCGAGATCGCGGCGCCGTGCCGCCACTGATAGCGCTCGTTGCGTTCGATGGCGTGGCCGAGGGTGTGGCCGTAGTTGAGGATCTCCCGCAGCCCGGATTCCTTGAGGTCGGCGGAGACTACGTCGGCCTTGACCTGGACGGCGCGGCGGATCAGCTCGTGGGTGTGCGGCCCCTCCGGGGACTTGGCCGCCTCGAGGTCTGATTCGATCAGCTCGAGGATGGCCGGATCGGCGATGAAGCCGCACTTGACCACCTCGGCCAGGCCGGCGACGTACTCGTTGCGCGGCAGGGTCTCCAGCGCGGCGAGGTCGCAGAGCACGCCCACGGGCGGGTGGAACGCGCCGACCAGGTTCTTGCCCTCGGCGGTGTTGATTCCGGTCTTGCCGCCGACCGCGGCGTCGACCATGCCGAGCAGCGTGGTCGGGATCTGCACCACGGGCACGCCGCGCAGCCACGTGGCGGCGGCGAACCCGGCCAGGTCGGTGGTGGCTCCGCCGCCGACGCCGACGATCGCGTCGGTGCGGGTGAAGCCGGCCTGGCCGAGCACCGACCAGACGTAGGCGAGGACCTGAGCGGACTTCGCCTCCTCGGCGTCGGGCACCTCGATGGTCACGGCCTCGTAGGTGACGTCGAGGTCGGCGCGGATCGCCTCGGCGGTGGCGGCCAGCGCCTTGGGGTGGATGACCGCGACGCGCGCGGGCTTTGTGCCGAGCAGCGCCGGCAGTTCGCCGAGCAGGTTGGTGCCGATGACGACGTCGTAGGGCTTCTCGCCGCCGACCTTGACTGTGGTCGAGTCGGTCATGCCGGCAGCTCCTTGACGATCAGGTCGGCGACCTCTTCGGGGGTGCGGTCGACGGTGGAGACGGTGATGGTGGCGACCTGCTCGTAGAGCGGCCGGCGCTGGTCGAGCAGCTGGCCGAGTTGGCCGCGCACGTTGCCGAGCAGGAGCGGGCGGGCGGTGCTCAGGCCGGCTCTGCGGGCGGCCTCGGCCAGGTTCACCTCGAGATAGGCGACGTGCTGACCGGCGAGGACCTGCCGGGTGTCCGCGCGCATGATCGCGCCGCCGCCGAGGGAGAGCACTCCGTCGTGAGTGGCGACGGCGGTGCGGACGGCCTTGGCCTCAAGGTCGCGGAAGTAGGGCTCGCCCTTCTCGACGAAGAGCTCCGAGATCGTCATTCCGGCGGTGGCCTCGACGTCGGCGTCGGTGTCGCGGAAGGCGACGCCGAGCCGGTCGGCGATCAGCGGGCCGACGGTGCTCTTCCCGGAGCCTGGGGCGCCGACGATGATCACCCGCGGACTCACCGGAGCACCTCCAGCCCGCGGGCCTGCACGTCGGCGAGGTAGCCGGCGATGTTGCGCGCGGTCTCGGTCACCGAGTCGCCGCCGAACTTCTCCAGCACCGCCTCGGCGAGGACCAGGCCGACCATGGCCTCGGCCACGACGCCCGCGGCCGGCACGGCGCACACGTCGGAGCGCTGGTGGTGCGCGGTGGCGGACTCGCCGGTGGCGGTGTCGATGGTGGCCAGCGCGCGCGGGATGGTGGAGATCGGCTTCATCGCGGCGCGCACCCGCAGCACCTCGCCGGTGGACATGCCGCCCTCGGTGCCGCCGGAGTGGCCGGTGCGGCGGCGCACGCCGGGGCGGCCGGGGTCCATCTCGTCCTGGGCGAGGGAGCCGCGGACCGCGGCGAGGCCGAAGCCGTCGCCGAGCTCGACGCCCTTGATCGCCTGGATGCTCATCAGCGCGGCGGCGAGCCTGGCGTCGAGCCGCCGGTCCCAGTGCACGTGGCTGCCGAGGCCGGGCGGCAGGTTGTAGGCGAGGACCTCGACGACACCGCCGAGGGTGTCGCCGGCCTTGTGGCAGGCGTCGATCTCGGCGACCATCGCGGCGCTGGTCTCCGGGTCGAAGCAGCGGACCGGGTCGGCGTCGACGCGTTCGAGGTCGCCAGGGCCGGGTTGCAAGCCGTCGGGGGTGGTGATCGGGCCGAGCCGGACCACGTGGGAGACGATGTGGATTCCGGCGGCCTGGTCGAGGAAGGCGCGGGCCACGTCGCCGAGCGCGACGCGGGCGGCGGTCTCCCGGGCGCTGGCGCGCTCGAGGACCGGCCGGGCGTCGTCGAATCCGTACTTCTGCATGCCGGCCAGGTCGGCGTGGCCGGGGCGGGGTCGGGTGAGCGGGGCGCTGCGGGCCTGGCCGGAGCCGGTGGCGGAGAACTCGGCGGAGCCGGGTTCCACCTCGTCGAGCGAGGCCGGGCCGGCGATCGGGTCGGCGGCCATGACCGTCTCCCACTTGGGCCACTCGCTGTTGCCGATGCGCACCGCGATCGGGCCGCCCTGGGTCAGGCCGTGCCGCACGCCGCCGAGGAAGGCGACCTCGTCCTGCTCGAACTTCATCCGGGCACCGCGGCCGTGGCCGAGCCGGCGGCGGGCGAGCGCGTCCGAAACCGCCTTGGTGGACGTGCGCACGCCGGCCGGCAGTCCCTCGATGATCGCGACGAGCGCGGGACCGTGCGATTCGCCTGCGGTGAGCCAACGCAACATGCCCCGATCATTTCACGGAGTGCTCGGCTGGCGGAAAAGGTTGTCCACAGGCCGGGATATGGTCTGACTTTTTCTGGCGAGTTCGTCAGGTCCTGGGTTCGGCCGTCGGTGGGCTTCGCGAGTTGTTCAGCGGGCGGCCCGATGGGAGACTGGCCCGTCCCTCAACGGCGATGCGTGCGGCGAGGTTGGGAGTGCGGATGTCCAGCACAGCGGGCTTCGGCGGGGCGGGAGCCACGGGGGCGGGGAGCTTGGCGCGCTCGACGCCGCAGGTGTACCACGATGCGGTTCTGGCGTCGCAGCAGCCTGATGGCCGGGATACGGGCACAGGCTCGGGGCCCTTGCCGCCGTTGGTGCCGCCGCCGATCGATCCGAGCCTGGGTGCGTTCGCGCCGGGCACGGGTCCGGTTCGGCAGGGAGCTGAGAACGCGCCGTCGAGTGCGGGCGCGCCGGCGCAGCACCTGCAAGGGCCGCCACAGCACCTGCCGCAGGGGAACCCGCAGGCGCCGCAAACTCAGCAGGCCAGGCCGGCGCCGCCGCAGCAACAGCAGCCGTCACACGACCCTCAGGTCCCGCAGCAGGCAGGTTTTCCGATGGCGCGCGTCTTCGATGGCGTCAAGCCGGATGGCGGCCCGCTGATCAATCGCCAGAACCTCGATCCGCGCGAGCTTCCCGCGCTTCAGGCCTACCTGACCCGAGCCGCCGTCGTGCTTTCCGCACCTGGGACGACCCGTGACGAACTTGTGCCGGGCGCGCTGCCGAACGTGCCGCGCGCGTTCCACAGCGATGGCACATGGATCTGGCCGGCGGCTGTGGGCTACTACCTGAGTCTTTACCAGCTTCCGCCGCAGCCGGAGCTACTCGCGCACATCAGATCTCGCCAGTACACGCTCGTGCCGGTGCACCCGCAGGCAGTGCAAGCCGCCGCCGCGCAGATCGTCGCGACGCTTAACGCGCGGCAGGCACGCCCACCGGCGCCTTCGCACGTGCCCCCGCAGACTCCGATGCACGTACCGCCGCAAGCGCACCTGGCGCAGGGCAGCGTCGGTGGACCGGCCGTTCACGCCGACCCCGTCGTTCCCGTGGCTTCGGCTCCGCCGGAAGCGGTGAACCTGATCGAGTTCAGCGCGGGCTTCAACGCCGTGGGCAATCGTCACGCGGCGTGGGTTACCGAGCAGCTGGAAACGTTCCTGGCCTATCTGCCGCTCGGCGAATGGTCCGTTGATCACGCGACGCGTACGTATCGGCAATCTGGTCGTGAGTTCGCGGTGGACGCCCTCGGGACGCTTTCTCCGGCAGGCGTCTGGACGTGGGCCTGGGCTGATCCGGTGAGCTGGGGTCAGAACTCGGCGATCACCGAGCAGGCCCGGCGGTTGCGCGCCCTAGGCGAGCGCGAGGGCATCGCAGAGTTCGTCACTGCGGCCTTTGGTCTGGTGGGCATCGCGGACGCGCCTGACAGCCCTCAGGACGCCGCGGAGATGCTTGCCTGGACCGCCATGGGGATGCTGGGCGCGCGCGGCTACATCGGGCACAGCGGCCCGGACGGAGAGGGCGGGGCGCGCGTGTACTACGTGGTCTGCGATCCCTCGGTACCGAGCGCGGTACCTCGGCTCGGCACGGTACCGCGCTTCGTGATGGAAGGCGCTGCGACGTTCGGAGAGGACGCCGCCGAGTGCGTGCTCGGATATGTAGAGCACTACGGCTGGGAGTGGAGTCGCGTACCGGGAGGCATCGTGGTGGCGGCCGAGGGCATCGGTTCGTTCACGGTGGAGTTCGCCGCGGACGGTCAGCTCACCGGTCTTTCGTTGCACAGATGAGGGTGCCCGAGCCAGGGCATTCGACGCGTATGAGTCAGCCGCGGCTCGTGGTACCGCAACCTGTGGTCAGCGTTCGCTGAGCGCTGCGGTCCCGGCTTCCCGCATGGCCGCCACCACTGTGTCGCGCTGTGCGGGATCGGCTCCGGTCATAAGCTCCACCTGCAGCGCGGCCTGGTGGATAAGCAGGTCAAGTCCGCCGAGCACCGTGCCGCCCGCCTGTTGCCAGGCGGCAGCGAGGCGCGTCGGCCAGGGATGGTAGATTACGTCGAAGAGCGTGCCCACGGGCTTGGTCACGCTCTCCGCGAGCTCGTCCGCGGCGCCGGCAGGCGTCGTGTTGACGACAAGCGGG
>NZ_DASRBQ010000117.1:0-23127 GCF_035653575.1 Actinocrinis sp.
GAAGCCGGCTTCGAGATGAGGTCTCCCACCAACACGATTGGGTAAGGCCCCCCACAGACCATGGGGTTGATAGGCCCGGCATGCACGCCCGGTAACGGGCTTAGTGGACGGGTACTAATAGGCCGAGGACTTACCCCACCCAAACCCCAAGCGTTCCAAGCACCACGACGAAACCAACTCGCATCCACTACCCGGTTCACAGGCCCTCAACCACGCCACCACCCCCGCGGGTCACGCGGCGGGTGGGTCGTTGCGGGGGACTGAGAATGTTGCGGCGGCCATGGCGGCGGGGAAACGCCCGGACCCATTCCGAACCCGGAAGCTAAGCCCGCCAGCGCCGAGGGTACTGCCGGGGAGACCCGGCGGGAGAGCAGGACACCGCCGCACAACCCGTAACGTCGGGCGCCTACCGAATACCGGTAGGCGCCCGACGCTTTTTTATGCCCAAAAGCGGGCACGTGCGCATTCCGATGCCGAGTGGGTTAGTACGGCGCGACAGGCGAAGCGGCGGCGGCAGCAATCGCGTTCGTCTTGCGACGCTGGCGTGTGGCTGGTCAAGCGAGCGCACTGGTCCAGGACACCAGGGTCCAGAACCGGCGCAGCCGCCTCAGAGCCGACCGGCAGCCTTCAACGCGAGGTACCGATCCGCCAGTGCAGGCGCGAAACGCTCGGGAATCGCATCCACGACCTCGACGCCATGCCTTCCCAGCTCCGCCGCGACCTGACGCCTCGTCGTCAGCGCCAACTCCGCCGACGCCGCCGCGAACACCGCGTCCGCGTCACCCCGCGCCGTCGAGAGCTGCGCGATTCGCGGATCCGCGACCGAGCCCACCACGACCTTGTGGCGTCCCGTCAGGCGGGACATCTGCGGCAACAGGCCCTCGCCGATCGCCGCCGCGTCAATGCTGGTCAGCAGCACCACCAGCGACCGCCTGCGGATCCGCATCAAATGCGTGACCAGGCCCTCCGCATTGAGCTCGATCAGCGACGGCTCCAACACCGCCATCGCATCGCTGAACAGCGCCAGCGTGCGACCCGGCAGCGCCCCAGTCACAGACGCGCGCAACTGCTGGTCGTAGGCGAGCAGGTCCACCCGGTCCCCGGCCCGCGTCGCCAGAGCCGCGAGCAGCAACGCCGCGTCGATCGCCGAATCGAGCCGCGGGATATCGCCCACTCGACCCGCCGAGGTCCGGCTCGTATCCAAGACGATCACGACATGCCGGTCGCGTTCCGGCCGCCACGTACGCACGACCACATCGTTGCGCCGCGCGGTCGCCCGCCAGTCGATCGAGCGCACGTCATCGCCGACCACGTACTCGCGCAGCGAATCGAACTCGCTGCCCTGGCCGCGCACCAAGACCGGAGTACGGCCGTCGGTCTCGTGCAACCGCGCCAACCGCGACGGCAAATGCTTCCGGCTCTCGAACGGCGGCAGCACGCGCAGCCGCCACGGCACCTCGCGCGAGACCTGACGACCGGCCAGGCCCAGCGGGCCCAGCGACCGGATCGTCACCCGATCCGGTGCGCGATCGCCACGACGCGTCGGCGTCAGGACCGTATCGACGCGCTGGGTACTGTGCGGCTCGATCGAGAGCGCGTGCCGTGGCTCCTTCGCCAGCTCCATGACCTGGCGCGGCTGCGTCGTGCGCACGACGTTCCCGGCGCTCGGCGCCCAGGCGTCACGCAGCGTGCCACGCAGCGGCCGATCGCCCACATTCACCACGTCGAGGCTCACCGTGGCGCTCTCGCCCAGCCGCACCGTCGCGTCGCCACTCCGGTTGAACGCCAGATCCCGCAGCGAACCCGCACGCAGCGCGTCCGCCGCCACTCCGCAACCCAGCGCCGCCTCGAACGCCGCGATGCCCGCCCAACCAGGCAGGTGCAGCACGCCCGAAACCACGCCGACCACTACCGAGCCGGCGGCGGCCACGACTCCGGAGCGGCCGGTGAGCACCAGGCTGCCACGGCCGCTGCGTGTGGCGCCTTTGCGGAGTGCGGAAGGTCGCATATCGCCCGTCTGTCCTTAGCGGGGAACCGCGACGTTACCCAGCACGCCGTCGATGACCGCGTCCGTGGACACACCCTCGAGCTCGCTCTCCGGCCGCAGCCGCACGCGGTGACGCAGCACCGGCCGAGCCAGCGCCTTAACGTCATCCGGGCTCACATAGTCACGCCCGGACAGCCACGCCCAGGCGCGCGACGCAGCGAGCAGCGCGGTACCGCCACGAGGTGACACCCCGACAGACAGCGCCGGCGCGGTACGCGTCGCACGCACAATGTCGGTGATGTACCCGAGTACCTCCGGCGTCACAGTGACCTTGCGCACCGCGTCGCGTGCCGTCTGGATCTCGGCCGGACCGGCCACCGGCCGCACTCCCGCGGCCGCGAGCTGACGCGGATCGAAGCCGTCCGCGTGCCGACGCAGCACCGTGATCTCCTCGTCGCGGCTGGGCAGCGGCAGATTCAGCTTCAGTAGGAACCGGTCGAGCTGCGCCTCCGGTAGTGGATAGGTGCCCTCGAACTCCAGCGGGTTCTGCGTCGCCGCCACGACGAACGGGAACGGCAGCCGGCGCGGGCTGCCGTCCACCGTGACCTGCCGCTCCTCCATGCTCTCCAGCAGCGCCGCCTGCGTCTTCGGTGGCGTGCGGTTGATCTCGTCGGCCAGCAGCAGGTTCGTGAACACCGGGCCTTCGCGGAACGAGAACTGCGCCGTGCGCGCGTCGTAGATCAGCGAACCGGTCACATCACCCGGCATCAGGTCCGGGGTGAACTGGACCCGCTTGGTGTCCAGCGACAACGCCGCGGACAGCGAGCGCACCAGCAGCGTCTTGGCGACGCCGGGCACGCCCTCCAGCAGCACGTGGCCCTCGCACAGCAACGCGATCACCAGACCGGTGACCGCCGCGTCCTGGCCGACCACCGCCTTTGCCACCTCGGCCCGCACCGCCTGCAACGAGCGGCGCGCGTCGGCGGCCTGCGAAGCGGAGGCCGAGAGCGGCATGGTGCCGTCCAGCGCGCCGGCGTTCCCGGAGTCGGCTGCGGTAGTCGCGGCAGTCGCGGCGGTCGTGGGCACAGTGTCTGACGAAAGCACAGCGTCGGACGCAGGGGCGGCGGCGGATTCGGCGGCGCCGAACTCAGCAGCGATGTCGGACTCGGTCACGATGACCGGACCTCCTGTTCCAATTGGTCGAGGTGGTCCGCGAGCAGGACCAGTTCGGCTTCGGATTGCGGGGCCTTGCCGGTGAGCAGATCGGCGATCTGGTCCTGGGCCACGTTAAGCCGCGCGGCCACCGGCGCGACGAGGACGGACGGATCGGCGTGCGCGCGGGCAGCCGGGACACCGAAGTAACCGGCCAGCCTGCCAGCGGTCGCCTTGCGCAATAGTTCCGCGGCACGGCCGTGCGCATTGGCGCGGCGATACAGCCGGGCATGGCCCTCGACGGTCTCCGCCGCGCGCACGGTGACCGGCAGCTGTTCGGTGACGACCGCGCCCAGCCGACGGCCGCGCCAGTACGCGACGAGCAGCACGGCCACGAGCAACTGCAGCAGCGCCCACCAGATCCAGCTCGGCATGAGGCTGGTCAGCGTCGGCCGGCTCGCGCTCGAACCGCTGCCGCCCCCGCCGCCCGCCGTGATCGTCGTGGTCGGCATGGGACCCGGATTGTTCTGATCCGAGCCGCAGTCGTAGCCGGAGCAGTTCTGCAACGACGGATCCGGTATGAAGTTCGGTGCCAGCCACAGCAGCCGGGAATGCGCCCCGAACAACCGCAGCGCCAGGGCTGCGTTCCCGGCCGAAGCGAGCTCGTCGTTCTCGAAGAACGTGGTCGAGCCCACCGCGTAGGCATCGGTCCCGCCGTAGGTCTGGTAGATCAGCGTCGGTGCGCCGTTCACCGGATAACAGCCCGCGACCTGGTCAGTCTCACCAGCTGTGAACGTCGCCGATGCGGTATGCAGGTCCACGCGTCCAGCCGCGACCGGATCGGCGATGGTGCACGACGGCGGCACAAGCGTCGTGATGTTGTCCGTATACGAACCGACACCCGCGCCGAGCAGGAACGCGCCGATCGTGGCCGCGTCGTTGTTGAGGATCACGACCCGCCCGAATCCAGCGCGGTGCAATGCGGCGAGCCCGTCTGTGCTCAGACGCTCGTCCTCGCTGATGACAAGCGTGGTATCGGACGCTTCATCCGCGTACCGGATCGCTTCGTCAGGCACCGTGATCGGGTTATACGTGACGCCCTGCTGACCGAGCAGATTAAGCAGAGCCGTGTCCGAACTCGGATCGAGCAGCGTCGAGGTGTCGACCGAGCCGCTCGGGCTCGGCGTGACATCCGCGTGCGCCGGCGTGCCGGCCATGACGCCGACCGCAGCGCACAACGCCACTGCTACGGCTGCCGCGAGACGCGGAGACGTGACCTGCTTGACCGCTCGCCTCACTGCACGCCACCCGGCACGGTCGGGGCTATCGCGGTCGGCAGTTGCAGCGTTCCCGGCACCTCGGTCCGGACCAGTTCGTCGACCCGGCTGATCACGGCGTAAGCCTCGGGCGTGCCGATGTACTCGCCGTATTCGACCTCGTCGAAGGCGCGGGCTGCCGCAACCAGCACCTCGGCGTGCGCGGGCAGGATCGCGCCGGCATCCCGGGCCGCCTCGTCCGCGGTGCGGTCCGCGCGCTCCGGCAACAGGCCGCGCTCGTCGAGCGTCGCGATCACCGCGCGGAACCGCTCACGGATCGCCTCGGCGAAATCGCCTGCCGACGCGGCCAGCTCGGCGTTGTGGCGGTGAAGTGCGGCCCCGGTCAGGACCTCTTCGACGGTGTTTCCCGCTCCGGCGCCCTGCTCGGCCTTCTCCTTGCGCCGCTTCTCGGTGCGCGGCTTGCCCAGCCAGCGCAGCACCAGCAGCACCACGACGACGAGGACGAAGATCGCCAGGATGATCAGCACCACCGCGAGCGCGTGGCTCGGTGACGGCGGATGCGGAGGCTGTCTGAGCGGCGGAGGCGAGGGCAGCGCCGTGGAGGGGGACGGAGTCGGCAGCGCTCCACGGTGGTACTGCGACTTCGACAGCTCGCGGATCGCCATCTGCCGCGCCTGGTCGCTGTTGACGGTGACCGGCGTGTCTGCGCGCATCATGCCGACCGCCCCCTTCCGGCGGCGATCGTCCGGGCGACCCGCGCCCACGCGATGCGGATGTCCAGGCCCTCACGACGGAAGCGCCGGTCGATGTACTCCATGGTCACCACGGCGGCCCGGAACGGCGCGGTCAGGACCTGGATGAGTATGAGCACGACGAGATACCCGGCCAGCCACCAGTACGTCGCGCCGGTCACCGGATCGCCGTTGAGCAGATCGCGTACGCCCTGGGTGTTGGCGATGTAGTACTGGCAGATGATCAGCGGAAGCATCACCACGATTGAGATCGTGAGCGTCAGCCCGGTGGTCCACAGCGTGCGCCACCGGCCCGCCGTCACCAGCTTGCGCGACCGGGAGAGCGCGGCGAACCCGCGGGCGCCTTCGAGCGCCGCGACCGACGGCGCGATCGCCCAGTCCGCGATCAGCGCGAAGCACAAGGGTGCGCCGATAAAGGTGACAGCCGCCATCACCGAGCCGTGCCCGCCCTGTGGTTCGTTCACGATGAACAGCGTGGCGAACGCGTACAGCGCCACGAAGATGGCACGCGGCAATGCGGTAACAGCGGCGATGCCAGAAAGACGCAGGATCAGTTGCCGGGTCTGGCGCGCAGGAGCCGGTGCAGTACTCGCCGCTCCGTCCACGTATTGCTTGATTGGCTCGGCGAGCAGACCGGCGAGAATCGTGACGGCGAATCCGGAGCACACGATCGGCAGCAGCAGATGCACGACAAAGAGGCCGAACGTGCCCGCGCCCTGCGTCCTGCCGTACTCGACGTACGCATTGCCGAAGCTGTCCGAGATGGTCACCGGATGAGCGCGCGTCGCAGCAGCGACCGCAGAGTCGAACAGCCAGGTCAGGACGAAATCCACCAGCGCCGCGGCTACCACGAACAGCGAGGTCCATCCGAGCAGCGCGACGGGTACGGCGCGCACCGCACCGATGGCCCCGTCGATCAACTCCAGGACGCTCAACGGCCGAAGCGGAACCGGACGCGCGATGCGTTCCACCCCAGCCGCGGTGTCTCGCACGCTGGCGATACGTGTCGCGGTGGTGACTTCCGGCGCGGGCGCGCCGGGCGCGGCCCAAGCCGCCGGCAACTCTGGCATCCCCCACCTCGTCCGTCGCCCACGTGGTCGCCCCGCCACGGAGCAGGCCCACATCCTAGTGGCCCATGGCGGGGCTCCGGCAAGGAGTTGGAAGACCTGAGCTGTGCTTTCCTGGGCGCGGATCTCGGCGTTGTTGCAATCCGCCGTCGAAATGATGCGAAGATGAGCCCCATGAAGGGACGTGTGCTCATCGTCGATGACGACACCGCGCTGGCCGAGATGCTCGGTATCGTGCTACGCGGCGAGGGCTTCGAAACCGCGACCGTATCCGACGGGGACCGCGCATTCGGCGCATTCCGCGAGTTCAAGCCGGACCTGGTGCTGCTCGACCTGATGCTGCCCGGCCGCGACGGCATTGACGTCTGCCGGCAGATCCGGTCCGAATCGGGCGTCCCGATCGTGATGCTCACGGCCAAGAGCGACACCGTGGACGTGGTGGTCGGCCTGGAGTCCGGCGCCGACGACTACGTCATCAAGCCGTTCAAGCCGAAGGAACTGGTGGCGCGGGTCCGGGCGCGGCTGCGCCGGGCCGACGAGCCCAAGCCCGAGACGCTGAACATCGGCGACCTGTCGATCGACGTGGCCGGGCACTCGGTCAAGCGCGGCGGCGAGTCGATCGCGCTGACCCCGCTGGAGTTCGACCTGCTGGTCGCGCTCGCGCGCAAGCCCTGGCAGGTCTTCACCCGCGAAGTGCTCCTCGAGCAGGTGTGGGGATACCGGCACGCCGCGGACACCCGCCTGGTCAACGTGCACGTGCAGCGGCTGCGCTCGAAGATCGAGCACGACCCGGAGAAGCCGGAGATCGTGATCACCGTGCGCGGCGTGGGATACAAGGCCGGACCCGCCTGACCAGGACCGCCGGGCGGCCGCGCGCCGGGCGGCCGGATCGCGGCGGACCGGCCGCGGCCGGGAACTCGGGGCGTCCGTTTTGCGTCGTCTCGGGGGAGGGGTGGCCGGGGTTAGTGTGCCCATCGGGGATGTTCACGTCCCCGACTTCGACTCCGGCCGGACCGCGGCCCCGACCCGGCCGCGGACACGTCGGCTGAACAGCTGAACAACAGTGGGACCGGTGGGTGAGCCATGGGCACAGGCATGGGAGCGAGACTGCGGCGTGCGCTGCGGGCGACCAGCCATGCGCTGCGCGACCTGCCCGCCCGCTGGCGCCGCTCGCTTCAGTTCCGGGTCGTCTCGGTCACCATGATCCTCTCGCTCGCCGTCGCGGTGGGCCTCGGCTACTTCATCGCCCAGCGGGTCGCCGACGGCATCCTGCGCACCCGGCTCGACGCGGCCAAGGAACAGGCCAGCGTCGGCTTCCAGAGCGCGGTCCAGGACTTCAACTCCAAGAGCCTCGACCCGACCATCGACACCGGCGTGCTGGCGACGAACGTCGCCCGCTCGCTGTGCAAGAGCAGCACCCTGTTCCAGGTCGCCATCGTCCTGCAGAAGGACGCCGACACCGCGGCGTTCCCGGCCGCGTGCGCCAACCTCAACAGCAACACGATCCCGGCGGACCTGCAGACCAAGATCGCGAACGTGCCGGCCGGCCAGGCCTGGTACGAGTTCGCCACGGTCCAGTACCGGCAGAACACCAAGGCCGACGCGGTGGTCGTCGGCCAGCGGGTCACCGCGAACAACAGCGGCACCGAGTTCACCGCCGACATCTTCTACGTCTTCCCGCTCAGCCAGGACGAGGCGAACCTCCATACCGTCGAGCTGTCGCTGGTGCTCGCCGCGCTGCTTCTGGTGCTCGCACTGGTCGCCATCGCCTGGTTCGTCTCCCGGCAGGTGGTCACCCCGGTGCGGATGGCCGCCGGGATCGCCGAACGGCTGGCCGCGGGCCGGCTGGAGGAGCGGATGCGGGTGCGCGGCGAGGACGACCTGGCCTCGCTGGCCAACTCCTTCAACAAGATGGCGGCGAACCTGCAGAACCAGATCCGGCGGCTGGAAGAGCTCAGCCGGGTGCAGCGCCGGTTCGTCTCCGACGTCTCGCACGAGCTGCGTACCCCGCTGACCACCGTGCGCATGGCCGCCGACCTGATTCACGAGGCGCGCGAGACCTTCGACCCGGTCGTCTCCCGCTCCGCGGAGCTGCTGCAGAACCAGCTCGACCGGTTCGAGGAGCTGCTCGCCGACCTGCTGGAGATCAGCCGCTTCGACGCGGGCGCGGCGATTCTGGACGCGGAACCTGTAGACCTGCGGGCGCTGGTGCAGCGCGTCGTCGACAGCTCCGCGCCGCTGGCCGACCGCAAGGGCAGCACCGTGATCGTGCAGGCTCCGGAGGAGCCGTGCGTCGCCGAGGTGGACGCCCGCCGGATCGACCGGGTGCTGCGCAACCTGGTGGTCAACGCGATCGAGCACGGCGAGGGCCGGGACGTGATCATCAAGGTCGCGGCTTCGGAGGACGCGGTGGCCGTGGCGGTGCGGGACCACGGCGTCGGGCTGCGCCCGGGCGAGTCTTCGCTGGTGTTCAACCGGTTCTGGCGGGCTGACCCGGCGCGGGCCCGTACCACCGGGGGCACCGGTCTCGGCCTGGCGATCGCCCTTGAGGACGCCCGGCTGCACCACGGCTGGCTCCAGGCCTGGGGCGAACCCGGCGGCGGCTCCCAGTTCCGGCTCACCGTGCCGCGCAACACGCGCGTCGAACTGCTGCGCTCCCCGATCCCGCTGGAACCCGAGGACTCGAGCCACCACTTGCGCCAGCGCCGAGGCTCAACGACGACGCCCGCGCAGCCTCAGACTCAGCCTCAGTCGCAACTCCAGGGGTCAGGGCACCGAACGCTGCTTGATCAGAGCACGGCTTCCTCCAGGCCGGGTGCGGTACGCGCTCCCGCCGGACCGCCCGGCTCACCAAAGGCCGCGACCAAGCCGAGCCAGGACACCGCGGCGGTGGTGGACCGGGCGACCGTGTCGAGCCCGCCGTCCATCACCGGATTCGGCGAGGGCGACCTGCGCGGAGACGTCAACAGCGGCGGCGACGGAAACGGCACGGGGGACCAGGCATGACGAACCGCAAGCCCTCGGCCCGCACGGCCGCGCTCGGTCTGCTCTCCCTGCTCGGTTTCCTCACCGCGGGCTGCGTCAACCTGCCCGCGAACTCCGGCGTGAACGCGGTCAGCAAGCAAACCGACGCGGCCGGCGGATCGGACGTGCGGATCTGGCCCAAGGGTCCCCAGCGCAACGAGGACCCGCAGGCGATAGTCGAGGGCTTCCTGCAGACCGCGGCCAGTGATCCGGGCAACCTCTCCATCGCCCGTCAGTACCTCACCGGAGACGCGCAGTGGGACCCGCAGAAGGTCGTCGTGTTCAGCGGTGACGAATCCAGCCCGGCGCAGGTGCCCGGCCACGGCGACCAAGTGCGGATCAGCGGCACCGTACTCGCGAATGTCGGCGACGACGGCACGTACGAGCCGGTGTCGCCGGTATCGGCGGCGGCCTCGCGCAGTGGCTACCTGTTCGTCGTCAAGTTCAACGAGGGCAAGGGCTACTACCAGATCGATCAGCTGCCCGACGAGTTCGGCATCGCGCTGACCGAGGAGACTTTCCGCGCCGAGTACAACGCCTACGACCTCTACTACTTCAACAGCGCCGCGCCGGGCGAGAGCATGATCCCGGTCCCGGTGTACATGCGCGGCCAGTCCGATGTCGTCGTCGCCCAGAAACTGGCCGACAAGCTGCTGGCGGGGCCGCCCGGCTGGCTGAGCGGGGTCGCGGTCACCGCCGCGCCGCAAATCGCGCTCGCCAGTCTCACCAACGCGGTGAGCATCGGGTCGGACGGTACGGCGCAGGTGACCGTCAAGACGCCGAACGTCTGCACCACGCACGGTCATAGCGCGTGTAACGGTCTTGCCGATGAGCTGCTCGCCACGTACAGCGACCTGGCCTCCGTCAGCCACGTAACGATCGTCGATCAGCGCGGCGCGCAGCTCGGCGCGTCGTCGGGCACTGTCGACTACGTGATGAGGCGCTACCACGTCGGACTCGGCGGACCCGGCGACGCGACCTACTACTTCCTTGGCAAGGACAACCACGCCGTCTACTACTCGGACAGCAAGGGCAGCCGTCTCGAGCAGGTCGGCCCGCCCGGCCGCCGATACAGCCGCCTCGCGGTCACCAACTACGACGGCGCGACCATCGCCGCCACGGTCGACGACTCCGGCACGAAGCTCTACCTCGGCGCCCCCGGCGACGCCAGCGACCGCCAGCCGGTCTACACCGGCAGCCAGCTCGTCTCGCTCAGCTGGGACGCGCTCGGTCACCTCTGGTTCATCGACAAGTCGCAGCACTCGGCCGCGCTCTACCGGCTGGACGTCACGCAGGGTCTCCAAGCGCGCCCGCAGCAGGTGACCGCGTTCGGCCCGGATGGAGATCCGCCGCCCATCGCGCAGCTCGCCGTCGCGCCCGACGGCCGTCGGGTCGCCGTCGTGTACTCGGAGCAGTCGTCGACCGGATCGACGGTCTACTCCGTGGGCCTCGGCGTCCTGCAGGGCAGCGGCTCGAGCCAGTCCCTGGATCTGCGGCAGGCCATCGAGAACCCGGTCGTGGACCAGTGGGACACGGTGCAGGACATCGACTGGCACGGCAGCGAGTCCCTCGCGGTGCTCGGCGGCCAGCAGCCCTCCTCCCCCTCGGTGGTCTCCGAGCTGTACACGGACGGCTCCCCGGTGACGAACTCGACCGACCTCAACGCGGTCACCATCAACCCGCCCAACAACACCGGCGGCATCGAGTGGGCCGGCAGCACGCTGCTGGCCGTGTACGGAGGCACCGGCGGCACTGCGCCGCAGATCACGCAGTACTCGTTCAACAGCAACTCGTGGAGTTCGCAGGGATCCGCGCCCGTGCAGGGTTTTTCCCCCAGTTACGCCTATTGACCGACTCGCCCCGATCGAGCCGCTTATGATCATGGCGTGGGGGAGGAACTGACGGAGCGTCAGCGGCGGTCCTGGTGGGCGACGCTGCTCGACCTCGTGCTGCCCGCAGAGTGCGCCGGCTGCGGGCATACCGGCACCGGCGACGTGATCGAGGGCCTGTGCAGCACCTGCGCGCTAACCCTCTCCGGACCACCGGTCCTGGTACGCCACGCACGCCGCCCGTCCGGCTTGCCTCCGGTGCACGCGCTGGCGCCGTACCGCGAACCGGTGGCGGACATTATCGTCGCGCAGAAGGAACACAACCGGCTTGACCTGGCCAGACCCCTCGGTCGCCGCCTCGCGCGCGCAGTCCTGGCCGCCAGCCCCGGCGCCGCCGCCGTCTGGCTGATCCCCGCACCCTCCGCCCGCTCATCGACGCGCCGCCGTGGCCAGGACCCGGTACGTCGCATGGCTTGCGCAGCGGCCGGTGAGATGCGCGTGCTCGGCCATACAGCTAACGTCCTCCCGGCCTTACGCCATCAACGGCGCGTAGCCGACCAGGTCGGCTTAACGCATCAAGAGCGTGCACAGAACCTCAGGGGCGCTCTCGCCGTGCGACCGGCAGCCGTGTGGCGCCTCACGCAGCGCCCAGCCGTCCTCGTCGACGATGTGACGACCAGCGGAGCCACACTCGCCGAAGCCGCACGCGCGATCCGGGCCGACGGCGGACGGCCGATCGGCGCGGCCGTCATCGCCGCCACCAGATTCAGCGGCCGCTGAACCCACTGCCCGAGCGCCGCGATTCAGGTCCTTCAAATCGGGGCAGCCAAACCGAACCGGAGCGCGGCCAAACCCGTGCACCCCCTCAGACCCCCGGATCGAGGAGGCTCCCGCTGAACCCACCGCCACGTCGCAGTTTGCCCAGCTCGGCACGCGACCGATTCGCCACCTCGCGCAAGCCGAGACTCCCAGGTGAACGCCCGTCGATTCACCCACTTGGCGGAGTAGGCCTATTGGCCCCTACCGTTCACGCCGAAGCGGCATTACGTTCAAGCGTATGAGCAGCGCGCACGACGACTGAGGGCCGAAGTCGTGGCGCCCCCGACGTACCTGGCCGGAACTCGGCAAGGCCTTCCCGTCGTTACCCCTCCAAAGCCGGATCTTCCCGGCATAGGTTGACAAGAATCAAACCAGTCCCAGGAGGTGGTGCAGCCCTATCCAAGTATCGGAATCAGCCACTCCTACCAGTGGAGCGCGACCCCGCGCGAACGAGCCGGGGGAGCGTCCAAGCCGCAGCAGTGTCAGTCCAGACAGCGAGCGCGGCGCGAACGACGAGCGCCGGGCAATCAGCGAGCAAAGGGAGACGCGCGTGGACATCGTGGTGAAGGGCCGCAAGACCGAGGTGACCGAACGGTTCCGCAAGCACGTGGTCGAGAAGCTCTCGCGCATCGAGCGCTTCGACGGCAAGGCCATCAGTCTCGACGTGGAGCTGTCCAAGGAGCGCAACCCCCGGCAGGCCGAACGCTGCGACCGGATCGAGATCACCCTGCGTACTCGCGGCCCGGTGGTACGGGCCGAGGCCTGCGCCGCCGACCCCTACGCCGCGCTCGACCTGGCCGCCACCAAGCTGGAGGCACGGCTGCGCCGCGCCGCCGACCGCCGCCGTGTGCACCACGGCCGCCGCAGCCCGGTCTCCGTGTCCGTCGCCACCTCCACCCTGGCCGAACTCGAGGCCGCCGAGCTGGCCGAGCGCGCGGCCCCGGTCGCCGCCGCCGAGCCCCGCCGCGAGATCCGGCACGTCGGCCCGATCGAGGTCGAGGGCGACGGCCCGATGGTCGTGCGGGAGAAGACGCACACCGCCCCGCCGATGGACCTGTGCCAGGCGCTCTACGAGATGGAGCTGGTCGGGCACGACTTCTACCTGTTCGTCGACGCCGAGACGAAGCTGCCCTCCGTGGTCTACCGCCGTCGCGGCTACGACTACGGCGTGATCCACCTGGAGGAGACCGGCGCGGCGCACTACTCCGGCGGCCAGCCAGGCACCGCCACGGCCGCATAGCGCGGTCCCGAGAACGCACCGCGGACAGGCGGAAACAGCACACTTGACGACATATCAGCAGGCGCGGACCCGGACCGCGGAACGAGGATCGCCCCAAAGGGCGGCGACCACGTCCCGAGCGGTACTGTCAATCCCGGGTCCGCGCCAGCTATTATCAGGTTTCGCCGATACTGTGCGATGATGACGCGGTCACTCAGCGTCTCCGGCGTCCCGTCCGGGAGTAACGGGCGCCTGCCCGGACCGGCCGATCCAGGTACTAGGGGGTACGGACAGGTGGCCCAATCCGATTCCGGCAGGCCGGTCGGCGTGCGCCCGGAGGGCATCCCGGCGCAGCCCGGCCGCCCCCGCCCCGCCACACCACAGTCGGCCGCGGCACCATCCGCAAGGCCGGCCGGTTCCCCCGCCGGGCAACTCGCGTCCGGCGCCGATCCCATCCGGGTCCTGTTGGTCGACGACCACGCGCTGCTGCGCCGTGGTCTGGACATCGTGCTGCAGCAGGAGCCGGACATCGAGGTGGTCGGCGAGGCCGGAGACGGCGCGGAGGCGGTGGAGAAGGCCGGGGAGCTGCTGCCCGACGTGGTGCTGCTCGACGTGAAGATGCCCAAGCGCGGCGGCATCGAGGCGGCGGCCGCGATCAAGGAGGTCGCCCCGTCCACCCGCGTGGTCATGCTCACCATGAGCGACGAGGAGGCCGACCTCTACGACGCGATCAAGGCGGGCGCCACCGGCTATCTGCTCAAGGAGATCCCGCCGCACGAGATCGCCGACTCGATCCGCGCGGTCGCCGGCGGCCAGTCGCTGATCACCCCGTCGATGGCCACCAAGCTGCTGAGCGAGTTCGCCACCATGGCCAAGAGCGGCGAGGAGCGGCGCGAGCAGGGGCCGCCCGCGCCGAAGCTCACGGACCGCGAGCTCGAGGTGCTCAAGCTGATCGCCACCGGGGCGAACAACAGCAAGATCGCCAAGACTCTGTTCATCAGCGAGAACACGGTCAAGAACCACGTGCGCAACATCCTGGAGAAGCTGCAGCTGCACTCGCGGATGGAAGCCGTGATGTACGCCGTGCGCGAGAAGATCCTCGACCTGCCCTGACCGCCGTCCCGGCCTAGCTCCTCACCGGCCAAAACAGCAGCCAGCTGCGCACCCCCGGCCCGGCCGACTCCAGAAGACCTTCACCGGCCTCATCCAGCGTCGCCGCTACCGTTCGCGATGCCCTACGCTCGGCGGTCATGACGACCACGCAGCCAGCAGGGCCGCCCGAGACCGGTAAGCAGATCGCCCGCGGCAGGGTCCTGAGCCGCTCGGACATCACGTTCATGGCCGGCGCGGCGGCATTCACGATCGCCGCGGCGCTCACCAAGGGCGGCGGGGCGGTCATCCCGTTCCTTGTCTCCGCGGTGGCGGTCGCCCTGCTCGCAGCCTTGGTCGGCCGGGCCGTGGACCACCTCGCCGACCGGCTCGGCGCCGGCGCCGTGGGCGTGCTTCAGTCCGCCCTCGGCAATCTGCCGGAGCTGTTCATCTGTATCTTCGCGCTGCGCTCGCACCTGACCGACGTGGTCACCGCCGCGATCATCGGCTCCATCCTCGGCAACCTGCTGCTGGTGCTCGGCCTGTCCTTCTTCGTCGGCGGCCGCCGGAACGGGATCCTGCGCTTCTCCGAGACCCGCGCCCGGATGATCATGGCGCTGATGATCCTCTCGGTCGCCGCGATGCTGGTGCCGTCCCTCGCCTCGTACATTCACGCCGCGGCCGCGAGCCACGAAGCGGGTCTGTCCCGCATCACCGCGGTGGTCCTGTTGGTGGTCTTCGCGCTCTCGATCCCCGCCTCACTGCGCCGCGAGGACTCGGCCCCCGCTGACGCATCCGAGCCAACCGCACAACAGGGGCCCGAATCACAAGCGGAGCGCGCTGAGCAGGAGGGCGGCAACCGCTGGCCGCTGGCCCTCGCCGTGACGATGCTGGCGGTGACCGGCGTCCTCGCGGCGTACGTCTCGGACCTGTTCGTCAGCGCTCTGCAACCGGCGATGAATTCGATGCACATCTCCGACGCCTTCGCCGGCCTGGTGATCGTGGCCATCGCGGGCAACGCTGTGGAGAACGCGGTCGGCGTCAAGCTCGCCTGGCAAAACCAAGCCGACCACGCGCTCTCGGTGATCCTCAACAGCCCGCTGCAAATCGCCCTGGTCCTGGCCCCGGCGCTGGTCCTGCTCTCCCCGCTGGTCGGCGGCGCGACCTTCACGTTGGTCTTCAACCCGATGCTGGTGACCACGGTCGGCGTCTCCACGCTCGCCGTCGCCTACCTGGTCTCCGACGGCGAATCCGATTGGCTGGAAGGCGCGACGATGGTCGGGCTCTACGTGCTGATCGCCGCAGCGTTCTGGTGGGGCTAAGAATTAATATAACCTGCGAATTCTTCCGAACGAGTGAAAATCGAAACTTTGGACGCATAGACGGGAAAACATCCGTACGGTCGAAGTATGGATACTTCCCCGAAAGCTCTCCGCAGCAGAGTCCCCCAGCAACGCCACCCCGAATCCCGTCCGAACGCTCAGACTCGCACCGAAGTCGAAGCCGAAGTCGAATTCGAGGCCGGGGTAGCCTCCGTCTCCGATCGCATACGTGAGCTGCGCGCCCGCGGCCTGACGCCCAAGCAGATCCGCGAGGAACTGCCAGGCGTCTCGCCGTGGGTCGTCAACTGCGCGATCAACCGCGATGCCAAGGCGCAGGCTTCGCATCCCGGTCTGCGGGCCCGCGCCCGGGACGCGGACCGCGAACGTGCCCGTGTGCTGCGGTTGGAGGGCAAGACATACAAGCAGATCCAGGCAGAGCTGGCTGTCTCCTCCGCGACACTCTCCATGTGGCTGCGAGATCTGCCCCATCCACAACCGGACCGGTCCGCTCACGCCGCGCACATGCACCGGATCCTTGCCACCCGCCGCAACGAGCAACGCGAAGCACAGAAGGCAGCCGCGTTCGCCGAGGTGGGCGAGATCTCCGACCGAGAGTTGATGCTCCTCGGCGTTGCTCTGTACTGGGCCGAGGGGGTAAAGGACAAACCGTATCAACGCAGAGAGCTAATCACGTTCATCAACAGCGATCCTGGAGTGATTCAACTCTTCCTTAGATGGCTAGATCTCGTCGGTGTCGAGGAGGCGCGACGCCAGTACCGAATCTCGATTCACGAGAGCGCGGATTTGGCTGCGGCCGCGGAGTATTGGCGCGGTGTAGTCGGTGCGCCGGACGCCGATTTCCGGAAGCCAACGCTTAAGAAGCACAATCCGAAGACGGTGCGCAAACAGGTCGGTGACGGCTACCACGGCTGCCTAACGATCAAGGTGCTCCAGCCGAGTGCTCTCTACCGGTCGGTCGATGGTTGGTGGCAGGGAATCCTTGCGGCGCGCGGTGCTGGAGGTATGCCAAACTAGGGGCCGAGTCCTCCCTAGCGGGGACTCGAACCTTCCCGGGTCGTCTAAGGGCAGGACAATCGGTTTTGGTCCGATTAATGGGGGTTCGAATCCTCCCCCGGGAGCCCCTGTCGAGTTCGAACGCTCGGCCTTCTGTGCGGTAGATCAGCCGGTAGGCTCGGTGCTGATACCCAGCAACCGAGGTCGAGGAGACCGGTGTGTCCGAGCTGAGCGCGTCAGCTCCCGTCCGTCCCGCAGCCGTCCTAATCCTGGCCGCGGGCGAGGGGAAGCGGATGAAGTCTGCGACTCCGAAGGTCCTGCACACGCTGTGCGGTCGATCGATGCTGGGCCACGTGGTCGCCGCGGCACGGGAGCTTTCACCGGAACGGCTTGTCGTCGTGGTCGGGCACGGACGCGAACAGGTTTCTGCGCATCTGGCCGAGATCGATGCCGACGCGCAGCCGGTCGTGCAGGAAGTGCAGCACGGCACCGGGCATGCGGTGCGGATCGCGATGGAGGCGATCGCCGCGCAGGGTGCCGTCGACGGGACTGTCGTCGTGACCTACGGCGATACGCCGCTGCTCACCGCCGGCACGCTCGACGCACTGGTGACGGTACATCAGGAGGCCGGTAACGCGGTCACGGTGCTGACCGCGAATGTCCCGGACCCGACGGGCTACGGCCGGATCGTGCGCCAAGACGGCGTGGTGGCGCAGATCGTCGAGCAGAAGGACGCCACCCCGCAGCAGGCCGCCATCCGCGAGATCAACTCCGGGGTGTACGCCTTTGACGCGAAGCTATTGGCCGAGGGTCTTTCCCGACTGACCACGGCGAACGCGCAGGGTGAGGAATACCTCACCGACGTGCTCGGCATCCTGGCTCAGGACGGTCACCGCGTCGGCGCGCTCACCGTCGCCGACCACCACGAGATCCTCGGCGCCAACGACCGCGCGCAACTGGCCGAGCTGCGCCGGATCTTCAACGGTCGGCTGACCGGTCACTGGATGCGCGAAGGGGTCACCATCGTCGATCCCGCCACCACGTGGATCGATGTCCAGGTGCGGCTGGAGCCGGACGCCGTCGTGCTGCCGAACACGCAGCTGTGCGGGGAGACCCGAATCGCAGGCGGCGCGGAGGTGGGTCCGAACTGCACGCTGACGGCGACCGTGGTCGGAGCCGGGGCGCGCGTGACGAACGCCACAACCGAGGGCGCGGTGATCGGCGAAGGCGCGACCGTCGGGCCGTACACATATCTGCGGCCGGGCACCCGGCTCGGGCGCAAGGCCAAGGCCGGCGGCTTCGTCGAGATGAAGAACGCAGTGGTCGGCGACGGTTCGAAGGTCCCGCACCTCTCGTACGTCGGCGACGCGCAGATCGGGGAGGGCTGCAACATCGGGGCCGGAACCATCACGGCGAACTACGACGGGGTCAACAAGCACCGCACCGAGATCGGCGACCACGTATTCGTCGGCACGGACACGGTGCTCATCGCTCCGGCGCAGATCGCGGATGGGGCGTACGTCGCTGCGGGTTCGGCCGTCACCAAGCCGGTCCCGGCAGGCGCGCTCGCCGTAGCGCGCGGGCAGCAGCGGAACATTGACGGCTGGGTGGAGCGCAAGTGGCCTGGGACGAAGGCGGCTGAAGCTGCCCGCGCCGCTGCGCAGCAAGGGGAGGAAGCGGAGGTAGCGGAGGAAGGCGACGCCGGAACGGCGGGCGGAGCCGACGCGTGACGGAAGCCTGCGGCGAAGCCGAGGCGGCGGCGGCGCTGCGGCTGTGGGCGATTCCTGGCTGGATCGCACCTAATGCGGGCAAACCGGAGGCGAACGCCGCGCGAACATCCGGACGATAGCAGCAGTTGTTCTGAGACCATAGGATGAGAGACAAGGCCCGGCTTAGCCGGACGGCCAGGACGAATCGCCCGGAATCCGCCCTGCGGACCGGGCGCGGGATTCCGGCCGACCGGGCCCCGCGCCGCCGCGCGCTTCCGGCTCGGACCGTGGCAGCGACCCTTGGGAGTGCGTGCAGTGACCGGGATCTTGGCGACCGGCCAGAAGAAGCTGATGCTGTTCTCGGGCCGGGCGCATCCGGAACTGGCCCGGCAGGTCGCCGCCGAGCTCGGCGTGGACCTGGCGCCGACACGGGCCTTCGACTTCGCCAACGGCGAGATCTACGTGCGATTCGAGGAGTCGGTGCGCGGCTGCGACGCCTTCGTGCTGCAGAGCCACACCGCGCCGATCAACCAGTGGATCATGGAGCAGCTGATCATGGTCGACGCGCTCAAGCGCGCCTCGGCAAAGCGGATCACCGTGATCATGCCGTTCTACGGCTACGCCAGGCAGGACAAGAAGCACCGCGGCCGCGAGCCGATCTCGGCCCGGCTGATGGCCGACCTGTTCAAGCAGGCCGGGGCGGATCGGCTGATGGCCATCGACCTGCACACCGACCAGATTCAGGGCTACTTCGACGGCCCGGTCGACCACCTGTGGGCGATGCCGCTGCTGATCAAGCACATCCGGGAGAACATCGACATCTCGCGGATGACGATCGTCTCCCCGGACGCCGGCCGGGTGAAGGTCGCGGACAAGTGGAGCGACAAGCTCGGCGCGCCGATCGCCATCGTGCACAAGCGCCGCGACATCAACGTGGCGAACCAGGTCTCGGTGCACGAGATCGTCGGCGACATCCGCGGCCGGGTCTGCGTCCTCGTGGACGACATGATCGACACGGCCGGCACGATCTGCGCCGCGGCCGAGGCGCTGTACGAGAACGGCGCGGCCGAGGTGATCATCGTCTCGACGCACGCGGTGTTCTCCGGTCCGGCGATCGACCGGCTGAAGAACTCGCGGGTCAGCCAGGTCATCGTCACCGACACGCTGCCGCTGTCTGAGGAGCGCCGCTTCGACAAGCTCACGGTCCTCTCGGTCGCTCCGATCGTGGCGCGCGCGATTTCGGAGGTCTTCGAGGACGGCTCGGTGACGTCGATGTTCGAGGGCGACGCTTAACCGCTCCGACGGGCGTGAATCCCCCCTTCGAGTTCGAACCTTCATCGAAAACTGTCTAGTCGGCCCGAATCAGGCTTGGTATAGTCCGCCTGCCTTCGCGGCGCATATCGACTGTTCAGGGGTGGTTTCAAGATGAACTCGGGGGGTTTGTCCATGCCAGCGCGCAGCAAATACGCGCGGCGTCGGCTGCTCGGCGTATCGACCTTGCTCGCCGCGGTCCTCGCGGCGTCGGTGATGCCGGTCGGCGCGGCCGACGCAGCCGTGTCCGGTTCCAACGTCAAGCCCGCGGCGGGGAATTCGGCGCCTGCGGGAGGTAGCGCCGCAGCGCAATCGAAGCACGGCGCACTGCCCTCCAAGCCCACGGCTCCGCCGAAGGCGAAGCCCGTTGCGACCATGTCGGCGGACGCGGCGCGCAAAGCGCGAGCCGCGGCGGCCGCGCACGCGATCGCCACGAGCACGGTGCCGAATACGTGCAGCGGCGCGATCCAGCCGGACACGATCTATCCATGCACCGGTAGCGCTGGACCAGACACCTTTACCGCGGACCTCACGGGCACGACCGACGTGCTACTCGTCGAGGCGATGGCGACCAACGGCGGCGCCGGCGTCTCGGTGACCGGTCCGGATGGCAACCCGGTCACCTGCCAGCAGGGCTACGGGCCGGTGCAGTGCCCGACGACTGCCGCGGGTACGTACACCATCCAGGTGGCCAACTCGGGCAGCGACTTCACGCTGGACTATCGCGCACTGCTCTCGGACACGTCGTGCGCGACGGCTGACACCTCGTTCGCCGCGCCGACGATTCAGGGCAATCTCGCGGATGGCTCCGTGGGCGACTGCTACCTGCTGAACCTGCCTTCGGGCGCCGTGCTGGACCACCAGGTCACCGGCGAATTCCTCGACTTCTTCGACGCGACCGGCGCGCAGGTCTGCCCGATCGGCGGCGGCGAAGTCTGCACGCTTACCGGCACCGGCCCGTACCGGGCGAATGTGAGCGGCTATTACTCCGCCACCGCGTCGGCGTATCAGTTGCGGCTAAACAGCGTGTCGAATCCGCAGGGCTGCGAAGCGCTCGCCCAGCAGGTTTATGGTCAGGTCCCGGACACCAGCTCGCTGATCCGCTGCCGCACCCTCACGGTGGCTACGGCGGGCTTGTATCAGATCTACCCGGCCGGAGCCAGTACGACGGTGGCCAGCACGCTTTACCAGCTCGACGGCTCGGTCGCCTGCACCAACAACTTCGGCCCGGACTGCGATCTGGCGGCTGGGACCTACAGCTTCGTGCTCAATGAGGATATTTCCGCCACGCCGCAGCCGTTCGGCGTCGTGTTCATCGCGGGCAGCGAGAGCCGAGGGTGCATCGCGACCGGTGACACGGACTTCGCGACCGGTCCGGTCACGGGTACGTTCAGCGGGCTCGGCGAGGAGATCTGCCTGACCCTGCCGACTGCTTCGGGGCTGTCGGACTACGTGCTCAACGAGTTCACGGCGACCGGATTTCCGCCGATGCAGGTACTGGACGCGACCGGTGCGCAGCAGTGCTCTGATCAGTACTACACGTACCACGTGTGCGCGCTCTCCGGGACGGCTCCGTTCCGGATGGTGCTACTGGACGGTGCAGCGGGGGCGGCGTATCGGGAAGTGGTGCAGCGCACCGACTCCACCGCGGGCTGCACCGCCTGGCCGCAGTCCGGATTCGGCGGTTCGTGGGGCGTGCAGACGTCACTTGACCCGAGCATTTGGGGCAGGTGCTTCACCATCCCGGCGAACGCCCACTCGACCGGTGAGATGATCGACTACGCGAACACCGCGAACAACGTGAACGCCGGTGTCACCGTCAACGATCCGACCGGCAAGCAGGTTTGTCTCGGCAACAGCCTCGCGTTCTGCTCGTACCAAGCCGGGGTCGCATACACGGCGCTGCTGCAGAGCTCCTCTGGCGTCACCGACACGTACGAACTGGTCCGCCGGGACGTCTCCAGCACGGCGCCTTGCGGCGCGCCGGCGTCGACCACGGTCGGCGCCCCGTCCACGTCCCTGATGTTGACCTCGGACCTGGACGCCGCCTGCTTCCGGGTAGCCGCGGCCGCCACGGACCGCTGGTGGATGGACGTGCGGGCCGTAGCCCCCGACAAGGCCGGCGCCGTCCTCGTGGTGACCGATCCGACCGGCAAGATCGTCTGCCGGCAGTGGGGCATATCCTGCAACGTCACCGGTTCGGCCGGCTATCAGGTCGTCGTGATCGCCTCTGGCTACACCGACGTGACGATTCCGGCCCACGTGGACGTCTGGAAGGTGGGCACCGCCTCCGGCTGGTCCTCGCAGTGCACTGCACACCCGCTTTCGGTGACCGGATTCCCGGTGCAGAACGGGACGTTGACCGAAACCACGACCGCATACTGCGCAGTCGTCCCGATGCAGCCCTCTCAGGGCTTCGGCATCTACGGATCAGACACCGCGACAGGCGTGAACACCGTCTGGATCAGCTCGTACCTGCCGAGTGACTGGACTAACGGCATCGGGCTGTGCCAGGGAGTGAACTATGGGTCGTTCGGCTTCACCTGCTCCACGCAGTCGAGCGACCCGGCCGGCGATGCGGTCTTCATAGTCACCCCCGGAGGCGCGCCCACGCCGGTCAGCTACACGATGCAGGGCGTCGCGTGCCGCATCGTCTGCAACGGCATTCCTACGGTGCAGGCCACGATCTCTTCCGTGTCGCCGGCTCAGGGAGCTGTGGGGGTCGACCGGATAACGATCACCGGCACCGGGCTGACACTGGGCACGCGGGTGAATCTGGCAAGCAACTACTCGGTCGTCTCCAACGGCGATAGGCCGGTCTCGGTGAGTCCTGACGGCACTTCGCTCACGGTTGACCTCTACACGTACGGCGTGACGCCGGGTAAGTACGACATAGTGCTCGACTACTCCACCTACACGGTCGGGACACCCTCGCCGGGCTACCTCCCCAACGCGTTCACCGTCACAGCAGCTCCACCGCCGGCACCTGCCGGTCTGCTCATGCCGCTCACGCCGACCCGGGTTCTGGATACGCGGCATGGGGTCGGTGCGCCGCAGGCTCGGGTCGCGGCGGGTGGTGTGCTTAAGCTGCAGGTTGATGGCGTGGCTAGGATTCCGGCCAGTGGTGTGACCGCGGTGGTGTTGAACGTGACCGTCGTGAGTCCTGCTTCGGGTGGTTATCTGACGGTGTATCCGGATGGTGTTGCGCGTCCTACGGCGTCGAATCTGGATTTCAGCGCTGGCGAGACGATTCCGAATCTCGTGGTCGTGCCGGTTGTGGATGGGAAGGTTGACTTCTACAACGGTTCTGGTGGCGCACTGGACCTGGTCGCCGATGCCACCGGCTACTACACCAGCAGCGGTTCCGGTTCCGCTCTCAACACTGTCGGCCCGGTGCGGGTTCTGGATACGCGGCATGGGGTCGGTGCGCCGCAGGCTCGGGTTGCGGCGGGTGGTGTGCTTAAGCTGCAGGTTGATGGCGTGGCTGGGATTCCGGCCAGTGGTGTGACCGCGGTGGTGTTGAACGTGACCGTCGTGAGTCCTGCTTCGGGTGGTT
>NZ_DASRBQ010000118.1:0-122654 GCF_035653575.1 Actinocrinis sp.
AGGATCAAACTCTCCAAAAAAGAATCATTCGAAATCCTGGCCATCCGTCCCGACGGGGGTCGGGACAACAGCCATCCAAAACATAAATGGCATCACAGACAAAAATGTCGACACACTGTTGAGTTCTCAAGAAACAGACACACCGGAAAGTCTTACTTCTAAGACCGACCGAGTGATTGCTTCGGTACTTCTTTGCTTCTTTTCTTTGCCGTTTCCGGCTCCGCCACTCTATCAGACATTCTCAGCGCTATTTGCACAGCGCTTTTCGCCGCTGATCCGATTGGCTTGCCGCTCGGGCAGAGCGCCCGGCGACTCGGAGAAGAGTAGGCAGCCGAAGGTCAACGAGTCAAATCCGTGCGTCAACTGGCTGATTTACCGCGCTCATTGAGCTGCTGGCCTGCCCAGTTACCGCCGCATCGCGCAGGACTGACGCACCACCAGATGCGTCGGAACGGTACGTGGCACCGACACCTCCGCCAGCTGCTCCACGTTCGTCAACGGCGTGTCCACCAACGCGAGCAGCGCCGCGACAGCCGCCGCACCCAACGCGATCGGATCCTGCGCGATCGTCGTCAACGCGGGACGAACCAGGCTCGCCGCCTCGATGTCGTCGAAGCCGACCACTGCCATGTCCCCCGGAATGCTGATCCCCGCATCCTCAAACGCGTGCATCGCGCCAACGGCCATCTCATCGCCGGCTACAAAGACCGCCGTCGGACGATTCGGCAACGTCGCCAGACGTCGCGCACATGAGTAACCGCTGTCCAGGAAGAAGTCGCCGGTCTCCACATACTCGGGTTGCGTCTTCAGCCCGAGCTCCCGGATCGCGTCCTCGTAACCGGCCAAACGCTGTGCGGCCGGCAGCAGGTCTGTCGGCCCGGTGATCGTTGCGATCTCGCGGTGGCCGAGACTGTGCAGATACCGCACCGCCTCCGCAGCCCCCGCATAGTTGTCCGACGTAACGTACGTAGCGCGGGGTCCAGCGATCGGCAGGTCCAGAGCGACGCACGGGAATCCGGACCCGTATAACGTCTGCATCGCTGGGTGACGATCATCGACACCCATCATGACCACGCCGTCGAGCTGGTGCTGAAGCGCGATGTCGAGATAAGCGCGGTCTCCGGAACGGTGGTCGTCCACATTGAGAAGGAGCACGTGCCGTCCCGAAGCGCTCAACGCCCGCTTCACGCCCACCAACAGCGCCAGCAGGAACGGATGCCGACGGCCGGTGGCCTCGTAGCCGGTGTCCCATAGCAGCCCAACGGTGTCGGACCGGCCCCGCACCAGCGCACGCGCGGACTGGCTCGGCCGGTACCCGAGCCGCCGGGCGGTCTCCTGCACCTGGCGCCGCGTCGCCTCGCTGACCTCGGGGTGGCCGTTGAGCGCCCGCGAAACCGTCGCGACCGACACGCCGCACTCGCGGGCTAGCTCCCTGATCCCGGCCATCGACGACATCCCTACTTCTGCTTCGGCGCCCTGCGTCCCGCGCCTGCGACTCGCGTCCTACGGCCCATGGCTGGTGCGCAACTTTCTCCATGAGACCACGGCGGGACCGACGTGAGCAGTATGTCTGCCGAATGGTCGGGTGTTAACCATTGACGCGAACTGGATCCCGGGCTAGCGCGTGCGCCGCCCTATCGATCTACGGCCCCACGCCCTACGACCTAGCAGCGTGCGCCCTAGTCGCCTGCGCCCTAAAACCTAGCGGCCTGGGGCCTACTCAGGACGCATGATCAGACAGCTGCTGTTGGCTGTCGCGTAGACCTTGCCCGCTTCGTCGAATATGCGCGCCTCGGCGAGTGCGGTACGGCGTCCGACGTGCACCGTCGCGCCCTCCGCAGTGATCGGACCAGTCGCGACCGAGACCGGCCGCAAGAACTTCACCGACAAGTCCAGACTCGTGTAGAACACGCCTGCGGGGAGCTTGGTGTGTACCGCACAGCCGCAGACCGTGTCGAGCAGCGCCGCGAACACGCCGCCGTGTACCGAACCAAGCGGGTTGTAATGGAACTCCTGCGGCGTGAGGCTGACGGCGACGCGGCCCTCCTCGTACGAGAAGCCGGAGAAGTCGAGCGTCTGCATGATCGGCGGCGGGGGCACGCGACCCTCGACCATTGCAGCAAAGAGCTCCATGCCGCTCAGTCCCGCCCCGAACGTCGCCAGCTCCAACGGATCGGACCAGGCGTATGCGCGCTCGCGGAGGACCGATCCGTCCCCATCGGCCATGCGGGTCATGTTCGCTGCCTCTGCCGACTCATCGGTGCCCACGGTCTCGGTCATCACGGCCTCGCGTCTCACTCGGGCTCAGTTACTCGCTAGTACCGCAACGCTAGAGCATCTGAGTTTTCCTGAGCAACTCAGCCTGTAGCATTGAAGGATGACCTCGCCCTCCGTCGACACCGCCGTCGATCCACTGCCATACAGTGCGTACGACAGCGAGACCTGCTCTATCGCGCGCACGCTCGCGCTCATCGGCGATCGCTGGACGTTGCTCATCCTCCGCGACCTCTCCAACGGCGTGCGACGGTTCGACGACCTCGTCACGCATCTGGGCATCGCGCGCAACGTGCTCTCCCGCCGCCTTGCCGCGCTCGCCGATGGCGGATTGGTCACGCGCACCGCTTATCGAGTCGACGGGGCGCGGGAACGGCAGGAGTACCGGCTGACGCACGCCGGCCGCGATCTCGTGCCGATCCTCCTCGCCGTCATGGCCTGGGGCGACCGGCACCTGTCGGCGCAGGACGGGCCGCCTGCCGTGCCTCGGCACGCGGGCTGCGGAGAGCGCGTCCGGATCTCGGTGACGTGCGAGGCAGGGCACGACCTCGGCGACCGGCCACGGCTTCGCGTTGAGCCCGGGCCCGGAAGCCGCCTGCGCGAGCAACGATAAGGCGGCAACGCGGCAAGGCGGCCAAAGCTGCGGTAACTCAGGCAGGCGTCTACTCCGTCGCGCACCGTATCCGCGCGGTAACGGTTCTATGCCCAGTCAGCCAAACCGCATTGCCCGCCCGAGTGCCTCCATACGCTGCTTCTCGTTTGTCTAACAGGGGAGGGTCGGCGAATGCCGAGCAGATCATTAGCGTGGGCGGGTAGCAGTTCGAAGGGTCGGAAATCGCGCAGTGGGTTGAGCGCGGCGCTGAGCATCCTCGGTCTCTGCGTCGCTTTTGCGGTAACCGGCTGTGCGGGCGCCAGCACTGGAACACCGACTGCGGCCGAACAGCAACTCACGACGCAGAGCACGCCGACGCAGGACGTCTCGGCCTCGACCTCTGACTCACCGTCAGCGGCCGATGTGACAACCGCTCCGGCGACGAGCGCAGCACCCAATCCAGTTGTGCCGACGACGCACGCGCCGGCCCCTGCCCCCGTGCATACGACTGCTGCGACGAAGCCGTCCCTCTGTGGCGCGCCGCCGAACCCGTTCGGGTACAACTTCTGCGGGCGAGGTGGCTACGTCTCCTCGCCAGCCGGCACAGTGTGCAGCTACTTCGATTGCATCGCGAACTTCTACAACGGCAACGGGTACATGGTCGAGTGCACCGATGGCACGTACTCCATGTCCGGCGGAATACAGGGTGCCTGCTCCCACCACCACGGCGTCGCGCGCCCCGTCTACAGCGGCTGAACCGCACCAGCACCAATACCGCTTACGTGTGCCGGTGGCCCGCCGTCTCCATGGAACGGTTACCGGCACTCAACTAAGCTGCTGCTGACCCAGCGGGCGTGTACGAGCTCTGAGGATGCCGCCATGAGCGTGTTCGCCTCCCCTGCCGCAGCGCGCCGAAAGGCGTCCGCCGCACTCGCGGCCGCCGCCATGCTGCTCGCCGGAGCGTGCTCCTCCCCGTCGTCGCCCGCCGCGCAAGGCAGCAATACCGCAAGCACCAGCGCGAACGCGGGAACGAGCGCGAGCGCGAGCCCGCTGCCGACACCCGGCCCCGCGGCCTCGACGCTGTCCGACCTGCCCTACGCCGCGCTCGACCCCGCCGAGCAGCTGGACCTATACCTGCCCGCGGCCGGCGCACACCCGGCGCCGCTACTGATCTGGATCCACGGTGGCGGCTGGCGCACCGGCGATAAGAGCCAGATCACCGGATTCGCCGGCTCAGCGGTCAAGGCGCCACCGCCGGGGCCGTGCCGCGACATCGTCGAAGTGCAGGTGCCCAACCTCACCGAGCTGCTGGCTAAGGGGTACGCGGTCGCGGCAATGAACTACCGGCTAACGCAGGACCCGATGGCTGCTGCCCAAGACGCCAAAGCCGCAGTGCGGTTCCTTCGCGCAAACGCACAGCGCTTCCGACTAGACCCGAACCGATTCGCGGCCTGGGGCGACTCAGCCGGCGGCTTCTCGGCGCTGATCTTGGGGGTCACCGCGGACCGCCGCACGGTCTTCGACGATCCGCGCCTGGGAAACGCAGACGTCTCCGCCGCCGTGCAGGCTGTAGTCGACGACTTCGGGGCCAGCGAGCTGACCGACCTGCCCGGCCTGCGCCCCGCGGCCGAGAACCCGTTCCCCTACATCGCGAGCGCGAAGCCAGGCTCCATCCCGCCGTTCCGCATCGCGCACGGTGACCACGACTGCGTGGTGCCCTTGCAGCACTCGCGCGACCTGCTTGCGGCCCTGACTAGGGCTGGCGCAACGGCGACACTCACGGTATTGCCGGGTGCAGGCCACGAGGACCCGGCCTTCATGCGCACACAGTGGCAGCCAACTCTCGCGTTCCTCGACCGCGTCTTCCACATGTGACCCGCCGAGTGACTACACACCAAAGCGCAGAGGCCCGGAGACTGTGTCTCCGGGCCTCTGACCTATGTAGCGGGGACAGGATTTGAACCTGCGACCTCTGGGTTATGAGCCCAGCGAGCTACCGAGCTGCTCCACCCCGCGTCGGTGTGTCTCTACTGTAGGTCGAAGGTCGCTGCGGAAGCAAATCGGATAGTTCGAAGCGGCTATCGCGCGGACGAGTTCTGTGATGGGTGGCTTGTTTGCGCAGGTCGTGGCCGTGTGGGGTGGCGGATTGGCGGGCTCGGGGGTCGGCGGGGTCTGGCGTCGGGGAGAATGGGGCCATGGAGAACGGGAAGGCCGCGGGTGCCATGAACGCCGCGCTGACGCAGTCGTTGATCGAGCTGGAGCAGCACGTCTCCCGCGACGGCTGGGACCAGGGGCCGCGGTTGTTCGCGCTGGCGGATACCGCGGCGCTGATCAAGGCTGAGCCGCGGCTGGCGGCTGCGCTGGCGCCGGAGACCGTGGAGGTTTCGGGGCTGGGGCCGATGCGGGCCTACACCTCGATCGAGCAGGAGGGCTTTCCGGGCGGGAAGGCACTCGACGAGGCGCTGGCCGGGATCGGGTGGCCGGAGACCGTGGACGGGGCCGCGCTGGTGGTCGAGCGGGTCATGCTGCCGCCGGATGCTGAGGCGGAGATGCCTGCTGACGACTCCGGAGTCGACCTGGACGCTTGGGTGGCCGCGCATCCGCAGCGGCAGGAGGTACGGATCGCGGTGGGGGTGCTGCGGGACGGCTCGCGGGACTGTGCGCTGAGGCTTCGCTCGCGGGATGCAGACGACGAGGTGCTCTCTGGGCCTGGGCTTGTGCCAAACCTGGAAGAGGCGTTGGCGCAGACGTTGCGGGATTGAGGGCGGGGGAACAGAGGGCGGAGATCAAAGGCAGGGCAGGCGGCGGCGCGGGCACGGGCGCGGGCCGGGGGGTGCGCAGGTGCGGGCGTGCTGTGTGGTGGGGCGGCGTTGCCAGGGCGGAGGAGCGGCTGGGTGACGGTGGGTCAGCAGCTCGGCGGGGTCTTGCCGGCGCGGATGTCCGCCAGGGCGTTGAGCGCGTCCTGAAGGGTTGAGACCTTCGCCAGTTCGAGGCCGGCGGGGAGGTTCGCCTTCGCGTCGGCGCAGTTGTCCGCGGGGGCGAGGAACACCGTGGCACCATCGCGGCGGGCGCCGATCGTCTTCATCTGGATGCCGCCGATCGCACCGACGTTCCCGGACGCGTCGATCGTGCCCGTGCCCGCGACCACCTTGCCGCCGGACAGGTCGCCGCCGGGGGTGAGCTTATCGATGATGCCGAGCGCGAACATCATGCCGGCGCTGGGGCCGCCGACCCCGTTGAGCTGGATGCTCACGTCGAACGGGAAGGTGTTCTCGCTCTCCACGGAGATGCCGACGACCGCCTTGCCCTTGCTGTTCTTCGTGGTGCTGGTCGTGACGGTCTGCTGCTTCGTGCCGCGCGAGACGATGAAGGTGACCTGCTGACCGGGCGTCACTTTCTGGATGACGTTCTGCACCTCGGCCAGCCCGCTGTCGCCGCCGGTGGTGATCGCGGTGCCGTTGACCGACTTGATGATGTCGCCGGCCTGGAGCTTGCCGTCCGCGGGCGTGCCCGCGCTCACCGACGCGATGACGACCTCGCTGCCCTTGGGCTTGATGCCGAGCGCGCCGAGCGCCGCCGTGATCGCTGCGTCCTGCGAGTCGGTGAACGCCACCGCGTTCTCCTGGTCGCTCTGCTGCTGCGTCGTGCCGGGCGGGTAGATCGTCTCCTTGGGCACGATCGCCTGGTCGGAGCTGAGCCAGCCGACGAGGGCCGTACCGAGCGGCATCTGGTAGTCCTGGCTCGACACGCCGACCGTCACCATGCGCAGTTGACCGTCGGTCTTGTACGTCTGATGACCGGTGATCGTAATCAGTGGCGTGCCCTGATACGAGCCGAGTGTGTCGAAGGTTGGACCGGGGGTCATCTCCGCGTAAGGCACCGGCTGGAAGTACACGCCGACCCCAAAGACGGCGAGAAGAGCTCCTGAGACGGCGAGCGTGACGGTACGTCGGCGCGGCATGTGAACGACCCTAATGCACGGATCTGGGGGCGTGCAGGCGGGAGGGGGAATGGAGGCGAGGAGGAGGGAGGAGGCGCGTCAGTCGCGGGTGGAGACGGTGGGGCGCTGGGGCGGGGCGGGTTGCTGGGTACGCGCGAGGACCTGGCGGGCCCGCTGGTAGCGGTGCAGGGTGCCGACGTCCTCGCGGGCGCGCCGGATGCGGCGCGCGACGGCTGTCACCACGGCCGCTACGACGACCGCGACCGCCGGGATGGCCCACCAGACCAGGATCGAGAGCACGGATCGGCAGCCTAGATCAAATTCCGACCCAGGTGTGGGAGCCGTCCCGGAACTCCTCGCGCTTCCAGATCGGCACCTGCTCCTTCAGGGTGTCGATCAGGGCCCTGCACGCGGCGAACGCCTCGGCCCGGTGCGCGGCGGACGCCGCGACGACCACGGCAAGGTCGCCGACCTGCAGCTTCCCGACGCGGTGCACTGCAGCCAGGGCGGTGCCGGGGTGGTCGGCGGCGACTTTGCGCGCGACCTCGAGGAGTTGCTCGCGGGCGGTTGGGTGCGCGGAGTATTCGAGCTCGGTGACCTGCTCGCCGGGGCGTTCCGGGGTGTGGTCGCGCACGGTGCCGATGAACAGGTCGATGCCGCCGGCCTGGCGGTCGGTGACCGCTTGGAGCACTTCGTCCACGGACAGCGGGGTGTCACGTACGTCGATGAGACGGACGGGGTCGGTCACGGTCACCTCATCGTCGTGGAGGGTTGGTGGCGTAGCAGGGGGCGTGGGACTGGCAGACATAAGATCATCATCTCGGGAAGGGCCTGGCGGGTGGCGGGGCTCAGGTGGTGCGGCGCTTCTTGCGGGCGCGCCGCACCAGGGCGGCCGTTCCGACGAGCGCGACGGTGGCGCCAGCCGCGCCGAGACCGGCGGCCGCGTCCTTCTTGCCGAGCCGGCGGGCCAACGCCGCGTGGTGGCCCTCGATCTCGACGAGCAGCGCCTGGAACGCCTCGGCATTGCTGTACTGCGGCTGCCAGCCGGTCGCCTTGAGCTTCTCGGTGGAGACCGCCCACGGGTGCATGACGTACTGCAGGTCGGTGGCGGGCGCGGGGGTCAGGTGCAGCCGGTGCAGGCGTTCCGCGGCGCCGACGGCCAGCGACTCGGGCAGTTCCATCCTGCGCATCCCGGAGATCTCCTCGACCTCCTGCTGCCCGAGCCAGCCCTCGCTGCCGACCGCGAGCGGGCCGTCCACGTCGCTCAGCGCGGCATGCACGAGGCCTGAGGCGAGATCTTCGACGTGGCAGAACTGCCAGCACGGTTCGGAGTCCTTGACCACGAGCAGCCGGGGCGCCTCGAAGTGGCGCGTGAAGACCGTGTCGATGCCGTGACCGGTCAGGACGGCGGGGCGCAGGACGGTGACGGACAGGCCGGGGTGCGCTTTGGGGGCGCGTTCGGCCAATCGTTCGATTTCCAGATAATCGCCGACGAGCGAACCGTCCGGTACCGCGCGCAGCGGTGCGTCTTCGGCGAGCGGCACCGGGTTGTCCGGATACGCGCCGTAGACGACGGCGCTGGTGAACAGGACGACCCGGCTCACTCCAGCGGCTGCTGCGGCGGTGAGGACGGTCTGCGTACCGCGCACGTTCCATGCGGTGCGCGTCTTTGTGTCCGTGTCAGGTGAGGTGTCGATGTCGGCGTGGATGACGACGTCCACGTCCCCGAGCCGCTCGGCCAGGCCGGGATCGCGCGCGTCCGCTTGGCGGAACACCACTCCCGGCGCGTCCAACCTGCGTGTATCGAGCGCCACCGCCTTGCGTACGCCCTCGTGCCCGGCCAGGCGGACGGCCACCGCCGCGCCGATGACGTCGGCCGCGCCGGTAACCGCTACGGTGAGTCGCGCCGAACGGCGCCGTCCGCCTTCTGCCGGGGAACTCACAAGCACACTCCGATGGTTACTACGGTGAGGGGACGGGACACTCCGTTCACCGTAAAGTCTGTTCTATCCGTAGAGTGCGTGATCCCCGAGTGATTGAGTGGCCGTGCTTCCCGTGAACACCGCTTCTCGTGCGCGCCGCGTCAGGCGCGCTTGCGCCGGGGGTCCCTCTCCAGTGTGGACGATTGTCTAGAGGTTCGACGTGAACGACCACTCAGAAAGTGTCCCACCGAGCGGGGACGAGCCGGAGCCGGTGCCGTTCGAGGACATCGTCAAGGGGCTGGAGGGCCTCGGCGCCGACGTCGAGCGCGAGGCGAAGGAGGCCGAGCAGCGGGCGGCCCGTGAGCAGGCCGAGCGCGGCGATCAAGAACGCCGGCAGGAGGGTGCGGGCGGCGCGGAGGCCGGGGCGAACCCGCTGGCCGGGCTGCTGGGCGCGCTCGGTCTCGGCGGGGCGGAGGGCGGCGACATGGGCGAGTCGCTGTCCAAGTTCGCCGCGGGGCTCGGGCAGCAGATGCCCGGGTTCGACCCGCAGATGCTCATGATGATGATGGGGCGCATCCAGTCGCTGATCAACAGCGGCGAGGGCCCGGTGAACTGGGCGCTGGCCAGGGATGTCGCCCGCACGGTGTCCGCCTCGCAGCCGGACCCGAGCCCGACCTCCGGCGAGATCGGCCCGATCGAGGACGCGGTCCGGCTGGCCGAACATTGGCTCGACGAGGTGACCGCGCTGCCGGCCGGCACCACCGGGGCGCTGGCCTGGAGCCGGGCCGAGTGGATCGAGAAGACGCTGCCGGTCTGGAAGCAGCTGGTCGAGCCGGTGGCGGAGCGGATGACCGGCGCGATGAGCGGGCTGCTGCCGGAGGCGGCGGCCGGGGCCGCGGCGCCGATCACCGGGATCGTGCGGCAGATGGGCGGCTCGCTGTTCGGGCACCAGGTCGGCACGGCGCTGGCGCAGCTGGCCACCGAGGTGCTCGGCTCGTCGGACATCGGCTTGCCGCTCGGTCCGGACGGCAAGGCGGTGCTGCTGCCGTCGAATGTCGCGGCGTTCAGCGCGGGCCTGGAGATTCCGGCAACCGAGGTGCGGCTATACCTGGCGATGCGTGAGGTCGCCTATCACCGCCTGTTCGCGCACGTTCCGTGGCTTAAGGCGCACGTGCTGGGCGCGGTCGAGGCGTACGCGCGCGGGATCACCGTGGATCAGAGCCGCATTGAGGAGCTGATGCGTAACGCGCAGTCTCCGGAGGGTCTGGCGAACCTGCAGAGCGTGTTCGAGGAGGGCATCACCTTCACCGCCCCCGACACGCCGCAGCAGCGTGCCGCGCTGGCCAGGCTGGAGACGATCCTGGCGCTGACCGAGGGCTGGGTGGACACGGTGGTCAACGCGGCGGCCGCGCCGAACCTGCCGCACGCGGGCGCGCTGCGTGAGATGCTGCGCCGGCGCCGGGCCTCGGGCGGTCCTGCGGAGCAGACCTTCTCGGCGCTGGTCGGCTTGGAGATGCGGCCGCGGCGGCTGCGTGACGCGTCCCGGCTGTGGGCTTCGCTCGGGGATGCGCGTGGCATCGACGGCCGCGACGACCTGTGGGCGCACCCGGACCTGCTCCCGACCGCCGAGGACTTGGACGACCCGGACGGTTTCGTGCACCGCGACGAGCTCGACATGTCCGGGCTGAGCGACATGTTCGGAGACGACGAACAGCTGACGGCGGAGGAGAAGCCGGACGAGCGGAAGGCGGACGGGCAGAAGGCGGCCGACGAGAAGGACCAGGGCGGGGAGGAGAAGAGCGGCGAGTAGTCCCCGCGGTTCACTCCCCGGTGGCCACCGGGCGGTCCGGGCTGGTAATCCAATCCGACCATGAGCCCGGGTAAAGCGTGGCCCTGATCCCGGACAGCTCCAGCGCGAGCACCTCGTGCGCGGCGGTCACGCCGGAGCCGCAGTACACGCCGACCTCGCGGCCGTTCATCCCGTTGGCGCCGAGCGAGGCGAAGCGGGTGCGTAGGATCTCGGTCGGCAGGAAGCGGTCGTCGGGTCCGACGTTGTCGCGGGTCGGCGCGCTCACCGCGCCGGGGATGTGCCCGGCGACCGGGTCGATCGGCTCCACATCGCCGCGGAACCTGGCCGCGGCGCGCGCATCGAGCAGCACTCCCTCGACCGCGAGCTTCGCCGCCCCGTCCGCGTCGATGATCGGCATCGCGCCGGGCACGGCGATGAAGTTCCCTGCTCCGGTCGCGGCGCCGAGTTCGGAGGTTCCCGGCGTGTCACCGGAGACAGTCGGCAGGCCGGCCGCCGCCCACGCGGCGTATCCGCCGTCAAGCACCCTTACGTCGGAGTGGCTGAAGTACCGCAGCAACCACCAGGCACGCGCCGCAGAGGTGGAGTCAGCCGCGTCGTACACGACGACCGTACGGTCGTCGGACACGCCCAACGCGCGCATCGCGGCCTGAAAGTCCTCCGCGTTAGGCAGCGGATGGCGACCTCCCACACCGTTCGGTGCCTGAGGCCCGGCGAGCTGGTGATCGAGGTCGACGAAACGCGCGCCCGGGATATGGCCGGCCGCGTAGAGGTCGCGGCCCGGCGGACCGGTCAGTGACCAGCGCACGTCGAGCAGTGTCACGGTCCCGATCGGTGTCTTCTCCTTGCCGACGCCGAGCAGTTCGGCCAGTCGTTCGATGGAGATCAATGGCGCACGGTCTACCGATTCAGGGGCCATAACTCGTCATCCTCGCACCTCGAGCAGGGGGACCAACCGTTCGGCCGCGGTCATCGAGCCGTGCATGCCGATCAGCCGGGATTCGACGACCTCACGCTCGGAGGCGATCACCGCCCAGTCCCCGCGCATCGCGACCACGACGTCGCCGATCCGGTCACGCATACCCGCATCCACGCCGGGACCGAACCAGCCCTCGGCGATCGCCTCCTCGCGGGATCGCACCGCCGCGATGCCGTCGAGGCGTTCGGACCAGATCGCGAGTACGTCGCGATCCGCACCAGGGTGCGCGTAGACGTGTCGGGCTCGTGCTTCGCCCCCGAGTAGCGCCACACCGGCGCGCAATTCCCAGTCGGTGTCCGCGTCGATGCGGTGCTCCACGGGCACGTCGAGCATGCCATGGTCCGCGATGACGTACAGCGAGGAGTCCTGCGGCAGCCGCTCGGCAAGCCATTGCACGAGCGCGTCGACGTAGCCGAGTTGATCGCGCCAGGCCTGCGAGCCGACGCCCGCCGCGTGTCCGACGAAATCAAGCTGGGAGTAATAGAGGTAGACGAGGGCCGGCTCGGGCTCCTCGAGCGCCTGAAGCGCGCGCTCGGCCCGCACGTCCGGCGGCTCGGCTCCGGAGAAGTGGGCGCCGCGGAACACCGAGCGGGTCAGTCCGGATTCGGCGAAGCGCGGCGAGGAGACGTGGGTGACCGCGACGCCGGCCCGGCGCAGCCGCTCGAACATCGTCTCCCGGGGCTGCCATTGCAGCGGATCCACGTCCTGATCCCACTTCAGGAAGTTCATCAGCTTCCCGGTCCCCGGGACCATGAGCTTGTAACCGAGCATGCCGTGCGCCCCGGGCGGCAGGCCGGTGCCGATCGAGGAGAGCGAGGTCGAGGTCGTGGAAGGGAAGCCGGCGGTGAGCGTGCGGCCGACTCCCTGGGGCCCGATGCCCTGCGGTCCGTTCTGCAGCAACGCCGCGAGGTAGGGGGCCGCGTCGGCGTTCTTGAGGATCAGCTCGCTGCCCATCCCGTCGACCAGGAAAAGGCACGCGCGGCGGACCGGGTGCAGTTCCCAAAGGTCGGCGGTGGTCGTGGTGGACGGGGACGCGGACACCCCGAGAGCGGCGCCGATCGCGGGCAGCACGTCGCACAGTGCGCCCGCGCCGTAAGCCGGATAATCGAACCCGGCCTCCCCCTCGGCCGCCCCCGCATCCACGCCGTTACCCGCGTCCAGCTGCGCCGAGTTCGACGGTGGCAGCCGCGAGCGCCTGGGCGAACTCGAGCGTCATCCGTACCGCGTCCGGTCCGTCAGCACCGGTCGACACCCTTAGCGAGAGGTCGTCGCCCGTGACAGTGCCGGTATACCCGTGGTCGGCCTCGCAGTGCGGGTCGCCGCAGTTGGCCGGTTCGAGGTCCACTCTGCCCACTGCGCCCCAGCCGACCGTGAGCACGACCTCGCGCGGGAGCGTGCCGCGCACGTGCTTCGCCGGGTCGTCCACCACCCTGGTCACGACGACCGTCGAGACGCGGTCGAGCCGCACCGTCTCGGTCGAGGTGGAAGCGTACGAGCCCACCTGCGAGTCCACTCCGTCGAGCTCCGGCTCGGTGCCGTGCTCGTCGGTGTGGCCGACCACCAGCCGGCGCTTGGTCAGCGCGAGCACGGTGACGTGGCGGCGTACCTCCTCGGCGTCGAAGGTCGTCTCCTGGTGGACCAGATGGCTGATGACCGGTTCGCCGCCGAGCGCGGTCTCGACCGCCTCGGCGACCAGCGCCGGGTAGTAGCCGCTGCGCTCGATGGAGGCGCGCAGACCGGGGTCGAGGGCGCCGGAGTCGGTTCTCTGGGGCATAGCCCAATCCTCGCACTGCCAGGGCTCGCGCGTGTACATCGGGTGTCGGCCGGTTTCCGGGGCGTCGCGGCCGGTTCCAAGCGGTTCTGTCGGTGCCCGGCAGGAGAATGAGTGCCGCACAATGAGAGGATTCGCGCCGCGGCCGCAGCATTCGGCGGCGGCAGGGTCCGGCCCGACGGCAGTCGCGCCCGGATCCACAGCCGGCAGACACCGCGTACTTACCGCGGCGAACGTCCGAATGCACGTTGGTGAGGTACGGCGTCCCTCAGCGAACGCCTTCGCCGTCGCAAAGGGAACACTCTTCACTCCCCTGCCCCTGGCAGACGGTACACGCCCAGATCCCCTCGCCAGGATCTCCGTTGCAGTTAAAGCACGGTTGGTAGCCAGCACCTTTGCACCGCTCGCAGGGGGAACCGCGCCGCCCGCTCCTGCGCCCGAACGCAGGTGAGGAAGCGGTACCCAGCATCTCTTCGAAGTGGGTCATGTATTGACGGCGCACGGCGTCGCCGTCCCTCGACCAGTCGCTGGACCACGAGCACCCCGTGCAGCGAGCCCGCCACAACAGCCCACCCCGCTGCTTCCTCGTCTCCAGGTCGAAATCGTGGTCGTTGCCGGGCACGTTCTGCCTCACAGTCTCCGGACGAGTGGACAACGGGATCCGCCCCTGATTGTCGGCTGACCACCCATCTCAGGGCAATGCCAACCGCGTACCTGCACGGAGGGTGCTGACAGCCTGGACGCCGGCTCCGCCGGAGCCACTCGGTGAAACTCGGACACGACCGGATACGCGTCCCGTCTGGCCGCTTTTCGAGGCTGTCGGCGCGACGGGGCACAATAGGCCGCTAGCAGCATCCCTACCAGCACAGGAGCAGCGCAGCCATGGCCCGCCGCAGCGCACCGCAGGAGACTGACGAGCCGTTCGAGGAACGGATCGTCGAGATCGACGTGACCGAGGAGATGTCCAACTCCTACCTGGAGTACTCCTACTCGGTCATCTACTCGCGCGCGCTGCCCGACGCCCGCGACGGGCTCAAGCCGGTGCACCGGCGGGTGTTGTACCAGATGAACGAGATGGGGCTGCGGCCCGATCGCGGCTTCGTGAAGTCGGCGCGCGTGGTCGGCGAGGTGATGGGCCGGCTGCACCCGCACGGCGACGGGCCGATCTACGACACGCTGGTGCGGATGGCGCAGCCGTTCTCGATGCGGCTGCCGCTGGTGGATGGGCACGGTAACTTCGGCTCGCTCGGCAACGACGACCCGCCGGCGGCGATGCGGTACACCGAGGCGCGGCTGACCCCGGCCTCGCTGTTGATGACCGCGGACATCGACGAGGACACGGTCGACTTCGGCCCGAACTACGACGGCCAGGAGACCGAGCCGGACGTCCTGCCTGCGGCGTACCCGAACCTGCTGGTGAACGGCGCGGCCGGGATCGCGGTCGGCATGGCGACGAACATGCCGCCGCACAACCTCGGCGAGGTGATCTCGGCGGCCCGGCACCTGATCAAGAAGCCGGACGCGTCGCTCGAGGAGCTGATGCGGCTGGTCCCGGGTCCGGACCTGCCGACCGGCGGGCGAATCGTCGGGCTCGACGGCGTGCGCGACGCCTACGAGACCGGCCGCGGCGTGTTCCGAATGCGGGCGACCGCGCACGTAGAGACGCTGCCCAACCGGCGCAAGGGCATCGTGGTCACCGAGCTGCCGTACAACGTCGGCCCGGAGCGGGTGATCGCCAAGGTCAAGGAGCTAGTGCAGGCCAAGAAGATCCTCGGCATCTCGGACCTGAAGGACCTGACCGACCGGACCAACGGGCTGCGGCTGGTCATCGAGGTCAAGAACGGCTTCAACCCCGAGGCGATCCTGGAGCAGCTGTACAAGCTGACCCCGCTGGAGGAGTCCTTCGGCATCAACAACGTGGCGCTGGTCGACGGACAGCCGCTCACGCTGGGCCTGAAGGAACTGCTCGAGGTCTACCTGGACCACCGCTTCGAGGTGGTGCGGCGGCGCAGCGAGTTCCGGCGGCGCAAGCGCTCGGACCGGATGCACCTGGTCGACGGCCTGCTGATCGCGCTGCTGAACATCGACGCGGTGATTCAGACGATCCGCACCTCGGACAACGCGGCGAACGCGCGCGAGCGGCTGATGGCGCAGTTCGAGCTGACGGAGGTTCAGGCCAACTACATCCTGGACACCCCGCTGCGCCGGCTGACCCGGTTCGACCGGCTGGAGCTGGAGACCGAGAAGGAGAAGCTGGCCCGGGAGATCGCCGAGCTGACCGCGATCCTGGAGTCGGACGCGCTGCTGCGCAAGATGGTCTCCGACGAGCTGGCTCAGGTGGCCAAGGAGTTCGGCACGCCGCGGCGCACCACGCTGCTCGAGGCCGCGGACGCGCCGGTGGCCGCCTCGGTCCCGCTCGAGGTCGAGGACGCGCCGTGCCGGGTGCTGCTTTCCTCCACCGGGCTGCTCGCCCGCATCACGCTGCCGGCGGGCGGGGACGCGAGCGCCGCAGACGGCGACGCGGAGTCGGAGTCGCAGTCGGAGTCGAACGCGCGGCGAGCGAAGCACGACGCGATCGTCTCGGCGGTCGAGGGGACGCTGCGCGGCGACTTCGGAGTGTTCACCTCGGCGGGCCGACTGGTGCGGGTCTCCGTGATCGACCTGCCCTCGCTGCCGGTCACCGCGGGGGCGCCGAACCTGGCGGGTGGCGCGCCAGCCTCCGAGTTCGTGGACTTGGCGGCGGACGAGAAGGTGCTGTGCCTCTCGACGCTCGACCCGCAGTCCCCCGGCGTCGCACTGGGCACGCTGCAGGGCGTGGTCAAGCGGGTGGTGCCGGACTTCCCGGCGAACAAGGACGAGTTCGAGATGATCACGCTCAAGGAGGGCGACCGGGTGGTCGGCGCGGCCGAGCTGCGCACCGGCCGGGAGGACCTGGTGTTCCTGACCACGGACGCGCAACTGCTGAAGTTCTCCGCCGAGCAAGTGCGCCCGCAGGGCCGCCCGGCCAGCGGAATGGCCGGGATCAAGTTGTCTGACGGCGCGTCGGTGCTGTCGTTCACGGCGGTGGATCCGGAACGGGACGCGGTCGTGGTCACCGTCGCCGGCTCCAGCGGGGCGCTGCCGGGCACCAGCGCGGGCAACGCGAAGATGACGCCGTATCAGCTCTACCCGTCGAAGGGTCGGGCCACCGGCGGCGTGCGCTGCCAGCGGTTCCTGCGCGGGGAGGACACCCTGGTCTTCGCGTGGGCGGGCGCGGCTCCGGCCCGGGCCGCCGACGAGGCGGGCAACCCGGTGGACCTGCCGCCGCTCGACCAGCGTCGGGACGGCTCCGGGACTCCGCTGCGCAAGGCGATCGCCGTGGTGGCGCCGGGGATGTGACAGTCGCGGGTGCAGGGCGGTCCGAACGCGAGTAGGGCAGGTCTGGACGCGAGCGGGGCAGGTGTCTGGATGCGAGTAGAGCAAGTCCGAACGCGAGCAGCGCGGCGTGTGGCCTGGTCAGACCTCGAACCAGACGATCTTGCCGTGCGCGGTCGTCCTGGTTCCCCAGTCCAGCGAGAGCTGGTCGACCAGGTACAGGCCGCGGCCGCCCTCCTCGCCGTGCTGCACGGTGCGCAGCCGGGGCGCCGCCTCCAGTTCGTCGGAGACCTCGCACACCACCGTGTCGGCGCCGCGCAGCAGCCGCAGTCCGATCGGGCCGCGGCCGTACCGCAGCGCGTTGGTGACCAGTTCGCTGACGAGTAGTTCGACGACGTCGGCCACGTCGCCGACCAGCGGGGAGAGGCCGCTGTCGTCGGCGTTGGCGACCGCGTCCTCGGCGGACCACTCGTGCAGGCAGCGGCGCACCAGTTCCCTGGCTCGGGCGGCGACGGTCGGCTGGCTGGTCAGCACCCAGGAGGCGACCTGGTTCTCAGGGAGCCGGCCGAGCGAGGCGATCAGCAGCGTCGCGTCGTCGCTGCGGTGCGGCCCGATGAGCGCCTCGAATGCCGCGTCGCAGGCGGCTTCGAGGCGGCGGCCGTCGGCCACGGCGAACCCGGTGGCGCTTGACGCCGAGCCGAGGCCGACCGGCGCCGACTTGGAGATGGCGCCGAGCAGTTCGTCGATCCCGGTCTCGATGTCGCGGTCCCGGCCCTCGACCAGGCCGTCGGTGTAGAGGGCGAGCGCGCAGCCGGGTTCGATGGTCAGCACGCGTTCCTCGAAGCGCTGGCCGCCGAGGCCGAGCGGGGCGCCCGGGGAAAGCCCGATCAGGTCCGCTCCGCCGCCCGAGGTGGCCAACACCGGCGGCGGATGGCCGGCCGAGGCCAGCGTGCACTCCCCGATGACGGGGTCGTAGACGGCGTAGATGCAGGTCGCAAGGTGCGACTCGCTCATCGAGCGGGCCAGTTCGTCCAGTTCCCGCAGCACTAGCGCCGGGCTCAGGTCCAGTTGGGCGAGGGTGCGCGCCGCGGTGCGGAACTGGGACATGATTCCCGCCGCCGACAGGCCGCTGCCCATCACGTCGCCGACCACGAACGCGACTCGGCGGCAGGGCAGCGGGATGACGTCGCACCAGTCGCCACCGACCTGAGCGCCCGCGGCGCCGTGCCGGTACCGGAACGCGACCTGTGTGCCGTCTACCGCGTCGAATCGCTGCGGCATGAGCGAGCGTTGCAGCATCAGTGCGGTATCGCGCTCACGCATGTACAGCCGCGCGTTGTCCATCGCGACTGCCGCGCGTGCGGCGAGTTCTTCCGCGGTTTCCAGATCGACGAGCGTGAATTCGTCTCGTTGCTTCGCCCGGGCAAACCGGACAGTCCCAAGGAGCGAGCCGCGTGCCTTGAGCGGAACGACGATGCTGCGTTCCGCGCGACCAGCGTCCTTCGCATCGTGGCCACGCGTATCGGCGTCGGGCGCGTGTAGGGGTTGGCGCCCGGGGTCTTCCAGATCGAGGAATTGCGCACGTCCGCTGCTTATGCACTCGTGCAGTGCGGTACCGGGCTCGATTGGCGGAAACCTGCGGCTGGTTCCGCGCAGTCGCGATCGCCTCTTTTGCGACTTCGTGCCGGTCTCGGACATGGCGGTCTGCCCGCGTACCGCGACCGCGTGCATGTGGAGCGTTTGGTCCGCAGACTCGCCGGCCGCCAGAACCGAGTACGCGATGGCAGCGACGGGCTTGGTCCCCGTTTCCGCGCCACCTGACGGCTTCTCAGCGTCGAGGAGGTAGACGGTGGTCGCGTCGCTGAACTGCGGGACGGCGACGTCCGCGAGCGTGGCTGCGATGCGGTCGATGTCCAGCGAGGTGCCGATGCGGCTGTTCGCGGCGTTCAACAGCGCGGTGCGCTCGTGCGCCGATCTTTCACGCTCGGAGGCTTTCTGACGCTCGGTCACGTCCGTCGCGATCTCGGTCAGTCCGAGGACTTGGCCGTCGTCGGTCTGCAGCCTTGCGCAGGAGATGGACCAGTACCGCCAGGTACCCGGCTCGGTGATGCGGGTCGCGGTCTTGACCAGCTCGTCCACGACCGGTTCGCCGGTGTCGAGTACCTGTTGTTGGAGCAGCGGGACGGTATCACCGAGGTTCGGATTCACGTCCTCGGGGAGCAGGCCGATGTGCTCCTGCGGCGGAATGCCGTTGTAGTCGGCGAAGGCCTGATTCACCAACAGGTAGCGGCGCTCGGTGTCGTAGATCGCGATGCCTATCGGGACCTGGTCGAAGAGCGACTCGAACAGGGCCCGCTCGACCTCGATCCGCCGCGGATCCACGGCAGAGGCAGCGAGCTGGGCCAGGTTTCGGCCGGATCGGGATCCGAGCACGGAGCGCAACGGGGCGTCCGGTTCGGTATCGGATTCGGCGTCGGACGCGAGGGCGGATCCGGGTTCGGTGCTGGTTTCGGCGGCGGGTGTCGAAGCCCGTTCGTCGGGTTCGGACTCGGCCGGCTCGCAGGCTGATTCGACGGCGCCGGCCGAAGAGTCGCCGGCGGACGCATCCAAGGCGCTCTTCGAACGGTCGAAGGCTGCGGGCATGTACGGTCCTGGGAATCGAGAGCTGGCTGCCCGGACTCCTTCCCGCAAAGTATGATCTTTATATTGATCCACGACCGAGTTAGGCCACTCGGATGACACCCCCGGCGGCCGCCCGCTCGTCCAGCGCGTCCAGGATCAGCAGATCGCCCTCCAGCCACGGCAGCGCACGGGCCTCGGCCGTCCCCGGCCGCACCCAGAGCAGGGCGTCGTGGCTCCCGCGCAGCGCCGGCTCGCCCTCCTCGATCGCGGCAAGGAACGTGCGCACGACCATCGAGCCGCCCGCGATCGGGTACTCCGGGCCGATCCGCTCCCCCACCGTGATCCGTACATCGATCTCTTCCTCGCACTCGCGAATCAGAGCCGCGATGTCTTCCTCGCCCGGCTCGACCTTGCCGCCGGGGAACTCCCACTTCCCGGCCAGGTCCGGCGGTCCGGTGCGCCGGGCCGCGAGGATCTGCCCGTCCCGCTCGATCACCGCCGCGACGACGACGCGCACGCTCTCCTGCTGCATGCCGGCCATCGTCCCACGCGCTCGCCGGAGGCCGCGGAGCCCACGGTCCGCAACGACGGGGGTGACATAAACCACATTCGCCACGCCATGCTGTCCGCTCGGCGCGGACAGTGATCGGCGCCATGATTCTTTGCGCGACGGCGCAATGGATCGTTGATAGATTCGGCACTTGCGTGCGTTTTGTTGCAGGAATAGTGCAGCTGAACAGGCGAATCGTTGCGAGAGGCGGTCTCGACGCCTCGAAGAACCAGCCGCATACTCAGGACCATGCACGAGGCCGCCCAGCAAATGCACACCTATGACGCGCGTCTAGCCGACCTGGTCTTCGATTACATGCGCGAGCGCTTGCAACTCGATCCGGTGCCGCTCGACCACCCCGGCGAGCGCGCGAAGCTGGAGGCCGCGCTTTCCGGCCTGCTGACCGCACACGGCCACGACCCCGAGCAGGTGTTATCCGTTTACGCGGAGCAGCTCGCGCCGGCCGTCATCTCATGCGACAGCCCGCGCTTCCTCTCCTTCATCCCCGCCGCGCCCACCAAGGCGGCACTGCTGTTCGACATGGTGGTCTCGTGCGCCTCGCTGCAAGGCATCTCCTGGCTGGAGGCGGCTGGGGCGATCGCCGCCGAAAACCAGGTGCTGCGGCTGATTGCGGACCTGGCCGGGATGCCGACGAGCGCCGGAGGCTGCTTCGTCACCGGCGGCTCGGCTGGAAACCTGTCCGCACTTGTGGTCGCGCGGGACACGGCGCGACGCAAGCTGGGCCTCGGGCCGTATGACCGGGTTCGCATCGCGGTGAGCGACCAGTCGCATTCCTCGGTCAACAACACGCTGCGCATCATCGGCGTCGAGGCACTCCTCGTGCCGACCACAGACCACCGGTTCACGGGCGCCGATCTGCGAGCAGCGTTGATGCGTGACACTGACGACGCTCCGGTTATCGGCGTCGTGGCGACCGCCGGGACGACCAACGCGGGCATCGTGGATGACCTGGCCGGCATCGCGGCGGCGGCGCGTGAATTCGATCTCTGGCTTCACGTCGACGGCGCGTACGGCGGAGCGGGGCTCTTCGCGCCGAGTGTGCGGGCGAAGTACGACGGGATCGAGCATGCCGACTCGTTCGTCGTCGATCCGCACAAGTGGCTGTTCGCACCGTTCGACTGCGCCGCAGTGCTTTACCGGCAACCGCACCTGGCGAAGGCGGTACACACCCAAGACGCCTCGTACCTCGACGTGATCCACACGGACGCGCCGGAGGAGTGGAACCCGACCGACTACGCGTACCACCTGACCCGTCGCGCACGCGGGCTGCCGCTCTGGTTCTCCCTCGCCGTGCACGGCACCAACGCCTACCGGGACGCCATCGAGGCGGCGCTGTCGACCGCCCGCGAGGCCGCCGACCTGATCCGCCGTCACCCCGATCTGGAACTGATCCGTGAGCCGGAGCTGTCCACGGTGCTCTTCCGCCGCAAGGGCTGGGGGCCGCAGGAGTATGACGCGTGGTCGCGGCGGCTGTTGGCGGGTCAGGTCGCGTTCGTTACACCGACCAGCTGGGAGCGCGAGACGGTAGCGCGCTTCGCGTTCTTGCATCCCGGTACGACCATCGCAATGGTCGAGGAAATCCTCGGTACGGTCTGATAGGGCACCGTTTGGCACGGGTAGTACGCCGAAGTCTGTTGCAGGCGTTGTTGCGACGCCCCGACGCAGCGCGATTCAATACCCTCCACACGCTGGGGGAGGGTCATGGAGCCGCTCGCGACGGGCGATCCCGCCCGGATTGGACCGTTCCGGCTGGTCGCCAGGCTGGGCCGGGGCGGAATGGGCCGGGTGTACCTGGGTCGTTCCGAAAAGACCGGCCGGGCCGTCGCCGTCAAGACCGTCCACGGCGAACTGCTCGCCGACTCCGAGTTCCGAACCCGGTTCTCGCATGAGGTAGCCGCGGCACGCAGGGTGCGCGATGAGTACATCGCCGAGGTCGTAGACGCCGATCCGGACGGCGCGACGCCCTGGCTCGCCACCGCGTACGTCCCTGGCATATCCGTCGAGGATGCGGTACGCCGCTTCGGCCCGCTACCTGCCGATTCGGTACGCATCCTCGGGGCCTGCGTCGCCAAGGCAGTCGCGGCGATACACGCGGTCGGCCTGGTACACCGCGACTTGAAACCGGCGAACGTGCTGCTTACCGCCGCTGGACCGAAGGTGATCGACTTCGGCATCGCACGCGGCGTGAGCGACGCGGCCCTGACAAAGACCGGCATGGTGAGCGGTTCGCCGCCCTACATGGCGCCAGAACAGCTCGGCTACGGGGATTTCAGCACCGCCTCGGACGTCTTCTCGCTCGGCGCGGTCCTTCACTACGCGGCGACCGCCAGTGGGCCGTACGGACGCGGTGGAGCTCAGGAGCAGTACGCGCGGGCCATGGGCATCGGGCCGGTCATGGATCCGGCACTGCCGGATGTGCTGACTGAGCTGGTGCGCCGGTGCTTCGCCAGCGAGCCGCGGCTACGGCCGACGACGTCGGACGTGGTCCGCGCGCTGGAAGCGCATCCAGGAGAGCGCCCGCTTCCCGGATGGCTGCCGACCGCGGTGCTTGCGGACATCCTGGCGCAGGCGACGGATGCACTGAACAAGGACTCGGCGGCAGGGCTCAATTCGCCTCAAGCACAAGCCTCGGCGCCGCAACCTTCGCCGTCGTTCGCGCCCTTGGTCCCGCCACCGCCGAGCGGACCGTCGTACTCCAGCGGACCACCGCGGCCCAGCGCACCGTCGTACTCCAGCGCACCTCCGCATCCCGGCACGCGGCCGCCGCACCCGAATACGCCTCCGCGCGCTCCTCAGCCGCACCAGTCGCAGCCGCCGCAGCGTCAACCACAGCCACAGCAGCAGTCACAGCCGCCGCGTCCGAACACTCCCTACCAGAGCCCGCATTCGGGTCAGAACGGGAACGGCTCCTACTCCGGCGCGCCCTTCAGCAGCGCTCCCTCTCGGTCCGGGCCGGGTTCGCTACCGCACCACCCGTCATCCTCGCAGCTACCGTCCTACCCACCGCAGCAATACGGTCCTCCATCCGGCCCTGGGCAGCCCTACCAGCCGCCACAGGTCCACTACGGCTATGCGCCGTATCAGACGTCACCGCCGAGCAACGGCATCGCTACCGCCGCGCTCGTGCTCTCTCTGGTGGGATTCGCCGCACCGTGCCTACTCGCCGTCGCACTGCCCTTAGGCGGTGTCGGCCTGTCTAAAGCGCGCAAGACCGGTGTAGGGCACGGTCAGGCTCTCGCGGCGACGATCGTGGCGAGCCTGCTGCTGCTCGGCTGGATCCTCTTCATCACCTTGTACGTGGCTAGCAAGCCGTAGCCAGCACGCTCACGGGTTGACACTGCCCGGCGATGCGGCTCGAGCTGCTTCAGACGTTGAAGCGGAACTCGACCACGTCGCCGTCCGCCATCACGTAGTCCTTGCCCTCGATGCGGGCCTTGCCGCGAGCGCGCGCCTCGGCCACCGAACCCGCGTCCACCAGGTCCTGGAACGAGATGACCTCGGCCTTGATGAAGCCGCGCTGGAAGTCGGTGTGGATGACGCCGGCCGCCTCGGGCGCGGTGGCGCCCTTGCGGATGGTCCAGGCGCGCGCCTCCTTCGGACCCGCCGTCAGATACGTCTGGAGGCCGAGGGTGTCGAAGCCGACCCGGGCCAGCTGGGTGATACCGGACTCCTCCTGCCCCATGCTCTGCAGCAGTTCGAGCGCCTCCTCGTCGGACAGCTCGATCAGCTCGGACTCGATCTTGGCATCGAGGAACACCGCCTCCGCCGGCGCGACCAGGGCACGCATCTCCGCCTTGAGCTGATCGTTGGTCAGCTCCTCCTCGTCCACGTTGAACACGTAGATGAACGGCTTGGCGGTGAGCAGGTGCAGCTCGCGCAGCGGCTCGGGGTCGAGTCCGGCGGCATAGACCGTGGTGCCCTCGTCGAGCACCTTCTTGGCCTGCTCGATGGCGGCGACCACGGCCTGCTTCTCCTTGGCCATCCGCGCTTCCTTCTGCAGGCGCGGCAGGACCTTCTCGATGGTCTGCAGGTCGGCCAGGATCAGTTCGGTGTTGATGGTCTCCAGGTCGCCGCGGGGGTCGACCTTGCCGTCCACGTGGTGCACGTCCGCGTCGGTGAACACCCGGATGACCTGGCAGATCGCGTCGGCCTCGCGGATGTGGGCGAGGAACTTGTTGCCCAGGCCCTCGCCTTCGGAGGCGCCGCGCACGATCCCGGCGATGTCCACGAAGGAGACGGTGGCCGGGACGATCCGCTCGGACTTGAACAGCGCGCCCAGCACGGCGAGCCGCGGATCGGGCACGCCCACCACCCCGACGTTCGGCTCGATGGTCGCGAACGGATAGTTCGCGGCGAGCACGTCGTTCTTGGTCAGCGCGTTGAAGAGGGTCGACTTGCCTACGTTCGGCAGGCCGACGATTCCGATCTGCAGGGCCATGGACGGCAAGTCTAGTTGTCCCTGTCGGTGGTAACTCCCACGATGTTGTTCGTGAACGCTGGAGAGCTGGTACTGCTGTTGATCGGGCTCGCCCTCGGCCTCGTGCTGGGCGTGCTCTGGGAGCGCGGGCGCGGGCGCGGCCCCTCCGCCGAGGCGCTCGACCGGTCCACTGACCGGCTGCTCGGGCTGGCCGATCAGCAGTTCGCGCAGGTCGGGCGGCCGATCCAGGAGTCGCTGCGGCACCTGGACGACCGGCTGCGCGAGATCGAACGGGAGCGCAGCTCGGCGCAGGCCGCGCTGGCCCGGCAGATCGAGGATGTGCGCACCACCGGCGAGGAGCTGCGCGGGCAGACTGCCGCGCTGGTCACCGCGCTGCGCGCGCCGCAGGTCCGGGGCCGCTGGGGCGAGCTGCACCTGCGCCGCGCCGTGGAACTGGCCGGGCTGGTGGACCGGTGCGACTTCACCGAGCAGCTGGTGGTCGGGGCCACGCTCGACGGCGACGAGGGCGCGGCGCGGCCGGACCTGGTCGTGCACCTGGCCGGCGGCAAGAACGTGGTCGTGGACGCGAAGGTGCCGCTCGGGGCGTTCCTGGAGGCTGCGGAGGCCCGGGACGAGGAGATGCGCTCGGATCGGCTACGGGCGCACGCGCGGCAGCTGCGGGCGCATGTGGAGCAGCTGGGTTCCCGGGCGTATTGGAAGCGGCTCAATATGGTCGGTGCCTCGACGCCGGAGTTCGTGGTGCTGTTCGTGCCCGGGGAGGCGTTCCTGTCCTACGCGCTCGAAGCCGATTCCAATCTGCTGGAGTACGCGGCGGAGCGGCGCGTGATGCTCGCCTCGCCGACCACACTCATCACGTTGCTGCGTACCGTCGCATATGCGTGGTCTCAGGACACGCTCGCCGCGGAGGCTCGTACGATCATCGACCTCGGCCGGGATTTGTACGACCGGATCGGGGTTCTGGCCGGGCATGTCGACCGACTCGGCGGGTCGCTCGGCAGCGCGGTCGCCGCATACAACCGGGCGGTCGGGTCGCTTGACTCCCGCGTGCTAGTGACCGCGCGGCGGCTGCACGACCTCGGCGTCGGCGAGGCGGCGCCCGAGACGCCGCGGCATCTGGACACCGCGCCCCGCTCCCCCAGTGCGCTGGACTCGCTGCTGCCGCTACCGAGCGCGCCCGGCGGCCTGACGCCGCGCACCACCTCCGATCGCATGACGCCGTGACACCGTGGCGCCCTGGCACTGTGACGCTCTGACACCGTGGCGCCGTAACGCCCTGACGCGCCCACGAGTGCATGAGAGGTCTCATTCACGCAGGTAGACGGGCTCTGATGCGTTCGGGGTGACGCATCATCCAGATGAGTGATCAGCGGGCGTGGCACCGGTCGGCGGCCCGCGCCGGTTCCTACCGTGGCAGGTATGAGCCAGTACCCGGCGGCCGAACACGGATCCTCCGAGGGAAGTCTGTGGCACCCCCAACCAACTGCCCGGCACGCCGCTGAGACGCACGCTGAGCGGCCCGGAGACGGCTCGCGGAGCCTGGTACGGCGGCCACCGAGTTCGATGCCTTCGTGGCCGAGCGGCGTCGGCCAGCGCACCGGCTCTAGCTCAGGCGCGAGCGCGCGGTCACAGCTCGGTGGTGGCGCGGGCTCTCGCCAGCAGCCGCTGCCCGCACTCGCGCGACCGCTGGCCGGCAGTGCGCCGCTCACCGCGTTCGGCGTGTCGATGGTGCTCGTCGGCGCCTGCGCCATCGGCGCGACGCTGGACCTACTGCTCGTCGGTACGGCCGCATGGTGCCTCATCGGACTGTTCCTGGTCGGCAGCGCCTATGCGGCCGTGAAGGTACGACGATCCGACTGGTACTCGGCCGTCGTCGGCCCGCCACTCGCCTTTGCCGTCGGTTTGCTGCTCGTCGCGACCTTCTCGCCGCACGACATGGGCTCCGGGCTGATGGGAACCGTCGCGACGATGCTGGAGCTGCTGGCGTTGAAGGCACGGGCCGTGTTCTTCGGTACCGCAGTGGCGCTGTGCGTCATCCTCGCCCGCAGGCTGCCCTTCCGCCGCTGAGCCAGCCGGCAGCGCGTCAGCTGCTCGACAGGTTGCGCCGCAATTCATGCGGAAGCGCGAACAGCAGCTTCTCCTGGGCCGAGCGGACCTCTTCGACGTCGCTGTATCCGCGCTCGGCGAGCAGCGCGAGGACGCCCTGAACGAGCTCCTCTGGCACCGAGGCGCCCGAGGTGAGGCCGACGGTCGTGACGCCCTCGAACCAGGCCGGATCGATCTCCTCGGCGCGGTCCACCAGGTACGCGGAGTTGGCCCCGGCCTCGAGGGCCACCTCGACCAGCCGTACCGAGTTGGAGGAGTTGGCCGAGCCGACCACGATCAGCAGGTCGGACTGCGGGGCGATGCGCTTGACCGCGACCTGCCGGTTCTGCGTCGCGTAGCAGATGTCGTCGGACGGCGGGTCGATCAGCAGCGGGAAGCGCTCGCGCAGCTTGGCGACGGTCTGCTCGGTCTCGTCCACGGACAGCGTGGTCTGCGAGAGCCAGGCTACCCGGGAGGGGTCGCGCACCTCGACGTCGGCGACGCCCTCGGGGCCGTCCACCAGCTTGATGTGCTCGGGGGCCTCGCCGGTGGTGCCGATGACCTCCTCGTGGCCTTCGTGGCCGATGAGCAGGATGTCGTAGCCCTCGTCGGCGAAGCGCACCGCCTCCTTGTGCACCTTGGTCACCAGCGGGCAGGTCGCGTCGATAGTCCGCAGGCTGCGCCGCGACGCCTGATCGTGCACCTCGGGGGCGACGCCGTGCGCCGAGAAGATCACGATCGCGCCCTCGGGCACCTCCTCGTTCTCCTCGACGAAGATCGCCCCGCGCTCCTCCAGCGTCTGCACGACGTGCTTGTTGTGCACGATCTGCTTTCGCACATAAACCGGCGCGCCGTACTGCTCAAGCGCGCGTTCGACGGTCTGGACCGCGCGGTCCACACCCGCGCAGTAGCCGCGCGGCGCGGCGAGCAGGACCCGCTTGCGCTGCGGGGCTTCGGCGGAGGCTGCGCTCGAGGCGGAGTCGGGCACTGCGGAGACGGACCCTGAGGTGGCCGGGGCGGAACCGGAGGCGGTGACCATGTCTCCATGGTATTCGCGGACGCGGTGGGCGCCCCAGAGCGGGAGAGCCGATCTTTACATCTCCCGCACACTTTTTCCCTCGCCTGCGGCACGGGTGCGGTGCCGCGGCTGAACCGCGGCCGGAACGCGCGCGTATCCGATCTCCGTGTCGGCGTCGGCCGATACCGTTGGCGCATGGCCCTGCAGACCTCTTTCGAGAACCCGGTGCCGGTCTCGACCCTCGCCACGATGGTCGGCGACTGGATCGACCGGCTGGGCGCGATTTGGGTCGAAGGTCAGATCACGCAGATCAGCAGGCGGCCGGGCGCCGGGATGGTGTTTCTCACGTTGCGCGATCCGTCGCACGATGTGTCGGTGAGCGTGACGTGTTACCGCAGCGTGTTCGAGAAGGTGGTGCCGGCACCGTCCGAGGGCGCGCGGGTCGTGGTCTGGGCGAAGCCGAACTTCTACCGGCCGCGCGGCCAGTTCTCGCTGCTCGCGCAGGAGTTGCGACCGGTCGGCATCGGCGAGTTGCTCGCGCGGCTTGAGGAGCTCAAGCGCAGACTGGCGGCGGAGGGGCTGTTCGACGCGGCGCTGAAGAAGCCGCTGCCGTTCCTGCCGCACTTGATCGGGCTCATCTGCGGCCGGGCCTCCGCGGCCGAGAAGGACGTGCTGGAGAACGCCCAGCGGCGCTGGCCGGGAGTCCGGTTCGAGGTGCGCGAGACGGCGGTGCAGGGCGCGGGCGCGGTGGCCGGGGTCACCGCGGCGCTGGCTGAGCTGGACGCTCATCCCGAGGTAGACGTGATCGTGATCGCGCGGGGCGGCGGTTCGGTGGAGGACCTGCTGCCGTTTTCCGATGAACAGCTCATCCGCGCGGTGGCCGCCTGCCGGACGCCGGTGGTCTCCGCGATCGGGCACGAGCCGGACTCGCCGCTGCTGGACCTGGTCGCCGACCTGCGCGCCTCGACGCCGACGGACGCGGCGAAGCGGATCGTGCCGGACGTGCACGAGGAGATGGAGCGGGTCGCGCAGGCGCGGCGCAGGCTGTGGGGCACGATCAATCAGCTGCTGGACCGAGAGCGCCGGGCGCTGGATGGCTTCCGGTCCCGGCCGGTGCTGGCGGCGCCGTACGGCATGATCGACCAGCGCGCGCAGGAGGTCGCGGCGCTGCGAGACCGGGCGTACCGCTGCGCGCGCCACAAGGTCACCCAGGACGGCGAAGTGCTGACGCAGACCCTGGCGCGGGTGCGTGCGCTCTCCCCGCTCGCGACGCTGGAGCGCGGTTACGCGGTGGTGCAGCGCGCGGGTGGGGCGGTGGTGCGCAAGCCGGAGGAGGTGGAGCCGGGCGATGCGCTTACGTTGCGGCTGGCCGGCGGTTCGCTGAACGCGACGGTGGCCGACGAGGCGGGAGCTGACTAGGCAGTCGGCGCGGGCGGCTGACGAGGCCGGTTCGGTGGTCGGTGCCGGCGGCTGATCAGGGTCGGCGGTGACTCGGGTCAATGCCGACCCGGGTCGGCGCTGAGACGGGTCAGCAGTGATTCGCGTCAGCGCTGATTCGGGAGCCACGCCGTGAGCGCGATGCCGCGCGGTTCGTGGAAGCCGAGATCGCGGTAAAGCGATTCACCCTGGTCCGAGGCGTGCAGGTCCACGCGTGGCACGCCACGGGCACGCAGCCAGTCAAGAGTCGCCACGACGACGGCGCGGGCGTGGCCTTGACGGCGGAATCGCGGATCGGTGGCGACGCTGAGGATGTAGCCGGTTTGGCCGGTCCAGTTCGCCGGACCGGGCAGCCGCTGCTGGATCACGCCGACCGAGCAGGCAGCCAGCATCCCGGGCTGATCCGGCGCGTCGGTGACGAACGCCTGCAACGGACCGGCCGGGTCGGCCAGCGCGGTGCGGAAGGCCGCAATGCAAGGCTCCCGCCAGGAGTGGTCCGGGATCGGGCCGAAGGTGGAGATCATCACCTCGCGTAGCCGGGTCAGCTCCTCGGCGTCGGAGACCACCGCTTGGCGCGCCGTGATTCCCACAGTTCGACTCCTTGCGTGTAGCTGTCGCCCCGGCAACCTATCGTGGTCGCCATGGCTGAAGAAGCGAATTCCGCGGCGCACGACGACCTGAGCGGGCTCGGCTACGAGCAGGCGCGCGAGGAACTGGTCGCGACGGTGCAGCGGCTCGAGGCCGGCGGGCTTTCGCTGGAGGACTCGCTGGCGCTGTGGGAGCGCGGCGAGGCGTTGGCCGCACACTGCCAGGCGAAGCTGGATGGCGCGCGGGCCCGTCTTGATGCTGCCGTCGCCGCCCGCGAGGAGGGCTGACTTCCCGCCACCCGGGGCTGGCCGAACGGCGCCCCGACCGGGACCGGTCAGTGCAGGGCGGCGGCCAGCTGTTCCAGTTCCGCGAGCGAGGCGCTGCCGGCCACGATGACGGTCGACTTCGCGTTCTGCGAGTACAGCAGCGTCTTGAGCCCTCCCGGTGCGGTTCCGGTGTAGTGCTGCCACTCGGTCGGGGTCGCGTCGGCGATCTGGACCGCGCCGTCCTGGCTCGCGTTCGAGTGCTGGTCGTTCAAGTAACTGGCGAAGGATTCGCTGGTCTGCTCCAGCGAGGCGTAGCCGCCGCTCGGGGTGAGGTAACCCAGGTGCCATTCGGCCGGTCCGGAGCCCCCCGCCGGGTTGTAGTAAGCCGAGGTGAGCTTCCAGTTCGCCGGCAGCCCGGTCGGCGCGAGCACCGGGAACGGCTCTGCCGCGCGGGCGGCGCCGAGCGTGGTCTGATACGCGGCGGTGTCCACCGGATGCACCGGGTTGCCCGCCTTCGAGGGCTTGACCGCAAGCACCACGGCGATCGGCACCGCGATCACCGCCAGGGAGAGCACCATGTCCCGGACGGTGGTTCTGAGCCGCGACTTAGCCGAGTTCGCCATGTCTCCATCGTCTCCGATCGGCCGCGGCGGCCGACGACCGGGGGCGGGTTGTCCGCATCGCTACGATCAATAGACCGGCGAATCAGCGGATTCTTCGGCCGCCCCTCAGCGGCCCGCCGCCTCTTCATGATGTCCCGTGCGGAAGGACACCACCATGAGTAGCACGTCCGAGACCGAAAACCCTCAGCTTCCCGACCGTAACCTGGCCCTTGAGCTGGTACGTGTCACCGAAGCCGCCGCGATGGCGGCCGGCCGGTGGGTAGGCCGGGGCGACAAGATCGGCGCGGACGGCGCGGCGGTCGGCGCCATGCGGCATCTGATCAACACGGTCTCGATGGACGGGGTCGTGGTGATCGGCGAGGGCGAGAAGGACAACGCCCCGATGCTGTACAACGGCGAGCGCGTCGGCAACGGTGACGGACCCGAGTGCGACGTCGCGGTCGATCCGATCGACGGCACCACCCTCAACGCCAAGGGCATGCCGAACGCGATCGCGGTCATCGCGCTGGCCGAGCGCGGTGCGATGTACGACCCGTCCGCGGTCTTCTACATGGAGAAGCTGGTCACGGGCGCGGAGGCGGCGGACACCGTCGACATCACCGCCTCGGTCGACCACAACATCCGCGCGGTCGCGCGGGCGAAGGGCTGCCGGCCGACCGAGGTGACCGTGGTCATCCTGGACCGGCCGCGGCACGAGAACCTGGTGCGCGAGGTGCGCGAGACCGGGGCGCGGATCAAGTTCATCTCGGACGGCGACGTCGCTGGCGCGATCATGGCAGTGCGCCCGGACACCGGCATCGACCTGCTGCTCGGCGTCGGCGGCACGCCGGAGGGCATCATCGCCGCCTGCGCGATGAAGTGCCTCGGCGGCGTGATCCAGGGCCGGCTCTGGCCGCGCGACGACGCGGAGCGGCGCAAGGCGCTGGACGCGGGCCACGATCTCGACCGGGTGCTGACCACGGACGACCTGGTCACCGGTGAGAACGCGTTCGTCGCCATCACCGGGATCACCGACGGCGAGTTGGTGCGTGGAGTGCGGTACCGCGCCGGAGGGGCGATAACGTCCTCACTCGTCATGCGGTCGAAGAGCGGCACGGTCCGCCGAATCGACTCGGAACACCGGCTCGACAAGCTGCGTAAGTTCAGCGCCATCGACTTCGGCTAGCCGCCAGCAGATCGCCAAGCGCTGGCCGGCGCGCACCGGCCAGCGCGGTGATAGGGCGTTTCAACTCATCCGTTTAGCGTTTCTGGCGGGCATCGGGCATTTCGGGGTGTTACCTCTGTTTGAGGGAACAACCATCTTCAGGGTCGCGCGATCGCCTCGGAGGCGCTGATGTCGGGTCAGATCGAGGACACCGCCGCGAACGTCGCCCCCGTCGAGGAGGACGCCCGCCGGGTACGGCTGGTGTTCGCCGGGGTGATGCTCGGGATGTTCCTGGCCGCGCTCGACCAGACCATCGTGTCCACGGCGCTGCCGACCATCGTCAGCGACCTGGGCGGGGCGAACCACCTGTCCTGGGTGGTCACCGCGTACATGCTCGCCTCGACCGCGACCACGCCGCTGTGGGGCAAACTCGGCGACCTGTTCGGCCGCAAGACCGTCTTCCAGGTCTGCATCATCGTCTTCCTGGCCGGCTCGGTGCTGTGCGGAGTCGCGCACAACATGCCCCAGCTGATCGCCTTCCGCGCCTTCCAGGGCATCGGCGGCGGCGGGCTGATGGTGCTGGCCATGGCGGTCATCGCGGACGTCGTGCCGCCGCGGGACCGCGGCAGGTACCAGGGCGTCATCGGGGCCGTCTTCGGCGTGTCCTCGGTGCTCGGGCCGCTGCTCGGCGGCTTCCTGGTCGACAACCTGTCCTGGCGCTGGGTGTTCTACGTCAACCTGCCGGTCGGCGTGGTCGCGCTGGGCGTCATCGCGACCGCGCTGCGCACCAAGTCCCCGAAGCAGCGGCCGCGCATCGACTACGCCGGCACCACGCTGCTCGCCGCCGCCTCGACCTGCCTGGTGCTGATCACCAGCCTCGGCGGCAGCACCTGGGCCTGGAACTCCGTCGAGGTGTGGGGCTGCGGGATCGGCGCGGTGGTGCTGCTGTTCGGGTTCGTACTCGTGGAGCAGCGGGTCGCCGAACCGGTGCTGCCGCTGCACCTGTTCCGCAACCCGGTGTTCTCCATGTGCTCGGCGATCGGGTTCGTGGTCGGCCTGTGCATGTTCGGCGCGCTCTCCTTCATCCCGCTGTTCATGCAGGTGGTCAACGGCAACTCCCCGACCGTCTCGGGACTGCGGCTGCTGCCGCTGATGGGCGGTCTGCTCGTCGCCTCCATCGGCAGCGGACAGCTGATCAGCAAGACCGGCCGATACAAGATCTATCCGATCGTCGGCACGGCCCTGATGGCGTTCGGGCTCTATCTGCTCTCCCGGATCGACGAACATTCCACCGCGACGGTCATGGGCGTGGACATGGCGGTGTTCGGCTTCGGTCTCGGCATGACCATGCAGGTGCTGATCATCGCCGTGCAGAACGCCGTGGAGTACGCGAACCTCGGGACGGCGACCTCCGGAGCGACGTACTTCCGCTCCATCGGCGGCTCGTTCGGCGCCTCGATCTTCGGCACGATCCTGAACAACCAGCTCAGCTCGAAGGTCACCGGCGCGCTGAAGGACGGCACGCTGCCGACCACCTTCCCGGTGCGACGCGTGCTCGAATCGCCGACCTCGGTGCGTCAGTTGCCGCACACGCAGGCCGCGCCCTTCTTGCACATCTTCGCGTTGTCGATGCAGACGGTGTTCCTTATCGCGGTGCCGATCACGCTCGTCGCGTTCCTGCTCACGCTGTTCCTGCGCGAGGTGCCGCTGCGCGGCGCGACCAGGGCGTCGGAGCTTGGCGAGGCGACCGGCCTGCCGACCTTCCGCAGCTCGCTCGACGAGATCGAGCGCGCACTGACCAGGCTTACCAGCCGGCAGAACCTGTGGGACCGGTACCAGACCGTGATCGAGCGGGCCGGCGTGGACATCACGATCCCGCAGGCGTACGGCTTGTTCCGGCTCTACCACGCCGGTCCGATCACCGACGAGGCGGCGGCCCGACGACTTGGCCTGCCGGTCGAGCAGGTTCGTACGAAGATCGACGGCATCATCGCGAGCGGATTCGCGCAGCGCGACGCGGACGGCCTGGTGACGCTCACACCGGCCGGCGTGCAAATCATCGACCAGCTCTCCAGCGCACGGTCGGAGATCCTGCAGGAGCAGCTGGCCGGCTGGTCGCCCGAACAGCACGCGGATCTGCTGGCGATGCTGCACCGTTTGGCAGACAACTCGCTGGACGCGCCGAACCGTGACGTGATGTCGCGTCAGGGTTGAGCAGCGCAAGTGCGCAAAGCAGTCGGCGCTGCGTTAGCCCGCTACCGCGGCGCGCAATCCGTCTGACCACGGCGCGGGACGCAGGTCGCCGCGCGTTACCTTCACGATGGTGCGGGTACCGCGCGCGTGCTCGATCTCCGCGCCGTCGTCTCCCTCAGACAGACAACGGAACGTGTACACGGCACTGGTCCGGCCGAGCCGGCCGAGGCCGATCTCGACAACGAGTTCGCCGCGCTCGCGGGTGAACGGCCGCAGAAACTCGATCTCGTAGTGCTTGACCACAACGTAGCTGTCCGAGGGATCGAGCCCGGTCAGCGAGTGGTAGAGCGCGGTCATGGCGCGCTCGACGTGGATCGCGTAACGCGCGTTGTGCAGGACGCCCACCATGTCCAGCTCGTCGAACCAGACCGTTGCGCGGTGGAGGTAGAGCGGCTTGTCGATCGAAGCACCGTGCATGCCGTTGCTGTTCATATCGCCGCTGTTCGTGTCGCCGCTGTTCGTGTCGCCGCTGCTCATCGGCCCTTGAGCCATTTCTTCTTCGGCCCCTTGCTTTCGACATTGCCGAACACCGCGACGCCCTGCACGTGCACAACCGGCGTCTCCGGTCCGAACAAGGTGCCCGGTCTGGCCGCGAGCTTGCGCGAGCCGAAGATCGCGCTGCCTTCGTCGTGCAGGATGACGCCCTCCGGGACGCGGATGATCACCTCGCCGAACACCGCGTTCGCGACGATGGTGATCTCGCGTTGTTCGAGCATCGCCTCGGTCAGGTCGAGCTCGATTGAGCCGAAGATCGCGCGGGCGTTGAGGCCGGAGCGCACGAGCCACCGGCCGGTCCGCTTCGTCTCACTGAACAGCGCGACGACCGGTTCTCCGCCGCCGTACCGCGTGGTGGCGTCCGCGGCGGCCAGGTCGGTGAGCCCGGCGCCGGTCGCCGTGGCGGCGGCCGTGGGCGGCGCGAAGACCACCGGCAGGTCCGACACCAGCGGCCGCAGTTCGCCCATCGTCTTCGCGGCGTAGACGGCCTCGAGCCGCTCGCTGTGCTCCTCGGAACTCAGCCGGCCTTCCGCGAAGGCCCGCCCCAGCAGTTCGGCGACGTGTTCACGGTCGGCATCGGAGGCGCGCAGGCCGGGATTGCGGTCTTCCGGACCACGCATCGCAGGAGAAGTCACCCCGCTACGCTACCCGGCGCGAGGCGCTTATCGCTCGGGCATAGGCTTCGTACATAGTCCGTGACGCCGCGAGGCCGCGGACTTATGAAACGTACGGTCACAGGAGGCTTGTGCATGCCCGAGTTCGCTTATTCAGACCTGCTGCCGCTCGGGCCGGACGAGACCGAGTACCGGCTGCTGACGACCGAAGGCGTGTCGACGGTGTCCGCCGCGGGCCGGACCTTCCTCCAGGTCGAGCCCTCCGCGCTGCGGCTGCTGACCGACACCGCGATGCACGACATCGCGCACTACCTGCGGCCGGCGCACCTGACCCAGCTCGCCTCGATCATGAACGACGCCGAGGCCTCGCCGAACGACCGGTTCGTCGCGCTCGACCTGTTGAAGAACGCGAACATCGCGGCCGGCGGCGTGCTGCCGATGTGCCAGGACACCGGGACCGCGATCGTGATGGGCAAGCGCGGGCAGAACGTGCTGACCGACGGCAGCGACGAGGCGCACATCGCACAGGGTGTGTACGACGCCTACACCAGGCTGAACCTGCGGTATTCGCAGATGGCGCCGCTGACCATGTGGGAGGAGAAGAACACCGGCTCCAACCTCCCGGCGCAGATCGAGCTGTACGCCACCTCCGGGTCCGCGTACAAGTTCCTGTTCATGGCAAAGGGCGGCGGCTCGGCGAACAAGTCGTTCCTGTATCAGGAGACGAAGGCGGTCCTCAATCCGAAGGCGATGCTGCGGTTCCTCGAGGAGAAGATCCGCTCGCTGGGGACCTCGGCCTGCCCGCCGTACCACCTGGCGATCGTGGTCGGCGGCACCTCCGCGGAGTACGCGCTCAAGACCGCCAAGTACGCCTCGGCGAAGTACCTCGACACCCTGCCGACCTCGGGTTCGATGCTGGCGCACGGCTTCCGGGACGTGGAGCTCGAGGCCGAGGTGCTGGAGCTGACCCGGCACCTCGGGATCGGCGCGCAGTTCGGCGGCAAGTACTTCTGCCACGACGTGCGGGTGATCCGGCTGCCGCGTCACGGCGCCTCCTGCCCAGTCGCGATCGCGGTGTCCTGCTCCGCCGACCGCCAGGCGCTCGGGAAGATCACCGTCGAGGGAGTGTTCCTGGAGCAGCTGGAGACCGACCCGGCGCGCTACCTGCCTGAGACGACCGATGAGCACCTTGACGACGACGTGGTGCGCATCGACTTGAACCGGCCGATGAGCGAGGTACGAGCGGAGCTGTCGAAGTACCCGGTCAAGACGCGCCTGTCGCTGTCCGGAACGCTGGTGGTCGCGCGGGACATCGCGCACGCGAAGCTCAAGGAGCTGCTGGACGCGGGCAAGCCGCTGCCGCAGTACATGAAGGATCATCCGGTTTATTACGCCGGACCGGCTAAGACGCCGGAGGGTTACGCCTCGGGTTCCTTCGGTCCGACGACGGCCGGACGGATGGACTCATATGTTGATCAGTTCCAGGCCGCGGGCGGCTCGTACGTGATGCTGGCCAAGGGCAATCGCAGCAAGCAGGTCACCGAGGCCTGCAAGGAGCACGGCGGCTTCTACCTCGGCTCGATTGGCGGCCCGGCGGCCCGGCTGGCGCAGGACTGCATCAAGCACGTCGAAGTGCTCGACTACCCGGAGCTCGGCATGGAGGCGGTCTGGCGGATCGAGGTCGAGGACTTCCCGGCATTCATCGTGGTCGATGACAAGGGCAACGACTTCTTCACCAACCCCGGTGACGACAAGCCGTTGCTGCGGATCGGGCAGAGGCCTTGATCAAACGGCGGCGCACGCCACGCTGAAAACCCCTCGTCTGTACGCCCTCTGCCGTTATCGAAAAGTGCTTGTTCCGCCGAGGCGCGGGCCTCTACCGTCGGCTGCGCCGACGGTAGAGGACACAGGCGGGGGATGTTTCATGGCGCAAAGCGATCCGTGGGCGATCGTCGAGCAAGGCAGCCCGCAGGAGAAGGAGGCGGCGGCCTCGGTCTCCTGGCCGCAGCCCGCGGGATCGGCCAGTGAGCCGGACCAGTTGTACGTCGTGGTCGCGGTGCTGTACTTCTTGGCATCGGCGACGCATTTCGTGTGGCTAGCCATCGCTCGATCCAACAGCCTCGTCGACCCGCATGCGTACGCCTTTCCACAGCAGGACGCGAATAAGGGTTACGTGCTGCTGCTGTTCGCGGCGGTCGGCACACTCGTGTTGATACGAAGGACCCGGGTGTTCGGGCTTGGACTCGCCATCGCACTCCCGGTGTCCTGGATCGCGATCAATCCCGGCAATTTCCGGCCTTCGCTGTTCACGAGGCCGTCGGACGGGCGCACCGCCATGATCGTCTTCATCTCCATCGAGCTGGCCACGGTGATCGCCGCCGGCTTCGCCGGGTTCGCGCTGCGTGACCTGCTGCGGCGCGAACCGCCGGCCGTCATCCCCGAGCGCGCACAACGGCTCCGGATCGGGCTCCTGTGCCTCGGAGGGGGCGCTCTGCTCGGCGGTGGGCTATTGCTGCTTTCCAACCTCATGAGCTGGCGCGTGGATCACTACGGACTTCCGGGTTTCGGCGACCTGCACACGTACTACTGCTGCAACTTCACCGGCCGCAGCAACTTCGGCAAGGCCGGCGCGCTCGGCGGCTTTGCCGTCGTCGCCGGATTCGCGATCGCGGCCGGATTCATAAGGTCACGTGCCCTGTCCGTGGCGTGGCTGCTCGGCCCGGCCTTGTTCAATGCGGGGGGACTGCCCGATATCGGCATACGCGCGATCTTCCCGCGGCAATCGCTGCTCGGCTGGAACGCGGCGTCGCGGTTTTCGGACTACGTGGCCTCAACGACTTTGCTGCCAGGATTCTGGTTCGCTCTCGGCGGCACACTGGTCATCGTTGCAGCGGCCTGCGTGCGCTTGCGTATCGGTCGGCAATCAGCGGGGCCGTACCCGCAGATTCCGGCAAACGCCTATTCGCTTCAGGGCGCGGACGCCGCAGACGAACAGGTCGGGCGGGACGTGTGAGGCGTCCCGCCCGACCTGTGTGGATGCATTGCGGCTAACCGCGGCGTAAACCGACCGAATCGGCTTAGTACCAGTTGTGCGCTTCCCAGAAGGACTGAGCCGAGCACGGCGAGCCGTAACGCTCGTCCATGTAGTTCAGCGTCCACTTGATCTGAGTGACCGGGTTGTCGCGCCAGTCGGAGCCCTCGGAGGCCATCTTGTAGCCGGGCAGGGCCTGGCCGAGGCCGTAAGCGCCGCTGGACGGGTTCGTGGCGTGGACGTCCCAACCCGACTCGCGGGTGACGATCCAGTCGAAGCAGCCGAACTCGCCGGAGGGCACGATGCGCTCGGCGATCTGGTACGCGCTCAGACCCGCGTAGGGGTCGACCACCTTCGGCACCACCGGGGCCGGCTTGGTGGTCGCCGGAGCCGGGGCCGCGGCCTTGGTCGTCGCGGGGGCCGGCGGCTTGGCGCTGGTGGGCGCCGCGGACGGCGTCGCGCTGGCGCTCGCACTCGGCGAGGCCGGGAGCGTCGGGGCTAGCACGGGGATATGGACAACGTGCGCCACCGGTGCAGTAGCCGCGTTCGCACCCGACGCGCCGGCCGCGAGGGCACCGATGATGGCGCCGGTGACCGCGGTGCACGACGCGGCGGTCACCGCGATTTTGTGCTTGTGCGTCGATATGGACTCGGGAATGGACAGGCGGAGCCTGGGCACAAATAACCTTCCGTCTGCCGGCGGGCATGGCGAAGCAGCGGCCGGGATGGCCGCGTTGGAACCTTTGCTCTGCCGCGCGCGCTCGGCGCCTCGCCCCTTTTGACTCTTGGTGCCCGCGGCGGGAGGTACACGCCGGCGGGTGGCGCACCCGGGTCGTTCCGTTCGCTGTGCCGAATCGGGAACCCGGTGCGGGGGGCCTGACGAACCAAGACACTGCCTGAATGTTGCCGCAAACCCCAAATCTTTCAGATGTGGGTTAAATCACACCAATTGCACCGTCCGTGGACAGCCGTTCACGCTTCGTCTAGCCGGTGCAGGTCAGCTGTTTGATCAAAAAGCGCGCAAAAGGCCCCGGGAATTGCTTCCCGGGGCCTCGATTTTGTGTCGTGGGTCACATCGCGCGCGGGTTCCCCCGTGGGCGCGCCCGCGATCGGGTGGGATCAGACCGCCAGATCCTCCAACATTTCGGTCACGAGGGCGGCGATCGGCGAGCGCTCGGAGCGCGTCAGGGTCACGTGCGCGAACAGCGGGTGCCCCTTCAGCTTCTCCACGACCGCCACGACGCCGTCGTACCGGCCGACGCGCAGGTTGTCGCGCTGCGCCACGTCGTGGGTCAGCACGATCCGCGAGCCGGAGCCGACCCGGGACAGCACGGTGAGCAGCACGTTGCGTTCCAGGGACTGCGCCTCGTCCACGATCACGAAGGAGTCGTGCAGCGAGCGGCCGCGGATGTGGGTGAGCGGCAGAACCTCGAGCATGCCGCGGTCCACCACCTCGTCGATCACGTCCGTCGTGGTCAGCGCGCCGAGGGTGTCGAAGACCGCCTGGCCCCAGGGGTTCATCTTCTCCCCCTCGGTGCCGGGCAGGTAGCCGAGGTCCTGGCCGCCGACCGCGTACAGCGGCCGGAAGACCACCACCTTGCGGTGCTGGCGGCGCTCCATCACCGCCTCGAGGCCCGCGCACAGCGCCAGCGCCGACTTGCCGGTGCCGGCCCGCCCGCCGAGCGAGACGATGCCGACCTCCGGGTCGAGCAGCAGGTCGAGCGCGATCCGCTGCTCCGCGGAGCGGCCGTGCAGCCCGAACGCCTCGCGATCGCCGCGCACCAGCCGCACCTGCTTGTCCGCGGTCACCCGCCCGAGCGCCTTACCCCGCTCGGAGACCAGCACGAGGCCGGTGTGGCACGGCAGATCGGCCGCCTCGGCGATCTCCGCCCGCCCCTCCTCGAACAACCGGTCCACCACGTTGCCGCCGATCTCGAGCTCGGCCATGCCGGTGTAGCCCGAGGTGATCGCCAGCTCCGCGCGGTACTCCTCGGCCGGCAGCCCCACCGCGGCGGCCTTCACCCGCAGCGGCAGGTCCTTGGAGACCAGCGTCACCTGCCTGCCTTCGGCCTCCAGGTTCTTGGCCACCGAGAGGATGCGGGTGTCGTTGTCCGGAGAGGCGACCGCGGGACGGAATCCCGGCGGCAGCACGGTCGGGTCGGTGTGGTTGAGCTCGACGCGCAGCGTGCCGTCCGCGTTCCCGATCGGGATGGGCGCGTCGAGGCGTCCGTACTTCACGCGCAGCTCGTCGAGCATCCGCAGCGCGGAACGCGCGAAGTATCCGAGTTCGGGGTGGTGACGCTTGCCTTCGAGTTCGCTCACGACCACGAGCGGGATGACGATCTCGTGTTCGTCGAAGCGGGTGATCGCGGCCGGGTCCGCGAGGAGGACGCTGGTGTCCAGCACGAAAGTGCGCCGTTCGGGACGGGCGGAACGGCGCTTGGGTGTAACGGCCACTTAGCACGACTCCCTGTGGCGCGCCGTGCCCGGCGCGCCCTGAACGAGGGTGGGACTTGCACACCGGTCACAACGGTAAGGAAGGGGGGCGGCTCCAGGCGAAGAGTTTTCGGCTGATCACCGGACCGTGCGCGGCAGCCTTCCGAGGTCTGCCAGCGGGGCCGGTGTCACACGTCATACCAGGGCATTACCCCTTGCGGCCTATGCGAAAACGGTCTCCGGCCTGGCCTGCGGCGCAGTCCTCGGACGTGTCAGCGCTCGTTACGCACCATAGCGGCGCTGCCGCAGGCTGTAATCACGCAGTGCGCGGAGAAAGTCGATCTTGCGGAACGCGGGCCAGAAAGCCTCGCAGAAGTAGAACTCGGAATGCGCCGATTGCCAGAGCATGAACCCGGAAAGGCGTTGCTCTCCAGAGGTGCGGATGAGCAGATCCGGATCGGGCAGCCCGCGAGTGTAAAGGTGCTGCGCGATATGTTCGACGTCGATCACCTGCGCCAGGTCCTCGATCGACGTACCGCGTTCGGCGTGTTCCTGGAGCAGGGACCGTACCGCGTCGGCGATCTCCTGTCGGCCGCCGTATCCGATTGCTGCGTTAACTACGAGGCCGGGGTTGTCCGCGGTCCGCGCGCCGATTTCCTTGAGGGTGCGGGCGAAATCGCCGGGCAGCAGGTCCAGCGCGCCAAGCGGGCGTACGCGCCAGCGTCCGGTGTCGGCGAGGCTGCGTACTGAGCCCTCGATGATGCGCAGCAGGTCGGCGAGTTCCTCGGCGGGCCGGTTGAAGTTGTCCGTGGAGAACAGCCACAGGGTCACCACTTCGACCCCGGCTTCCTCGCACCAGCCGAGCAGGTCGTGGATCTTGTCGGCGCCGCGCTGGTGCCCGGTGGCGATCTGCTCGCCGACGGACTTGGCCCAGCGCCGGTTGCCGTCCATGACCACGCCGACGTGACGCGGCATGCGGGAACGGTCCAGCTTCGCGGTCAGCCGTTTCTCGTACACGCCGTAGACGAGGTCTCGCACGCTCATCTCCGACGCCTCTCCTCGGCCCTGCGGTTCTCCTGCGGAACCCTATAACCATCACAGCCGCCCCAACCCCCGAAGAGGCGAGGCGGCTGTGAGGATCTGGTGAAGATCCGCTCAGATGACGGTTACTACCGGCTCGTCGCGCAACGAAGCGAACTCAGTTCAGCCAAGCCGGGACTTGAGCGCGCGGTGTTCCTCCCACAGCGCCTCGGGCAGGTGGTCGCCGAAGCGCTCGAAGTGCGACGGGATCAGCTCCGCCTCGTGCCGCCAGGCCTCGACGTCCACGGACAGCAGCTGGTCGAGGTCCTTGTCGTCGATCTCGAGGCCGTCAAGGTCGAGCGCGTCCGGGGTCGGCACCACGCCGATGGGCGTCTGCACGCCGTCCGCGCGGCCGTCGAGGCGGTCGACGATCCACTTGAGCACGCGGCTGTTCTCGCCGAAGCCGGGCCACAGGAAGTGGCCGTCGTTCGCCTTGCGGAACCAGTTCACGTAGTAGATGCGCGGCAGCTTCTCCGGGTCCGCGGCCGCGCCGACCTGGAGCCAGTGCGCGAAGTAGTCGCCCATGTTGTAGCCGCAGAACGGCAGCATGGCGAAGGGGTCGTAGCGCAGCTCGCCGACCGTGCCCTCCGCGGCCGCGGTCTTCTCGGAGGCGACGTTCGCGCCGAGGAAGACGCCGTGCTGCCAGGACAGCGACTCGGTGACCAGCGGCACGGACGTGGCGCGGCGGCCGCCGAACAGGATCGCCGAGATCGGCACGCCCTTGGGATCCTCCCACTCGGGCGCGATCGTCGGGCACTGCGCGGCGGGCACGCAGAACCGCGAGTTCGGGTGTGCGGCCGGCTCGGGCGAGTCCGGGGTCCAGTCGCGGCCCTTCCAGTCGGTCAGGTGCGCCGGGGGCTCCTCGGTCAGGCCCTCCCACCACACGTCGCCGTCGTCGGTCAGCGCGACGTTGGTGAAGATGGTGTTTTCGGTCAAAGTGGCTATCGCGTTGGCGTTGGTGGCCATCCCGGTTCCGGGCGCGACGCCGAAGAATCCGGCCTCAGGGTTGATCGCGTAAAGGCGTCCGTCTTCGCTGAAACGCATCCACGCGATGTCGTCGCCGACCGTCTCGACCTTCCAACCGGGGAGGGTCGGGGAAAGCATCGCGAGGTTCGTCTTACCGCACGCGGACGGGAAGCCCGCGGCGATGTACCGCGTCTGCCCGTTGGGCGGGGTCAGCTTGAGGATGAGCATGTGCTCGGCGAGCCAGCCCTCGTCGCGGGCCATGACCGAGGCGATGCGCAGCGCGTAGCACTTCTTGCCGAGCAGCGCGTTGCCGCCGTAGCCGGACCCGTACGACCAGATCTCGCGGTCCTCAGGGAAGTGGGTGATGTACTTGGTCGGGTTGCACGGCCACGGCACGTCGGCCTGGCCGGGCTCCAGCGGGGCGCCGACCGAGTGCACGGCCTTGACGAAGTCGCCGTTCTCACCGAGTTCGTTGAGCACCGCCTCGCCCATACGCGTCATGACCCGCATCGAGAGCGCGACATAGGCGGAGTCGGTGATCTCGACGCCGAGCGCGGAGAGCGGGGAGCCGAGCGGCCCCATCGAGAAGGGCACGACGTACATCGTGCGGCCGCGCATCGAGCCGTCGAACAGGCCGTGCAGCGTCTCGCGCATTTCGGCGGGCGCGACCCAGTGGTTCGTCGGCCCGGCGTCTTCCTCCCGCTGCGAGCAGATGAACGTGCGATCCTCGACCCGGGCGACGTCGGAGGGGTCCGAGGCCGCGTAGAAGGAGTTGGGCCGCTTCTTAGGGTTCAGTCGCCGCAGGGTGCCCTTCTCGACCAGCTCGCCGGTCAGCCGGGTCCACTCCTCGTCGGAGCCGTCACACCAGACGATCTGCTCCGGCTTGGTCAGTTCGGCGACCTCGCGCACCCAGGACAGCAAGCCCGGATGGCGGGTAGGGGGATTCTCGGACAAAAGGGATTCTGCAAGGGCGAACGACATCGCACGCACTCCTAAAGTACGCCGGGGGTCCGCACCTCCCGGGCGTGGTGAGGGGTGTTTTGGACTATAGCCACGAGTGTCCGCATCGTGGATACCTAAATCCTACGCTCGGGTAACTTACGGATGCGTAGGTTACCCTTGAGATGCCAACGGGCGCACCGACGCGGCGTGGCGCAATGTCCTGAAAAAGAATGAAACAGCAGGCCGCGGCAGCGGCCGGGACGGGAGCGCGATGTGACGAATCTCATGGGCCCGGGCGGTGAAGCACTGGATCCGCGCACCTCGGCTGTGAGGCACGTCTCTCCATCTCAGGCTGTGGCGTCCGCCACAGAAGCGGCCGCGCAGGCGCTGCAGCACGCGAAACCGAAGCTGCGCGGCTGGTTCCACGCCGGCACTTTCCCGCTGGCGCTGGCCGCCGGGATCGTGCTGATCGCGCTGGCGCCGACGGCCGCGACCGCGGCGGCGTGCACGATCTTCGCGGTCAGCTCCTGGCTGCTGTTCGGAGTGAGCGGCGTCTACCACCGCGGCAACTGGGGGCCGCGGACACAGCTGGTGCTGCGCCGGCTCGACCATACGAACATCTTCCTGATCATCGCCGGGACGTACACGCCGATCTCGGTCGTGCTGCTGCCGCGCCACTCCGCCGAGGTGCTGCTCACCCTGGTGTGGACGGGCGCGCTGCTCGGCATCGGCATGCGCGTCTTCTGGCTCGGCGCGCCGCGATGGGTATACGTGCCCTGCTACCTGGCGCTCGGCTGGGCCGCGATCTTCTACATGCCGCAGCTCGTGCGGCACGGAGGCTGGGCGGTGACCGGGCCGATCATCGCGGGCGGGCTGCTGTACTCGATCGGAGCCGTGGTCTACGCGCTCAAGAAGCCGAACCCCTCCCCGAAGTGGTTCGGCTTCCACGAGATCTTCCACCTGTTCACGATCGCGGCCTTCGTCTGCCACTACGTCGCGATCTCGATCACGGTCTACGCGAGGACTTGAGCGGACCACGGCACTCAGAGGTTGATCTCCAAGCGGATGATGTGATCGGTCGCCGAGACCGTCTGCTCGCTGAGGTGGAAGCCCTTCACGTGCTGCAGGCCGACGGTCACAGTGACCGTTCCCTCAAAGTCGCCGTTGACCACATAAGCAGGCACCGCTTGGCCCGGCCGCACCGGAATCGGGCTCGTGGCGGGAGGATTCAGCGTGGGATTGCCGCTGTCGTCGTGAGCCTGCGCCGAGCTGAAGGTCAGCTGCAGGAAGGCTGAACCGGGCATGGAGAGCGCGGTTCCAGAGCCTTCGTGGACGACCCTGCTCACGTACTGCGCCTTGAAACCGGGCACCTCGCCGGTGAACTCGAAGGAGACCCAGTACTCGCCGCGGCTGTTGTCGCCGAGAAACACTTCGCCAGCGTTGATCGACTTGAGCACCGGAACCGGCGGGACGGATCCCGCGAACGGGCTGCTGGTGGGTGTCGTCGGCCAGATCGGCGGATAGAGACCCGGCGCCGCCGACGCACTGCTGCTGCCGGCCGTGACCGGCGAGGCTGCGATCGTCGCGCCCGGCAAGGTTCCGACGGATTGGGACGCGGCGGGCGTCGGGCTCCCGGTCACCGCGACCGGGGTGTTGGTGTTGCCGACTACCGGTAGTCCCTTGTCCGCGTTGCCGGGCACGCCGGCCGCGACGCACGACGCGATGCCGGCCGCGGTGGCGACGCAGACGGCGGCCAGTGAGATCCGCACCCTGACACGCTGCCGCTCGCGGGCGATGATGCGTGAGGCGTCGAAGCCTGGCGGCACGGTGCGTTGAGCGTATTCGTCCATGGCGTACACCAGTTCCTGCTCGAAGGGTGACAGCGGACGCTTCATGAGTCCCCCCGATCCGCCGGACGGTTCGGCAGCAGTCGGTTTGCTGGATTCAGACCAGGACCCGGGTCCTGGCTCGCGGGCGGCGGTCCGGACGCGGACACCGCGAAGTCCGGTTCCGTGCCCAGTGCCGCCCGGAGTTTCGCCAGGCCGCGAGCCGCCTGGGACTTGACCGTCCCGGTCGAGCAACCCAGCGCGTGCGCGATCTCGGCCTCGGACAGGTCCTCGAAATAGCGCAGAACCAGCACCGCGCGGATCCCGGTCGGCAGCCGCAGCAATTCGGCGATCATCGATCGCCGCAGCTCCACCTGCTCGACCTGCCGCTGCGGGGATTGGCCGGCGGGCACGGACGGCCGCGCGTCGTCGAAAGGCACCTCGACGATCCGCCGACGCACGCGCCACCGGTCTTTGAGGGAGTTGACGAGGATGCGGCGCACATACGCCTCCGGCTGTTCGGCCGCCGCGACCCGCTCCCAGTGCCGGCAGGCCCGCTCCAGGGCGGACTGCACCAGGTCCTGGGCGTCCTGGCGGTTGCCGGTGAGCAGGACGGCGGTGCGGAACAGCGCGGCGGAACGCGCGGTGACGAACTCTTCGAACTCGGCGCGGGCTCTCGCGTCCACCTCAACCCCCCTCAACCACGAGCGTTGACGGACCAGACCGCCGGTCGCGGCCGCGAGGTTGTCGGCGCCATGGAAATGTGACGCAGGTCACATTACCGAGGATCGCACCATTCCGGGACGGCGCCTAGGGCCGGTCCGGTCGATCACGCGAGCAAGACGGAGGTGACACGGCGATATCAGCCAGTGGAGTGCGGGTGCGGTCACGCGCAGAACGGGCCCGGACAGACGAAGGCCGCCGGCACGTCCGAGAGCAGCGCCTCGGCGACCGCGAGTCCGTAGCCCGCGAAGCGCGGCGCGCGCTCGGCCAGCCGGGAGGCGGCCGCGAGGGCGCGGTGCGCGTCGTCGAGGTGGTCGAGCGAGCCCGCGGTCACGGCGTAGGCGACGAAGCCGGCGGCCGCGGCAGAGGTGCCGGACGGAGTCGCGTTGTCGGTCGGATCGCTCGGCCGGAAGTACAGCGCGTCCGCGTCGGCGGCGGTGTCGTGGAAGCCCGCGTCCGAGACGAACTGCTCGCGTACCGTCTCCAGCAGCCTCGCGGCGCGCTCGAGCCACTGCTTGTCGCCGGTCGCCGAGTACAGAACGCAGAATCCTTCGGCGACGCAGCCGTAGTCCTCCAGCACGCCGGGGTTCGTCGAGGCGACTGCGTCGCGGGAGGTGCGCACCAGGCGTCCGTCACGCAGGTGCACGTCCGCCAGCAACCGGGCCGCTCCGAGCGCCGCGTCGAGCAGGTGCGGCATGTCAAAGGCCAGCGACGCCTCGACCAGCGCGGTGATCGCCAGGCCGTTCCAGGCGGCGACGACCTTGTCGTCCCGGTGCGGCTGAGGTCGCTCGGCACGGGCTTCGAGGAGCGTGATCCTGGCGCGGTGGTAGCGCGGCTCGTCTTCCGGGGCCGGGTCGGAGAGCATTTCGAGTACTGACGTGCTGTGCTCGAACGTGCCCTCCTCAGTGACATGGAAGAACTCCGCGGCCCAAGCGCCATCCTCCTCGCCGAGGACTTCGCGCAGTTGTTCCGGCGTCCAGGCGTACGTCAGGCCTTCGACGCCTTCGGTGTCGGCGTCGAGCGCCGAGGCGAAGCCGCCCTCTACGGTGCGCAGCGAGGCCAGCAGGAACTTGGCGGTCTGGATCGCGACGCGCGCGAAGAAGCCCGACGCGGGGCCGGAAGTGGAATCCGAAGCGGAACCGGAAGCAGAGTCGGAAGCAGAGTCGGAACCCGTATCGCCGGCCTCGGTCGCCTTGTACAGCAACGTGTATACGCGCAGCAGCAAGGCATTGTCATAGAGCATCTTCTCGAAGTGCGGCACGGTCCACGTGGCATCGACCGCGTACCGCGCGAACCCGCCGGCGAGCTGGTCGTAAATTCCACCGCGGGCCATCGCCTCGCAGGTGCGCCGCACCATGTCGAGCGCCTGAGGCGAAGACGTGCGGGCGTGATGCCGCAGCAGATGCAACAGCGTCATCGACGGCGGGAACTTAGGAGCCCCGCCGAACCCGGCGTGTACGGGATCGAAGTCGCGCACCAACGCGGATACTGACGCGGCCAACTCCGCCTCCCCCGGCGCGCCGCCGTCCACCGGGGCCGCGGTCTGCGCGAGCTTGCCGGCGATGTCCTCCCCCACACGCTCGACCTCGGAGCGGCGCTCCCGCCACGTCGTGCCCACCGCGTCGAGCAGCTGCCGGAAGGAGGGCATGCCACCGCGCGACTCCCGCGGGAAATAGGTGCCGCAGTAGAACGGCTTGCCCTCAGGGGTGGCGAACACCGTCATCGGCCAGCCGCCCTGCCCGGTCATCGCCTGCGTCGCGGTCATATAGACGGCGTCGACGTCCGGCCGCTCTTCACGGTCGACCTTCACGCACACGAATCCGGCGTTCATCGCCGCCGCCGTCTCCACGTCCTCGAAGGACTCGTGCGCCATCACGTGGCACCAGTGGCAGGCCGCGTAGCCGATCGAGATCAGCAGCGGCACATCGCGCCGTCTCGCCTCAGCGAACGCCTCCTCGCCCCACGGCCACCAATCCACCGGATTGTCCGCGTGCTGGAGCAGATAAGGCGAGGTCGCAGTGCCGAGCCGGTTCATGGACTCAGCCTCTCACACCGCTCAGAGGTGGTCCCATATCACCACGGGCGCGTTAGCCCTTCGGCTGACACTAGATGATCGTCGACGGCGCCGTCTTACTCAGGTAGTCCTTGAATACTCGGCGGATTTCAGCTTGGACATAACCCGCCTGCGGGGTGTTCGGCAGAACGTCACGCTCGAACGGACGCCGACGCGAACCCAGGTACCTGACAACGCTCGCCGAACCTACGTTGGCGACGAACAGCTCCCCTTGGGTCTTCACATCGGCGCGAAGACCTTCGAAGTTTCGAGCCAGCGTGATGCCGAGACCCGATGTGTAGTACTTGCACTCGACGACCAGGATGCACTGACTTCCCCGAGGCGCAAACCTCTCCATCCGGCACAACGCGGCCTCAGCTCGCGGCAGGACGAGTACATCGCACTCGTGGAGTACGCCCGAAGTGCCCTGGACCCGAACACCGAGGTGGACCTCCAACGGCGGCGCCCCGTCGAACTCGATGACAGCGTGGGTGTAGGGGATGGCGTCGCTGTACAGCTGGCCGGGACTCGTACGGAAGACGAGGTCCTTTGTAGGCTGGCCGTGAACGTTCTCGTACCAGACGGTGGCGCCGTGTCTACTGGCCGTGGCTACAACCAGGGAAAAGATGAACCCTTCCTAGACATCCCAGACATCTGATGCGGAACGATAGGAGATGCGGTTCGTGGACAGCAGGCCACGGATCTCGTCGATCAGATCGTCCGTCGCACTCACGATCTCACCTCCGCCTCAATTTGTCTCAACAGCCGCTCCAGCCGTATCCGGCCTTCGTCGACGTATCGGTCAGTCAGCTCGATCGGCTGCTTGCTACGACGCTGAGGCGGTCCTTGTTCGGGTGCGAAGATGACAGTGCTCGCACCCTCGCGCTCGCCGACTTCCTCCTCAACCGTCACAAGGGTCTTCAAGGTCTCGGCTTCAATTACTGGAACTTCGACGAGCACGCGCCGCAGTGCTTCGATGAGTACACCAACCCTCTCCTCCACACTCATCGCACGCGTCGAGATCACCAGCGTTCCCTTGCGTTTAGCGCTCTCGTACGCGGCTCCATGTCGTGATCTACGAGAGTCGCCGGTGGGAGCACGCAGTTCCTGGACGAGCGCTTGCCCGTCGAGCTCATCCGTGACGTTCCACTCTTCTCCGCTGCCACGCGCGCGACGCTGTAGCAGCTTTTCTTCGGACACACCGACGGCTATAGCGCTGTCAACCTCGTCGAGAAGCCATTCGAGCGAACTGCCGTCCAAGATCTCTCTCAGCGACCCTTCGAGTCTGATCAGCTCGTCTGGATTCACGACACTCTCCGCACGTCAGAACGCTGGCGCGTACTACTTGACTCAATTCATTACGCGGCACCTGTGACGCGCCACTTCACCCGGCCGCCGCCAGTCCACCTCGTTGGAGCGTGCTGCCGAAGATACGGCAAAGTCGCGCCAACAGGCCGCCTTATGGCCTGAAGGCATCTTGATGCCTCGAATTTTTGACACTATGATGCTTGCATGCGTACCACCTTGACGCTCGACCCCGACGTGGCGGACCTTGTCGAAGATGCCGTCCACCGTATGCGCACGTCGATGAAGCAGGTCATCAACGACGCGTTGCGCCGTGCGCTCTCTCCGGCCGCTTCACAACGAGAGACGTACCACGTGCCCGTCCACGAAGCCGCGCTCCAGCCCGGCCTGGATCTGTCCGGGTTCAATCGCCTGGCCGACGAACTCGAAGACGCGGCGATCCTCGAGACGGTGAGGCGTCGCAAGTCGTGATCGTGCCCGATGTCAATCTCCTGCTCTACGCGGTCATCACCGCGTTCCCTCAGCACAAGGCCGCGCACGCATGGTGGGAGGAGACCATAAACTCCTCGGCCGAGATTGGCTTGGCGGCCCCCGCCGTCTTCGGGTTCATCCGGATCGCCACCAATCCCCGCGTCCTCAACCCGCCACTAACCGTGGAGGCCGCGACCGGACACGTTTCGGCGTGGCTCGCACAGCCAAATGTCAGCATCCTGACTCCGGGGCCACGCCACTTCGAACTCGCCTTCGACCTGCTGCGCGGAGTGGGGACCGGCGGCAACCTGACCACCGACGCCCAGCTAGCGGCACTCGCGATCGAGCGCAACGCGGAAATGTGCTCGAACGATACCGACTTCGCCCGCTTCCCTGGCCTGCGCTGGACTAACCCGCTGTCGGGCTAATCCAGCACCATACCCGTTCAACTGCTGTACTTAGCGCATCACGTGGGACCAGTGGCAGGCCGCGTAGCCGATCGAGATCAGCAGCACCACGTTGCGGCGTCTCGCCTCGGCGAACGCCTCCGCATGGACTCAGCCTCTCATATGGACCCAAGAGCGGATCGACTACGCAGCGCTGGAGTCACGCGGGTGAGGTCGTGAGACCCATGGCGCCGGCTTGAGCAGCGCCGACGATGCGGTAGACGGTGGCGGCGTCGGCTAGGTCGAGGAAGACGGGCGCTTCGTTGGTGGCCGCAGGGCTGAGCAGGGAGGCAGTCGCCTGGCCCGGCTGCTGCTGCGTGGCCGGGACGGCCAGGTTGAACGTCAGCGTTCCGGTGTCGGACAACGCCGCCGGACGCAGGTCCGACAGGGCTGCGGACACGATTCGGGGCCGCCGCAGGTTCCACACGGTCGCGACGCGCTGCGTGGTGACCAGGTAGGTGAAGCGACGAATCCGGGCGCGGCGCCACAGCAGTCGTCCGAACATCGAATGGATGCCAAAGGCTATGAAAGCCAGGACGGCGATGGCGAACGGCCAAGCGTGTTGTGAGATCGCGAGTGCTTCCATGATGCCGACCGCGGCGGTCCAAGCGACGCCGAACAGCGAGGTGTACACGTCGTGCGCGCCGTACCACCAGCGCACCCGGCCGGGCCGACCGATCCACAGCACCTGTTCACCCGGCATCGCTGTCCAACCCGCGGGCGTCGCGTCGGTGAGCGCAGGCAGGGAGTCGGCGGATGACCACGCGGTACTCGCCTCGCCGTGGGATAGCGCAGTGAGTGCCTGCTGGACTGCCGCGAGCGCCGTGCTGGCGTCCGCGCCGGAGAGCGCGGGCAGGACGGGCGTCGGCGCCTCGCGGCGGAAAGGCGACGGCACCGGCATGGGCCGTTTCGCCTGACGCCCGTCCCCGAATCGCAGGGTACTGGTGCCGTCGCCGTGCTGCACGAGCTCCGGCTTACGCAGTGAGCTGATGTACGCCGAGCTCGCGACGCGTACCCGCAATCCGCCGGTGATGATGACGCGCCGATCGGTCACCGCATATGTGACGCTTGCCCGCACACGCGGCTGGATGACCGCGAGGTAGATCAGGTATCCGACCGCCTGAACGAGCCCGCCGACCACAACGATCATGGTGAATGCGACGAGCCACCCCGGCTGCGAGTGTTTGAAGAGCGGCAGGATGAATAGGGCGAGCGCGATCGGCACGCCGATCACCAGGTAGAGCGCCATCCCGAGCTCCTGCGCGGAATGCCGCGCCCGTTGCGGACGACCGGTCCACAGGATGCGCTCCCCGGCGAACAAGACCTGCTCCGGTTCCACGTTCACTTCCGCCCCGCTCCCCGCCCCCGCCGCGTGGAAATCGCGGCCCGCTGCGCGATCGTCTCAAAGCCGTCGGCTCAGCTGTTCGGACTGTATATCCGGTCGTCGAGTTGTGCCAGGGGCCGCAGGCGCCGACCGAGCGCGGCGTGGTGTGTAATGGCGCTGATCGCTTGCGGAGGGAGGCCGACGTTGGTCGGATTGCAGGGGCGGGTGACCGGGCGGATCGCTCCGGGCCTGGTCGGCGAGGTGATGGTGAAGGTGCGCGGCGGCGCAGAGGCGTTCATGGCGTACGCCGCGGAGGCCGGCGAGCAGATCCCGGTCGGCACGATCGTGGTCGTGCTCGAATACCATCCGCCGCGCACGGTGTACGTTTCGGCGCTCTGACAGCCCTCTTACGAGACCCGGGTGTGCGTCCAAGGTTCGGCGGGTGTACACCAGTAGTGCGGAGACCCGCGGCATGGGGCTGCGGCTCCGCTTCCTACAGGGGGAAGTGAACAAACAGTGCCTTCGGCACTCATTCTCGCGGGGATCATCGCCGCCTGCGTCGTCCTGGCAGTGCTCATATTCAAGCTGATGTGGCGGGTGGCCGAACCGAACCAGGCTCTGCTGATCTCCGGTGCCCGCCACCGCATCGAGGGCGTCGACGAGGGCATGGGCTTCCGCATCATCACCGGCCGCGGCACCCTCGTGGTGCCCGGCGTGCAGGCGGTGCGCAAGCTCTCGCTCGACCTGAACGAGGCGGACCTGTCCGTGGACTGCGTCACCAGTCAGGGCATCCCGGTCCACGTCCAGGGCGTGGTGATCTTCAAGGTCGGCGACGACCGAGTCTCCATCGCCAACGCCGCCCGCCGGTTCCTCGACCAGCAGAACAACATGAACACCCGAGTGCACAACATCCTGGCCGGGCACCTGCGCTCGATCGTGGGCAGCCTGACCGTGGAGGAGATGATCCGGGACCGGGAGCGGCTGACCGAGCAGACCCGCGCCACCTCGGGCCACGAGATGGAGAAGCTCGGGCTGACCATCGACTCGCTGCAGATCCAGGAGATCGAGGACCCGACCGGGTATATCAAGGCTCTGGCCGCACCGCACACCGCGGCGGTTCAGCGCGACGCGCGCATCGCGCAGGCCGCCGCCGAGCGCACCGCCACCGAGGCGGAGGCCGAGGCGAACGCGCGCAAGGCCGAGGCGATCCGCAACTCGAACATCCAGCAGGCCGGCTACCAGGCCGAGGTCGACCAGGCCCAGGCGAAGGCGAAGATGGCCGGTCCGCTCGCGGAGGCCGCCGCCCGCCAGGAAGTCGTCGTGCAGGAGACGCGCGTCGCCGAGCTCGAGGCGCAGAAGCGCGAACAGCAGCTGCAGGTCGACGTGCGCAAGCCCGCCGACGCCAAAGCCTACGAGACGGTCACGCTGGCGCAGGCGCATCGCGAGTCCAAGGTGCACGAGGCGGAGGCCGAGGCCAAGGAGACCGAGCTGCGCGCCCTCGCCGAGGCCACCCGGATCAAGGCCGCCGCCGAGGCGGACGCCGCGGCCACCCGGGCCCGCGGCCAGGCCAGCGCGGAGTTCACTCGGGCCACCGGAGCCGCCGAGGCTGCCGCGGCCCAGGCGAAGGGTCTTGCCGAGGCCGAGGCCGCCAAGGCCAAGGGGCTCGCCGAAGCCGAGGCCGCACGGGCCAAGGGACTGGCCGAGGCGGAGGCGATCAAGGCGCGGGCCGCCGCGCTGGCGGAGAACCAGGAGGCCGTCATCGCCCAGCAGCTGGCCGAGAACTGGCCCGCGATCGTGCACGCCGGCGCCGAGGCCTTCGCGGGCGTGGACCACATGGTGGTGCTCAACGGCGCGGACGGCGTCAACGAGCTGCTGGCCAAGGCGCTGACCATGGGCGGCACCGGATTGGGGCTGGCCAGGCAGCTGCTGGCCGGGATGAACCCGGGCGCGGCGCACGCGGCCACGGACACCGATTCGGCTGAGAAGCCCTCGGACAATCACCTGGGAGTGATTGAGATCAAGTAGCGCGCAAGCGGTTCAGGTATTGCGCAGGTAGCGGACGCCGAAGCGGAACGTGCGAGTCTCGCCGGGCCTAAGACGCAGCGCACCTGCGCAATCCGCGCGGTTGAAGGCGTTCGTGACCACCTCGACCGGTTCCAGGGCGATGCTGCGGCGACGGTCGCGTGCGAGGGTGTCGCCGGTGAATACGTGCATTGAGCCGCCGAACTGCCAGACGCGGAGTTCGTCAGGAGCCTGTGTGTGACGCAGTACCGTCTCGCATCGCTGTTCGTGCTCGAACGCGAGATCGGTGAAGCAGGCGTCGATGACGAGGCCGCTCAACTTGCGCGGCAGACGGAAGTCCATCGCGGGGTTGTCGTCGAGCGGCTGGTACGCCGCAGCGCCGTCGAGCGGGATCAGCGCGTCATCGGTGCGGACGATGGTGCGCGCGGGAATCTGCAGCGTCCAGTCGTCGACGGTGCCGGAAAGGCGGAAGTAGGGATGCCAGCCGGCGGCGTACGGCGCGATGGACGTGCCCTGATTCGTCGCGCGGGTGGTGATCGCGATTTCGTCGCCGGTGATGAGGTAGGTGATCGCGAATTCGAGCTGGAACGGATAGCCGGAGTGCCGGCCGGAGTGGATCCGGGTGACGAAGGTCAGCTGGGCGCGGTCCGCGGAAACCACGGCTTCGGCGAGATCGAAGGGGAGCTCTCGCGCGAAGCCGTGGTAGCTCAACCGCGGGGAGGTCCGGCCAGCCGACTGGCCGGGCAGCAGGTCGTATTCGACGCCTGCGAACGTGTAGCGGGCGTCGGCGACGCGGTTCGGAAACGGCGCGAGCACCCCGTTGCGCACGCCGTCCTGGGCGAGCAGTTCGGCCTCGTCGCGGTAGCCGTCGGTCAGGTCGAACGGCGCGCCGAGCCGGTTCACCTCCCAGCGCAGCAGGGTCGCGCCACGCCGGGCCAGGATCACCCGGGCGGCGCCGTCGGGCGAGGTCACGATGACGACCGGCTCGAAGCCGAGGTGGCCGTGCTCGATCAGGTAGCCGCTCGGCGGATCTTCGTAGCCTGAGCCGGCCGTCATCTGCGTCATGTCAGCGGTCAGTCCGTCGTCGCGGCGAGCTTCTTCGCGCCGGTCATGATCGCGACCGCGTCCTCCATCGAGTGCGTCTTCGGCGTGATGACCCCGGCGCAGGCGCCGAGCCGCTGGATGTGGATGCGGTCGGCGACCTCGAACACGTTCGGCATGTTGTGGCTGATCAGGATGATCGCGAGCCCGTTGTCGCGCAGCTCGCGGATCAGCTTGAGCACCTGGCCGGTCTCCCGCACGCCGAGCGCGGCGGTCGGCTCGTCGAGGATGACCACCTTGCTGCCGAACGCGCCCGCGCGGGCGACCGCGACCGCCTGGCGCTGGCCGCCGGACAGCGTCTCCACCGCCTGGCCGATGTTCTGCAGGGTGCTGATGCCGAGGCGCTTGATGTGCTCGGCGGACTGCCGCTTCATCTCGCCGGTGTCCAGCATCCGCAGCACCGAGCCGAGCGGGCCCTTGCGGCGCACCTCGCGGGCCAGGTACAGGTTGCTCGCGATGTCGAGGGCCGGTGCGACCGCAAGGGTCTGATACACGGTCTCGATCCCGGCCTCGCGGGCGTCCTGCGGCCGGCGGAAGTGCACCTCGGCGCCGTTGACGCGGATGCTGCCGCGGTCCGGGACCAGCGCCCCGGACAGGCACTTGATCAGCGTGGACTTGCCGGCGCCGTTGTCGCCGATGACGGCCAGCACCTCGCCGGGGTACAGCGCCAGGTCCACGTCGTCGAGCCCGACGACGCGCCCGAACAGCTTCACCAGGCCGCTGGCCTCAAGGACCGGAAGGGTGCCTGCCGCGCTCATGCCTTCACGCTCCTGATCCACTGGTCGACGGACACCGCGGCGATCACCAGCAGGCCGACCGCGAGCACCTGGTAGTTGGGGTCGAGCCCGGCCAGCGCCAGGCCGTTGTCGAAGACCTGCACGATCAGCGCGCCGATCAGCGAGCCGACCACGACGCCGCGGCCGCCGAACAGGCTGGTGCCGCCGATGACCACGGCGGTGATCGACTCCAGGTTGGCGTTCAGGCCGCTGTTCGGGTCGCCGCCGCCGACCCGGCCGACCAGGATCCAGGCCGCGACGGCGATCGCGACCCCGGCGACCATGTACGCGCTCAGCAGCACCCGGTTCACCGAGATGCCGGCCAGCCGCGACGCCTCGATGTCGTCGCCGACCGCGTAGAGGTGCCGGCCCCAGGCGGTGTAGCGCAGCGCGAAGCCGATCACGAGGTAGAGCCCGATCATCATCAGCACGCCGGTGGTCAGGTGCAGCGAGCCGATCGAGACGGTGTTCCCGCTCCACAGCAGGAAGGCGCCGGGCTGCAGCGTCACCGTCTGGCCCTTGGCGTAGATGAGGGTGATCGCGGTGAAGATGCTCAGCGTGCCGAGGGTGACGATGAACGGCGGCAACTTGATCTTCGTCACCAGCAGGCCGTTGACAGCCTGGGCGAGCACCGCGATGACCGCGCCGACCAGCAGCGCCAGGACGCCGGGCACGTGCTGGTCGAATACGAGCTTTGACATGACCAGCGAGGCGAGCACCATCACGGCGCCGATCGACAGGTCGATGCCGGCGGTGAGGATGACCAGAGTCTGCCCGGCCGCGAGCGCGCCGACGACGGCGACCTGCTGCGCCACGAGGGAGAGGTTCTGCAGGTGGTAGAAGCGACTGTTGAGCAGGCCGAAGGCGACCGCGGCCAGGATCAGCACGATGGCCGGGCTCAGGGCGGGCTGCTTGTGCAGCACCGAGTGGACGCGCTGGCCCACGGTCGGCGGCCGGTTGAGGAAGTCCTCGGCCGTGGCCGGAGCGGCCTGGCCGTCTAGCGAGATGGTCACGGCAATCCCCTTCGATGGTGACCGGTGGAACGGGTGATCTGGTGCTCAGGTCGGATGGACGGGTGCGCCGGCACGTAGTGCGGACGCGTCGGCGCACCCGGGTCGGGCCCCCGGTTCAGGGCCGGGCGATCCGGTCGCCGGTCAGCTGCCCCAGCAGGCGGAGGCCGCGTCGGACGGGGACTGGACGGTCACGCCGGAGTAGCCCTTGAGCGCGACCAGCGCGGTGCCGGTGTCGAAGAAGTCCTTGCCCTGGGTCACGCTGGGCTTGGAGCCGCCGCGCGCCAGCTTGGCGATCGAGTCCACGCCGAGGGCGGCCATCTTGCCGGGGTACTGCACGGCGTCCGCGGTGAACTCGCCGCTGCTGACCAGCTTCAGGCCGGAGCAGCTGCCGTCGATCGCGTAGACGGCGACCTGGCTCTGCTTGCCCGCGGCCTTGAGCGCGTTGTACGCGCCTTCCGCGGCCGGCTCGTTGATCGCGTAGACCACGTTGATGTTCGGGTTCGCGGACAGGCAGTTCTCCATCGCGGTGCGGCCGCCGTCGATGGCGCCCTGGGTGGGCTGGTGACAGGCGATGGTGTACGTGCCGCCGCCGGTGTACGTCCCGGTCTTGGCCTCCTGGCCGTTCTCGGTGGCGCTGCCCGGGTTGATGCCCATGCCTTCCAGGAAGCCGTGGTCGCGGTCGATGTCGACGGAGACGACCTGGTTGTTGAACAGGTCGAGCATGGCGATGACCGCCGGCTTCCCGCCGAGCGCGGCGGCCGCGTACTGGCCGTCGAGCTTTCCGGCGGCGGTGTTGTCGGTGGCGTAGGTGATGTCGGCGGTGCTCGGCGGGTTCGGCGCGGTGTCCAGCGCGATGACGAACAGGCCGGCCTGCTTGGCCTGGTTGAGCGCGGCGTTGACCGCGTCGCCGTTGGTGGTGATCAGGATTCCCTTGTCACCGCGGGCGATCGCGTTGTCGATCGCGGTGATCTGGCTCTGGGTGTCGCCGTCCTTGGTGCCGGCCGCGACGGTGAGGTTCACGTTGTCCTTGGCCGCGGCGGTCTTGGCGTCGTTCTCCATGCTGACGAAGTACGGGTTGGTCAGCGTCTTGAGGATCAGCGAGACGCCCACCGCGGAGCCCGAGCCGGAACCCGAGCCGCCGGAGCCTGCGGAGGTGCCGCCGGAGGAGGAGCTGCAGGCCGCGAGGGCGGCGACAGCGCACAACGCGGTCGCCGCGGCGGCCGCGCGGGTGCGCCGGCTCAGGCGCGGCGCGTGGGTGCTCGTCGTCGAGCTGTCCATGGTTCAAGCCTCTCTGGGACGTACGCGGGGTGAGGGTGGTAGCCGGAGGTCGGGTCTTGTGTCCCGGTGCGGCCCGATCGAAATTCGCGAGGGGCGAGAAATTCCGCGGGAACCTCGGGACAACGTTGTCTCGCCGGGATACTCTCTCTTATGCGAGAATGCGTCAAGCCACAGGCAGAGACCCATAGGCAACGAGTCGGTAACGCAACCCTCGGGAGAGACAACGATGCCTCACGCGGAACCTGGTCCATCGCGGCCGGCCGGACGGCCCACCATGCGGGACGTCGCGGCGCTGGCCGGGGTGGCGATCAAGACCGTCTCCCGCGTGGTCAACGGGGTCAGCACGGTCGATCCCGCGCTCGCCGCCCGGGTCCGTGAGGCGGCCGACAAGCTGGGCTACCGGCCGAACCTGACGGCAAGCAATCTGCGCCGCAGCGACGGGCGCACCGCCACCATCGGCATGCTGGTCGAGGACGCGGCGAACCCGTTCTCCGCGGCGCTGATGCGCGCGGTCGAGGACACCGCCCGGCGGCGCCACGTGCTCGCGCTCTTCGGCAGCCTCGACGAGGACGCGACGCGAGAGCGCGAGCTGGCCGGGGCGTTCATCGACCGGCGGGTGGACGGGCTGCTGATCGTTCCGGCCGGGCATGACCACAGCTACCTGATCAAGGAGCGCGCGGCCGGGACCTGCCTGGTGTTCGTCGACCGCGAGCCGAAGCTGCTGGACGCCGACGCGGTGCTCTCGGACAACCGGACCGGGGCGATCAACGCGGTGAATCACCTGCTGGCCGGCGGACACCGGCGGATCGCGTACCTCGGTGACCGGCTGTCCATCTCCACGGCCGCGCAGCGTTTCGAGGGCTATCGGCACGCGCTGGAACTGGCGCGGGTGCGGCCGGACGAGCAGATCGAGTGGCACGAGGCGAGTTCGGAGCAGGCCGCGATCGAGGCGACCGAGCGGATGCTGCGGCTGCCGGATCCCCCGACCGCCGTGTTCACCGGGCAGAACCTGGTCACGATCGGCGCGAGCCGGGCGCTGCGCGCGCTGGGCCTGCAGGACGAGGTGGCGATGGTCGGGTTCGACGACTTCCCGCTCGCGGACATGCTGCGGCCGGGGATCACCGTCGTGGCGCAGGACATCGAGGCGCTCGGCCGGATCGCCGCGGAGACCCTGTTCCGCAGGCTGGACGGCGATACCTCGCCGACCAGCACGCACATCGTCCCGACGCGCCTGATCACGCGCGGCTCCGGGGAAATCGCGGCCCCGGCGGCGCGCGGCAAGCAAAGCCGAGACAGGATGAGCTCGTGACGGAGTATCTCCAGGCCGAGCCGCCCTCGGCCGACCGACTCGGCCCGGCGTCCGGCCGGCCGCGGCTGACCGTGATCGGGGAAGCTCTGATCGACCTGGTGCCGGGCTCCGGCCCCGGCGACTATCAGGCGCGGCCGGGCGGCAGTCCGTTCAACGTCGCGATCGGCCTGGCGCGGCTCGGTCATCGCGCGACCCTGATGGCGCGGCTCGCGGACAACGCCTTCGGCAGGCAGCTGCGCGAGCACGCCGCCGCGGAGGGCGTCGATTTGAGCAGCGCGCCGCAGGCCACCGAGCCGACGACGCTCGCGGTGGTCTCCCTGGACGCGGAGGGCCACGCCGGGTACGACTTCTACCTCGACGGCACCGCCGACTGGCAGTGGACTGACGCGGAGCTGGCGCGGATCCCGCCGGACACAGCGGTGCTGCACGTCGGCTCGCTCGCCTCCTGGACGCAGCCCGGCGATCGGCACATCCGCGCCGCGGTGGCCCGATCGCGGCAGCACGGCAGCACTCTGATCAGCTATGACCCGAATATCCGTCCTCTGCTGCTCGGGAGCTCGGAACAGGCGCGGCCGCTCGTCGAGGACTTCGTCTCGGTGGCGCACCTGGTCAAGGCCAGCCGCGAGGACATCGAGTGGTTGTACCCGGGAACGGGTATCGCAGAAGTCGGTGATCGGTGGCTGAAGCTCGGCGCGCTGGCCGTCGTGATCACGGACGGCCCGGACGGAGCGCATCTGCTGCGTCCGGACGCCGCACCGGTGCACCGGCCGGGCCGCAAGATCCGGCTGGTGGACACGATCGGGGCCGGCGACGCGTTCACCTCCGGCCTGCTCGGCGGCCTGGTGCGGCGGGGGCTGCACCCGCCGGAGCGACTGAGCCAGTGCTCTGCCGAACTGCTGGCGGAGACGGTCGATGAAGCAGTGCTGATCTCGGCGCTCACCTGCGAGCGGGTCGGCGCCGACCCGCCCTTCGCCGCCGCGTTGGCGTGAACGGAGCCGGTCACCGCGACCCGCGGCGGCCGGCTCGATCTTCGGGACGGGGCTGAAAGTCTCAACGACGGAGCGGGCTATCCCGTGATGACCTGCGTCCATGTCGCGATCCAGGCGGCCTCGCCCGCTCTTGGTTGACACGAACGCGGCCTGGCGCCTACGGTCCCGGGCACATCGCTGAGACCCAATGTCTCAGCGAGCTGATGGTTTTGGGCGCGCGGCGAAGGCCGGCGCGAGGGCACCCCGGAACACCAGCGCGCCGGGAAGTTTCCGGCGGCACGGTTTCGATCTGCACCTGACCATGTCCATCAGTGAGGAGCGAACGACCTTGTTTGCGTCAACAGGGCGCGGGCGAACGCCCGGGTCCCGCCCCGGCCTGCGCCGCGCCGCCGTCGCCTGCGGCGTAGCCGCCCTCGGCTCGAGCGCAGTCGTCGCCGTGACGGCGGGCGGGGCCAGCGCCGCGTCCGGCTGTCAGGCCACGTATTCGATCACCAGCCAGTGGAGCACCGGTTTCGGCGTCAGCGTCGCGGTGACCAACCTCGGCGCGCCGATCAGCTCGTGGAACGTCGGCTGGAGCTTCCCCGGCAACCAGCAGATCACCCAGCTGTGGAACGGCACTTACACCCAGAGCGGTTCGAACGTCTCCGTCGCGAACGTCTCCTACAACGGCTCGGTCGGGACCAACGCGGCCCTCTCCTTCGGCTTCAACGGCTCGTATTCGGGCACGAACGCGGCTCCCGCGCAGCTCACCCTGAACGGCACCGTGTGCAACGGCTCGGTGAGTTCGACCTCTGCCACGCCGAGCCCCACCTCGGCGTCGCCGACCCCGACGCCGAGTTCCAGCCCGAGCAAGAGCCCGACGCCGAGCCCCAGCGCCAGCCCGACTCCGTCGTCCTCGCCCTCCTCGAACCCCGGTGCGGGCACGTGGGTGGCCGCACCGGTGAACCAGTTCAGCGGCGGACCGGCCACGTTCATGTGGCTGATGAGCGACGGCAGCATCCTGTCCAACGGCGCGGACCTGCACCAGTGGGTCAAGCTGGTGCCCGACGCGTTCGGCAGCTACGCCAACGGCCACTGGGTCTCGCTGGCCACCAGCCCCTACGGCCTCGGCGCGGCGCAGGAGCACATCCTGCCGGACGGCCGCTTCTACCAGGCCGGCGGCGAATACGTGTACTTCTGGCCCTCCGGCAGCTCCGCCAACGACCACAACGGCGTGCAGCTGTACAACCCGGTGACCAACACCTGGAGCCTTGGCCAGTCCGGCCTCTACGGCAACCTGTGGGACACCGGAAGCGCCAGCCTGCGCAACGGCTCGATCGTCTCCAGCGACCAGCGCACCCCCAGCACGCAGATCTTCAGCCCCGCCACCAACAGCTGGACCGCGGCCGGATCCCGGCCCACCACCTCCGGTGAAGACGGCTGGGTGCCGCTCTCGGACGGCTCGGTGGTCTCCGTGGGCAACTACGGCGCCTACCGCTTCGACCCGACCAACAACACCTGGCACACCCTGGCCACCCCGCCCTCCGGCTACGCCAACGGCAACGTGGACTCTTCCATGGTCACCGAGATGTACAACGGCAAGATCTTCGTGGCCGGCAGCAACACCACCGCGATCTACACCCCCGGCTCCACCACCAGCAGCCCCGGCAGCTGGGTGACCGGACCGCCAACGCCTCAGGGCACGTACACCGACGACGTGTACACCAGCGTCGAACCCAACGGCAAGGTCATCTTCGACTCGGTCAAGTGCAGCTGGCTCACCAACCAGTGCGGCTCCGCGTCAGGACCGATGATCGACGAATATGACCCCAGCACCAACTCCATCAGCACCATTCCCGAACCCCCCGACTCCTCCGGACAGGTCGTCAACTTCCTCGACCTGCCCAACGGCCAGGTCATGGGCGCCGCCGGCGGCCGCAACTGGATCTGGACCCCGGTCGGCGGACCGCAGGACTCCTGGCGCCCCACCGTCACCAGCGTCACGGCCAACTCCGACGGCTCCTACCACCTGGCCGGCACCCAGCTGTCCGGCTTGGTGGCTACCGGCGAGGACGACTTCCAGGCCCCGGAGAACTACCCGATCGTCTACCTGAAGGACAGCGCTGGCCACGTGTACTACGCCCGCACCTACAACTGGAGCTCCGAGGTACCCAGCAAGCCTGGCGAAGCGCAGACCACTGAGTTCGCGCTGCCCTCAGGCCTCGCGCACGGTACGTACTCGCTGTACGTGTCGTCGTGCGGCGTCTCGTCCCTGGCTGCCTACTCGTTCACGTACTGATGCCGCACCTTTCGACACTCCTGATGCAGCGGTAATCGCTACGTGAGCGCAGGCGCGGGCGGTCGACACAGGCCGCCCGCGCTCTGTTCTCCTGCCGCCGGGCGGCCGAAGGTTGCGCGGCCCGAGCCGACATCGGACGGCGCCAGCGCTTATGGTCGGCAGCATGAGCACGAATGACGACTCCCCCAGCCCGGACACGCTGCGCAGCGTGCGCGTCGACCGGATCGCCGCCGGACGGTACACCGCGACCAATCCGCGCGGCGTGACGATCGACCTCGGCTCCGGCGACGAGCTCTTCTCGCCGGTCGAGCTGCTGCTGGCCGCGATCGGCGGCTGCACCGCGATCGACGCCGACGTCGCGACCAGCCGGCATGCCGAGCCGACCGGGTTCTCGGTCACCGTGACCGGCCACAAGATCAAGGACGACCAGGGCAGCCGGATGACAGACCTCGAAGTCACCTTCCGGGTCTCCTTCCCCGAGGGCGCACAGGGCGACGCGGCCCGCGCGATCCTGCCGCGCGCGGTGAAGCTGTCGCACGACCGGCTGTGCACGGTCAGCCGCACCGTCGAGATCGGCACGCCGGTCAAGTCGGTGGTCGCGGACCAGGGATGAGAGCGGCGTCCGGCCCCCTTGACCGATAGTCTATGCACAGATAATCTGCGTACAGACTAATCGGAGAGGGGACAGGTCATGTGGCAGTACGAGCACTCCATCGAGACCGACGCGGCTGCAGAGGCGCTGTGGGCGCGCTGGGCCGATGTGGCCACGTGGGCCGAGTGGAACGCGGACATCGAGAAGGTGGAGCTGGAGGGGCCGTTCGCGGCCGGCAGCCGCATCACGATGACGCCGCACCTCGACGAGCCGGTGCTCCTGCGGCTCGTCGAGGTGCGCGAGCACGAGACCTTCGTCGACGTCGCGGAGTTCGGCGGGGTGGTGATCCGCACAATGCACCGGCTTGAGCGGCTGAGCGCGGATCGCACCCGCATCACCTATCGGACCGAGATCACCGGGCCGGCCGCGGGCGAACTCGGTCCGCAGGTCGGTCCGGCGATCACCGCGGACTTCCCGGAGACGATGGCGGCGCTGGCGCGCGCGGCCGGTGGCCGTGTCGATAGCGGTGTCGATGGCGGTGTCGGTGGCGAGGCCGCGGCGGGCGGTGGAGCCGGCGCCAAGAAGGAGGCCGAAGCCGCGGCGGGCCACAAGTCAGGGGCCGAGGACTGATGGCCTTGCAGCCGGCCGAGAGTCCGGGGTTCCTGCTGTGGCACGCGACGCTGCGCTGGCAGCGCGCGGTCACGGCCGCCCTCGCCCCGCTGGACCTGACGCATGTGCAGTTCGTCCTGCTGGCCTGCGCCTGGTGGGCCGGCCGGCAGGGCGAGCCGCCGAACCAACTCGCGCTGGCCGGGCAGGCGGGCACGGATGTGAAGATGACCTCCTCCGTGCTCGCCGCGCTGGAAAGCAAGGGCCTGATCGTTCGAGAGACCGACCCCCGTGACACCCGCGCCAAGCGAGTCGCGGTCACCGAGCGCGGCGCCGCGTTGGCGCCGCAGGCGATCGAGGCGGTGGAGCGGGCGGACGCGGAGTTCTTCCGGCCCGTCAAGGCGCAGGACGCGCTGGAGCTGCTGCGTCGCCTGACCGAGGACCGCTGACCGGCGCTGACAAGAGTTGAGCCCGCCACTGTCAGCTCGTGTCAGGGCGGTGTCAGCGCCGCGTGCGACCTTGAGCCCATGACACAGACAAAGGTTGCGGCGACAACGGTCGACGCCGCGGTGTCCACGCGGGGCCTGGTCAAGAAGTTCGGGGACCAGGTGGCCGTCGACGCGGTGGACCTCGACGTGGCGACCGGGACCGTGTTCGGGTTGCTCGGGCCGAACGGCGCCGGGAAGACCACCATCGTGCGGATGCTGGCCACGCTGCTGGCCCCGGACGGCGGCACGGCCTCGGTCGGCGGCTTCGACGTGGTGCGGCAGGCACACGCGGTGCGCCGGGTGATCGGCCTGACCGGCCAGTACGCCTCGGTCGACGAGGCGCTCAGCGGCCGGGAGAACCTTTACATGATCGGGCGGCTGCTGGACATGCCGGCCAAGGCGGCGCGCACTCGCGCCGACCAGCTGCTGGAGACCTTCGGGCTCAGCGACTCGGCGAAGAAGCTGGCCAAGCACTACTCCGGCGGCATGCGCCGCAGGCTGGACCTGGCCGCCTCGCTCGTCGGCACCCCGCAGGTACTCTTCCTCGACGAACCGACCACCGGGCTCGACCCGCAGCGGCGCAACGACCTGTGGGACATCGTGCGCGAGCTGGCCTGGAACGGGACCACCGTGCTGCTGACCACGCAGTACATGGAGGAGGCCGAGGCGCTGGCCCGGCAGATCGCGGTGATGGACCGCGGTCGGATCATCGCATCCGGATCGCCCGAGGAGCTCAAGCACCAGGTGGCCGGGCGGCGGCTGCGGGTGCGTCCCGCGGACGCGATCGACCTGCCGGTCCTCCAGGCGCTGATGGCTGAGGTGCTGGGCACCGCACGGGAGGAGGGCATCGGCCAGGTGAGCGGTCCGCTCGCCGAGGACGAGCAGCTGAACCTGGTGCTGCGCGAGATCGCCGCCAAGGAGATCGCGCTCGCGGACGTCAGCACGTTCACGGCCTCGCTTGACGAGGTCTTCATCACGCTGACCGGCACGAGCGCCGGCGGCGACAGCGACGGCGGGACTCGAAAGGAAGAGCACTGATGAGCGCGGTGGAGGCAAGCGCGGCGGACACGGCGCTCGCGCGGCCGGGAACCAGCAGGGGGGTTTCCGGCCGGGTGTCGTTCGCCGAGTGGCTGCGGCACAGCGGGACGATGATCCGGCGGAACCTGCTGTCGATCAAGGCGGATCCGGAAGAGCTCATGGACGTCACGATCTTCCCGCTGATCATGACGGTGCTGTTCACGTACGTGTTCGGCGGGGCGATGAAGAACAGCGTCAACGGGAACTACCTGGAGTTCCTGGTGCCGGGCATCCTGGCGCAGATGCTGACCTTCGGCACCATGTACACCGGGATCAAGCTGAGCAACGACTTCTCCAAGGGCGTGATCGACCGCTTCCGCTCACTGCCGATCGCCCGCTCGGCCGTCCTGAACGGACACATCGTGGCGGCGCTGATGCGGCTGCTGATCGCGGCCGTGATCACCACGGCCTCGGCAGTGGCGCTGGGTTTCCGCGTGCACACCTCGCCACTGGCCTTCCTAGCCGGAATCGGAGTGCTGATGACGCTCGGCCTGGCGATCTCGTGGGTGGCGGTGTACATCGGCTCGACCGCGAAGACTCCGCAGGCAGTGCAGGGCGTGGGTCAGCTGGTGCTGTTCCCGATGATGTTCGCCTCGTCCATCTTCGCGCCGACCACCACCATGCCCGGCTGGCTCCAGGCCTTCGTGAAGATCAACCCACTGACGACGGCCGCGGACTCGGCCAGGGCACTGATGATCGGCGGGCCGGCGTTCCACGCGGTATGGGTCACGCTGCTGTGGTCCGCGGGGCTGACGGCGGTGTTCGCGCCGCTCGCGGTGCGGGCCTACAAGCGGCGCAGCTGACGGCCGTGCCTGACGCCGGGTCAGGCCGCCAGCAGGTCGGCCTGCTCGCGGGCCAGGGCCAGGGCCGCTTCGGGGGAAAGCGCCCGGCCCTCGGCGAAGGCGCGCTCGTACTCCGCGGAGCCGAGCGCGCCGCGCGCCGCGCTCACGGCCCGCGCCACGTCGATGTGCCGGGCCGGGGGCAGCACCGCGGGCCGGATCGCCGTCGCCGCGCCAAGCAGCACGGCGGAGAGGCGCGGCTGCTGCGCTGCCTGGGCCGCGGCCGCCAGGCCCTCGACGCAGGCGGCCACGTCGGGGCGGTCGTAGAAGAGCTTGGTCGCCGCGATCAGGCCGGCCCGCAGGTGCTCGGCGGCCTCGCGCGGCCGGCCGCGGTCCGCGGCCAGCAGGCCGGAGCTGATCTCGTACTGGGCGCGGAACGGGCCGAGGTAGCCGCGCTCGGCGGTCGAGCGTCCCGCCGCCAGGTGCCGCGCCGCGGCGTCGAGGTCGCCGCGGCGCCGGGCGAATTCGGCCCGGCTGAGCATCAGGTAGGTGCGGATCTCCACCGAGGCGGCGCGGTCGACCAGGCGTTGCTCGGTCTGCGCGATGATCTGGTCCGCCTGCTCCGGCTCGCCGAGGAACTCGTGCTCCCAGGCCATTTGCAGGCCGAGCATCCCGAGGTCGCCGGTGGCGCCGAGTTCCTCGGCCACCTCGGCGGCCTCGGCGTAGGTCTCCAGCGCCGCGCGGTGCTCGCCGCGCATGCTCTGTACGTAGCCGAGCGCCTGCCCGGTCTCCGCGATACCCCAGCGGTCGCCGGTGCGGCGGAACAGCTCCAGCGCCTGGCGGGTGCACTGCTCGGCCGCGGCGGTGTCGTCGTCGGCGAGCATGCGCGAGCGGAACATGAGGATCAGGCCGACGTCCCAGTCCTTGCCCGCGGCCTCGGCCGCCGCCTGCACCTCGTCCAGCGTCTGCGAGATTCCGTCCGCGCCGAACATGGCCAGCAGCAGTTCGACCATGATGCCGATCGTGTGATAGCCGCCGACCTCGCGGAAGATCGCCCGCGAGCGCTCCAGCAGCGCCCTGGTCTCCTCGACTTCGACTCCCGTGTCAAGGCCGGTGATCGCACGTAACGCGAGGACCAGCGCGTATTGCGCGGAGGAAGTCTCCCCCGCGCTCTCGGCCAATTCCGCGACCGCGGTGTAGAGCGGCTGCGTGTCACGGCGGCCACGCAGCATCCAGTACCAGCTCAGATTGGTGGACAGGCGCAGCGCCTTGGCGACGTCGCGGCGCTCAAGCGTCCAGTTCAACGCGGCGCGCAGGTTGTCGTCCTCGGCGTCCAGCCGCGCGATCCACTGCAGCTGCTCGGGGCCGCGCAGTTTGGGCTCGGCGGTGGCGATCAGGTTCGCGTAGTGGGCGGCGTGCCGGTCGCGGGCAGTCCGCTCGCAGCCGATCTCAGTCAGCCGGTCGCGGGCGTATTCGCGGATCGTTTCCAGCAGCCGGTACCGCATCGTGCCGTCGTCGAGCCGGTCGGCCACCACCAGCGACTTGGCGACCAGGCGGCCGAGCACGTCGAGCACGTCGGTGCCGACCACCGCGTCCAGGTCCTCAAGGCTCGCCCCGCCCACGAACACCGAGCAGGCCGCCAGCACCTCCCGCTCGGCGGCGTCGAGCAGGTCCCAGCTCCAGTCCACCACCGCGCGCAGCGTCTGCTGGCGCGGCAGGGCGGTGCGGGCGCCGTTGGTCAGCAGCCGGAACCTGTCGTCGAGCCGGTCGGCGACCTGACGCGGGGTCAGCAGGTTGAAGCGGGCCGCGGCCAGCTCGAGGGCGAGCGGGATGCCGTCGAGCCGCCGGCAGATCTCCGCGAGCGCCTCGCCGTCGGGGCCGTCGGTGGCCAGGTCGGGCCGCACCGCGCGGCCGCGTTCGAGCAGCAGTTGCATCGCCGCGTATTCGCCGAGCCTGGACTGCTCGGCCTCGACCGGCGGCACCGGCAGCGGGTCGATGGGCAGGCGCACCTCGCCGGGCACGGCCAGCGGCTCGCGGCTGGTGGTCAGGATGGTGACCTGCGGGCAGCGGTCCAGAATGAGCGCGGCCAGGTCGGCGGCCGCGTCGACCACGTGCTCGCAGTTGTCCAGGACCAGCAGCATCCTGCGATCGGCGAGCGTGGCCGCGATGCGGGTGCGGTAGTCGCCGTGGTCGATGGCGCGGCGGGCCCGCTCGGTCACCACCAGGTCGCGGCCGCCCACCGCGGTCAGCACCTCCGCGGCGACCGCCTCCGAGCCGACCGGGGCGAGTTCGGCGACGACCGCGCCGTCTCGCGCGTAGGCGACGGCTTTGGCGACGGAGGTCTTCCCCGCTCCCCCGGCGCCGACCAAGGTGAGCAGGCGGGTGGTGTCCAGTCGCGCGCTGATCTCGGCGATCAGGTGATCGCGGCCGATGAGCCGGACGCCGCCGGGCGCGAGCCGAGGTGCGATGGCCGCCGCGGGACCAGCCGGCGCGGATTCGTTCGGGAACCCGTCGTGCTCGGGTCCCGGCGCGGGGGCGGATTCGGCGAGCGCGCGCACCTTCCAGCACTCGGCCTCGACCCGGCGCGCCTCGTCGGCCAGGTCAGGCACGTCCGCGAACTCGGCCAGCGGCTCGGGACCGGCCAGGCTCAGCGCCTCGCGGGCCGCGATCGCGGTCCCCTCGGCGATCAACCGGTCGAACCGGGAGAGGTCCACCTGCTCGGGACCGAGCGCCAGCAGGTAGCCGTTGGGCCGGGATATCACGGCGTCGGCCCCGAGCACCCGGCGCAGCCGAGAGATGAGCGCTTGCAGCGCGTTGGCGCTCGGCGGTTCGCCGTCCCAGAGCTGATCGGCGAGGTATTCGGCGCGCCGCGGGACGCCCGGGCTCAGCGCGAGCAGCGCGAGCAGGGACCGCAACCGGCGCCCGGGGATCTCGAGCAGCGTGCCGTCGCGGCGCGCCTCGACGCCGCGCAGCACCGACACCCGCAGGCCGGGCGGCTGTGTCTGGTGATTCTTCGGACTGGCCACCTCGGGCGAGTTCGAAGAGCCGGTCTGGTCCACGCGCCCATTCTCACCGATCAGCCGCTTGGGCGGCGCGCCTATTACGCCCAGGGCGAACAGCGGGATCGGCGAACGGCCGGCTTCCCGGCGAACGCACGAGGACGGCGGCGGCGCGGCTTACCCGCGAGGGTCCGCGCCGCAGATCAGTGCGCGCCGTTGAGCTTCGGATCGTGCGCGGGAGCCGGTGCGGCGGCCTCGGCCTCCTCCTCGCCTTCAGCCTCCTGCTGCTCGGCGCGTCCGGCGTCCAGCTTGCGCAGCTGCTTGGTCATCGACTTGCCGAGGAACCAGGTGACCAGGCCGATGACCACCACGATGAGGAAGCCCATCATGCCGGGCCCCACCCACGGGGTGTTGTCGTTGACGGTGGCCGCGGCCAGCGGGTGAACCGCGCCGACGGCGGCGAGAACGGTGCTCATCACATGCCTCCCGGACTGCTCTCAGTATCCAGCAGGCCCAGCAGATACGCACCGTACCCGCTCTTGAGCAGCGGCTCGGCCAGCTCGCGCAGCCGCGCCGAGTCGAGGAACCCGGCCCGCCACGCGGCCTCCTCGACGCACCCTATCTTCAGGCCCTGACGTTCCTCGATCACCCGGACGTACTCGGCGGCCTGGACCATCGAGGCGAAGGTGCCGGTGTCCAGCCACGCGGTGCCGCGGTCGAGCACGGAGACGGTCAGCTCCCCGGCCTCCAGGTAGGCCGCGTTCACCCCGGTGATCTCCAGCTCGCCGCGGGCGCTCGGCTTGAGCGCCTTGGCGATCTCGACCACGCGGTTGTCGTAGAAGTAGAGGCCGGGCACCGCGTACCGGGACTTCGGCTTGGCCGGCTTCTCCTCGATCGAGACCGCGCGGCCATTCTCGTCGAACTCGACGACGCCGTAGGCGCTCGGGTCGGCGACCGGGTAGGCGAAGACCAGCCCGCCCTTGAGGTCGGTGTGGTTGCGCAGCTGCCGCCCGAGCCCGACGCCGTGGAAGATGTTGTCGCCCAGCACCAGTGCGACCGACTCGTCGCCGATGAACTGCTCGCCGAGGATGAATGCCTGCGCCAGCCCCTCAGGACGCTCCTGCACCGCGTACTCGAGGCGCAGGCCGAACTGCGAGCCGTCGCCGAGCAGCCGCTGGAACGCCGCCTGGTCCTCCGGCGTGGTGATGATCAGGATCTCGTCGATCCCGGACATCACCAGCGTGGACAGCGGGTAGTAGATCATCGGCTTGTCGAAGACCGGCATGAGCTGCTTGGAGATGGCCTTGGTGATCGGCCACAGCCGCGAGCCGGTGCCGCCTGCCAGGATGATTCCGCGCATAAGTGGACAGCCTATCGGTCGGGTTGCTGAGCGCAGACCCACGGTACCCGAAGGGCCGCGGCCATTGGACGCGGGTCCGGCGGCGTCCGAGCGACGCGCGGTTCCGCGATCCGGCCGGCCTCGACTCAGCCCCGGGGCAGTTGGGCGAGAAGGTTCTTGTTCCAGATCATGATCTCTTCGCCGGGCAGCTGCACGGTCCGCACCGGGGGGCCGAACTGCGCGATCGCCTGCTCCGGCCGCGCGTAGACGGAACTGCCCGCGCCGAGGCCGAAGACGATGAAGTCGGCATAGTGCTTCTCAGGGTCGTACCACGTCGAGTTGGAATCCCACACGTACTGCACGATGCCTTGCGGCTCTGTGTTGAGCGGTCGCACCTGTACCGCGCCGCCGGACGCAACCGTGATGTTGTTCGCGTTCCAATACCCGCCGAGCCCGTAGGTGTAGCCGTGTGCCTTAAGCCAGATCTCCGCGCCGGAGGCATCCGCCGGCGCGCTCGGTTGGCTCGCGTGGTACATCAGCACTCCGCAGAACGCCACGGCCAGAGCGCCGAGCGTGGCGATGAGCCTGCGGTCCGCGGCGATCCGCGATCCGAGCACTCTGCCGGCCAGCGCGGCACCGAGCGGCAGCACCACCGCGATCTCGCGGGCGCCGCCCTCGATCTCGGTGCTGAACACGAAGGCCACCAGGTTCAGCAGCAGTCCGATCGTCAGCAGTCTGACGATCGGATCCACGTCGCGCGTCAGCCGCCGCGCGGACTTGACCAGTGCGACGGTGACCAGCGCGGCCCCGGACAAGTGCAGCAGCGTGATGACGGTTTCGGCGGGAGTGAGGTTGCCGCCCGCCGGGTTGGCGCCGATCAGCGGCATGCCGAAGAAGTCGGCCGCGAACAGCCGCAGGTAGTAGCCGATCGCCTCCCAGAGTGAGGTGGCCATCTGGTCGGCGCCGGTGAAGGCGAGGCTGGGCGGGCGCATCAGATAGCCGCCGAGTTGGTGGATCAGGCGGGGTACCTCGACACCGGCGATCACGGCGAGCAGCACCGCGCAGAACTCGGCGAGCTGGGCCCGGCGCTCACCCTCGCCGTGCCACAGCCTCAGCGCGCAGAGCAGTGCGATCCCGCTGCCGCCGACGAGCAGCGCCGTGCTGTCGCTGATTCCGGCCCAGGCGAGCAGCAGGAAGAGCAGCGCGGGCCGATACCAGCGCTGCGGGACGCGTTCGTAGACCAGGTAGAGGAGCACCAGCGGAACCGCGGTGCCGAGATGGTCCGGTGAGGAGAGCACGACGATCGTGCCCGGCCCGGCCGTGGGCGCGATCATGACCACGATCACGATCAGCGCCCTGGCGAAAGCCTCCCTGCCGACGGCGCGGCCGCGGGCCAGCACACAGGCCAGCAGCACCAGGAGCGTGTAGGTGATCGCCGCGCTGATCGCCACGACGTCGCCGTCCAGGCCGTGCAGCGCCTCGACGAGCAGGTACTCGGGTAACTCGGTCAGGTAGAAGGAGACGTCTGTCAGGCTCCAGTGGCTTAGCAGCAGATTGCCGTGGAGCATGTCCCACGCTTGCAGCGCGTTACTCGACCCGTCCGCGTTGAGTGGCTGGGTCATCGCCTGGTGCAGGTACAGCACGAACAAGGTCGCCGCCAGCAACGGCAGACCCGCGAGCGCGATCGCGTGCGACCGGGCCCAGCGCCGCGCCGCGCCGACTTTGCGCACGGACGCCGCCGGTCGCCCGGCAACGTCCGGCTCGGCCTCGGCGGCCGGCTGCGGTTTGCCGGTGTCGTCGAGCACGCCGGACATCAGTCCGCGCCAGCCCGATGGTTCGCCGTGGACTGGTCTGCCGCGTGGCCGCCTGCGCCGTGGTACTCCGCGCCGCGCGGCAGGTACGACAGGTCGGTGCGGCCGGTGAGACCGTCGCGCAGGCCGCGCAGGATGGCGCGTACGTGGGTGCGGCGTTCGGGCTCGAATACCGCGGTCGCGGCCAGCCAGCGGGCCATGAACAGAGCGTTGATGAGCGCGAAGCCGGGAAGGGCGCGGCCGTGCTCGCGGGTGAGCACCATGCCGTTGCGGGCGACCCAGTAGTGCCGCCAGGCCGCGTAGTGCAGCACCCGGACCGGGACGAACAGCAGGCGGTGGTCGCGCCCGTCGCCGATCGAGTGCGGCAGGACGAGGTTCTTGTCCCGCACGATGCGCACCCCGGCCCGGCGCAGCCGCAGGCAGAAGTCGATGTCCACGCAGTCGACGAAGAAGTCCTCACGGAAGCCGGGCACCGCTTGGAAGCACGACCGGCGCACCAGCATGCCGGAGGTGATGACGCTGTAGCGGTCCGAGACGTCGCCGTGCAGGACCGACAGGGTCTCGTACTGACCGCCCTTCTCCGCGTCGATCGGCGCGGGGCCGACCACGCCGATGGTCGGATCCTCCAGGTGCTTGGCGAGGCCGGGCACCAGGTCCGGCGGCAGGACCGAGTCCTGGTCGAGGAAGAGCACCGCGCCGCACTCCGCGGGCACCTCGCGCAGCCCGAGGTTGAGCGCGGCGGCCAGGCCGAGATTGTGCCCGGAGCGCAGGACCCTGACGTTCGGGTGGTCCAGCTTCTCCGCGCTCGACGCGCTCTCGGCCGGGGTGTTGTCCGCCACGATCACCAGGGCGCAGCCGACCAGCGCGGACTCGACGACCTGCGCGAGGCGTTCGTCCGGGTGGTACGCGGTGACGATCGCGGTGATCGGGCCGATCGGTTCAGTGTCTCGGGTCTCACCGGGCGGCACGATAGGTGGCTCCCTCAGGCAGGTAACGAAGGCTGATGCGGCCGAGCAGGCCGTCGCGCGCGCCGCGCAGCAGCGCGGCCGAGTGGTTGGCTCGGGTGTCCTCGAAGGCGGCGGTGCGCCAGGTCCAGGAGGCGAGGAAGAGCACCGCCTTGAGCGACCAGAGCGGGTCGCGGCGCAGGTTCTCGCGCAGCAGGGTCGCGGCGCCGCGGGCGATCCAGTAGAGCCGCCAGGCGGGATAGTGCACGACCTGCACCCGCAGCGGGCCGAGCCGGTGCGGGCGCCGGTCGCCGAGCGAGTGCGGCAGCTTGAGCCGCTGGTCCTGCACGATGCGCAGGCCGGTGCGGCGCAGCCGCAGGCAGAAGTCGATGTCTACGAAGTCGACGAAGAAGTCCTCGCGGAACCGGCCGACCCGCTCCAGCGCGTCGCGGCGGATCAGCATCCCGGAGGTGATCACGTCGGTGCGGTCGGCGACCTCCGAGCGCAGCGCGGCGAGGTTGTCGTAGGAGGAGTCGTGCGCGGCGTCCCAGGGCGTCGGCGCGGCGATGCCGATCGTCGGGTCGTCGAGGTAGGCGGCGAGCGCGGCCACCACCTCGCCGGGCAAGGCCGAGTCCTGGTCGAGCAGGAGGACCGCCTCGGCGTCCTCGGGCAGTTCGGCGATGCCGAGGTTCAGCGCGGCCGCGAGGCCGAGGTTCGCGCCGGGTCGCAGGACCTTGACGCGGCCGCGCCCCTCGGTGCCGTCACCGCCGAGCCCGGTGAGCTTGTCGGCCACGGTCGGCTCGGCGCCCGGCGTATTGTCCACGACGATGACGGTCGAGCAGCTCTCCAGGGCCGACTCGACGACGGCGGTGAGCCGGTCGTCCGGGTGGTACGCGGTCGCGACGGCCGCGATGCGCATGGTCGCAGCGTTCGATGCCATAGCTAGCCCTGATGCCTGATCACTTCTTCAATCCCTGATCACTTCAACCGCAGCCCGGGCGGATTGGCGCCCTCGGGCAGGTAGCGGGCGGCGGCCCGGTTCAGCAGGCCGTCACGTACACCGCGGGTCAGCGCCGGCAGGTGGTGGCGGCGGTCCGGTTCGAACAGCGTGGTGGAGACGAACTTGCGGCCGAGGAAGACGGCCATCGGCAGGAAGCCGAGCGGGTGCTTGCGCACGTTGTCCATGGCGAACCGCATGCCGTTGCGGGCGATCCAGTAGTGCCGCCAGGCCGGGTAGTGGATCACGCGCACGGTCAGCGGGCCGAGCTTGTGCTCGCGCCGGTCCCCCATCGAGTGCGGCAGCTTGATCCGGTAGTCCTGCACGATGCGCGCGCCGGTGCGGCGCACGTCGACGCAGAAGGCGATGTCCACGAAGTCGTTGAACAGGTCCTCGCGGAAGGGGATGCGGTCGATCAGCTCGCGGCGCACCAGCATCCCGGAGGTGATGACGGCCTCGCGGTCCACGGTCGAGTCGTGCAGGCCCGCACCGACGTTGTAGAACTTCTCGTGCTTGGCGTCCCAGGGCGTCGGCGCCGCGACCCCGATCGTCGGATCGTCGCGCAGGTGCGCGGCCAGGCCTGGGATGAGTCCTTCCGGCAGCACCGAGTCCTGGTCGAGCAGCAGCACCGCCTGGGCGTCCGGCGGCAGTTGCTTCACGGCCAGGTTCAGTGCGCCGCCGAGCCCGAGGTTGCTGCCGATCGCGATCACCTCAATGCGCGGATCGTCCAGCTTCGAGGCGAGGCTCGGGGACCCGGCGGGCGTGTTGTCCGCGATGACGACGCGGGTGCAGTCCGCGAGCGCGGATTCGACGACCGCGGCCAGCCGTTCATCGGGGTGATAGGCGGTCAGGATCGCCGTGACGGCCGGGATCTGGGTGTTTCGAGCCGACTCGGTCGGGCTCTGGCCGGTCGGCTCTTGCTGGGCGGACACCAGGCGGCACTCCTTGTTCGCGACGCTTCGCGCGTCGGCCGAGCGTATCGTCTCCTTTGACGCGGCGCTAATCTTCGCAGGTCACGGCCCGATTGTGGAACTCGGGGACACAGCGCGGGCACGGGATAGGATGCCCACCATGAAAATCCTGGTTACCGGCGGAGCCGGTTTCATCGGCTCGGAGTACGTGCGCGGGCTGCTCGGCGGGGAACTCGACGGCAGTACCGACCACTCGGTGACCGTGTACGACAAGCTGACCTATTCCGGCAACCTGGCGAACCTCGCGCCGGTGGCCCACCACCCGGGTTACCGCTTCGTGCAGGGCGACATCAACGACGCCGCGTTGCTGGACCAGGTGCTGCCCGGTCACGACGCGATCGTGCACTTCGCCGCCGAGTCGCACGTGGACCGCTCCATCACCGGAGCCACCGCGTTCGTCGTCACCAACGTGCAGGGCACCCAGACGCTGCTGGACGCCGCGCGCCGCCACCACATCGCGCGCTTCGCGCACGTCTCGACCGACGAGGTGTACGGCTCGATCGACGAGGGCTCCTGGACCGAGACCTGGCCGCTGGCGCCGAACTCGCCGTACTCCGCCTCCAAGGCCGGCTCCGACCTGCTCGTGCTCGCCGCGCACCGCACGCACGGGCTGGACGCCGTGGTGACCCGCTGCTCCAACAACTACGGGCACTACCACTTCCCGGAGAAGATGATCCCGCTGTTCGTCACCAACCTGCTGGACGGCAAGCGGGTCCCGCTCTACGGCGACGGCGGCAACGTGCGCGACTGGCTGCACGTCTCCGACCACGTGCGCGGCATCCACCTGGCACTGACCAAGGGCCGCGCCGGTGAGGTGTACAACATCGGCGGCGGCACCGAGCTGACCAACAAGGAACTGACGGCGCGCCTGCTCGAGGCCTGCGGCGCGGACTGGGGCAGCGTGGACAACGTGGCCGACCGCAAGGGCCACGACCGGCGCTATTCGCTGGACATCACGAAGATCAGCACGGAGCTCGGGTACACCCCCCAGGTCAGCTTCGACGAAGGCCTGGCCCGCACCGTGCAGTGGTACCGCGAGAACCGCGCCTGGTGGGAACCACTCAAGGCGAAGGCGGCGCTGTAGTGGCGCGCTGGCTCGTCACCGGTGCGGCCGGGATGCTCGGCCGGGAAGTCGCCCAACTGCTGATCGGACCGGCGCACCCGCTGGGCGAGCCGGAGCGCGGGGAGACGCCGCGGGTCGACGCCGGGCTCGAGAGCGCGGGGCTCAAGGACGACGGCTTCGGCGAGGCGGTGCACGAGGTCGTCGCGCTGGGCCGGGCCGAGCTGGACATCACCGACCCGGACGCGATCAAGCGCGCGGTCGACGGCGTGGACGTCGTCGTCAACGCGGCGGCGTGGACCGACGTGGACGGCGCCGAGGCCCGCGAGGCCGACGCGACCGCGGTGAACGGGACCGCGGTGCAGAACCTGGCCTCCGCGTGCGCCGATTCCGGCTCGATCCTGCTGCACGTGTCCACCGACTACGTGTTCCCCGGCGACGCGACCGCGCCGATCCCGGAGGACGCGCCGAGCAGCCCGGTCAACGCCTACGGCCGCAGCAAGCTGGTCGGCGAGCAGGCGGTCCTGCAGACGCTGCCGGGCACCGGTTTCGTGGTGCGTACCGCGTGGCTCTACGGCGAGTACGGCAAGAACTTCGTCGCCACCATCCTGAACGCGGCCAAGCAGCGCGAGTTCCTGGACGTGGTGGACGACCAGCGCGGCCAGCCGACCTGGGCGCGCGCCCTGGCCACGCAGCTGATCGCGCTCGGCGGGGCGGCGCTGGCCGGGCAGGCCCCGGCGGGCGCGTACCACGGCACCTGTTCCGGCGAGACCACCTGGTTCGGCCTGGCCCGCGCGGCCTTCGAGCTGTCCGGCCTCGACCCGGAGCGGGTGCGCCCGACCACCAGCGACAAGTTCCCCCGCCCCGCCCCGCGTCCGGCCTACAGCGTGCTCGGCCACGAGAAGTGGGCCGCCGCCGGGCTGCCGCCGATGCCGGACTGGCACCTGACGCTCGCCGAGTTCCTGCTCGGCACGAGCTTCTGACCGCGCCGGCGCCCAACCCAAACCACTCGGGAATAAGGACCCTCAGATGCCGAGCATCGACATCATGATGCCGTACTACGGCGATGTCGCGATGATGCAAGCAGCGGTGCGCAGCATCCTGGCGCAGGACGATCCGGACTGGCATCTGACCGTGGTCGACGACGGCGAGGCGGCCGGGGTGCCCGAGTGGTTCGCCGCGCTCGGCGACCCGCGGGTCAGCTATCAGCGCAACCCGGTGAACCTCGGGGTGACCGGCAACTTCCGCAAGTGCGTGGAGCTGGCCAAGCGGGACCGGATGGTCATGATGGGCAGCGACGACCTGATGCTGCCCGACTACGTGAGCACCGTCCGGCGGCTTGAGGCGCTGGCTCCGGGGGCCGGGATCGTGCAGCCGGGCGTGGAGGTCATCGACGAAACGGGCCGGGTGATCGGCGGCGGTCTTGTGGATTCGGCCAAACGGCGGATCTACAAGCCGAAGGGGCCGGGCCCGCACCGCCTGCGCGGCGAGGAGCTCGCGGTGAACCTGCTGCGCGGCAACTGGCTGTACTTCCCCTCGATCTGCTGGCGCACGGACGCCGTCGCCGCGGTGGGCTTTCGCGAGGACCTCGAGGTGATCCAGGACCTCGACATGATCATCAAGCTGGTGGAGCGGGGCGAGGAGCTGATCGCCGGCGACCACGTGTGCTTCCAGTACCGGCGGCACCTGTCCAGCGAATCGGCGAAGCAGGCGATCGACGGCAGCCGGTTCGCCGAGGCCCGTGCCTTCTTCCTGGAGACGGCCGATCACCTGGACTCGATCGGCTGGGCCGAGGCGGCGGCGGTCTCGCGCCGGCACCGCTCGGCCCGGCTGCACGCGCTCAGCCTGGTGCCCGCGGCACTCAAGCAACGCCGGATGGACTCGGCACGGCAGTTGCTGCGTTACGCGGCCTCCCCGAGCAAGCGCCTGAGCGCCTAACCAGGGCGAGGCCGCGTTACCGCCGGGGGCGCGTGTTACCGCCTGACGAGCGCCAAGAAGAGCGTGAGGAAGGCCCGGCCGAGATACAGCATCGCCTTGAACGGCGACTGGCTCGGCGTGCCCATCTGCCGCTCGCGCATCGCCACCGGGATCTGGCTGACCCGATAACCGAGCCGCAGCGCGCGTACCAGCGTCTCGACGGTGTCACCCAGGTACTCGACCGGGTACCACTCTGCGAACAGGGCGATCAGTTCGCGGTTGCACGCCCGGAATCCCGAGGTGGTGTCGGTCAGCCTCGTGCGGGCCAGCCGGGAGAGCACCCAGGACAGCATGGTCATCGCCCACCGGCGCGGACCGCGCACCCGGTAGTCGCCCTCGCCGGCGAAACGTGCGCCGATGACGAGCGAGGATGCCGACAGCGCGTCGATGAGCTTCGGGACGTAGGCCGGATCGTGCTGGCCGTCCGCGTCGACCTGGATCGCCACGTCGTAGCCGTGGTCGCGGGCGTACCGGTAGCCGAGGCGCATCGCCCCTCCGACGCCGAGGTTGTACGGCAGCCGGACGGCCACCGCGCCCGCCTGCCGCGCCACCGCCGCGGTGCCGTCCGTGGAGCCGTCGTCCACCACCAGCACGTCCACGAACGGCAGCGCGCCCTGAATTTCCGCGATGACGCTGCCGATCGACTCGGCCTCGTTCCAGGCCGGGACGATGATCAGCACCCGCTGGGTCTGGCGCGCGCCCGCTCCCACCGCGGCCTCGGCCACGGTGCCGAGTTCCTCGGCGTGCAAGGTATCGGTCACGACGCCGAACGCTCCTCGGTCCGCTCGCTCTGTTCGTCCATGCGCAGCCGCAGCAGCGCGATCTCCTCGGCCAGCACCCGCGTCTCGTCCTCGAGGCGGCTGGCCTCCCAGCTCAGGTGCAGGCACACCAGCAGCAGGAACATCACGCCGAAGAACAGCACCAGGCTCACGCCGTTGGCCACGCCGAACGCGATCGCGACGTGGTTGAGCGCGGTCGGGAACAGGCCGAGGCCGAGCACGATGACGCCGACGAAGATCCAGAGCACCGCGTACTTCTCGCGCAGCCGGCGCCGCCGGACGAGTTCGAAGATGAAGCCGAGGAACAGCAGCGCCGTCGCCCCGGTCAGGATCGTCAGATTCATCGCTCCTCCTCTCTGACGCCGGATTGTGTCATGAGGGCGGGCCGGGTTTCGAGCGCGGCCACCCCACAGTAGGGCGACGATGGGCCTCCCGGCGGTTGCGCATGCCCCGCCAGGGGTTCCCGAAGCGCATCGAGACGGAGTCTGGATGAATCAGACGGGAGAACACGCCTAAACTGTCGCAGCCGACCAAAGGGGGTGGGCGTCTGCTTCCGACACGAGGTGCCACCGACATGGGATCACAAGTGCTGGTCCGCTGGGCCCGCTCGCTGCCAGGCCAACTGCCCAAGCAGCGCACGGCCCCGGATGAGGCACCCAGCGCCGCCAAGCGCTTCTCCGCCCGCGACCCCCGCCTGGTCGGCGGGCTGCTCGCCGCTGCCTGGGTGCTGCCGGTGATCACGCACCTGCTGCACATCGACGCGGTGTTGATCGTCGTCATCGTGTACCTCACCGGCGGCCTCGTCCGCATGGGCGGCACCGTCCTCGACCGGCTGATGGTCACCCTGGGCCTGCTGGCGGGCACCGCCATGGCGGCCGGCATCCCGTTCTCGTTCTGGCCCTTCGGACTCAACCCGATCGCGGTCGGCGGCACCGCGCTCACCGTGCTGCTGGCGATCGGCGTCACGCTGCGGCGCCGCCCGCGCTGGCCGCGCCGGGTGCTGGGCAGCGACCTGCCGCTGCTGGCCGCGTTCGGCATCGCCTCGGCCGTGGCGTACGGGCCGCTGTGGTTCCAGAACGCCGGGCACCGCCTCGCCTTCGCCGCGCTGACCGGCGACCGGACCCGGCACTTCAGCCTGTTCGACTCGATCCACCGGCTCGGCGGCTACACCTACCTGATGCAGGGCAAGGCGCGCGGCGTCGTGGACCCGGGCATGCTCGCCGTTTATCCGCCGGGCCAGCACTTCACCTACGCGCTGCTGGACATCTTCGTCACCTCGCACACCGATCCGGGCAGCCCGACCGCCGAACTGATGCGGTACGAGGTGTACACCTGCCTGGGTTACGGCTTCTTCGTGCTGTGCGTGGCCTGGGGCGCGCGCTGGGTCGCCGGTCCGGCGCTGGCGGGATGGCGGCGCACGTTCATCGTCGCGGCGATCGCCTCGTTCCTGTCCACCGGCGTGATGACCACCTCGATCTGGTGCGGCTGGGACCCGCAGATCTTCGGGATGGGGCTGCTGGCGCTGATCACGGCGTGCGCGCTGCGGCCGCCGTCGAGCGGCAGGCTGCACATCGTGCTGATGGCGGCGCTGACCGTCGCGATCTGCCTGACTTATGAGCTGTTCGCGCCGTTCGCCGCGCTGATCGTCGTGGTGTCTGCGGTGTTGTACCGCAAGCGCTGGCTGCCGCACTGGAAGCTGGCGGTGGGCGCGGCGATCGTGGCGATCCCGGTCTCGCTCTCCGAGGTGCTCTCCGCGAAGCAGAGCGGTTTGCAGTCCTCGCAGGCCGCGCTGGCGATCGGCTTCACGGTGCCGATGACGCAGCAGAGCCTTGCGATCATCGGGCTGCTCTCGGTGGTCGGTTTCGCGACGCACGCCGCCAGGCGCCGGCCTACCGCGCTGGCCGCCTTGGCGAGTACCGCATTCTGCGGGGCGGCGGTGCTCGCGTTCTGGGCTTATCAGACCACGACGATCCACACCACCTCGTATTACTTCCAGAAGGCGGTGCAGGCCTGGGTCATCATCGCGCTGGTCGGCATCGGAACCGCCGGGCATCTGCTGCGCCGGCCGAAGCTGCCCGGCCGCGGCGTGGTGGGCGCGGCGATCGGCTGCGTCGCGATCCTGGCCGGGTTCGTGGCTACGGACAGCTTCTACTACGGCCCGCTCAAGTTCAGCTACCTGAAGATGAAGCCGGGACGGCACACCACCTGGGCCCGGGTCTGGGGCAGCGGCGAGCACATCTTCCCGTCGGATCGCAACGCGATGGACACCCTGCTGTCGCGCGGCCTGCTCGGCGACGGGGTGCCCACGCTGACCGTCTGGCAGGACCACACCCTGGAGAACATCAACCTCTCGCTCGTGATGGCGACGCTCAACCACGACGACGGGTCGATCTCACCGCAGATCTATCAGCTGAACGAGGCGCCGAACCTCGGCGCGACCGCGGACGCCGGATGGACCGCGGATCAGGACAAGAGCGTGACCGCGCTCGAGGGCGTCCTCGCACAGTCCTCGACTCCGCTGCGCGTCATCGTCGGTAACAGCACCCTGGCGGACAAACTCGATCAGTGGAAAGCGCAGCACCCTGACAGCGGGCTCAAGGACGTCCTGCTGATCCCCAACCTCGGCAACTAGCAAGCACCCGGCGGACAAAACGCAGGCCGCGCCGTTCTTGGAACGGCGCGGCCTGTATGCGTCTTCTTCGATTACACGCCGACGGTCTCGTGCACGCCCGCGAACAGGTCGTCCTCGGGGAGCGTCGTGTCCACGAGCGATCGAGCTAATTCGAAGTCCTCGGTCGGCCACGCCGCGCGCTGCACGTCCATCGGGACGCCGAACCACGGGCCGTCCGGGTCGATCTGAGTGGCGTGCGCGAGCAGCGCTTTATCGCGGATCTCGAAATAGTCGCCGCACGGCACGCGCGTGGTGATGTGGCGTTCCGGCCGGTCGCCCCACTGGTCGATCCAGCCTTCGTAGGGGGACTTAAGCCCGCGCTCGATCATCGCGTTGTGCAAGGCCAGCACCCGCGCCTTGGAAAAGGACTGGTTGTAGTAGAGCTTGAGCGGCTGCCAGGGTTCGCCGGCCTCCGGGTACCGGTCCGGATCCCCCGCGGCATCGAAGGCCTCGACGGATACGCGGTGGCACTGAATGTGGTCCGGGTGCGGGTAGCCGCCGTCCTCGTCGTACGTGGTCACGACGTGCGGGCGGAATTCCCGCATCAGCTTCACCAACGGTGCCGCCGCGGTCGTGACGTCCTGGAGGGCGAAGCAACCTTCCGGCAACGGCGGCAGCGGGTCGCCCTCCGGCAGCCCGGAGTCGACGAATCCGAGCCAGGCCTGGTCGACGCCGAGAATGCTGCGCGCTGCCTCCATCTCCGCGCGACGCACGGCGCGGATATTCGCAGCAATGTTCGGATCATCCTTCAGGCGCGGGTTGAGAACGTCCCCGCGTTCCCCGCCGGTACATGTCACCACCAGCACATTTACGCCTTCCGCGACGTAACGTGCCATGGTCGCCGCGCCCTTCGACGACTCATCGTCAGGATGTGCGTGTACTGCCATCAGCCGGAGCCGCTGATCCACGGGCCGGTCTCCTCGTCTGAACGGTTCCTGTCGTTCGCCGTGGTAATAGTCACGGCAGCCTCTATAGTGGCGGACGAGTGTGTTTGGCGCCGCAACATATAGCGTCCGACACCCGTCGGTAACACAGCACCGCCCGGTCGCGCATAATTCCCGATTCCCGGCACCCCGAGGGAACAATGACGGACACCATCAGTTCAACGCCCGAGCCGCCCCGGCCACAGCCGGGCTCGGAGCCGTTGCGCCCGCAACAGCGCTTCCGGCTGCCCGACCCGCAGTCCTCCGCCACCGGCAACACCGGTGACCGGCCCGCGACTCAGCCCGCAAACCCGCAGACCCCGTTCGGCCGCGCCGCGGCCGCCTCCAGCGGGGGCGGCCCGACCCAAGGCGGCCGGCCCGGCGCACCCGGATCCGCGCGCCTGGACAGCTCCCGAACCGCGATGACGCCGCCGGAAGGCCGCTATGGCGAGAAGGGCGGCATGTCCGGGCCGAGGAAGGTCGGTCTCGGCATCGTCGGCCTCGCCGTACTCGGCGGCGTGGGCGGCTATATCGCCTGGCAATTGTCGCATCCGGACATCCAAGGCACCGTGACCAGCTTCAACGCCACCACCGCCACGTCGGTCATCGTGACCTTCGAGGTGGACAAGCCCGCGGACAAGTCCGCCACCTGCACCCTGGTCGCGGTGGACGGGCACGGCACGGTGGTCGGCACGGCCTCGGTCCCGATTCTGTCCGGGCGCGCGAAGAACGTGCAGACCTACACGCTGCAGACCACCACCACGGCGAACACCGTGACGGTGCAGACCTGCAAACTGACGGGCTGAGCCGGTCGGCTGAATAACAGTTCGCTGCGTATTGTCGGCGACGCTTGGTAGCCTCGTAGTTTCGCGGGTATCCGATCCGACGGCTACCCGACTATCCGTTTGACGCTACGAGGAGCATCCGTGACCCAGACCAGCGACAACGCCACCTGGCTCACCCAGGAGGCGTACGACCGGCTGAAGGCCGAGCTGGAGTACCTCCAGGGTCCGGGCCGTACCGAGATCGCGAAGAAGATCGAGGCTGCCCGCGAGGAGGGCGACCTACGGGAGAACGGCGGTTACCACGCCGCCAAGGAGGAGCAGGGTAAGCAGGAGGCCCGCATTCTCCAGCTGCGCCAGCTGCTGGAGAATGCTCAGGTCGGTACGGCGCCCTCGGTCTCCGGCGTGGCCGCGCCCGGCATGGTGGTCAAGGTGGCCTTTGACGGGGACGACGACGACACGCTGGAGTTCCTGCTCGGCTCGCGCGAGGACGCCGGGGCCGCGATCGAGGTGTACTCGCCGCAGTCGCCGCTCGGTTCGGCCATCAACGGTCGCAAGATCGGCGAGAGCACCGAGTACGAGCTGCCCAACGGCAGGACCATGGCGGTCAAGCTGCTGTCCGCCGAACCGTACGCCGCCTAGCGGTAGCCCGAAGCGGCCGGCCCCGGCCCGACGCAAGCGCGAGGCGTCGGGCCGGGGCTGTCATCTTGATACGACACTGTTGATACGACACTGTGGTCCAGGGCGCGATCTTGACAAAGTGATCTGGACAGAGCGATCCGCGGACGGTGTCGACAGTCGTCCCCTCTCGGCGGGAAAACCGGGCAGAGCTCTAAAGCCAGCCCTTCTCCTGCGCGATACGCACGGCTTCAGCGCGATTGCGTGCCCCGGTCTTCTGAATGCACGCGGACAGGTAGTTGCGCACGGTGCCTTCGGAAAGGCTCAGCTTTTCGGCGATCTCCGCGTTCACGGAACCGTCGGCAGAGGCGGCGAGCACGTCCCGCTCCCGGCTCGTCAGCGGGTTGATCCCGTCGGCGAGCGCGGCGGCGGCGAGATCGGGATCGATCACCCGCTCGCCGGCCAGCACCCTGCGCACCGCCTCGGCCAGGCGGGCGGCCGGGGCGTCCTTGACCATGAAGGCGGCCGCGCCGGCCTCCATGGCGCGGCGCAGGAAGCCGGGCCTGCCGAAGGTGGTGAGCACCACGACCTTGGTCTCAGGGTGCCGCTTGCGCAGCTGCGCCGCGGCGCTCAGGCCGTCAAGGCCGGGCATCTCGATGTCGAGCAGCGCCACGTCCACGCCGCCGAGCGCGTCCACCGCGTCGACCACCTCGTCGCCGCGGCCGACCTGCCCGACGACGGTCATGTCCGGCTCAAGGTCGAGCAGGGTCGCCAGCGCCTCGCGGATCATCGCCTGGTCCTCCGCTAGCAGGACCCTGATACGTTTGTCCTGGTCGCTCCCCGGATTCGCGCTCCCCGAATTCACGGCCCAACCTTAGCCGACAGTCACCGTACCGGGAGGGTGGCGGCGACCCGGAATCCGTGCGGGCGCGTCGGCCCGGCGCTCAGCGTGGCCGAGAACGGGGCCAGCCGCTCACGCAGGCCGGTCAGGCCGTTACCCCAGTGCTCGGCCTGTTCGGCGGGCTCGGCGAGCGCCGCGGCCGCGGAAGCGTCGAGCGCATCGGAGCCGTCGACCGCGTCAGGGGCCTGCTCCGGGCACGGCCTGGCGCGACCGTCGTCGACCACTTCGAGCGTGACCGTGGCCTCGCCGTCAACGCGCGCCTCGATGAGCCGCGCCCGGCACCAGGTGGCGCCGGAGTGCCGGACCACGTTGGTCACCGCTTCGCGCAGGCACCAGGCGAGCGCCGCCTCGGCCTCCGGTTCGAGCGTGCCAGAACGGCGCAGCAACGCGGGGTCGACCTCGAAGGAGATCTGTGCGGCCTCGAGCGCGGTGCGCGCGGAGACCGTCTCGACGGCGAGCGTGGCCCGCCGATAGCCGGAGACCGCCTCCCGGATGTCGGCCAGCGCCTGCCGGGAGACCTGTTCGATGTCCGCGACCTGCTTCTCCGCGGCCGCGGCGTCCAACGGGATCAGCCGCCTGGCCAGCTCGGCCTTGAGCGTGATGGTCGCCATCGAGTGCCCGGCCAGGTCGTGCAGATCGCGGGCCAGGCGCAGCCGCTCCTCGTTGACCGCCAGATGCTTGACCTCCTCGCGGGCCTGGTGCAGCTCGCCGATCAGGCCGCGCATCCGCCGCACACCCATCACCGCGAAGCAGGAGAAGAACGAGGGCAGCACCATCCAGGCCCAGGTCCCGGTGTCGACCTTGAGCAGGACGCCTTCGAGCACCATGGCGCCGGTGGCCGCCGCGCCGCCGATCAGCGCCCAGCGCCGCTCCCCGCCCAGCGGGAGCATCGAGCCGCAGACCGCGGAGACGTAGATCCACAGCGCGATCCAGGTCGGGGTGCACAGGATCGGCAGCCCGACGGCGAGGGCGATCAGGATCCCGAGGTAGACCGTCGCCCTGCGGTCCCGGTTCCAGCGCAGGTGGTCGTGCTCCCACGCGGCGCGGCTCGTGATGGTCAACCGGGTGTAGATGTAGCAGAACAGCCAGAACCCGGTGATGCCCAGAACCTGCTGCCAGAGCGCGTACCGCTTGTTGAAGTTGTCGACGAGCGGGATCAGCAGATAGATCAGCCAGACCCCAGCCCACAGCCATCCGGTCCGGGTGCGTAACCCGAGCCGGATGGCTGCGTCGTCCTCGCGGACGTTGCGGACTTCGCCGCTCATGTGCGCCGGCCGCCCCTGCTCAGCCGGCGTCCACGCCGCGGCGGTACATGCGGGCCGCCAGGACGCTCGCGCCGACCGTCCACGCGATCAGGATCGCGATCCCGCTGCTCGGCACGTGCGTCCCCGTGATCACGTCCTGAGCCAACTGCCGCACCTGGTAGGTCGGCAGCGCCTTGCCCACTTTCTCCAGCACCCCGCCGCCCAGCGGGAAGAACTGCCCGCCGAGGAAGGAGCCGCCGACGTACACCAGGATCGTGACGATCTGCACCGAGTCCTGCGGGACCCCGTAGCCGATCGCGATGCCCAGCGCGGTGAAGGCAAGAGCGCCGGCCCACAGCACCAGGAACGCGGCGACCCACTTGGCCGCGCTCAGGTGCACGCCCATCGAACCGCCGACGATGAACACGATTGCGATGGCCGGGACGGTGATCAGCGTCGCCGAACCGATCTTGCTGATCACATAACCGTTGCCGGGCAGGGCGGTCAGCCGCAGCTGCCGGATCCAGCCTTCCTTGCGCTCGGTCGCGATCTTCTGGGCGTTCGTGGTGAGCGCAGCGCCCAGAGCACCGAAGGAGGCGTAAGCGATCAGGAAATAGGTACGCAGGCTCAGGTGCGTGCCTTCCACCATCTTGTTGCTGTTGGCGGTGCCCGCGGTCAGCAGGAAAAGCACGGTCGGGTAGAGGATGGTGAAGAACATGACGCGGCGGTTGCGCAGCGCGCGCAGGATCTCCAGCCGGGTCAGGGCGATCACGCCGGTCATCGGGCGTCCTCCACTACTTCCGCGTGCGCGTCCGCGCCATTGTCCTGCTGGGTGATCGCGACGAAGGCCTGCTCGAGGCCCAGCGCGGTGATCTCGATGTCCTCGGGCCGGTAGCCGGCGTCGATGATCGAGTAGAAGGTCTTGTCCGAGTCCGAGGTCTGGATCTGCACCCGGTCGTTGAGGACGTCCAGCGACACCACGTTCGGCAGCATCAGCAGCTGGTCGCGCGAGACCCCGGGCAGCCGGAACGAGATGCGCTGGAAGCCGGCCTGCGCCTTGATGTCCGCGACGGTGCCGTTGGCCAGCAGCCGGCCCTTGTTGATCACTATCACCTGGTCGGCGATCTGGTCCGCCTCCTCCAGGTAGTGGGTGGCGAACAGGATCGTCTTGCCGCGCTCGGCCTGCGCCTTCATCGCGGCCCAGAAGATCTGCCGGTTCTCCACGTCCATGCCGGTGGTCGGCTCGTCGAGCACGATCAGGTCGCTGTCCCCGGCGATGGCGATGGCGAACCGCACCCGCTGGGTCTGGCCGCCGGAGAGCTTGTCCGCCTTGCGCTCGGCGATGTCCGCGATGTTCGCCCGCTTGAGCACCTCATCGACCGGCAGCGGCCGCGGGTGCAGCTTCGTCATGAGGGTGAGCAGTTCGCGCACGGTCACATCGCTCAGCAGTCCCCCGGACTGGAGCATCGCTCCCACATGGCCGGCCATGATCGCGTCATGGGGCGCCTTGCCGAACACCCGTACCGTGCCCGAGGACGGCTTGCGCAGGCCCAGCAGCATGTCGATGGAGGTGGACTTGCCCGCCCCGTTGGGCCCGAGGAACGCCACGGTGCGGGCCTGCGGGATCTCGAGGCTCAGCTCGTTGACCGCCTTGACCTGCCCGTAGTGCTTTGAGACGTTCTCGAACGTCACCGCGGCGGACCCCGGCCCGCCGCGTACTCCCGTAGTCATCTTCAGTCCCGTCGTCGAATCCCCTGGGCGTTCGGCCTGTTCCGTACGCCCTGGCAACTAGGACTATCGAATCGGATTGCGCGCCGCCGCGTCAGTGTGCGGCGTCGTGAACCTCGCATGACAACTGTCATGCCTGGTCCATGCAGTACCGCGGCTCGCCGACTCGGTGTGGTTCCGACCCGGTGCGGTGGTCAGTGCAGCAGGCCGCCGAGGATTCCGGTGGGCGCGGGGCTCGGCGCGGAGGTGGGGGACGAGCCGGTGCCACTGCCGCCGCCGGAACCGCCGCCGGACTTCGTGCCGCTACCGGACCCGCTGGTCTGCGAGCCCGTCCCCGAGTTCGAGCCCGAGACCGAGCCGGTGGAGCAGCCCTGCCCGCTTTGCGGCACGTAGGTGACGTGGAACTGCTCGGTGCCCACCTGGCTGCCGCCGCGCAGCAGCGTCCGCGTGACATCGACCTGGAAGCCCGGCTGCGCCCCCGCACAGGAGCCGTGCCCTGCGCTGGGCTGAACGATCGCAGTACGCTGCGACACGTCGACCTTCACCTCGTCGTACGGCTTCTCGCCGAGGAGCGCGACGGTGAGCGAGTTGTTCGCGTAGGAGGCGTAGACGTAGACCGGGTGGCCGCTGACGTTGCTCCACTGGAGGTCGGTGCCGGGCGCGACCACGGCCGCGTCGAGGCCGACCGGGTAGCGGTCGACGTACGAGGCGTGCGGGTGGTGCACCGTGTCGCCCATGCCGGCGGAGAACGCCGCGTCGAAGACCGCCGTGGCGACCGTGTCGACGCCGCCGGAGGGGTCGACGCCCGCGCGCTGCGCCGCCGCGCTGACCGCGAAACCGTTGGCGGTGGTCGGCGCGCCGACGGTGCCGAGGAAGGACCAGGTGGCCCCGGGCGGCACGATGTCGCCGGCGACGAGCGAGGTGGCCCGCTGGACGTTGGTGAAGCGGTTCGGGGCGTCCGGGACCGGCAGGGTGCTGCTGCCGAGCACGTCGGTGACGTCGAGGGCCTGCGCCTGCGCGGTGGTGAAGGTTGCGGGGAGCGGGCCGAGCGGCACGTTCGCGGTGCGCGGCGCGGACTCGGTGAGTGCGGGCAGTACCGCGGCGGCGAGGCTGTCGGGGGCGAAGCCGCGGCCGTCGCGCGCGGGGACCAGCACCGGCTGGTCGCCGTTGATGGAGAAGGAGGCGTTGACCGCGGACTGCTCCTGCGCGCGCACGTTCTGGCCGAGGTAGCTGCGCAGCCGCGCGCCGTCGAGATGGGCGGCCAGCTGACCGGTCGGGTCGGGCGTGATGGTGAGCGCGTCGCCGATCTGAGCCGGGGTCAGCTGCGTGGTGACGGTCCCGGTGACCAGCGCGATCGGTGCCGACACCGCCGGACGGGCGATCGTCTCCAGCGCTGCCTGCAGCGCCGCGGGCGTGGCCTTCGGGCGCAACGGCTGCACTGGGATCCGAATCGGACCGGTGACCCGCAGGTATCCGTTCCGGATCGCGGTGATCGCGCCGTCCGTGCTGAATCCACGGCCTTCCTTGGGCGCGGTGACCACCGGGACGCCGGCCCGGAAGGTGATGGCGCCTTCGACCATCGGGCTGTTGTACGCGGCGGCGATCTTGTCAAGCGCGCGGCCGAGCGCGGCCGCGTCCACACTCGGGATCGGCGCGATCTGGTGCGTGGCGCCGAACAGCGCCGGGATGATGACCAGCGGGTTGGTGCGGTCCTGCTGCGCGGCCTGGAGGGTGCCCGCGACATCGAGGGTGAGCCCCGAGGTGCCGGGGTCGAGGCTGACCGGGGTCTGGCCGACCAGCAGCGGAATCGGCGCGCGGGCCGTGGCGCCGAGCCGGTCGCTGAGCGCCTGCTCGGCCGCGGCCGGGCTCAGTCCGCCGATCGGGACTCCGGCGACGACGGTGCCGCGCGGCACGCTGCCGCCGAAGACCCCGCTCGCCACCGCCAGCGCGACGCCGTAGAGGAGGGCGAAGGCGGCCGCCACGACGGCGACGATCGTCAGGAGCCTGCTACCGCCGCGCCGCTCGGTGTCGTCCTCGGCCGCGTCGTTCTCGGCCTGGCTGCGCCGGTCGGCGCGCGGCTTCGGGACGCGGCCGACTGCCGACTCGTCTCCGGCGGCGCCCCCGTGGCGCGGCCGCGGCTGCGCGGGCGCCGAGGGGGCGGCGGCTGCCGCGACGAGGGCGGGAGCCGCCGCCTGCGCCGGAATCTTGGTGAGCTGCTGGGTCGGCGCGTCCGGGGCGGCGAAGGGCGCGGCGAACGGACTGGCCGCGGCCGCGGAGCCGCGCAGGGCGCGGGCGGCCGGCGAGCCAGGGTCCAGATACGCGGACTCTCCGGAGGAGTTGTGGAAGATGCCGCCGAGGTAGCGCAGCGCGAGGGCGTGCCGCGAGGGGTCGTGCCCCTCGGGGTAGTACCCGCCGAAGCCGGGGAAGGCGGCGGGCTGGGTCGGGACGCCGTAGGGGCCGCCGAAGGTGGCGGCCGGAACGGCGCCGGGCACGTACTCGTAAGGGGGCTGACCCGCGTCGGCGAATTCGCCTTCGACGATCTCCTCGCCCCCGGCGGCGCCCGGCTCGCGCACCGCCGCCGCGCCCGCCGGCTCGTCGCGGAACCAGGTGCCGGGCAGGTCGTCGTCCGCCGTGGCGGCCGGATCGGCCGAGCGGTCGAGGCCTACGTCGGCCGCGGAGACCTTCTCGAGGTCGAGCCCGAAGACCTGCTCCAGGGTGTCGTGGAAGGCGTCGGCGAGCTCCGCCGCGTTCTGCTGCGCGGCCGTGGACGGCGGCAGCGTCGTGGTAAGCAGCGCCGGAGTCGGCCGGGTGTCGCGCGGCAGCGGCACCACGAGCGTGGCCGTAGTGAGCGCAGCAAGTTCTGAGGGCAGCGCACTGGGCCGCGCCGGGGAGGCGGCGACCTGTGCGAACGGGGCGGCCGGTGCGGCGTTGCGGCGCGGGCCCGGGGCGCCTTCCGGCAGGGCGTCCTCGGCGCGGTCCTCCCAGGCTGCGTGCGGACGCAGCGTCGTCGAGGGCTGAGGCGGCGCAGAGGGCAGCTTGATCAGCAGGCGGGCGGTCGCCTCGGCGGTGGAGGACACGCGCAGGCCGGACTGCTGCGGGTCGGCGGCCTGGGGCTCCTGGTGCGGCAGGGCGCCTGAATCAGGCATCGAGTACGGGTCGCCTGGGTTCGGATCGCCGTCGGGGCCGTCGCTCAGATACTCCGGAAGCGGCGGGAACTCGAGCAGGTCGGTCGCGCCGGGAACCCCGGTCTCGTAACCGCCGGTCTCGTACAGACCGGAGGCGAACTGCGGGTCATAAGGGTCGCGCCGGTACGGATCGGTGCCCCGCCCTGGGTAATCCGTGGACTCTGGAGTATTCACAGCGCCGTTCCGGCCTTCCAGATCGCAGATCGACGTCCGCGCCGCCGAATCGGCCCGATCACGGACAGTGCCTTGGCGATCACCATACTGTGATCGTCGTCGGCCCGAGGCCCGATGGCTGATATTCCACCGTCGCGAGTGATGCCGTGGGAACACGCGTCAACGCCGCTTCGGCGCATCGAACACGGTGAAAGGGATACGGCGTAACTGAACGCGTGCCGCAGCGTCCGCGGAATTCACCCGCGAGGGTGAACGCCTCCCGAGCCACCGGACCGCTGCGCGAGCCGCGCGTTGAGCGACGCGAGCCAGGCGCGGTACGTCACCGTGACGATCAGCGCCATGCCGCCGAGCAGATACGTGATCGACTTCCAGTCGTTGGGGAGGATCACGTCGCCCTTGCGCGCGAACGTGAAGGGCGGACCGAGGTAGGTGAGCCAGATGAGGGCGAGCAACCAGCCGGCGGAGGCGCAGCTGACCGCGGACAGCCGGGTCGGGAGCCACGACGCGGCAGCACCGGGCGCGAGTTCGCCCAGCGCGAGCATCAGGCCGATGAGGCCGCCGAAGCACAGCAGCAGGCCGGTAGGCCAGCTGACGCCCAGCCAGGTCGCGCTCGCCCGGTGACCGAAGGAGCCGAGGCCGCCGACGACGAGGCCGGCCGCCGCCGCGAGGAGCAGGAACAGCCAGCGCGAAACCCTCTCGAAGGCGAAAGCGCGCGGCTCGGCAGCGTCCTGGACGGGCTTATCGACCGGTGCGGCGCTCTTGCCCGCGGCGCCCTCGTCGGCGGAGGCGCTCGGGCGGGTCGGCTTCAGTCGGCTCACGGCAGCCATTCTGCGGCATGGTGCCTCGGCCGGAGTGCCGCGGCAGGCACTAAACGTCCAACCCGGCGAACAGATCCACCTCCGGCTTGTCCGGACCGGACGCACCGTGGACCAGTTGATAGTGCTCGACGCCCATCACCTGCTGGCCGAGGCTGTTGGACAGCGCGAAGAAGGGGCCGTCCACGGTGATCTGCGTGGCGTGCGCGCGCATCGCGGCGGCCTTGCGCTCGGCGTACTCCTCGGCGCGCACGACCGCGGTGACCGTGTCGTCCTCCGCGACGAAGGGCAGGTCGTCTACCGATTCGACCGCGACGAAGCCGGTCGAGTCACCCTCGGCCCGCAACGCGTCGAGCCCCGCCTGGACCACGGAACGCGGCACGGTGTTCCAGTAGATCTTGGATATCTCGTGCGCCGGCCCCGCGCCGAAATCCGCGTCGGCGGCGAGTTCGGCCGCTCGCATCGCCACCCGGTGCGCCTGGATGTGGTCCGGGTGCCCGTAGCCGCCGAACTCGTTGTAGGTAACCAGTACCTGCGGCCGCACCTCGCGAATGACGGGCACCAGCATCGCGGCGGCCTCGTCCACATCCGCCTGCCAGAAGCAGTTCGGCGCGTTGTTCGGCTCGGTGCCCATCATTCCCGAGTCCCGGAAGCGCCCGGGGCCGCCGAGGAAGCGGTAGTCCGTGACGCCGAGTTCGCGCATCGCGGCGGCCAGTTCAGTGATGCGGTGCGGGCCGAGCCGGTCCTCGTGGTCGGCGGCGAGATACGCCAATTCCGGCACCAGCACCTCGCCGAGTTCGCCGAGGGTGCAGGTCACCAGCGCCACGTGGGCGCCCTCCGCGGCGTATTTCGCCATGGTGGCGCCGTTGTTGATGGACTCGTCGTCGGGATGCGCGTGTACGAACAGGATCGACTGGCCGGTACGCGGTAGCGGACTGGTTCGACGCCTCATGCGTTTAAGCCTACGTTGCGCAGTCCGGTAGAAGTCCGCTTACGGCGTCTCGCAGTGAGGGCACGGATCGTATTCACTCGGTAACAGAGTCCTGCACAGCCCCGGGGAAGGACAACGCACCACAGATGACGGATACGATCCTGACCTCTCTGGACGTATCGAAGCGGCCGCGCACCGCCGACGAAGCCGCGGTCTGGTACGCGGCTGCCCTGGGTTGGCCGGTCACCCCCGGAATCGGCCTCGACAGTGACGCGACACACAGCCGAACCCCGAGCGAAGGACTCGACTGTTCCGGCGCGTGGCTGGCGCCCGGCCCCTGGCAGTGGGCCGCCTCCGCCGTGCCCGATCTCGTGCGCACGGTCTGGCGGCTTAGTCCGGGCTCGCCGGTGCTCGCCGTGCTCGGCCGTCCGGTGCCCGGCGCCCGGCGGCTGGGCATCGTGGACGTGCCGTCGCTGGTCGGCGTGGCGGCGCTGGAACGGCTCGGCAAGAACCCGGCGGCGGTCGGGCCGATCACCGACGGCCAGGGGCGCATCCGGTTCCTGGTCGACCTCGGCGCCGACGGCGAGCCCGAGTACGGCCTGAGCAAATGGCGCGAGGCCGGGGTCGATCTGCGCATTTGGGGGCGCGGCCGCTGCTGTCCGCTGCCTACGCCGGGGGCGGTCGGTCCCTCGTGGGTGGTGTGGGCCGTGCCACCGGACCCGCAACGGCGCACGCTCCCCCACGCGCGCCAGGTGACCGCTGTGCTGGACCGTGCGGTACGCGACGCGTATCCGTCGCTCTGGGACGCCGCGGTACATCAGGAGCAGGCTCTCTCATAGCATCGGGGCATGGCCGAAGAGATCTCCTTTCCCCGGCAGTTCGCCCGTACCCAGCGCTTCACCCTGGGTGTGCCACGGGCCTTCGCGATCGCCCCGGACGGTAGCCGGATCGCGTTCCTGCGCACCAAGACCGGCGCCGATCGCGCCACCTGCCTGTGGACCGCCGACCCGGACACCGGAGCGGAGCGGCTGATCGCCGACCCGGTGGACCTGCTGGCCGGCAGCGCCGGCGAGGAACTGACGGTCGAGGAGAAGGCCCGGCGGGAGCGCTCGCGGCAGGGCGCCGCGGGCATCGTGGACTTCGCGACCGACGGGGCGGTGCGGGTTGCTGCCTTCGCCCTGTCCGGGCGGCTGTTCCTGGCCGACCTGGAGGCCGGCACGGTGCGCGAGCTACCGGCCGAGGGCCCGGTGATCGACCCGCGGCCGGATCCGACCGGAGCCCACGTGGCCTACCTTTCCGGCGGAGCGCTGCGCGTCATCGGCTTCGACGGCGCTGCGGACCGGGCGCTCGCGGAGCCGGACGGCCCGAACGTGACCTACGGCGCCGCGGACTTCATCGCGGCCGAGGAGCTGGACCGGCACCGCGGTTACTGGTGGTCCCCGGACGGCACCCAACTGCTGGCCGCTCGGGTGGACGACACGCCGGTGACCCGCTGGCACATCGCCGATCCGGCCAATCCGGGACAGCCGGCCCGCGAGGTCGGATACCCGGCGGCCGGCACCGCGAACGCGCTGGTCGGCCTGGTTCGGCTCGGCCTCGACGGCTCGCGCACCCCGGTGGTCTGGGAGGGCGCCCAGTCCGAGCAGTCAGCACAGCCCGCCGAGTCCACGCAGTCCGCGGCGTCGGTGTTCGAGTACCTCGTCTCAGTGCACTGGTCCGCGCACGGTCCCGCGCTGCTCGTCGTGCTTTCGCGGGACCAGCGCACCTCACGGATCCTCGCCGTGCAGCCGGACGGCTCGACCAGCACGCTGATCGAGGAGTGCGACCCGGTCTGGATCGAGTCCGGCCCCGGCGCTCCCGCGTGGTCGCGCACCGGGGAACTGGCCTGGATCGCGCCGCGCGGCGACGCCTACCGCCTGCTGGTCGGCGACCGTGTGCTGACCCCGGACGGCGTTCAGGTCCGCGCGCTGCTCGGATTCGACGCGCGCCACGCGTACTTGTCCGTGTCCTTCGATGATCCGACGCGGATTCACATCGTGCGCGTCGCGCTGGCCGACGGCTCCCTGACTCAGCTCAGTTCGGCCGACGGCGTGAACGCCGCGGCGATCGGCGGTTCGCTCGCCGTCGTCACCTCCGCGACGCTGCACGAGCCGAACCGGCGTATCACGGTGCTGCGCATCGGCGACCGCGGCGAGGACGGAGGCGAAGGCGTCGCGCCCAAGCAGCTCAGCGAGCTGCGATCCGTCGCCGAGCAGCCGCGCCTCACGGCCAGGCCCCGCGAACTCGTCCTCGGCGAGCGTGAGCTGCGTGGCGTGCTCCTGCTACCGTCCGATCACACGCCGGGAACGAAACTGCCCGTGCTGCTCGACCCGTACGGCGGTCCGCACGGACAGATGGCCGTCGCGTCGCACAACGCGTTCCTCTCCTCCCAATGGTTCGCCGATCAGGGCTTCGCCGTGCTGGTCGTGGACGGCCGCGGCACTCCCGGGCGCGGCCCGGCCTGGGATCGCGCGGTGCGTGACGACTTCGTCGGAGCAACGCTCGAGGACCAGGTCGACGCCCTCGACGCGCTCCTGAAGCAGGTCCCCGACCTGGATCGCGGCCGGGTCGCGATCCGCGGCTGGTCATACGGCGGCTACCTGTCGGCGCTGGCCGTGCTCAAGCGGCCGGACGTGTTCCACGCGGCGATCGTCGGCGCGCCGGTCACCGACTGGCGGCTGTACGACACCGGATACACCGAGCGTTATCTCGGGCATCCCGATCTGGCGCCCGAGGTCTACAACGCGAATTCGCTGTTCCCTGATGCGGGGCCGGGGGCATGGCAGTGGGCTGAGCCGCACCGTCCGATGATGATCATTCACGGGTTGGCCGACGACAATGTGGTCGCCGCACACACCTTGCGGCTCTCCTCCGCGCTGCTGGCCGCCGGCCGGCCGCACGAGGTGCTGCCGCTGTCCGGGGTGACCCACATGACGCCGCAGGACGTGGTCACAGAGAACTTGATGCTTCTACAAGTTGACTTCCTACGACGAGCGCTCGGCGACTGAACCGCGGGCACATCCCACGGCTCACCGGCGTCATCCGCGTACCGGACGTCCCGTTGTAGCAAAATCGTGACAACCGTGCAGCGTCACTGTCGTCTCTGGACACGACAGCTAGGTCTGCGGAACCAGTACTCTTTCTGGACGGTCGGTCATGGTCGAATCGGGATCACCTCGGAACGCGGGTGACGGCCGATGACCGTCACGTCAGTCGGGGCAGGGATGAGCGACACCGCCGACAACTGGCCGATCCTGGCCGAACCTGAGCTGGCCGGCCCGCCGTCGGGCCGGCGCAAAGTCGACCACGACGCGGTCGCGGCCGAGCTGTTCGCCGCGCACTACGGACGGCTGGCCGGCTGGTGCCGCAAGCTGCTCGACGATGACGACACCGCGCACGAGATCGCGATGGAGGCGTTCACCCGGCTGCTCGGGCGGCTGCGCAAGGTGGACGACCCGGTCGGCTATCTGTACGTCATAGCCGCCAACCTGGTGCGCGACCACTGGCGCAAGACCAGGCGCGAACGCGAGATGCTCCGGCACACGAAGCAGGCGTACTCGGCCTCCGGGGGTGAGGCCGAATACCACGGCCGGGATCTGCGCGCGCTGGTGGAGGCGCTGCCGGACCGGCAGCGTGTGACGGTCCTGTTGTACTACTACGCCGGGTTCCCGCTCGCGGACGTCGCCCGGCTGACGAATCGGCCTGCGGGCACGGTCAAGAGCGACCTGTTCCAGGCCCGTGCGCAATTGCGCCAAGCGCTGGACGGCACCCGATGACCAACGGCACCCCCTCTTCCGAAGACTCGCAGTTCGATCCGCGCGCCGCGCGCGATCGGCACCCGGGCGGCCCGGACCCGGAGCGAGCCGACCGGCTCTCCCGCGAGGATCGCTTCGAGGACTCGCTCGCGCAGACCTGGGACGCCGAGGACGCCACGATCGACCGGCGACTACGCTCGCTGATCGGCCCGGTAACACCCCTGTATGCTCCACCGTACGGTTTCGAGCGGGTCGTGCTGCGGGCGCGGCGGCGGCGCAATCGCGCCGTGCTGGTCGGCCTGGCCGCCGGATTCACCGCGATCGCCGTGGCGGCCGGGGGCGTCTTGGTCGGCACCCGGATGACCACGACCACGATCCAGTCCGCCGGGTGCGACTCGGTCGGCAAGACCGCGCCGGGAGCGGCCGAGCTCGGGGCGTTGAATGCGGGACGCGACACGGTCGTGACATGGGAAGAATCCGACACCGGATTCGGGGGTGTCCCGGCGGCGGCCGCCGCTCAGGCGGTGGTGCGCATCCGGGACGGGGAGCACGGCATCGGTACCGCGACGAGCGGTGTCGACTCTGGGAGAGAGGTCATGGACCGCAAGTACGAATGGGCGATCGGCGGCGTGCTGACCGCCGCCGCGCTCTCGGTCGGCATCGTCGCCGGTTGCAGCTCGAGCAGCAGCGACAACGGGCCCTCGGCGAACGCCACCGAGAGCGGTGCCCCCGCGACCACTCAACCGGCGACCAGCGCCGGCCAAGTTCAGCTGCCCTCCGCGACCGCGGTGACCCCGAGCCCCACGGCCTCCGGGCTGCCGATGTGCGTGTCCACGGACCTGTTCGCGACGGTGAGCATCGTGGCCGGTTCGGCGGGCGCCGGGCACGAGCTCATGAACGTGGAGCTGACGAACAACTCCGGCCACACGTGCACCGTGTACGGCTTCCCGGGTCTGCAACTTGAGGACCGCAACAACGCGGGCTTGACCACGCACGTCAATCGCGACTTCGCGGTGAAACCGACAAAGATCATCGTGGCGAACAACGCCTCGGTGGCGACGACGGTGCGGTTCGACTTCGATGTCCCGGCGGCGGACGAGCCGCAGACCGGCCCCTGCGAAGCTCAGTCCGTATATATGGGGATCATCCCGCCCGACGAGAAGCGGCAGCTGGCCGCCACCATCGTGGGCGGCCCCGTGACGGTCTGCAACCACGGCACCCTTGACGTACTGCCGTTCGTCTCCGGCACCAAGGGCGCCAACCAGTAGTCGAACCGGTAAGTCAGACGTCGAACGGTCCGGCTCCCGCAGGAGAGCCGGACCGTTCGACGTTGCAGGACCCTTCCGAAGGCTACGCCTGGCCGCGCGAGCGCCGCGCCGCGGTCCGCGCCCGCTCCTGCGCCGAGAGCACCACCTTGCGGATACGCACCGAGGTCGGGGTGACCTCCACGCACTCGTCCTCGCGGCAGAACTCCAGGCACTGCTCCAGCGAGAGCTTGCGCGGCGGCACGATCTTCTCGGTCTCGTCCGCGGTGGACGAGCGCATGTTCGTGAGCTTCTTCTCCTTGGTGATGTTCACGTCCATGTCGTCGGAGCGCGAGTTCTCCCCGACGATCATGCCCTCGTACACCTCGGTGGTCGGCTCCACGAACAGCGAGCCGCGCTCCTGCAGGTTCGTCATCGCGAACGGGGTCACCACGCCGGCCCGGTCCGCCACCAGCGAGCCGGAGCTGCGGGTGCGCAGGTCGCCGAACCAGGGCTCGTAGCCCTCGAAGGTGTGGTTGGCGATGCCGGTGCCCCGGGTCTCGGTCAGGAACTCGGTGCGGAAACCGATCAGGCCGCGCGACGGGACCAGGAACTCCATCCGGATCCAGCCGGTGCCGTGGTTGGTCATCGTCTCCATCCGGCCCTTGCGGACCGCGAGCAGCTGGGTGATCGTGCCCAGATACTCCTCGGGCGCGTCGATGGTCAGCCGTTCGACCGGCTCGTGCACCTTGCCGTCGATGGTCTTGGTGACCACCTGCGGCTTACCCACGGTCAGCTCGTACTGCTCCCGGCGCATCATCTCCACCAGGATCGCCAGCGCCAGCTCGCCGCGGCCCTGCACCTCCCAGGCGTCCGGCCGGTCGGTCGGCAGCACCTTGATCGAGACGTTGCCGACCAGCTCGCGGTCCAGCCGGTCCTTGACCATGCGCGCGGTGACCTTCGCGCCCTTGACCCGGCCGACCAGCGGCGAAGTGTTGGTGCCGATGGTCATCGAGATGGCCGGCTCGTCCACGGTGATCAGCGGCAGCGGGCGCGGGTCGTCGGCGTCGGCCAGGGTCTCGCCGATCATGATGTCCGGGATGCCGGCGATGGCGATGATGTCGCCGGGACCGGCCTGCTCGGCAGGCTTGCGCTCCAGCGCCTCGGTCATCAGCAGCTCGGTGATCTTCACCCGCTCCATCGAGCCGTCCCGCTTGATCCAGGCCACCTGCTGCCCCTTGCGGATGGTGCCCTGGTGCACCCGGCACAGCGCGATGCGGCCGAGGAAGTTGGAGGCGTCCAGGTTCGTCACGTGCGCCTGCAGCGGCGCGCCCTCGGCGTAGGTCGGCGCGGGGATAGTCTCCAGGATGGTGCGGAACAGCGGCTGAAGGTCCGGGCTGTCCGGCACCGAGCCGTTCGCCGGGCGCTCGAGCGAAGCCTTGCCGTCGCGGGCGCAGGCGTACACGATCGGGAACTCGATCTGCTCCTCGGTGGCGTCCAGGTCCAAGAAGAGCTCGTAGGTCTCGTCCACGACCTCGGAGATCCGCGCGTCCGGCCGGTCGGTCTTGTTGATGACCAGGATCACCGGCAGCTTCGCGGACAGCGCCTTGCGCAGCACGAACCGGGTCTGCGGCAGCGGCCCCTCGGAGGCGTCCACGAGCAGCACCACGCCGTCCACCATGGACAGGCCGCGCTCCACCTCGCCGCCGAAGTCGGCGTGCCCGGGGGTGTCGATGATGTTGATGACGGTGTCGGACCCATCCTCGGGCGACTTGTAGTGCACGGCGGTGTTCTTCGCGAGGATGGTGATCCCCTTCTCGCGCTCCAGGTCGTTGGAGTCCATCACCCGCTCGTCCACGTGCTGGTTCGACCGGAATGCCCCGGCCTGCCACAGCATCGCGTCCACGAGCGTGGTCTTGCCGTGGTCGACGTGGGCCACGATCGCCACGTTGCGGATGTCGTTACGCGTAGGCATGCCGGTAGCGTCTTTCCTAGGTCGGGAGGGAAGGGCGCTGATCGGTCGGCCAGCCAGCGCGCGAGGCCCCGTCGCCGGTCGCGCTCAGGTGCTGGGCAGACAACGCCCCCGTCTATGGTACCGGGCAGCAGGCAACCCCACGGACCACACGTCAACGGCCCCGCTGACTTCCGCACCCCGTTGCCGTAAGGTGTGCCGCGCTCATGAGTTGAGATGCCGGGGAGGGGCGAGTCAGGCATGGCGCGAACAGGTGCGCATCCAGGCGACAGCAAGGCAGTGATCCGTGCCCGGGCTAGGTCACTGATCCTGGTCGTGCCGCTGATCACCTTTGAGCTCGCAGCGCTGAGCGGACCGCCGACGAGGGCCGGCCAGTTCGCGCTCGGCGTCGCGCTCTCGGTGGCCGCGATCATCCTCAGCTCGGCGTTGACGATGGCGGTCGGCATCGTGCTCGGTGCCCGGGTGCTCTGGCTGAACATCGGCATCGGGCCACGGCTCAGCCGCCGGGTGGTCGGCGATCACGTGCGGGTGGTGCGCCTCCTGCCGATCGCGGTCGGCGGTGTCGTCTTGCCGCGAAGGCGCGCCGCACTGGTCTGGCGTGCCTTCACCGGCTCGTATTTCGTGCTGCTCATCGCCCTGACCGCGGTCGCGGCCTCGCTGCTGCCGGCCTGGTCCGCGCTAACGATGGCGGTGATCATCGCCGTGTTCTCCATCCTCATGGCGACGAACCGCGACCCGTCGTCTGGCCGCATGATCATCTCCCGCCTGCTCATCGCGCCCAAAAGGCACACGGACCCGGGAATGGCGCGCCCCGACCGCTCCAGTGCGGCGGTTGCCGCGATCGACGCGCAGTTCGGCGACTTCCCCCAGGCGGAGGCGGCGCTCATCCGACTGCGCGCCGAACCGGACGCCGCACTGAGCGTCGCGCTGCTCACTGTTGAACTGCTCGCGGCGCGCGGCGAGTACGACAAGGCGCTGCGCGTGCCTTTCCCCGAACCGGATCCGGCAGACGCACCGAGGCTGACCGATGCGCTGTCGGCGATGAATTCAGCCAGATCGGCCAAACTCATGCTGCTGGCCGCCGAGCGAGACCCGCAACTGGCGGCCAAGGCGCTGTCGATGGCGGGGGCCCACCTGCGATCCGTCGCGGCCAGCGGCATGGCGGCGCAGTCGGACCGGACGGGGCGCGCGCTGTCGGCGCTGGCGAACGGCGACGCACGCACGGCGGCGAAGATGAACCGCGTTTGCCTCGCCCGCGCCCGCACACCGCTCGCACTGGCTGACGCGCTGTGTACTCAGGCACGCATTGAGGCCGTGCGGGGTCGCGCCAAGAAGGCCGCCAAGCGACTCGACGAAGCGGCCCGGCTCGCGCCGTGGTATCCGCGGGTGATGACGGTGCGTCAGATAGTCGGCGCGGAAACGGCCACGATCATGCAGCAGCAGCCGCTGCCCGCCCTCGCTGGGACGGACACGGCGCACGTCTTCAGCGAGCCCTGGTCCGTGACGGGTCCTACCCCCGAAGAGAGCTAAGCCGAAGCCCGTCGCCGAACGACTACGGAGCGCCGCCTACCCCTCCGACCTGGGCAGTAGGCCATGTGAATTTGGTCACCATCGTCACTGCGTGTGATAGCGCGACGTTGATCCGCCCTCACAAGGACTAGAGTGCGGTTCGCCGCAGACGAGTTGTGCTGCTTACTCCACCGAAGCAGGAGCTTGCACAAGAATGAGCACCGGAACCCTGTCGCCCGGACGGGCAAAGATCGACAAGCCAACGCTGCGGACGGACCGTTACTGGGTCTCGCCGCTGATCACCTTCGTGGTCTTCATCGCGTTCATCGCGTACGCCACCTTCCGGGCCTTCCAGAACGACCACTACTTCGCCTCGCCCTACATCTCCCCGTTCTACTCGCCGTGCATCTCGGACAACTGCGTCCCGATGCCGGGCGCCGGGGAGGTCCACTTCATCGGGTCGTGGTGGTCCTGGTCGCCCGCGCTGCTGGTCCTGATCGTCCCGCTCGGGTTCCGGATGACCTGCTACTACTACCGCAAGGCGTACTACCGCGCCTTCTGGCAGTCGCCGCCGGCCTGCGCGGTCGCCGAGCCGCACGGCTCCTACTCGGGCGAGACCCGCTTCCCGCTGATCTTCCAGAACTCGCACCGGTACTTCTTCGTGCTGGCCGCGATCTTCAACATCATCCTGACCTGGGACGCGATCCTCGGGTTCCGCAACCCGGCCGGGCAGTGGGGGCACATGGGCGTCGGCACGCTGGTGCTGCTCATCAACGCGGCCCTGCTGTGGCTGTACACCGCGTCGTGCCACTCCTGCCGGCACATCATGGGCGGACGGCTGAAGCATTTCTCCAAGCACCCGATCCGGTACCGCGCCTGGGGCTTCGTCTCCAAGCTCAACGCCCGGCACATGCAGCTCGCCTGGGTCTCCCTGTTCAGCGTCGCGCTCGCGGACCTCTACGTGCTGCTGGTCTCCGCCAACGCGTTCAGCGACCCGCGCTTCTTCTAATCACAGGCAAGAGAGCCGATTTCCCATGGACACCTACGAATACGACGTCGTCGTGATCGGCGCGGGCGGGGCGGGGCTGCGCGCCGCGATCGAGGCGCGGCTGCACGGCAAGCGGGTCGCGATCATCTGCAAGTCCCTGTTCGGCAAGGCCCACACGGTCATGGCCGAGGGCGGCGCGGCCGCGGCGATGGGGAACGTGAACCCCAACGACAACTGGATGGTGCACTTCCGCGACACCATGCGCGGCGGCAAGTTCCTCAACCACTTCCGGATGGCCGAGCTGCACGCCAAGGAGGCGCCGGACCGGGTGTGGGAACTCGAGCAGTGGGGCGCGCTGTTCGACCGCACCAAGGACGGCAAGATCTCGCAGCGCAACTTCGGCGGCCACGAGTACCCGCGCCTCGCGCACGTCGGCGACCGCACGGGTCTGGAGCTGATCAGGACCCTGCAGCAGGCCGTGGTCGGCCTCCAGCAGCAGGACGCGCGGGAGACCGGCGACGCCGAGGGCAGCATCAAGGTCTTCGCGGAGCACACGATCACGCGGCTGCTCAAGGACGGCGACCGGATCGCGGGTGCCTTCGGCTACCGGCGCGAGGACGGCCAGTTCGTGCTGTTCAAGGCGCCCGCGGTGGTCCTGGCCACCGGCGGCATCGGCAAGTCGTTCAAGGTGACCTCCAACTCCTGGGAGTACACCGGCGACGGCCACGCGCTGGCGCTGCTGGCCGGCGCGACGCTGATCAACATGGAGTGCATCCAGTTCCACCCGACCGGCATGGTCTGGCCGCCCTCGGTGAAGGGCATCCTGGTCACCGAGTCGGTGCGCGGCGACGGCGGCGTGCTGCGCAACTCCGAGGGCAAGCGGTTCATGTTCGACTACGTCCCCGACGTCTTCCGCCCGCAGTACGCGGAGACCGAGGAGGAGGCGGACCGCTGGTACACCGACCCGGACAACAACCGGCGCCCGCCGGAGCTGCTGCCCCGCGACGAGGTGGCCCGCTCGATCAACTCCGAGGTCAAGGCCGGGCGCGGCACCCCGCACGGTGGCGTGTACCTGGACATCGCCTCGCGCCGCAGCAAGGAGTTCATCCTCAAGCGGCTGCCCTCGATGTACCACCAGTTCAAGGAGCTGGCGGACGTCGACATCACCGCGGAGCCGATGGAGATCGGCCCGACCTGCCACTACGTCATGGGCGGCGTCGAGGTCGACCCGGACACGCAGGCCTCGATCGTGCCGGGGCTGTACGCGGCCGGCGAGGTGTCCGGCGGCATGCACGGCTCGAACCGGCTCGGCGGCAACTCGCTGTCCGACCTGCTGGTCTTCGGCCGGCGCGCGGGCCTCTACGCGGCCGAGTACGTCGACTCGCTGACCGCTCGGCCCGCGGTCTCGGACGCGGACGTCACCGCCGCCGAGGCCGAGGCGCTGGCTCCGCTGGAGCAGTCCTCGGGTGAGAACCCGTACACCTTGCACTCCGAGCTGCAGCAGACGATGAACGACCTGGTCGGCATCATCCGCCGGGAGCACGAGATGCAGGCGGCGATCGAGAAGCTGGCCGAGCTGGCGCCGCGCCGGGAGAAGGTCGCCGCGTCTGGCGGCCGGGTGTTCAACCCCGGCTGGCACCTCTCGCTGGACCTTCGCAACATGCTGCTGGTCTCCGAGTGCGTGGCCAAGGCGGCGCTGGAGCGCCAGGAGTCGCGCGGTGGCCACACCCGCGAGGACTACCCGGAGATGTCGGCCGAGTGGCGGAAGGTCAACCTGGTCTGCTCGGTGGGCCCGGACGGGCACGCCCAGATCAAGAAGCAGCCGCTGCCGAAGATGCGCCCGGACCTGCTCGCCCTGTTCGAGCGCTCCGAGCTGAAGAAGTACCTGACCGAGGAAGAGCTGGCCGAGCTGCCCGCCCCGTCGGACGCGCCGGCGGCCGCGACCGGGACGCAGCCGGAGAAGGGGACTGGGGCGGACGCATCATGACGTACAAGGCGAAGTTCAAGGTCTGGCGCGGCGACGACCAGGACGGCGGTCTGCACGACTTCACCGTCGAGGTCAACGACGGCGAGGTGGTGCTCGACGTCATCCACAGGCTCCAGGCCACCCAGGCCCCGGACCTGGCGGTGCGCTGGAACTGCAAGGCCGGCAAGTGCGGCTCGTGTTCCGCGGAGATCAACGGCATGCCGCGGCTGCTGTGCATGACCCGCATGTCCGTGTTCGACGAGGACGAGACGGTCACGGTCACCCCGCTGCGCACCTTCCCGGTCATCCGCGACCTGGTCACCGACGTGTCCTTCAACTACGAGAAGGCGCGCCAGATCCCGGCCTTCGAGCCGCCGAAGGACCTCAAGCCGGGCGAGTACCGGATGGCCCAGGTGGACGTCGAGCGCTCGCAGGAGTTCCGCAAGTGCATCGAGTGCTACCTGTGCCAGAACACCTGCCACGTGGTGCGCGACCACGAGGAGAACAAGCAGTCGTTCGCCGGGCCCCGCTACCTGATGCGCATGGCGGAGCTCGACATGCACCCGCTCGACACCCGTGAGCGGCGCAAGGAGGCGCAGGAGGAGCACGGCCTGGGCTTCTGCAACATCACCAAGTGCTGCACCGAGGTCTGCCCCGAGCACATCAAGATCACCGACAACGCGCTGATCCCGATGAAGGAGCGCGTGGTCGACCGCAAGTACGACCCGCTGGTCTGGCTCGGCAACAAGATCGCGCGCCGCAAGTAGGGCGCGACGCGCTCCGCCGCCTCCGGCTCGTTTTCGCCGAGTGTGCCCCGTCCGGCTACCGGGCGGGGCACACTCGTCACAGAGGACTGGTATGCCGGAGGGGCCGTGGAGTCTTGGGGCGAACAGATCGCGCAACGCCGCATCGCCCGGGCAGTCGCGCGCGGTGAGACGAAGCTCAAGCTCGTCAATCTGGGGCTCACCCGCATCCCGGAGGAAGTACGGTCGCTGCCGCGGCTGGACTGCCTGGACGTCAGCGGGAACCATCTCGCGCAACTGCCGTCTTGGCTGCGCGAACAGCGCGACCTCGTCTGGCTCGCCCTCGACGGCAACGAACTCACCGAGGTACCCGAGTGGATCGGGGACCTGAGCCGACTCGAATGTCTTTGGCTGCACGCCAATCAGCTCACGCGGTTGCCCGAGTCGTTGGCCAGTCTGCGTGGTCTTATAAAGCTGAACGTCAGCTCCAACCCCCTAGCTGAGCTACCGGACTGGCTCGGGCGTCTCGACGTGCGCGACTTGCGCATCCAGGACCTCGAACTGACGCGGCCACCGGAGTGGCTCGCGCTCTACGATCGCCTTACCACGCTGAGCCTTGGCGACAACCGGCTCACGGAGCTGCCGGAATGGCTGGGAGACATCACGACGATCCGCCGGCTGTGGGCCCCTTCGAACCAGCTCACTGAGATGCCCCGGTCAGTCAAGCGCCTCACCTGGCTGGAAAGCCTTGACCTATCGGGCAATCGGCTCGCCGAGGTACCGTCATGGATCGGGGACCTAACAGAGCTCAGGTCTCTGGATCTGAGCCAAAATGAGATCCGCGAGCTTCCCGCGTCGCTCGGCGCGTCACGTCGCCTCACCACTCTCCTCTTGAACGAGAACCGCATTTCCAGCCTTCCGGACTCGCTCGCGAGCCTTAACAGGTTGACTAACCTCAATATAGGTTCCAATGATCTTCCCGAGGTCCCCGAGTGGATCGGTCAGCTGCCGCAGCTCCGGAGATTGCATCTCGGCGGCCTTAAGCTCAATGAGCTGCCCGGCTGGATCGCCCGTCTGGACCAGCTGAATGCGCTGGACCTGTTCGCCAACAACATCGGCACACTGCCCGAATGGATCGGCCGGCTCAAACGCCTTAAGAACCTGTACATCGGATCGAACCTTCTTACCGCACTGCCCAGCGAGATCGCATCGCTCGCTCACCTCACGACGCTCACCCTCAGCTACAACAACATCGGCGCGTTGCCGAGCTGGCTAGGTGAATGCCGACAGCTGAGAACACTTGAGGTGAGCGCATGCGGGCTCCAAGACCTCCCCGAGTCGCTGTTTCAGCTTACGCGCCTCAGGTACTTGAGCCTGCGCGGAAACAAACTGTCCCAAGTACCGCCATCCATCGGTCGCCTGCGCAACCTGGAGCACCTCAACATCGGTTTGAATCAGCTCCCACAGATACCAGACGGCATTAGGAGCCTTAACCGCCTCACCAACTTGTGGGCCGAGGGCATACCGCATGCCGACAGCGCCGACTGGATCGCGGACCTACCCAGACTGATGGGGCTTTCTGTCGGCCATGAGACGCTGACCGAATTGCCCAGTTGGATCCGCAAGCTTCGTCATCTCAGGACTCTCCAAGTCTCGGGTAGCGGCTTGACGCACCTGCCGGACTGGGTCGGCGAACTACGTCTGCTGCACAACCTCTATCTCTCCGGGAACCGGCTTCCATCGCTGCCTGACAGCCTGCGGCGGCTGGCGCGACTGAACCAACTGCAGCTTTCCGACAATCAGCTGTCACAGCTACCGGACCGGATCGGTGATCTGCGCGCGCTGACGTTTCTCGATCTCGGCCGGAACGAATTGACTCGATTGCCGGACTCCGTCGGCGAGCTGACAGGCCTCACCAACCTCCGGCTCGAAGGAAATCAGCTGACCAGCCTCCCAGATTCATTGAGTCAACTGAGCAACCTCGAAGACCTTTCGCTGAGCAACAACGATCTCGGTTGCCTACCCGATTGTGTGCGCGGATTGACCGGATTGCATGAATTGCACGCATTCGAGATCAACTCGTCCCGGTTGCCGACCTGGATCGGCGAGTTCAAGCTGCTCGCGCATCTCGATCTCGACGGAAACGGTCTCACCGCTCTGCCGGAGTCAGTCGGCCGATTGCAGCACCTCCGGGTCCTGGACCTGCGCCGGAACGAGCTGGCCGAGCTCCCGGAGTCAATGCGCGGCCTTCGCGGCATCAAAGACTTCTACCTGCACGACAACAAGCTTCGTTCCCTGCCCGATTGGTTGCTGGAGTATCCGGGCTTGGAGAACCTCACCGTTCACGGCAACCCACTGCTCAGCCCGCCGCCCGAGGTCGCGGCAAGCGGCACCGCGTCAACACTGGAGTTCCTCAAGGAGCGAAGGAAGGGCGCTTCACAGCAGTGGTCTTCCAAGATGCTCGTCGTCGGCGAAGGCGCTGTCGGCAAGACCTCCGCGATCAAGCGGCTGGTCGAGCAGCCGTTCGACCCCGCGGAGTCGACTACCCACGGGCTGCGCGTCTTCACGTACGACCTCGCTCACCCGAATCTGGCCGGAACCAGGATGACGCTCAGCACCTGGGACTTCGGCGGCCAGGAGATATACCACGCCACCCATCAGTTCTTCCTCACCGAGCGATCCCTGTTCCTGCTGCTGTGGAACAGCAGGCTGGGATGGGTTCAAGGCCGCCTGCGCTACTGGCTGGACATCATCGCCGCACGTGCGCCCAAGTCTCCGGTTCTCCTCGTCGCGACGCATGCTCCCGTCGGAGGCCGGCCGGTCGATCTGCCGCTTGACGAACTGCGCGCGGAGTATCCGCAGATCGTCGACAACATCGCCATCGACAACGAAAGCGAAGACGGCTTGGCGGCGCTGCGAGCGGAAATAGCGCGGCAGGCGGCAGCGCTGCCACTGATGGGTACCGAGTGGCCGGTCACCTGGCTGCAAGCCGCGAACGCGGTACGCACCAGGCCGGAAACCCATGTGTCACCGTCGCAGCTGTGGCAGACAATGGCGAGCGCCGGGCTGGGCAATCCCCAGCACCAGCGCTACGTCGCGACGGCGCTTCACGAACTCGGCGACATCCTTTTCTATCAGGACGACTCCGAGCTCGCCGACACCGTGGTGCTTCAGCCCGAGTGGGTGAACGGCTACATCAGCAAGGTTCTGGACAGTCCCGAAGTCGAACGCTGCCATGGCCTGCTGCGCCGGCAGCACATGGACGAGCTTTGGAACGACCTCGATCGTGGACTGCGAGATCATTTCCTCGGCATGATGGACAAGTACGACTTGTCTTACAAAATCGATGGCGGTCGGGGCGCCGATCTCAGCCTCGTGGTCGAACGCCTTCCGTGGAACGCCCCGCCGTACCAAAAGCTCTGGGACGCGGCCACGCCCGGCGAGCACGAGATCAGGGTCGTCTATCAGCTCAACACGACGCCGCCGGGCATCCCCACCTGGTTCATCGCCCGCTCGCACCGATTCAGCACCGGAACGCATTGGCGCACCGGCGCGCTGCTGGCACATACCGACGGCCGCCACCGTGCGCTCATCCGCACCGACAGCCACCGCAACTGTGTCGAGCTCGCGGTACGCGGCCCGTCGCCCGCCGCGTTCTTCGCGATTCTCGACGACGGGCTCAATCTCACGCTCGACCGGTACCCCGGCTTGAGTATCCGGCGGATGGTGCCCTGCCCATGTAGGAGCGCTCAAGACGAGCAGTGTTCCGAGCTGTTCGACTACGACGATCTTCAGCGCCGGCTGGCCCGGACCCCGCCGCGTCATGAGATCGAATGCCGCAAGTCGGGCGAGGAGATCCACGTGCCGCTCCTGCTACTGGGTCTGGCTCCGTCGGAGCACGACGCTTGGCGCGACAGCCTCGAACGAATCAATGCGACGCTCACCGCGAGCCAAGCCGTGCTTTCCGAGCGCATCGAGGATCTCAGGGGTGACTTGCAGCGTCAGTTCCTTAAGGTGCAGCAGCAGCTCCAAGCGGGCTTCGAGACTTCGTGCCCGTGCGTCCTCACGGTCTCCGTATCGAAGGAGAGCCGGATCAAAGGCACCGCCTATGAGTTGTCGCTCTACTGCGAGGAACCGGGAGCCTGGCATCCTCTTCCAGATGGGGCGGGGACGTACGAACTGTCCGAGTCCGCGGCCTGGCTCCGGCGGTTCGCCCCCTACCTGCGCGAGCTGGTCACGATTCTCAAGCACGCCGCTCCCCTGGCCGGCCCAGTTCTCGGCATGACGGTGGAAAAACTCGACGCCCGCATCAAAGCGGATGCGGATGCGATGAAGGCACTGATCGACCAGCTTCTGGTACCCGACGTACTCTCGCTCCCCTCGCCTCTGAGCGCTGGTCGAGAGAACTCGCAGGGGTCGCCTGCTCCCGCCCCGACCCAGCACGCCACTTCCGAGGCCGACTTCCGCGCCCTGCGTGCGGCGTTGGAGAAGCTGGACCCGGATCAGCGGTGGGGTGGCCTCTCGAGGGTGGCGACGCCGGAAGGCCTGACCCTTTATTTGTGTCGGGAACATGCCGGGCCCTATCTCCGGACTCCTCGTGCGCCCGCCGCCTCGCCCTAGACGCACCCTATGATCGCGGTCAGCGCGGCGGCCTGTAATGATGGGCCGGTTGCGCAACGGCGCGGAGCGAAGCGGAGTGGCACATGGCGGGGATGAACCTGACCCGGGACGAGGCCAGGGAGCGGGCGCGGCTGATCACGGTGGAGAGCTACCGGATCGAGCTGGACCTGAGCGGCGCGAAGGCGCAGGGGGCGAGCACCTTCCGGTCCGCGAGCACGATCCGCTTCACGTACGCGGAGCCCGGGCCGTCCGCCACGACCTTCCTGGACCTGGTAGCGCCGCACGTGGAGTCGGTGACGCTGAACGGGCGCGCGCTCGATCCGGCCGAGGTGTTCCGCGGCTCCCGCGTGTGGCTCACCGGCCTCGAAGCAGAGAACGAAGTCACCGTCGTCGCATCTTGTGCCTATAGCCGCAGTGGCGAGGGCCTGCACCGGTTCGTCGATCCCGCGGACGGACAGGTGTACCTCTACACGCAGTTCGAGCCCGCGGACTCGTGCCGGATGTTCGCGAACTTCGAGCAGCCGGACCTGAAGGCCTCGTTCCTGTTCGACATCACGGCGCCGGCCGGTTGGCATATGTCGAGCAACGGGGCCGCGCGGGAACGCAAGCGCGTGGTTGATGGCGCGGCGCGATGGATCTTCGAGCCGACGCAGCGGATCTCGACGTACATCACGGTCGTGGTGGCGGGGCCGTATCACGTGGTGCGGGACCTGTACACGCGCGCGCTGCCGGACGGTTCGACACTGGAGATCCCGCTGGCCGCGCTGTGCCGCGGCTCGCTGGCCGAGCACTTCGACGCGGACGCGATCCACGAGGTCACGAAGCAGGGCCTTGACTTCTTTCACGAGCACTTCGACTACCCGTATCCGTTCGGCAAGTACGACCAGGCTTTCGTGCCCGAATACAACCTCGGCGCGATGGAGAACCCCGGCTGCGTCACCTTCACCGAGGAGTACGTCTTCCAGTCGAAGGTGACCGACGCGGCGTACGAGGGCCGCGCCTGCACGATCCTGCACGAGATGGCGCACATGTGGTTCGGCGACCTGGTCACCATGCGCTGGTGGGACGACCTGTGGCTCAAGGAGTCCTTCGCCGAGTTCATGGGCTCCTACGCGCAGGCGAACGCGACCCGCTGGAAGAACTCCTGGGTCACCTTCGCCAATCGGCGCAAGGCCTGGGCCTATCGGCAGGATCAGTTGCCGACGACGCATCCGATCGTGGCGACCATCAACGACCTCGAAGATGCGAAGCTGAACTTCGACGGCATCACCTATGCGAAGGGCGCGTCCGTGCTCAAGCAGCTCGTCGCGTATGTCGGCGAGGAGACGTTCCTGGAGGGCGCGCGGCGCTACTTCCAGCGGCACGCGTACGGCAACACGACGCTCGCGGATCTGCTCGACGTGCTGGCGGAGACGTCCGGCCGCGACCTAGCCACCTGGTCACGGGCCTGGTTGGAGACCGCACAGCTCAACACGCTGACGATCGATGGAGACGCGATCGTGCAGTCGGCGGCCCCGGGTTACCTGGAGGCCAGGCCGCATCGGATCGCGATCGGCTGCTACGCGGTGGAGGAAAGCCGCGCCGGTACGGACGGACTGGCGCGGGTGGTGCGGGTCGATCGGCAAGAGCTGGATCTCGCGGACACGCGCACGCCGTTCCCGTTCTCGTCCGCAAAGGCGGGTGACGGCAGCGATGTCTTCCACCTGCTCAACGACGACGATCTGACCTATGCGAAGGTACGGCTGACGGCCGATCAGGTGAAGTTCCTGCGCGAGCACCTGTCCTCGTTCGAGGACCCGATGGCGCGCTCGCTGCTGTGGTCGGCATTGTGGAACATGACCCGGGACGCCGAGCTGTCCGGGCGCGATTTCATCGACTTCGTGGACCGGCACGCGGCGGCCGAGTCGGAGGTCGGCGTCGTGCAGAACCTGTTGCAGCAGACCGAGACCGTGCTCGAGTTCTATCTGACGCCGCAGGCCGCGCGGGAGGCGGCACGGCAGGCCGCCGCGATGGCTCGGCGCGAGCTGACCGCCGCGACACCCGGCTCCGACCACCAGCTCGCCTGGGCCCGCGGTTTCGCCGCGACCGCATGCTCGGCGGAGGACTACGCCCTGCTGGACGCGCTGCTCGAAGGCACTGCGCCCGCGGAGGGCGCCGGATCTACCAGCGACGCCGCGCCCATTCACGGCCTTACCGTGGACACGGATCTGCGCTGGACCTTCCTGCACGCGCTGGCCCGCGGCGGCCACGCCGACCAGACCCGGCTCGATGCGGAGCTGATGCGGGACGCGACGGCGGCCGGCCGGCGCAAGCACGCCGGTTGCCTCGCCGCGCGTCCGACCGCCGAGGCGAAGGCGGCGGCCTGGAAGCTCGCGGTGGAATCCGGCGACCAGCCCACCGATCTGCTGCGCGACCTGCTGCTCGGCCTAGCCGCGACGCCGGAGCGCCCCGACCTGCTGCTCCCCTTTGTCGAGCGGTACTTCACCGCGCTGGACGAGGTGTGGTCGCAGCGTTCGATCGAGAACTCGCGCCGGATCGCGGTGCTCGCCTTCCCGAGCCGTGTGGTGGAGGAGGCCACGCTGGCACGCACCGACCGCTGGCTCGCCGAGGACGGGCACGCCCCGGCGCTGCGCCGACTGGTCCTCGAAGCACGCGACGACCTGGCCAGGGCGCTTAAGGCGCGCAGCGTCAGCTGACCGGCTCGGCCGGAGTGGCGTGTGCGATGGACCCGGCCAACCTAGCGACGCGCCTGCGGATCTTAGACCCCGAGCCCGCCCAAGACGGACAGTTCCTGGCGGGTGAATTCGCCGGTCAGCATCGGCATCGCCGTGGCGATCGCGGCTTTGACCTCCGGCAGTTGCAGCGAGGCGTCGTGCTTCTCCTTGCTCTCCCAGACCTCGGTCACCCAGATGGTGTCGGGGTCGGTGTCCGAGGCGAAGACGAGGTAGTGGCTGCACCCGATCGCGCGCAGGGCGGCCGCACCGGCCGTCAGCAGCGCCGCCACCTCGTCGCGGCAGCCCGGCTTGGTCTTCATCGAGCCGATGTATCCGTACACGATCATCCCTCGGTTCACGCCTCGGCCAGCTGGCCGTCGCGCAGTGTCAGAACCCGGTCCGCGAGTTCGACCATCGCCGGATCGTGCGTCGCGACCAGCGCCGTGACGTGTTCGGCGGCGATGATCGCGCGCAGCAGGCGCATCACCGAGCGGCCGGTGGCCCGGTCGAGCTGGCCGGTCGGCTCGTCCGCGATCAGCAGGCGCGGGGTGTTGGCCAGCGCCCTGGCGATCGCGACCCGCTGCTGCTGGCCGCCGGACAGCTCGCCCGGCCGCTGCTTGCCGTGCGCGGCGAGGCCGACCAGGTCGAGCAGCAGCTTGACCCGCTGCTCGCGCTCGGCCACCGGGGCGCGGCGCAGGCGCAGCGGCATGCCGATGTTCTCCGCCGCGGTGAGCACCGGCAGCAGCGCGAAGGACTGGAAGATGAACCCGACGGTGCCGCGCCGCAGCTCGGCCAGTTCGGAGTCGGCCGGGCGCCGGCCCTTGCCGAACACCGGGCGGCCGTCGATGGCCAGCTCCCCGGAGTCCGGGCGGTCGAGCGCGCCGATCAGGTTGAGCAGCGTGGTCTTGCCGGAGCCGGAGCGCCCGACGATGACGCACAGTTCGCCGCGCGGCACGTCGAAGGACACGTCATTGACCGCGTGCACCGCGCGCTCGCCGCTGCCGTACACGCGGTGCAGACCTTGCGCGACGACCATCGGGCCGCTGTCATCGAGGACCGTGCCGGATGCTGGGGCGGCAGCGGCGTCGGCCCCGCGGTCGGCCTCGCTCATTGCTCGTCCCCTTCCACACTCGCCGGCAGCGGACCGGAGCCGTCGTCGCCATCGCCGGCAGCAGCCGCAGCGGCGCTTCCGGGGCTGCGGTACTGCGGCCAGATGCCGATGTGGTCCGGCTCAAGCGCCAGCAGCACCCGCTCACGCAGCCCGAGCGCCTCGGTGTACTCGTGCGGCAGCTGGACTCGGCCCGCGCGGTCGAGCACCGCGTAGGACTGGGCCACGACCTCCGAACCGCCATCGTGCGCGCCGTGCGCGGGCCGTACCGTCTCGGTGCTGATCCGGCCGTCCCGGATCTCCACAGTACGCCCGACCCGCTCGGATACCGCCGCATCGTGCGTGACCACCACGACGGTCACCCCCAGCTCGCGGTTCGCACCGCGCAGCGCGTCGAAGACCTCGTCGCTGGTGGCCGAGTCCAGCTCGCCGGTCGGCTCGTCGGCGAACAACACCTCCGGCTCGTTGGCCAGCGCGGTCGCGATCGCCACCCGCTGCTGCTCGCCGCCGGACAGCTGCGCCGGGCGGCGCTCCCGGCAGTAGCCGACGCCGAGCAGTTCCAGCAGCTCTCCGGCGCGCGCCGAGCGCTGCCCGCGGCGCACCGAGGTGTACGACATCGGCAGCATCACGTTCTCCTGGGCGCTGAGGTACGGGATCAGGTTGCGCCCGGTCTGCTGCCATACGAAGCCGACCGTCTTGCGCCGATACCGCAGCCGCTCGCGGCCCTTCATGCCCATCAGCTGGTGCCCGGCGACGCGTACCGCTCCCGCGGTCGGCCGGTCGAGCCCTGACAGGATGTTGAGGAGGGTGGACTTCCCGCTGCCGGAGGCGCCGACGATCGCCACCAGTTCGCCGCGGTCCACGAGCAGGTCGAGTCCCTGCAGCGCCTGCACCTCGACCTCGCCGGTCTGGTAGATGCGCACCAGGTTGTCGCACACGATCTGCGCCGACTCGCCGAAGCGCGCCCGCTGCCGGGTGGCCGCCTCCTCCAGCTCGCGCAGCGTCGCGAACTCGGGTTCGGCTGCGGCCGCGTCCGTGTTCCGGTCCTCGGACGGGGGCATGGCTGACTGTGTCACGGTTCGCACGGTCCCTTCATCAGTCACGCTCCTCGCGCAGGAAGGACAGCCGGGTGCGGTGCTCGGTCGCGGCGCGCGCGGCGGCCAGCAGGAGGCCGAGGGCGGGGATGCCGAACACCGCGAGGATCGCCGTAGCCGGGGTGGCCAGCCCGGACAGCGGCAGGCTGTGCGGATCGCCGACCGCCATCCGGCCGATCAGCGGGGCGAGCAGGGCCAGCGCGCCGAAGGCGGCGCCGAACGCGACCACGCCGATCATCACGAAGGCCGGCAGGGTTTCCAGGACCGTGGAGGCGACGCCGGTCGACCTGCGCGCGCCGAGCGTGGCCAGGAAGGTGCGGCCGGCGGCGCGGGTGCGCGCGGTGAGCGTGCCGGCCAGCAGCAGGCAGACCACGGCGAGCGCCAGGTCGAAGATGATCGCCGCGCGCGCGGTCCAGTGCGCGATCTGGCCGATCGGCCCGCTGTCCAGGCCCGCCGCGCGCTGCGCCCGGACGGTGACCGTGACGCCGGGCACGGCCTGCGCGCGGGCGACCGCCTCGGTGTGGCCGCCGCTCAGGTCGAACCAGGCGTCGGTGATCGGCGCCGGATCGAGGTGCACCACGGTCTCGATCTGGTCGCGCGGCAGCACCAGGAACGTGCCCACGCCGCTGATGGCGGGGAATGAGCCGAGGTGGGCGACCGGGTTGATCGGCGTGCCGATGTTCTCCACGCCGACCGAGTCCTCGCCGTTCGGCTGGATCAGGCTGCTGAGGTTGTCGGAGATCAGGGCGCTGACCGCGCCGCCGCTGGGCTTCGCGGTGGCGAGGGCGTGCAGCGCGTTCTGCAGGTCGGCGGAGTCGAGTCTGGTGCCGGCGATGAGCTTGGCGTACTCGGCCGGATCGACGATCACCACGGTCAGCGGCAGCACGCCCTGTTTCGTGCTCAGCTGCTGCTGGGAGAAAATCGCGCCGGTCGCGGCGGCCCGCACGCCTGGGGCCGCGGCGATCCGTGCCTCGTCCGTGGCGTCGATCTGCGAGCCCTCGCTCGCGTTCACGCGCAGGTCCGCGCCGGTCTGCTGCCAGGCGGTCAACTGCCGCACCGAGTCGAGCGAGGCGGTGAAGCAGGAGGCGAAGACGGCCGAGGAGGTCGCCACGAGCAGCGCCACGGCCGCGCCAGCTGGCAGCGCGGGGCGCCGGGCGGCGTGCGCGGCGGCGAGGAAGAGGGCAGCGGTCCGGGTGCGGCCGGTGGCGATCCACGCGGCCGGGCGGGCCAGCAGTGCCACCAGTGCGCCGACGAGCAGGGCGCCGACCGTCGCGGCGAGCGTGGGCAGGCTGGCGCTGACCAGGTCGGGATCTGAGGCGTCGGACAACTGCGTGCGCACGGCGGCCACGGCCGCGCCGAGCAGCAGCAGGAGCAGGCCGGCTCCGGTGCGGCGCAGTGCACGCCGACGCCGCGAGACCGGGCCCTGACGGTGCGCCGGCATCATGGCGATCCCCGCGGCGGCGAGCGGCAGCACGACGACCACCGCGACGCCCACGCCGATCACCAAGCGGTCGTTGCCTCCGTGCACTGCGAGGACTGCCGCGCACACGCCGATCGCGGCCGCAGGCACGGCGCAGGCCGCGGTCTGCAGCGCGGCGCGACCGGCCGCCGCGGCGGGTCCGAGACCGCGCGCCCGGCGCAAGGCCAGATCCGATTCCTGCCGGGCGAACAGCACGCGCAGCGCGAGCTGGATGGTGGCGATGCCGACCACGGCGGCGGCGATCAGCACGAACAGCCCGAGGGCGTGCGCGGCGGTGGCGTCGGATTCGAAGGCCGCGACGGTGTCCGGGATGCCGCTCACCACCGCGGCCGGCGCGAACACCGGAGTTCCGGCGACACGGCCGGGTCGGTTGTCCCCGGCGACCGTCAGCGTGTTGGCCGCGGAAACCAGGGATCTGATGCGCGCGGCGAAGGGCTGCGCGTCGCCGGCCGACAAACCGTCGGGCACGAGCGAGTAGCTCCAGGTCAGGTTGGCCGACATCCAGGCGGTGGCGACGGCGACCGCGTCGGGGGCGACCAGCGCCCGCGCCTGCCACTGTAGCCAGGGCACCGGGCCGACCGTGGCCATCTTGTCCAGGCTCAGATGCTGCTCGGGGTGCAGCAGTCGGTTCACCGGGTCGGCGGCGTCCGCCGGCACCGGTTCGGCGGCGCGGAACAGGCCGCTGATGACCGCGTGGATCTGGGAGTTGTTCGGCGAGGTGAGCGTGAACTGCGTGCCCACCCCGATGCGCAGTGACGCGGCCGACTCCTCGGAGACGGCGATCGGCAGGGCGTGCGCCGCGTCGACGCCCGTGCAGGTTCCGCCGCAGGACGGAGCCTTGCCCGCGGTGAAGCGCAGTGCGGAGGAGGAATCGGCGAGCAACCGGGAGTCGGTGACCAGTTCGAAGCCGGAGGGCAGCTGGTGCAGGGCCCGGCTCTGCTCCGGGTTCTCGCTCGGCAGCCAGGTCGGCAGGTTGCTGATCGACTCGGGGATCGAGAAGGTCCAGCCCTCGTCGCGGTAGGCGCTGGCCGGAGCGGGCAGCAGCTTGCGCACTCCGGCGCTGGCCTGCTCCAGATCAGAGCTCGTACCTTCGGTCATCGTCGAGGTCGCGGTGATGGCGGAGGTGCCGGCGTGCTGCCGCAGATAGCTCTGGAAGGCACTGGTGGTGTGCGCGTCCAGCTCGCGTTGACCCCCGACCAGCCCGGTGCACACGACCAGGGTGATCAGCGCGATGGCGGCCAGCGGACCGGCATAGGCGCGGCCGGTCGCCAATATCTCGCGCACGACGCCGAAGCGGCGGCCGCGACTGCTCCTCTGCTCGCTCATCCCGCGTCCCCCGCTCGCAGCAGCGCCGCCACGCGTAGCCGCGGCACGAGCAGCCCGGCCCACAGTCCGGCGGCCGCGATCACGGCCACGGTCGCCGCCGCGCTCCATCCCACCGCCGCCCAGTCCGGCCCCGAGAGGACGGACGGAATCGGCGCCTGCCCGTCGCGGGTCAGCACGGTCACCGGCACGATCAGCTGGGACAGCAGCAGGCCTACCGCTCCCCCGGCGATCACGCCGACCGCCGCGACCAGGGACTGCTCCACGCCGAACGCGACGCCGATCCGCCCGGCGCCGACGCCGAGGGCGCGCACCGCCGCCAGCTGCGGCACCCGCTCGCGCAGCACCGCCGCGACATGCGCGCCGTAACCGAACAACGCGAACAGCACCGCGGCGAGCGCGGCGATGATCAGTGCGCCGATGGGGCCGCTGCGCACCGGGTCGCCGGTTAGCTGCGCCGCCGTGCTGAAGCGGTCTTGAGTCTGCCCTGACAGCCCGCCCGAGATCAGCGCGGTGGAGACCTGCGTCGCCGCGCCGGGGCGTACCGCGATCCACAGCTCGCCACTGCCGACCGCGGCGAGCGAGTGCGCGGCGGCGTACGCGGCGAGCGCGCTCTGATCGACCAGGACGGCGTTGTCGCTCGGCTGGGTGCTGGGCAGCGCCGGAATCGAGCCGACCACCTTGAGCAGCAGGTCGCTGCCGTCGAGGCTCAGATCCACGGTCGATCCGACCTGGGCCCCGGCGGCCGCGAGGAACTGCGGCGTGACCAAACCCGGCACGGCGGCCGGAGCCGGCACGGCCAGGCCCGCGCTGTAGGAGCTGCGGCCGGGGTAGCCGACGGAAGGCGGGTCGGTGCCGGGATCGAAGGATCCGTGCAGCAGCGCGGCGCCGCTGCTCGCCGCGGTGGCCGATCCGGACTGGCGCACCAGCGAGAGGTCGTAGTTGGTGTTCGCGACGACGGCGACGTTGACGCTGGAGGTCGCGGTCCAGCTCTGGCCCGCGGAAAGCTCGGCCCGCCCGGAGTCGGTGTCCGCGGCGAGCAGGTCGAAGTCGACTTTCTCAGTGCCCGCACTCGGCGTCGGCAGCACTACGCCGATCCGGATCACCCGCAGCGGCCAGGCCACGCGTGAGCCGTCGCCGATGGCCGCGCTCAGGTCGATGTTCACGGTCTGCGGCCCGGAGACGGCGGCCAGCGGAGCCGAGAGCGTGTCGGGCTCGCCGTCCTGGCCGGCGAGGGTGACGTCCAGGGTCGCGCCCGGGATCGGCTGACCGGAAGCGGTGGCCAGGCGTATCCCGAAGCGTGCCTGATGCGGTTTGCCCGGTAATCCGAGACCGGGCTGGGGAACGGGATGCGCGCGCAGCGGTGCGACGGCTTGTGCGACGCCTCCCGGGGCGAGATCCGAGCGCAGGATCGCGACCTGCTGCCAGCGGGCCGGATCGGTGGCGAGGAGCGTGGCCTTGCCGCCGGTCCCCGAGCGGCCGATCGCCGTCGTGAGGCGATCGACCGCGGCGACCGTGCGCACTCCCGGCAGATCGGCCGCGGCGCCGCCGTTGCGCAGCGGCTGCACGTCGGCTGCGGTACCGCGCACATCGGCGCCGACGAGGAAGTCCGCCTGGTCGCGGACCGAGCGGTCGGCGGCGATGCGGTTGGCCCCGCTGATCACGACGAGCGCGGTGGCGGCCGCGATCAGCACTACCGCCGCGGTGTGCGTGCGGATCATCCGCGCCGCGTGCCAGCTGCCGAAGGCGCCGGACCAGCCGCGCGCCCGGTTCGCGATCGCCTGCGCCACCCGGCCGACGACGGACACGAGCCGCACCGAGGCGAGCGCGAAGGCGAGGACCGCGAGCGTCGGGGCGCACACGGTCAGCGGGTCGAGCGAGCCGGACGCGGCCTGCCGGGTCAGCGCGGTGCGCAGTTCCCAGACTCCTGCCGCGGCCAGCGCGAGTGCGGCCAGGTCGATGCCGGCCGCCGCGACGCTCACCGGGATCCGGCCGACCCGGGCCACCGAGTCGTCGCGCGCGGTGATGCTGCCGCTGAGAACCAGCACGAGGGTGAAGACGACCGCCGCGGCGCCGTCGGCCAGCCACACCGCGCCGCCGAGCACGGGTTTGAGCGAGTCGGCCGGCGGTAGCAGCCCGGCCAGGCGCACGGCGATGAAGGGCGCGATGACCATGGCGGGCACGGTCACCGCGAGCGCTTCGAGCGCGTCGTAGCGGGCCAGGTGCCAGACCGACGCGCCGCGCGAACGCATCAGGGCGGCCTGCGCGCGGCGGTCGCGGGCCAGCAGGCGCGCGGTGGCGGCGATGGCGCAGCAGGCGATGGCGATCGCCTCGACCGCGGGGATCGCGATGACCGGCCGGGAGACGGTCAGCGCCCGGGTGGTGCCGTCGAGCAGCGCCGCCGCGTCGTCGCTCGCCGTCACGCCGAGGCCGAGGCTCGGGTCGTTGGCCAGCCCGTCGGAGAGCTGGTGCAGCTGGCTGTCCGCGGCGTACACGTTCCCCGCGCTGAGCTTGGACAGGTCCAGCGAGGTGATCGCGACGCCGCCGGCCGCCTGGACCCGCCCGGTGTCGAAGGCCCGCGGGTCGACGAGGAAGAACTCGACTGCGCCGCCGGCGCTGGCCGGGATCGCCCAGACCGGGTCGGTGGCGGATTTCGGGCGGTAGATCCCGACGACGACGCCGCGGTCCTCGTGCGCGCCGGGATAGAAGGTGCCGGGGGCGAGCGGGAGCGGAACCTGGCTGCCGACGGCGAGGTGATAGCGCGCGGCGTCGGAGGCGGACACGGCCACCGGCACGGGCGTGCGGATCAGTCCGTACGGCTCGGTCGGCTCGGGCGGGGCCGGCCAGGATCCACTGACCAGGGTGGCGGAGTCGCGCACCGCGGGCGAGGTCCACAGCAGCGTCATCACGTCGGAGTCGGACAAGGCCCGCGGATTGCCGAGTATCCCGGAGACCGTGGTGCTCGGCAGGGCGGTCAGCGTCGTCTTGACGTCGTTCTGCACCGAGGTGTCGAACAGCGTGAAGGAGGTGACCGCGCCGGCCTGGGTGATGATCCTGCGCTGCGAGATCGTGGCGTGCTGGCCGGTCGCGGCGACCGCGCGGGCGGTGGTGTCCGCGGCGAACGCGGCGACGGTGACCAACGCGATCGTGGCGCCGAGCACCAGCAGGAAGGCCGCCACGACGACGCCGGACTGCACCCGGGCACGCCGGATTACCAGTCCGCGCGTTGTCCCCGCCCGTTCGGCCACCCCGCTGTGATCCTCCCCGTCGATCCGGACAACGGCAACCTAGCGAGTCAGCGGCGCACTGCGCAGTGACCAGTTACGAAGCCGTGACCTGACGAACCGTCAGATGGTACCGGATCGGTTTCCTCACAGCTCGGGCGGCCAGCCCTCGCGCCCGAGCAGACCCTTGTGATCGTAGGGATGGAACTGCTTCGACCCGGCGTGTTCATGCCCGAAGGTCTGGCCGTAGTACACCGCGGTAGCCGGGCTGGCCTTGCGGATGCGGTTGATCACCCGGGCGAGCTGCTCGTTGCGCTCGCCGCTGACGTGCGCGGTGCGCACCAGCCAGGAGGGGAAGGTGAGCAGGTCGCCGACGTCGTGCGCGGCCGCCGAGGCGATGCGCCGGACCCGCCCGGACGGTTCGCGCAGCGGCCAGTGCGCGCCGAGCTTGGCGCTCGCGCCCTCCTCAGGGGCCAGCACGGTGAGCCGGTACTCGTCGCCTTCGGCGCTGACCAGGGTCAGCCGCCCGGCCCGGGCCCAGACCTGGGCCTGGGTCGGGGTGAGCAGGATGGACCCGACGCGGTCGCCGGTCCACCGGTGGATGCCGACCGGACAGGCGCACGAGCCGATCTCCAGCGCGACCACCTGGTTGAGCAGAACCGCTGGGGTGCCGAGCGCGGAAGCGAGGGGAGGTTCGCCGCCGGTCTCGTCGCTTCGGATGTGCGTCGTCTGCCCGGAGTGCTCATGTACCACGCCGCGGCCGCTGAGCTTGGGGTGTACGGGGTCGGGTCCAGCCGGTTCCATCGAGGTCATCGCTCATTCCTCCTGCCGCAAAACCCCCGGCAATCCCCCGTTAGCGCCATCATCCGTCGCTCGACGCGGATCCGCCACAGTGCGGGCGCGGCCCGGATCCGAACGTGTTTCAGTCGGGTCCTTCGGCCCGTGAACCGACCCTGCGAAACGCTCGTTACGGTGGTCACTATGCCTAGTCACCCAGCCGCGCGTACGGCGCCGACGAACTGCTCCGTCCTCTCCGCCACGCTGCATGAGCCGCTGGCCGGCACGGCGCCGGTCGCCTCTGCCTGGCTGGCGATCGAGCAGCCGGGTCCGTGGGGCGCACGGGCCCTGACTCAGTCGCACCTCGATCCGGAGCTCGGCGCGGAACTCGGGCGGCGGGCTGAAAGCATCGGCGTACGCATCGCGCTGATTCGGCGGGTTGGCCGTCATGCCCTGACCGATCCGGCCGCCCCGCGCACAGCGCTGCTGTGTAATACGCGCCCGGGTGAGGCAACGGTGCGTGCGGTGAAATTCGCCGATCCGCGCGCGTTGCTCGACCTGGACCTGGGCGAGCTCGCCGCCGGGCGCCTTCACGAGGGCGAGCTCCTGGCCAACCCGGTCATGCTGGTGTGCACCAACGGCAAGCGGGATCAGTGCTGCGCGGAACGCGGCCGCGCCCTCGCGCTCGACCTGGCCAGGCTGGAGGCCGGCCGCGACGGAGCGGGGTCGAGCGCGATCATCGATGTCTGGGAGTCGGATCACCTTGGCGGGCACCGGTTCGCGCCGACGGCCGTGGTTCTTCCGACCGGTTACGTGTATGGCCGGCTCGACGCCGACGCGGCGTTGGCTGCGCTGGACGCGGCGCGCAGCGGACGCGTTATGGCAGAGAACGCGCGGGGCCGCAGCACGTGGTCGCGCACCGGCCAGGCCGCCGATCTCGCGCTGCGCACGGAACTTCAGCAGTTCGACGCAGACGCGGTGCGGGTCGTCGCCGAGGAGCGCATCGGGGAAAGCGACGTCTCGGTCGAGCTGACCGTCGACGATGACACCCGCTACCGGGCGACAGTGCACGGCGCGCCGGCCTCGGTGGCACGCCCCGAGTCCTGCGGAAAGGCACTCGGAAATCCCATCGAGCTGCGGGCGACCGAGCTGGAGAAACTGCCCTGAGTCCGCTGCGATGAGTTGGTCGACCGTGTGGGTCGATCGACTGCGTGGGTTGGTTGCCTGCATGGGTCGATCGGCTGTGTGAGTCGATCGTCTGCGCCAGCCCGACTGGGGTGCGTCTCGGCGTGGTCGGCGGCGCTGCGGCGTTATGGCCGGCCGCCGACCCCCTTCTCTGTCAGCCTCTGTCAGGCGTCGATGCGGGAGCGGTCGAGCAGCGCGGCGTTGTTCACGATGTACTCACGACGCGGGGCCACATCCGTGCCCATCAGCAGATCGAAGATCTTCTCCGCGGCCTCGGCGTCGGACAGCGAGATGCGGCGCAGGATCCGGCGGCGCGGGTCCATCGTGGTCTCGGCCAGCTGGTCGGCGTCCATCTCGCCGAGT
>NZ_DASRBQ010000119.1:0-75837 GCF_035653575.1 Actinocrinis sp.
CAGCACGGGGAGCGGGATGATCGGCGGATGCAGTTCCTCGCGGGCGACGAGCCGCTGGTGAAACGCGAGCGACGCCTTGTCGCCTTGCTCAAGGCCGATGAGCATGCCCGTGTCGTAGACGAAGACCGTGCTCACGCGACGCTCTGGCCCTTGGGCGGGCCGACGAGTTCGTCCAGGAACCGGTCCACGGCCGCTGCCTCCTCCTCGTTCAACGGCAAGGCGGGAGCCTCCGGGCCGGACTCGGCCGCAGCGATGGCCGCGTCCACATCCGCGAACCGTGCGGTCACCAGGTCGTCCTGCGCCATCAACAGGCGTGCGGCCACCATCAGATACGCGGAGACATCCAGCCCCTGCGCCTCCGCGTGAGCCCTGATCGCGGCGTGTGTCTCTTCGTCCGTGGACACACTGAAACGCTTGACAGCCATGCGGCCAGCGTAACACCCGGTATTACGGAGTGCGTGCCACTGCCCCGGCGCTCCGCCGCCTCGCCTGTCAACCAGTCGCACTCGAAGGGCGCAGATCGGGCCTCTTTGCCTAGCACTCGATGACGTTGACCGCGAGGCCGCCGCGGGAGGTCTCCTTGTACTTGATCTTCATGTCGGCGCCGGTCTCCTTCATGGTCTTGATGACCTTGTCGAGAGAGACGTGATGGCGGCCGTCGCCGCGCAGGGCCATGCGGGCGGCGGTGACGGCCTTGACCGCGGCCATGCCGTTGCGCTCGATGCATGGGATCTGGACCAGGCCGCCGACCGGGTCGCAGGTGAGGCCGAGGTTGTGCTCCATGCCGATCTCGGCCGCGTTCTCGACCTGCTCGGGGCTCGCGCCCAGCACCTCAGCCAGGCCGCCGGCGGCCATCGAACAGGCCGAGCCGACCTCGCCCTGGCAGCCGACCTCGGCGCCGGAGATGCTCGCGTTCTCCTTGTAGAGCATGCCGATCGCGCCCGCCGCGAGCAGGAAGCGGATGATGCCCTCGTCGTCCGCGCCGGGGATGAATGTCGTGTAGTAGTGCAGGACCGCCGGGATGATGCCTGCCGCTCCGTTTGTCGGGGCGGTTACCACGCGGCCGCCTGCCGCGTTCTCCTCGTTGACTGCCATCGCGTAGAGCGTGACCCACTCCATCGCGTTCGCCGGGGTCGTGCCCTCAGCCCTCAGCGCCCTCGCCGCGATCGCTGCCCTGCGGCGCACCTTGAGGCCACCCGGCAGGATGCCCTCTCGCGACATGCCACGTTCAACGCAGTCGCGCATGACGTGCCAGATCTCCAGCAAGCCGGTCCGGATCTGCGCCTCGCTGCGCCAGGCCAGCTCGTTCTCCAGCATCAGCGCGGAGATCGACAGGCCGGTCTCGCGGGTCAGCCGCAGCAGTTCCTCGCCGGTGCGGAAGGGGTGACGCAGGACGGTGTCGTCCGGTACGACGCGGTCGGCTCCGATCTTGTCCTCGTCGACGACGAAGCCGCCGCCCACCGAGTAGTACGTCTTTTCCAGCAGCGGAAGCCCGGCGGCGTCGTACGCGCAGAGCGTCATGCCGTTCGCGTGGTACGGGAGCGCGCGCCTGCGATGCAGGATCAGCTGCTGTTGCTCGTCGAACGCGATCTCGTGCGCCGTGCCGAGCTCGTGGCCGAGGAGCCGCAGCCGGCCGGTCTGCCTGATCCGCGCGACGTCCGCGTCGGCCTGCTCCAGGTCGACCGTGCGCGGCGAATTACCCTCCAGGCCGAGCAGCACCGCGCGCGGCGTGCCGTGCCCGTGACCGGTCGCACCGAGCGACCCGAACAGCTCCGCACGCACCGCCGCGGCCTGGGCGAGCAGCCCCTCTGACTTGAGCCTGCGCGCGAACATGCGCGCGGCCCGCATCGGTCCGACCGTGTGTGAACTCGACGGCCCGATGCCGATCGAGAACAGGTCGAACACGCTGATCGCCATTGATCACTCCCTGGTTGAGACGTCGTTCAGGGTAACTCGACGGGGCGAGTCACACCCAAAGGTGCAGTAGGCGGGTGTACCCGGCTGATCATGTGGTTGGCGAGACAGGGAAGGATAGGAGCCGTGCCCGGGTTCGCATGAGGGCATGGGCACGGCACAGCACGGCCGCCTCGTCACGGGCGGCGGGCGCGAGCGTGGAGGCGCGGATGGTTGAGCAGCGGCACGTACCGACGCAAACGGGGATGCGGCGGGCGCTGCACCGCGCCGAGCAAGGAGTGGCCCTGGATCTGGCTGAGGCTGAGGTGCTGCTTCAGGCACGTGGGGACGATCTGACGGCGCTATCAAGCGTTGCGGCACGCGTGCGCGACGCGGGGCTTGAGCAGGCGGGGCGTCCGGGCATCATCACCTACTCGCGCAAGGTCTTCATACCGCTTACCCGGCTGTGCCGCGATCGCTGCGGTTACTGCACCTTCGTCACCATCCCCGGCAAGCTGCGGCGTGAAGGCCATGGTATGTACCTGTCGCCGGACGAGGTGCTGGACATCGCGCGTAAGGGCGCGGCACTCGGCTGTAAGGAAGCGCTCTTCACGTTGGGCGACCGGCCGGAGGACCGTTGGCCGGAAGCGCGCGAGTGGCTTGACGCCCACGGCTACGACGACACGCTCGCCTACGTGCGCGCCATGGCGGTGCGCGTGCTCGAGGAAACGGGACTGCTGCCGCACCTGAACCCCGGCGTACTAACCTGGACGGACTTCCAGCGACTCAAGCCGGTCGCGCCCTCGATGGGCATGATGCTGGAGACGACCGCGACGCGGCTGTGGTCCGAGCCCGGCGGCCCGCACTACGGCTCGCCCGACAAGGAACCGGCGGTGCGGCTGCGGGTGCTGGAGGACGCGGGACGGTCGAACGTGCCGTTCACGACTGGGCTGCTGATTGGGATCGGGGAGACCTTCGCGGAGAGGGCGGACGCGCTGTTCGCGATCCGGCGCGTGCAGCGGCAGTACCAGGGCATTCAAGAGATCATCATTCAGAACTTCCGCGCGAAGCCGGACACGGCGATGCGGCGGGCCGCCGATGCCGATCTGGACGAGCTGGCGGCGACGATTGCCACTGCCCGGCTGATCCTCGGCCCGGCCGCGCGCATCCAGGCCCCGCCGAACCTGGTGGGCGAACAATACGCTCAGATGATCAACGCCGGGATCGACGACTGGGGTGGCGTCTCCCCGCTGACCCCGGATCACGTCAACCCGGAACGCCCGTGGCCGCACATCGAGGAACTTGCGGCGAGGACAGCCGACCTCGGATTCACCCTGCGTGAACGACTGACGATCTATCCGGAATTCGTCAAGCGCGGCGAGCCGTGGCTCGATCCGCGCCTGGTACCGCACGTGCGCGCGCTCGTCGATCCCGCGACTGGGCTCGCCGACGAGGACGCGGTGGTCGAGGGGCGCCCGTGGCAGGAGCCCGAGGCGGTACTCAGTGCGAATGGCCGGACGGACCTGCATACGGCGATCGACACGGAGGGGCGCAGCGGAGACCGGCGCGGCGACTTCGACGCGGTGTACGGGGACTGGGAAGAGCTGCGCCAGACGGTGAGGCGGGGGAGTGTAGCGGTAAAGGGCGGCGGGAAGGACCGAGGCGCGCCGATCCGTCTGGACGGTGAGGTGCGCGCGGCGCTGTCCGTCGCGGCCGACGATCCGACCCGCCTGACGGACGATCAGGCGCTCGCGTTGTTCGACACCGCTCAGCACGCCACGCCGGAACACGCGGCCGCGCTCGACGAACTGTGCCGCATCGCGGACGATCTGCGTCGTGCGACGGTGGGGGAGGAGGTCACCTTCCTCGTCACGCGGAACATCAATTTCACCAATGTCTGCTACACCGGCTGCCGGTTCTGCGCCTTCGCTCAGCGCCGCACCGATGCCGACGCCTACACACTCTCCCTCGACCAAGTCGCCGACCGTGCACAGCAGGCGTGGGACGTAGGCGCCACCGAGGTGTGTATGCAGGGCGGTATCCATCCCGACCTGCCCGGTACCGCGTACTTCGACATCGCGCGTGCGGTGAAGGAACGCGTCCCCGGCATGCACGTACACGCCTTCTCGCCTATGGAGGTCGCGAATGGGGCTACCCGGACGGGGATGTCGATCCGGGACTGGCTTACTGCAGCGCGTGACGCGGGACTCGACACGATTCCGGGTACCGCGGCTGAGATCCTCGATGACGAAGTCCGCTGGGTCCTGACCAAGGGCAAGCTGCCGGCTGCCGCGTGGGTGGAAATCGTGGAGACCGCGCACAGCCTCGGCGTGCGCTCCTCCTCCACGATGATGTACGGCCACGTGGACGAGCCGCGGCACTGGGTCGGCCACCTGCGCCTGCTCGCCGCGATGCAGCGCCGCAACCTCGAACGCGGCCACGCCGGCTTCACCGAGTTCGTGACCCTGCCCTTCGTGCACACCAACGCCCCGGTATACCTCGCCGGCATCGCCCGACCCGGGCCGACCATGGCCGAGAACCGGGCCGTCACCGCGATGGCCCGGCTGCTGCTGCACCCGCTGATCCCCAACATCCAGACCAGCTGGGTCAAGCTCGGCCCCGACGGCGCGGCCGAGATGCTGCGCAGCGGCGCCAACGACCTCGGCGGCACGCTGATGGAGGAGACCATCTCGCGCATGGCCGGCTCCTCCTACGGCAGCTATAAGTCAGTACACGAAATCAAGGAGATTGCCGCCGCCGCCGGCCGGCCCACCCGTCAGCGGAGTACGACCTACGGCGACGTGTCCGAAGAGCGGGTCGCGACCGGGGCACGATTCGACGGCCATCTTCCGGAATTGCTGCCGGTCTTGGAAAACTGAGCGCATGACCTTCTCCATAGTCGCCCGCAGCACAGACGGCCGGCACTTCGGCGTCGCGGTGGCCTCCAAGTTCCTCGCCGTCGGCGCCATGGTCCCGGCCGCCGCGGTCACCCGCGAAGGCCGGCCGGGCGGCGCCCTGGCCACCCAGGCCCTGGCGAACCTGCGCTACAAGGACGCGGGGCTGCGGCTGCTGGCGGAAGGCAAAAGCGCGAAAGAGACGGTCGAGGCGCTGACCGGCGCGGACGATCTGGCCGCGGAACGGCAGCTCGGCGTCGTCGACGCGGAAGGCCAGGCCGCGACGTACACCGGTCCCGGCTGCCTGCCCTGGGCGGGCGGCGCGACCGGATACGGCTATGCGATCCAGGGCAACATCCTGGCCGGCTCGCGGGTGGTGGCGCTGATGGAGGAGGCGTGGCTGGCCTCCGACCCGCGCGGGCCGCTGGCCCGCAGGCTGTTGGCGGCGCTGACGGCCGGGGACAAGGTCGGCGGCGACAGCCGCGGCAAGCAGAGCGCGGCGCTGTACGTGGTGGCCGCGGGGGAGGGGTACGACGGCAGCGACGTCCTGGTCGATCTGCGCGTCGACGACCACGAGGAGCCGGTGGCCGAGCTGGCCCGGCTGCTGGATGTGCACGACCTGCTGTTCGGCAAGCCCGACCCCGATGAGCTACTCGTGCTGGAGGGTGACCTCGCGGCCGAGGTCTCCGCCTTGCTGTCCGAGCGTGGTTTCACCGGCGAGCTGGGCAAGGCGCTGGGCAACTGGGGCGGCCGGGAGAACCTGGAGATGCGCCTGGTCGAGGGCAAGATCGATCCGGTCGTGCTCGACTACCTGCGCAACAGCCCGACCGGCGGATGACCGGCAGCGCCAGGGCACCGCGTCACGACGCGAAAGCGCCGGAACGGTGCCCTGATGCTGCTAACACACTGCCCTGATGCTGCTGTCGCCTGTCCGGCCGCTGCTTCTGCGGCTTCTTCAGCCGTTCGAAGGGTTCAGAGACGCTGCGGCTGCGCGCCGTCCGACTGCGCCTCTGCCTGGGCCCGGTTGAGTTCGTCCTCGATCGGGTCGGGTGTGTCCGCGTTCTCCGGAACCGCGGCCACCTCGGGCAGCTCCGGGACGTCCGCGGCCTCGATCTCCTCCGGCTTGACGGCCTCGGTCAGACCGGCCGCCTCTTCCGCCTCGACGACGGCGCGGTTGCGGCCCTTGTTCGCGGCCCGGGCCTCGGCGGCCCGCTCGGCGTGCGGCAGCGACGAGTGCTCCAGGAAGCGCAGCAGCTCCACCGGGAACGGAAGGATGACCGTCGAGGACTTCTCCGAGGCCACCTCGACCATCGTCTGCAGCAGCCGCAGCTGCAACGCCGCCGGGCTGTCCGACATCACGTCGGCCGCCTGCGCCAGCTTCTTCGACGCCTGAAGCTCGCCGTCCGCGGTGATGATGCGGGCGCGCCGCTCCCGGTCCGCCTCCGCCTGACGGGCCATCGTGCGCTTCATCGACTCGGGCAGCGCGACGTCCTTGATCTCCACCCGGTCGATGTGGATGCCCCAGCCGACCGCCGGCGAGTCCAGCATCAGCGCCAGGCCCTGGTTCAGCGGCTCGCGGTTGGTCAGCAGGTCGTCGAGCTCGGACTTGCCGATGATCGACCGCAGCGAGGTCTGCGCGACCTGCCCGATCGCGAACTGGTAGTCCTGCACCTCGACCAGCGCCCGCACCGGGTCGATCACCCGGAAGTACACCACCGCGTCGACCCGCACCGTCACGTTGTCCCGGGTGATGCCCTCCTGCGCGGGCACCGGCAGCGTCACGATCTGCGTGTTGACCCGGACCAGCTTGTCGGAGAAGGGCACCAGCATGGCGATCCCGGCCTCGCGCGGCCGGCCGAGCACCTTCCCCCAGCGGAACACCACGCCCCGCTCGAACTGCCGCACGATCCGGAACCGCGGACGACCGATCAGCGCCGCCACGGCCACCACGGCGATCGCGATCTCGACACCCACCGCGCGTCACCCCAATCCAGGATGATCAAATTGGCATTTTCCCCGTTTGGCCATCGTTTCGTAGCCCATCGTAAGCCTGTGTATCCGTCTACGTACACGGCCCTGCGGCACTTGTGGGTTCAGTGGCGACCGGCCCTCGCCGGGGCGGGCGCACGACCCTAGCGGTACTCGCCGAAGCGCGGCCACACACCGAAACCGAGCGCGAGCAAGGCCGCCGCGACCAGCGACCAAGGCAGCCACGACCAGCCGGCCAGGTCCGAGCGCGCGGAGGCCATCGCGGTGTCGAAGGCGGCGTGCCGGTCGTCCGACAGCTTCACCAGCGCCGAGTCGTAGTAATAGAAATCGAAGGCCTCATCGCCGCGGGCCGTCCCGGTGTCGCGGGCCAGCGCGGTGGAAATATCCGACCGGCCGATGATCGCGGGAATGTCGCCCTGCGGGGCCTGGACGATCAGTTTCCAGCGCGCGGCCGCCTCCGTGCCCGCCGAGCCGAGACCGGTCAGCTCTCCGTTCGCGGTCGACAGCGCCTTCGTCAGCTGCTGATCGGTGGTGTCCGGCATCAGCAAGTAGCGCGTTACCGCACCGTCTACGTCGTAACTCGCGGCGCGCGCACGGGTCACCGCGAGGTAGTCCGTGAATCGCGCCCCAGCGGCCGATGCATCTCGCGCGGTCGCCATCAGCGCGAACAGGCTTCCGATCGCCAACCCGAGCGCGACCAGCAGCGCCACGACGATGCCGGGATTGAGCGTGCGACGGAACCACAACCGCAGCCGCCGGTGCATCCGCGACGCCAGCACGAGCGCCAGCAGCCCCATGGCGCCGACCGCGCTCGCGCCGATGATTCCAGCCAGATGCGCGGAGGAAGCGGCATCTGAAAGCGCGTTCGAGGTCTCGTCGCGCAGTGCGCGGGCCTCGGGCAGCAGCCGACTCTGCATCAACGTCGTGGCGCGCGCGTAGTAACCGATCGCGGCTGCGGCGGGCTGCCCGGACGGCGCGCCCATCGTGTCGGGCAGTGCGCTCGGCGCCGTCTGGTCGAGCGCGATCGCCGCGTCGGCGATCTGGTGATACTGCGTCACCCCGCCGGTCAGCGCGGTCACCGGGGCGGCGCTCTGGTCCTCGCCGGCCAGCTGCCGAAGATCCGCGTCGACCTGCGCCGTGCGCTGGTTGTACGCGTCCAGCGCCGCGATCTGGTCACCGGCGTGGTCCAACGCGCCCGTGCCGGGATCGGCGCCGTTGCCCAGCAGCACCAGACGAGCGGCCTCGGCGTCGAGGTCGGAGAGGCTGAAGTAGAGGTCCGAGGCGTCCGACGCGATGCGCGCGTGCTGCGCCACGCTCTCCGTGCCATCCCGCGCTGCGGTAAACGCGCTGACCGTGGCTCCGAGCAGCGCCCCTAGCGCCAGCCCGACCGCCACCGTCCACGCCGCCAGGCGGAAAGGGGTACTGCGGCGATTCTGCTGCCCGCCGTTCCCAACCCCGCTCGCCGCCAGTTCAGTGCCTACAGGTGCCCCCACGGTCACGGCCACGCTCCGAACATAGCCCCGGCCGGTGAACGCGAGGTGGCCTGCGATTGGCCGCCAGGTGCCGCACGCCGCCCGGAAATGCGGTCATGCCTGGGCCGCCGCGGTCGGTACGATCGTGCAGAGCAGCGCATGTCCGCGCCGCGCCTGAAGCCGACGAAGTTCAGCAGACGAACAAGGAGACCACGGTGTCCGAGATCCGGGTGACCATCGACCGCCAAGCCGAACGGGCCGAGCGGACGGTCACTGCGGGCACGACCGTCGGCGACCTTTTCGCCGCGGAGTTCGCCGGAGACCGCTCCAACATCGCCGCCCGCCTGTACGCGCCGGGCTCCGGCTCAGGTTCGGCGGACGGCGTGCTGGTCGACCTCGCCAGGCCGCTGGCCGACGGCGACGTGGTCGCGCCTGTGGCCATCGACTCCGAGGACGGGCGCGCGATCCTGCGCCACTCCACCGCGCACGTGATGGCGCAGGCGGTGCAGGAGGTCTTCCCGGAGGCCAAGCTGGGCATCGGCCCGCCGATCAAGGACGGCTTCTACTACGACTTCCAGGTCGAGCGGCCCTTCACCCCGGAGGACCTGAAGACCATCGAGCAGCGCATGCAGGCGATCGTCAAGCAGGGCCAGCGCTTCTCCCGCCGCGCCGTCACCGACGACGAGGCGCGCGAGGAGCTGTCCGGCGAGCCGTTCAAGCTGGAGCTGATCGGGCTCAAGGGTTCCGCGGCCAACGCCGCCGAAGGGGCCTCCGCCGAGGTGGGCGCGGGCGAGCTGACCATCTACGACAACCTCGACCCGAAGTCCGGCGAGCTGTGCTGGAAGGACCTGTGCCGGGGCCCGCACCTGCCGACCACCCGCAACATCCCGGCGTTCAAGCTGATGCGCTCGGCCGCCGCGTACTGGCGCGGCAGCGAGAAGAACCCGCAGCTGCAGCGGATCTACGGCACCGCGTGGGAGTCGAAGGACGCCCTCAAGGCGCACCTGGACTTCCTCGCCGAGGCGGAGAAGCGCGATCACCGCAAGCTGGGCACCGAACTGGACCTGTTCTCGATCCCGGACCAGATCGGCTCCGGCCTCGCGGTCTTCCACCCCAAGGGCGGCACCGTGCGCATGGCGATGGAGGAGTACTCCCGCCGCCGGCACGAGGAAGCGGGCTACGAGTTCGTCTACACCCCGCACACCACCAAGGGCACGCTCTACGAGACCTCCGGCCACCTGGACTGGTACGCCGACGGCATGTACCCGCCCATGGAGCTGGACGAGGGCGTCAAGTACTACATGAAGCCCATGAACTGCCCGATGCACAACCTGATCTTCGACGCGCGCGGCCGTTCCTACCGTGAGCTGCCGCTGCGGCTGTTCGAGTTCGGGACGGTGTACCGGTACGAGAAGTCGGGCGTCGTGCACGGCCTGACCCGCGCCCGCGGCTTCACCCAGGACGACGCGCACATCTACTGCACCGTGGAGCAGATGCCCGGCGAGCTGGACAGCCTGCTCACCTTCGTGCTGAATCTGCTGCGCGACTACGGCCTGAACGACTTCTACCTTGAGCTGTCCACCCGCGACCCGGAGAAGTCGATCGGCACCGACGAGGCCTGGGCCGAGGCCACCGAGGCGCTGCGCCAGGCCGCGCTCAAGCAGGAGCTCGAGCTGGTCGACGACCCGGGCGGCGCCGCGTTCTACGGGCCGAAGATCTCGGTGCAGGCCAGGGACGCGATCGGGCGCACCTGGCAGCTGTCCACCATCCAGGTCGACTTCAACCAGCCCGAGCGCTTCGGCCTTGAGTACACCGGCGCGGACGGCGCCCGCCACCAGCCGGTGATGATCCACCGCGCGCTGTTCGGCTCGATCGAGCGCTTCTTCGCGATCCTGCTGGAGCACTACGCGGGCGCGTTCCCGGCCTGGCTCGCCCCGGTGCAGGTGACCGGCATCCCGATCACCGACGCGCACGTGGCCTACCTCGACGAGATCGCCGCCAAACTGCGTGCTCAGGGCATTCGGGTCGAGGTGGACGCGTCCGACGACCGGATGCAGAAGAAGATCCGCAACGCGCAGAAGGCCAAGGTGCCCTACATGCTGCTGGCCGGAGACGAGGACGCCGCCAAGGGCGCCGTCTCGTTCCGTTACCGCAGCGGCGAGCAGAAGAACGGCGTCCCGGTCGACGAGGCCGTCGCCGAGATCGTGGCGGCGGTGCGCGAGCGGCGCTGATCCGCATCGCTCACTACCGCGTTGGCACCTTGAGGGCCGGTCACAACCCGTCGTGGTCGTGACCGGCCGCCAGGCGCACCCAATATGCTGGCCGCTATGGACGCGCGGATGCAGACCGAGCAACAGTCAGGCGTTCGGGACGGCGCAGACAGCTTCGGTGCGGGCGCCGGCGACGGACAGCCCGACGGTCCCGGCGTCCCCGACGACGTCGAGCGGCTGTGGATGCCGCACCGCATGGCCTACATCAAGGGCGAGAACAAGCCGGAGAGTTCCGAGGCCGGCGACGACTGCCCGTTCTGCCGGGTGCCCACCCTCAGCGACGCGGCGGGATTGATCGTCGAACGCGGCAAGCTCGTCTACGCCGTTCTCAATCTCTATCCGTACAGCCCCGGCCACCTGCTCATCTGCCCGTACCGGCACGTCGCGGACTACACGGACCTGACGCTGGACGAGACCGCGGAGCTCGCCGCGTTCACCAAGCAGGGCATGGCCGCGCTGCGTGCCGCCTCCAACCCGCACGGCTTCAACCTGGGCATGAACCAGGGCACCGTCGCCGGCGCCGGAATCGCCGCGCACCTGCACCAGCACATCGTGCCGCGCTGGGGCGGCGACGCGAACTTCATGCCGGTGATCGGCCGCACCCGGGTGCTGCCGCAACTGCTCGCGGACACCCGCGAGCTGCTGGCGCGGCATTGGCCCGCGACCTCGGACGCCTCCTAAGATCCATCCCCATGCACGCCACGCTCGCGCTGCCCACCGGCCGACTGATCGTCGGCGATCCCAGCGCGCTGTTCGGCGACGCGAAGCCGCTCGACCTCGCGCTGCCGCCCGGCGAGTATCAGGTATCCGCAGACGCGTCAGGGCTCGAACTGCGTCTCGCCGACGCCGAACCGGAGCGTTGGGAGACGCTGGCGTCCGGCTTCGACGCGCCGTCAGGCCACGTGTGCCTGCTCGACGAATCCGCGCTGACCGACTTCACCGACCTTGGCGACGAACCGGTCGACGAATACGAGCTGCTCACCGAGCGCCTGCGCGCGCACCCCGGCGAACCGGTCGAGTTCTCCGGACTGGTCGTGTTCCCGCTCGGCGACGCGGCCCGGGTGCGCACGCTGCGGGCCGGGTGCGACCGGAACGGCCGGTGCACCCGGATCGCCGCGGAGTTCTGACGACCAGGGCTGAGGAGCCGGGCCGAGGACCGGGGCTGACGATCAGGACGAGGACGAGGCCTCGGCCATGAACTTCGCGGCGACCTGCGGTGGCATCGCCTCGTGCCGCAGGTAGCCGCGCGTGAAGACGCCGGTGCCGTGCGACAGCGAGCGCAGCTCCACCGGGTAGCGCGACAGCTCGGTCTCCGGCACCTCGGCGCGCACCAGCGTGCGCCCGGCCGAATCCGGCTCCGTGCCCAGCACCCGGCCGCGCCGCCCGGACAGGTCGCCCATCACCGCGCCGACGAACTCGTCCGCGACGCTGATCTCCACCGCGTCCACCGGCTCCAGCAGCGCGCCGGTGATCTTCGCCGCCGCCTCCTTGAGCGCCAGCGCGCCGGCCGTCTGGAACGCCATGTCGGAGGAGTCCACCGAGTGCGCTTTGCCGTCGAACAACGTCACCCGCACGTCGACCAGCGGGTAACCGGCGAACACGCCCCGCTCCAGCTGGGTGCGCACGCCCTTCTCCACCGACGGGATGAACTGCCGCGGTACCGCGCCGCCGACCACCTTGTCCACGAACTCGAAGCCCCCGCCGTTGGGCAGCGGCTCGACTTCGATGTCGCAGATCGCGTACTGGCCATGGCCGCCGGACTGCTTCACATGCCGTCCGTGCCCGGTCGCCTTGGCCGTGAACGTCTCCCGCAGCGAGATCCGGTACGGCACCGTGTCCACCGCGACGCTGTACCGCGTCGACAACCGATCGAGCACGACATCCCGGTGTGCCTCACCCATGCACCACAGCACCAGCTGATGCGTCTCCGGGTTGATCTCCAGGCGCAGCGTCGGGTCCTCGGCCACCAGCCGGCCCAGCGCCTGCCCGAGCTTGTCCTCGTCCGACTTCGCCTTCGCCAGCACCGCCACCGGCAGCAGCGGAACCGGCATCACCCACGGCTCCATCAGCGCCGGGTCGTCCTTCGCCGAGAGCGTGTCACCGGTCTCCGCGTGCGCCAGCTTCGCGACCGCCACGATGTCCCCGGCCACCGCCTGCTGCACCGTGCGCTGCACCTTGCCCAGCGGGCAGGACAGCGCGCCGACCTTCTCGTCCACGTCGTGGTCCGGATGCCCGCGCTCGGCCCGGCCGTGCCCCGACACGTGCACCGGCTGCTCCGGGCGCAGCGTCCCGGAGAACACCCGCACCAGCGAGATCCGCCCGACGTACGGGTCCGAGGTCGTCTTGACCACCTCGGCCACCAGCGGCCCGTTCGGGTCGCACTCCAGCGGCGCCTTCGGCGCGCCGTCCGGCGTGGTCACCGCCGGGATCAGGTGCTCGCCGGGCGCCGGGAACGCCTTCGTCACCAGCTCGAGCAGCTCGATCGTGCCGACCCGTACCGCCCCGTCCTCGGCGTCGTGCGAGACCGCGCCCATCGGCAGCACCGGATAGAAGTGCCCGCGCGCCACCGCGGTCTCCAAGTCATCGATCAGCACCTTGACGTCGATCTGCTCGCCGCCGAGGTAACGGTCCATCAGGGACTCGTCCTCGCTCTCCGCGATGATCCCCTCGATCAGCGCGTTACGCGGCCCCTCGATCAGCTCCAGGTGCTCCGGATCCGGCTCGTTCTCCGCGCGCTGCCCGCCGGTGTAGTCGTAAATCCGCTCGGAGAGCAGGCCCATCACCCCGCCGACCTGCTCGTGGTCGTCCAGCAGCGGCAGATACAGCGGCTGCACCCCGTCCCCGAAGACCCGCTGGCAGATCGCCACGGTCTCGTCGAAATCCGCCCGCGGGCTGTCCAGCTTCGTCACCACGACCGCGCGCGGCATGCCCACCGCCGCGCACTCCTCCCACAGCAGCTGCGTCGCGCCGTCCACGCCGTCCGCCGCCGACACCACGAACAACGCGGCGTCCGCGGCCCGCAGCCCCGCGCGCAGGTCGCCGACGAAGTCCGCGTAACCCGGCGCGTCCAGCAGATTGACCTTGATCCCGCCGAACTCCAGCGGCGCGAGCCCCAGGCTCACCGAGCGGCCGAGCCGGTGCTCGATGTCGTCGCAGTCGGTGACCGTCGAACCGTCCTCCACCCGCCCGGGCCGCCCGATCGTCCCGGTCGCCGCGAGCAGCGACTCGACCAGGGTCGTCTTCCCGGCGCCGGTGTGCCCGACCAGGACCACGTTGCGGACGGACTCCGGCCGCTCGGCCACCGGCGCCTTCGCATCCCTGCCGCCGCGGTTCGCATCCTTCTTCTCGGACATCGGTATCCTCCCGGCGAGTACTGGCCGCGTCCGCACTGATCAGGCGGCCGGCTGCATCGGGCCGATCCGATCCCGTGATCCGTGCGTAACGCAGTGTTCAGGTTTTCCTTGCAGACAACTCCTCTTCGAAGCGCCCGACAAGTCCTCTTCAAGCCTTCCACTCGACGGGACGTCCCGCGATACGCCACACCCGGTCGCGTGTTATCGCATCCGTCACGGACCAGAGGCACTTGCGGGCCGGGCACGATCGCGGCCCGCGCACCCAATACGATGGGCGCCGCGGTCCGCGGCCCTGTGCCATCGCCTTGGGTCGCGCCGCCTGGAAACGTGCACCGTACGCAGCGCCCCACGCGCTGCCGACGACGCTGGGACTTCGATGCTGAACCGCTACGCGCGGGCGTTCTTCACCCGCGTGCTCACCCCCACCGCGCAGTTCCTGCTGCGGCGCGGGGTCGGACCCGACACGGTCACCCTCGTCGGCACGCTCGGCGTGGTCGTCTCGGCGCTCGCGCTCTTCCCGCGCGGACAGTTCTTCTGGGGCACCGTCGCGGTGACCTCCTTCATCTTCTCCGACCTGCTCGACGGCACCATGGCCCGGCTGGCCGGGCGGGTGTCCAAGTGGGGCGGCTTCCTCGACGCCACCATGGACCGCTTCGGCGACGCGGCGATCTTCGGCGGACTGGCCTACTACTTCGCCGGGGTGCGCGACCGGTGGATGTTCGTGCTCGCCCTGGTCTGCCTGGTCTCCGGCGCCATCACCTCGTACGCGCGGGCCAAGGCCGAATCGCTCGGCTACGACTGCTCGGTGGGCCTCGTCGAGCGCGGCGAGCGGCTGGTCGGCTCGCTGGTCGCCACCGGCCTGGCCGGCCTCGGCGTTCCGTTCATCCAGGCGATCGCGCTGTGGGGGCTGGCGATCGGGTCGACGGCCACCGTGGTGCAACGCGTCCTGCACGTGCGCAAGCAGGCCATGGCCGTCGGCCCGGCCGGCCCGGCCAGTTCTGCCAGCCCCGCCAGTCCTGACAGCCCGGCCGCGCCGGGTGAGCCGATCGCGGAGGCGACGAGCGAATGAGCAAACTGAGGGACGAGGCGACTTACCGCCTCTACGCGTTCGGCTGGGGCGTGGTCAAGCGGCTGCCGGAGCGAACCGCGTACCGGCTGTTCGAGCGGGTAGCCGACCGCGTCTGGGCCAAACGGGGCAAGGGCGTCACCCAGTTGGAACGCAACCTGGCCCGCGTGCTCGGGCCCGAGGCGAGTTCCGAACGTGTCCGCGCGGTCTCCAAGCAGGCGATGCGCAACTACCTGCGGTACTGGTGCGACACCTTCCGGCTCGAAACCTGGTCGCAGGAGCGGGTCGACGCCACCTTCCCGGTCGACGGGCAGGACCTCCTGGACAAGGAGTACGCCGCCGGCAAGGGCGTGATCCTCGCCCTGCCGCACATGGGCAACTGGGACCACGCGGGCGCCTGGGCGGCCCACCACTGCGACGGCTTCACCACGGTCGCTGAACGCCTCAAGCCGGAGCGGCTGTTCGAGCGCTTCGTCGCCTACCGCGAGTCGATCGGCATGGAGGTGCTGCCGCTGACCGGCGGCCAGAACACCTTCCTCGGCCTGGTCCGGCGACTCAGGGCCGGCGGCCTCGTCTGCCTGGTGGCCGAGCGCGATCTGACCGACCGGGGCGTGCCGGTTCAGTTCTTCGGCGAGACCACCAAGCTGCCGGCCGGGCCCGCCGCGCTGGCCATCGCGACCGGGGCGGCGCTGATGCCGGTCACGCTCTGGTACGAGACCGGCTACCAGCAGGCCAAGGTGCACCCGAAGATCGAGGTGCCGGAGACGGGCAGCCGCGAGGAGAAGATCGCGGCGATGTGCCAGGCGCTGGTCGACGTCTTCGAGCAGGGCATCGGCGAGCATCCGGCCGACTGGCACATGCTGCAGAAGCTCTGGCTGGCCGACCTGGATCCGGCCAAGGCGCCGAAGCCTGCCGAGCAGGCACCGTGAAAAAGCCGACGCGATGAGAATCGGGATCGTCTGCCCCTACGCCTGGGACGTGCCGGGCGGCGTGCAGTTCCACGTCCGCGACCTGGCCGCGCACCTGATCGGCCTCGGCCACGAGGTCTCCGTCCTCGCGCCGGCCGACGACGACACGCCGGTCCCGCCCTACGTCGTCTCAGCCGGCCGCGCCGTGCCGGTGCCCTACAACGGCTCGGTCGCGCGCCTGAACTTCGGGTTCCTGTCCGCCGCGCGCGTCCGCCGCTGGCTGCACGAGGGCGCATTCGACGTCGTACACCTGCACGAGCCGGGCACGCCCTCGCTCTCGCTACTGGCGTGCTGGGCCGCCACCGTGCCGATGGTCGCGACCTTCCACACCGCCAACCCGCGCTCCCGCGCGATGACCGCGGCTTACCCGATCCTCCAGCCGGCCCTGGAGAAGATCAACGCGCGCATCGCAGTCAGCGAGTACGCCCGGCGCACCCTCGTCGAGCATCTGGGCGGCGACGCGGTCGTGATCCCCAACGGCGTGGACGTCGCCTACTTCGCGGACGCGCTGTCCCGGCCCGACTGGACCACCCCGGACGGCGATGACGGTCCGGACGGCAAGGGCGGCACGATCGGCTTCATCGGGCGCATCGACGAGCCGCGCAAGGGCCTGCCGGTGCTGCTCGAAGCCTTCCCCGCGATCGTCGCCGCCCGCCCCGCGACCAGGCTGCTGGTCGCCGGCCGCGGCGACACCGAGGAGGCGGCGGAAGCCCTGCCCGACGAGGTGCGCGACAACGTGACCTTCCTCGGCATGATCAGCGACGAGGAGAAGGCGCAGCTGCTGCGCTCGGTGGACATCTACTGTGCGCCGAACACCGGGGGGGAGTCCTTCGGCATCATCCTGGTCGAGGCGATGAGCGCCGGCGCTCCGGTGCTGGCCACCGATCTCGACGCGTTCTCGCTGGTGCTCGAGGGCGGCTCGGCCGGGCAGATGTTCCCCAACAGCGACGCGGCGGCCCTCGCTCAGGCCGCACTCGGGCTGCTGGCCGATCCGGCCCGCCGCGACGCGCTGCGCGACGAGGCCACCCGGTGCGTGCGGAAGTACGACTGGTCGGTGGTCGCCGCCGACATCCTCTCCGTCTACGAGATGGTCACCGAATCCACCGCGCAGGTCAGCACGCGCACTAGCCAGACCCGCACCGGCGCCGCGCGTTCCGGGACCGCGAGATTCAGCGCGCTTGGAAATTTCGGCAGCCTCGGCGGCTTCGGCCTGGGTGGCAGTGGCAGCAACAGCGGCAGTGGTAGCGGCGGTGGCAGTGGCAGCAGCGGCGACGGCGACCGCGCCAGCGGCGGCCGGCGCGATGAACCGCAGCCCGACTCCGATAGGAGCCAGCGGTGAAGCTCGTCCTGACCCAGTACACCGAGATCGTCGTCCTGGCCGCGGTTCTCATCCTGCTGTTCGGCCTCTACCTCAGCTGGACCGCGACCCGGCTCGACCGCCTGCACGTGCGCCTCGACGCGGCCCGGGTGGCCCTCGACGCGCAACTGGTCCGCCGCTCCGCCGCGACCCTCGAGCTCGCCCGCTCCGGACTGCTCGACGTCGCCACCGCGGTCATTCTGGCCACCGCCGCACGCAGCGCCCAGATCGCGACCGAGGACGAGCGCGAGCCGGCCGAATCGGCGCTCACCCGCGACCTGCGCGCAGCGTTCGACGACCCCGAGGAGCTCAAGCAGCTGGCCGAGACGCCAGAGGGCGCGGATCTGGTCCAGGAGCTCGGCGCGGCCATGCGCAGGGTCCAGCTCGCGCGGCGCTTCCACAACGAGTCGGTGCGTGCGGTACGCCAGATCCGCGGATATCGCCGAGTGCGGTACTTCCGGCTCGCCGGTCGCGCTCCCGATAAGCCGACTTTCGAGATCGACGACGAACCGCCCGCCGTCTTCGCCCGCTAAGACCCGCGTTTCCTGGTAAGAGTCACTACCTCAGGTCACTCCGCACAGCGTAAGCCTGAGGTGGGACGCTTCTGACAGGCCGTGAACCGAGATCGTGCTCATCAGGTCATAAGATGGATGTGTCTCCATCACGCCTGAGTACCCGCGAGCGAGGTCAGCTGTGTCCACCAACCCCACTCCCGGCCAGTCCGACGCGGCCCCGCAGCTCGGCACCGCCCGCGTCAAGCGCGGCATGGCCGAGATGCTCAAGGGCGGCGTCATCATGGACGTGGTCACTCCCGAGCAGGCGAAGATCGCCGAAGACGCGGGGGCGGTCGCGGTCATGGCGCTCGAGCGCGTCCCGGCCGACATCCGCAAGGACGGCGGTGTGGCCCGCATGTCCGACCCGGACATGATCGACGGCATCATCAACGCCGTCTCGATCCCGGTCATGGCCAAGGCCCGGATCGGCCACTTCGTCGAGGCGCAGGTGCTCCAGTCGCTCGGCGTCGACTACATCGACGAGTCCGAGGTGCTGACCCCGGCCGACGAGACCCACCACATCGACAAGTGGGCCTTCACCGTCCCGTTCGTGTGCGGCGCGACCAACCTGGGCGAGGCGCTGCGCCGGATCGCCGAGGGCGCCGCGATGATCCGCTCCAAGGGCGAGGCCGGCACCGGCAACGTGGTCGAGGCCACCCGGCACATGCGCCAGATCCGCGCGGACATCCGCCGGCTGACCACCCTCGACGAGTCCGAGCTGTTCCTGGCCGCCAAGAACCTCCAGGCGCCCTACGAGATCGTCAAGGAGGTCGCGGCCACCGGCAAGCTGCCGGTCGTGCTGTTCACCGCGGGCGGCCTGGCCACCCCGGCCGACGCGGCGATGATGATGCAGCTCGGCGCCGAGGGCGTCTTCGTCGGCTCCGGCATCTTCAAGTCCGGCGACCCGGCCAAGCGCGCCGCGGCGATCGTGAAGGCCACCACCTTCCACGACGACCCCGACGTGATCGCCAAGGTCTCCCGCGGGCTCGGCGAGCCGATGGTCGGCATCAACATCGACACCCTGCCCGAGTCCGAGCGCTACGCCGGGCGCGGCTGGTGACGGTCTCTCAGCCCGTCACGATCGGCGTGCTCGCCCTCCAGGGCGACGTGCGCGAGCACTTGGCGATGCTCGAAGCGGTGGGCGCGCGCGCCGTCACGGTGCGCCGCCCCGCCGAGCTCGACGCGGTCGAGGCCCTGGTCATCCCGGGCGGCGAGTCCACCGCCATGTGGAAGCTCGCCACAGCCTTCGAGCTGTTCGAGCCGGTGCGCAAGCGGATCAGCGACGGCATGCCGGCCTACGGCTCCTGCGCCGGGATGATCATGCTCGCCGACCGGGTGCTCGACGCGGCGCCCGGCCAGGAGACCTTCGGCGGCATCGCGATGACCGTGCGGCGCAACGCCTTCGGCCGGCAGGTCGACTCCTTCGAGGGTCCGATCGAGTTCGACGGCCTCGAGGGCGAGGAGGGCGCGGCCGGCGCGGCCGGAACCCTGCACGGGGTGTTCATCCGCGCGCCGTGGGTCGAGCAGGTCGATCCGGCGGTGCGCGTCACGGCGCGGGTCACGGCGGGTCCCGGCGCGGGTAGGATCGTCGCCGTTCGGCAAGGCGCGCTGATGGCCACCTCGTTCCATCCGGAGCTCACCGGGGACCTGCGCGTGCACGGCCGCTTCGCGCAGATCGCGCGCGCCGCCCGCTGAACCCGCCGCCGCGCAGGGCCGCGGCGGCGTGACGACGAGTCCGTGAGGCGACTCCCGTGTAGTCCGTGACGACGGGGTTTGGGAAGAAGGAGCGAAGGCATGTCCGGCCACTCCAAGTGGGCGACCACCAAGCACAAGAAGGCCGTGATCGACGCCAAGCGCGGCAAGCTCTTCGCGAAGATGATCAAGAACATCGAGGTGGCCGCGCGCACCGGCGGCGGCGACCCGGCGGGCAACCCGACCCTGTACGACGCCATTCAGAAGGCGAAGAAGAGCTCGGTCCCGAACGACAACATCGACCGCGCGATCAAGCGCGGCTCCGGGGCCGAGGCCGGCGGTGCGGACTACCAGACCATCATGTACGAGGGCTACGCCCCCAACGGGGTCGCGGTGCTGATCGAGTGCCTGACCGACAACCGCAACCGAGCCGCCTCCGAGGTGCGCGTCGCGATGACCCGCAACGGCGGCTCGATGGCCGACCCCGGCTCGGTGTCCTACCTGTTCGGCCGCAAGGGCCAGATCATCGTGCCCAAGAGCGACGGGCTGACCGAGGACTCGATCCTGGAGGCGGTCCTGGACGCCGGCGCCGAGGAGGTCAACGACCTCGGCGACTCCTTCGAGGTGATCTCCGAGCCCGGCGACCTGATCCCGGTGCGCACCGCGCTACAGGACGCCAAGATCGACTACGACTCGGCCGAGTCCCCGTTCATGCCCACCATGCAGGTGCAGCTGGACGAGGAGGGCGCGCGCAAGATCTTCAAGCTCATCGACGCGCTCGAGGACAGCGACGATGTGCAGAACGTCTACGCCAACTTCGACGTCCCCGACGAGATCATGGCCAAGCTCGACGAAGAGTAGGCCCGAGCGCGAGCTAGCCTGGCCGATCTTCTAGTTTTCTACTAGACTCGGGTCATGGCTAGTTCGCGGGCTATGACCGGGCCAGAGCCGGTCACGATCACAGAGCTCAATCAGCAGACCACGGCCGTGCTTCGCCGAGTGAAGGCCGGCGAGTCGCTGCCGATCACCGAACGCGGCCAGGTGGTGGCTTTCCTGACGCCGCCACCGCCGACGGTCACGGGCAACCCGACGATAGACCGCTGGATCGCCGAGGGGCGGCTGGTGCCCGCCGCCGTGCCCGGAACGATCCTCGATCTGTTGCCGCTTCCCGAGGGCAACGCCGCCAGCATCGCCGACGAGGTCATCGCGGAGCGGGACGCCTGATGCTCTACCTCGACACCTCGGCCGCGGCAAAGCTGGTGAAGGATGAACGCGAGTCCGCTCAACTCGCGATCTTCATCACGACCAGACTCGGCGAGCCGCTGGTCTCCTCCGCGCTCATCTACCCGGAACTGATCCGGGCAGTGAACCGGGTAGACCCCGGGCTTTCGGCACGCGCCGTCTCACTGCTCCAGCGGATCATGACCGTGCCGATGGCGACGGACATCGTACTGTCCTCGGCGACGGTCGGGAACCCGCTGCTGCGCACGCTCGATGCCATCCATCTCGCCACCGCGCTGACCATCGCCGAAGAGGTTAGTTCGTTCATCACGTACGACAAACGCCTTGCGGAGGCGGCCGCGACGGCCGGTCTCAACATCGAAGCGCCCGAGTGATCGGCATCGAGTGAGAGTCCTCGGCGTGGACCCGGGGCTGACGCGGATGGGCGTCGGCGTGGTCGAGGGACGCATCGGCGCGCCGCTGTCGATAGTGGCCGCCGGAGTGGTGCGCACGCCCGCCGACGAGCCCATCCACCGGCGACTGCTCTCGATCGACGAGCAGATCAGCGAGTGGCTGGACACGTACAAGCCCGACGCGGTCGCCGTGGAGCGTATGTTCGCGCAGGAGGGCGTTCGTACGATCATGGGCACCGCGCAGGCAGCGGGGATCGCCATGGTGGCCGCCGCGAAGCGCGGGCTACCCGTCGCGATGCACACGCCGAGCGAGGTCAAGGCCGCGATCACCGGTGACGGGCGGGCGCAGAAGGAACAGGTCGCCGCCATGGTGGTAAGGATCCTGAAGCTAGCCGAGGCGCCCAAGCCGGTCGACGCCACCGACGCGCTCGCCCTCGCGATCTGCCACGTCTGGCGCGGCGGCGCGGCCGATCGGATCGCCGAAGCGCTGCAACGCCAGGGAGTGTCGCTGCCCTCCGGTAACGTGCCGATGCACAGGGAACGTGGACGGCGGAAGGGCGGCTTCAGATGAGCGGCGTGCGGAAACTGCCAGCGTCCGGCGGCGCCGCGTGATCGCCTTCGTCGAGGGCCAGGTCGACGCGCTCGCCCCGGACGCGGCGGTGGTCAAGGTCGGCGGGGTCGGGCTGCTCGTGCACTGCGCGCCCGGCACGCTCGCGCAGCTGACGGTCGGTCAGCAGGCCCGCCTGGCCACGAGTCTGATCGTGCGTGAGGATTCGCTCACCCTCTACGGCTTCGCGGACGATGACGAGCGCACCGTCTTCGAGCTGCTGCAGACCGCCAGCGGAGTCGGTCCCCGGCTCGCGCAGGCCATGCTGGCCACACACCGCCCGGACACGCTGCGCACCATCTTCGCCACCCAGGACCAAAGGGCGCTGACACTGGTGCCCGGCATCGGGCCGAAAGGCGCGCAGAAGCTGCTGATCGAGCTCAAGGGCCGGCTCGGCGCACCCAGCGGCGCGGCCGCGCAGGGCGCCTCCGGCGGTCCGGCGGCCGGCAGCGCCGCGCCCGGCGTCACGCCCTGGCGCGGCCAGCTGCTCGAAGCCCTGACCGGCCTCGGCTGGACCGCCCGGGACGCCGAGGCCGCGCTCGCCGACGTCGAGCCGGTCGCCGCCGAGGCCGAGGCCCGCGGCGAGAGCCCGCAACTGCCCGTCCTGCTGCGCGCCGCACTGCGCAGCCTGAAGCGATAACCGGCGGGGGAGAGCGCAATGGCCAACGAGCCGCGGCTGATGGACGCGAGCGCGGACAACGACGAGCGCGCCGCCGAGGCGGCGCTGCGCCCCAAGTCGCTCGCCGACTTCGTGGGCCAGCGCAAGGTGCGTGAACAGCTCGAACTGGTGCTGCACGCGGCCAAGGGCCGCGGCACCGCGCCCGACCACATCCTGCTGGCCGGCCCGCCCGGGCTCGGCAAGACCACCCTCGCGATGATCATCGCCGCCGAGCTCGGCGTGCCGATCCGGATCACCTCGGGTCCCGCCATCCAGCACGCCGGCGATCTGGCCGCCATCCTCTCCTCACTGGCCGACGGCGAGGTGCTCTTCCTCGACGAGATCCACCGGATGTCCCGGCCCGCCGAGGAGATGCTCTACATGGCGATGGAGGACTACCGAGTCGACGTCATCGTCGGCAAGGGCCCCGGCGCGACCGCCATCCCCTTGGAACTTCCACCGTTCACCCTCGTCGGCGCGACCACCCGCTCCGGCCTGCTTCCCGCCCCGCTGCGCGACCGCTTCGGCTTCACCGGGCACATGGAGTTCTACGAATCCGAGGACCTGGAACGGGTCGCGCACCGCTCCGCGCGGCTGCTCGGCGTGGACATCGAGCCCGAAGGCGCCGCGGAGATCGCCTCCCGCTCCCGCGGCACCCCGCGTATCGCCAACCGGCTGCTGCGCCGCGTGCGGGACTTCGCGCAGGTCAGAGGGGACGGCCGGGTCACCCTCGACGCAGCGCGGGCCGCGTTGGAGGTCTACGAGGTGGACGAGCGCGGCCTCGACCGGCTGGACCGGGCCGTGCTCGGCGCGTTGTTACGCCTTTTCAACGGCGGCCCGGTCGGCCTGTCCACCCTCGCCGTCGCCATCGGCGAGGAGACCGACACGGTCGAGGAGGTCGCCGAACCGTTCCTGGTCAGGCAGGGTTTGCTGGCCCGCACCCCGCGCGGCCGTATCGCCACCGCCGCGGCCTGGGCGCACCTCGGGCTGCCGATGCCGGCCGGACCGGCGCCGGGCGGCGCGGCCTGGAATCAGACCTTCCCGGGCCAGGCCGCACCGGGGCAAGCCGGGCTATTCGGCGATGATCCAGGCAACCCGGGCGTGTAATCGGACGCTGTAATGAGCGTCGGGTGACGATGCCGCCACCTGGTCTCATTGTTTCGTGCGGGTATGAGCGCATAGACTCCGCGTGACCTGGAGTGCCTGCGCGCTCCGCGCAGACGATCGCCACCGCGTCGAACCGTGGGACGGTCCCGATAGGACAGCCGATAAATCGTGAACCTACTGCTGATCTACATCGTCGTCATCGGCGGCGTCTTCATCTTCATGACCAGCCGCGGCAACAAGAAGCGGCAGGCCCAGGCGGCGCAGTTGCAGAACGCGCTCACGCTCGGCGCGGAGGTCCGCACCATCGGGGGACTGGTCGGCGAGGTCGTCGAGGTGACCGACGAGCACGTGGTCGTCGAGACCACCCCCGGCGTGCGGCTCAAGTTCGTCAAGTCCGCCGTGGCCGGGGTCGTGGCGCCCGCCGAGCCCGAGACCGAGGAGCCGGCGGAGGGCGAGGAGCCCGAGGCGCTGACCGGCGAGAGCGCCGACGAGCACGAGCCCGAGGCCGCGGCCGAGCCGCAGGACGAGGTGCCCGCGGGTGCCCAGGAGACCGCGGCGGAAGAGGAGCTGCACACCGCTTCTCCCGCCACGAAGCGGTAGCACGACGAGGTAGACCATCCCGCCGCGCGGCGGTTTTTCGGCCGGTTCCCGGGGATCGCGGCTGAGAATCGCCGAAGAATTCTCCGCGGGCGGGAAACGCCGGACGGTGCGCAACCGTCCCAAGCACGGCACCGCCCGGACTTCGCCGGGCCGCCCGCCGCTCAACCGGCCGGCGGGTCCGCGAAGCCTGGGAACGGCCGTGTCGAGACCGTGATGACACAGGAGAAGTGCAACGTGGCTGCGAGGAAGACCCGGAGCGGGAGGCGCTCCGGGGCCCGTAGGTGGGTGGCCGGAGGGGCGGGGCAGGGACCCTGGCGGCCGCTGGCGTTGTTGGCGGTCCTCGTCGTGGCGCTGTACGCCACCATGTTCGGGACCGGGAACACCAAGCCGCACCTGGCGATCGACCTGGCCGGCGGCACCAGCGCGGTGTTCACCGCCAGCCCGGCGCCCGGCACGAACACCATCCCGGCCGGGGCGATGGGCACCGCGGTCACCATCATGAGCGAGCGCGTCAACGCGTTCGGCGTGTCCGAGGCGCAGGTCTCCCAGCAGGGCTCGAACACCATCCAGGTCGAGATCCCGGGCCACAACTCGCAGACCCTTGTCGACCAGGTCGGCCGGATGGCGCTGCTGTACTTCCGGCCGGTGATCCAGTCGGCGGCCGCGAGCGCGATGGCGAGCACGTCCCCGTCGCCGTCCGCGTCCGGCAGCCCCGCGCCCTCGGCCTCCTCGTCGGCCAAGGCCTCTTCCTCCGCCGCGCCGAAGGCTTCCGCGTCGGCCAGCGCCAAGGCCTCGGGCCAGGCCGAGAAGCTGACCACGCTCAAGGACGCCGCGAGCTCGAGCACCAGCCCCGCGGCCTCCGCGTCGAGCACGGCGAAGGCGTCCGCTTCCGCGACGCCGAGCGCCTCCTCCTCGGCCAGCACGGCCGCCTCGGCTTCGGAGAGCAAGGCCGCCGCCACCTTCGCGACCCTCAACTGCGCGAGCAAGACGGTCGCCAACGCCGCGGCCAAGGCCGCCGCCAACGCGCTGCCGAGCGACTACGTGGCCACCTGCGATAAGGACAACACGGCCAAGTACCTGCTCGGCCCGGCTGAGGTCGCCGGCACCGACGTCAAGAGCGCCAGCGCCACCCCGGTGATGGCCGGGCAGACGGTGACCAGCAACTGGCAGATCAACCTGACCTTCGACGCCAAGGGCACCAGCGAGTTCGCCACCGCCACCCAGCAGCTCTACCAGCAGTACACCAGCCAGAGCGGCAGCGGCCAGTTCGCGATCGTGCTCGACGGCGTGGTCGAGTCGGCCCCCGCGGTCAACCAGGGCGCCATCACCGGCGGCCAGGCACAGATCACCGGCACCTTCTCGCAGACCGACGCGGACAACCTGGCCACCGTCCTGAACTACGGCGCGCTGCCGCTGCGGTTCGACATCTCCCAGGTCTCCATCGTCTCCCCGACCCTCGGCGGGCACGAGCTGTCCGGCGGCCTGCTGGCCGGCGCCGTCGGCCTCGGGCTGGTGTTCCTGTACGTGATCTTCTACTACCGGGGTCTGGCCTCCATCGCGATCTCCAGCTTGATCGTCGCGGCGCTGCTGACCTACTCCTCGGCGGTGCTGCTCGGCCCGCTGATGGGCTTCACGCTCTCGCTGGCGGGCGTCGCCGGTCTGATCGTGGCCATCGGTATCACCGCGGACTCCTTCGTCGTGTTCTTCGAACGACTGCGAGACGAGGTGCGCGAAGGCCGCACCCTGCGCACCGCGGTCGAACACGGTTGGCACCGGGCCCGGCGCACGATCATCGCCTCGGACTTCGTCTCCTTCCTGGCCGCGGCGGTGCTGTACCTGATGTCCATCGGCTCGGTGAAGGGCTTCGCCTTCACCCTGGGCCTGACCACGGTGATCGACATCGTGGTGGTGTTCCTGTTCACCAAGCCGCTGATCACCCTGGCGGCCAGGAGCGAGTTCTTCGGCGGCGGGCACAAGTGGTCCGGCCTCGATCCGGAACGGCTCGGCGGCACCAGGATCGCGTTCCGCGCCCCGGCGGGCGCAGGTGGCAAGCGGATGACCATCGCCGAGCGGCGCCGGGCCGCCGAGCAGGCCGCCGCCGACGCGAACGGCGTGCAGAGCGACGAGACGAAGCGGGTGGATGTCTGATGGCCGGGCGCGATTCCCTCGGAAACCGCCTCTACCGGGGCGAGGTCTCCTACCAGATCGTCGGCCGGCGCCGGCGCTGGGCCGCGATCTTCGGCATCGTGCTGCTGCTGTCCGTCCTCGGCCTGGTCGTGCGCGGACTGCACTTCAGCGTCGACTTCAAGGGCGGCTCGGTGATCACCGTGCCGAGCGCGACGCTCAGCAGCGACCGGGCCGCCTCGATCGCCGAGGCCGACGGCGTGCCCGCGCCGACCGTGCAGGTGCAGCAGGTCGTCAACGGCGGCCGCCAGGTCACCGTGACCACCACGACGATCTCCTCCAAGACCCTGGAGAAGCTGACCTCGGATCTGGCCAAGGAAGCCGGAATCGACCCGACCAAGGTCACCAACGAGCTGGTCGGCGCGAGCTGGGGGCACGACGTCTCCACGGCCGCGGTCGAGGCCCTGCTCATCTTCCTGGCGCTGCTGGCCGTGTACCTGGCCCTCTTCTTCGAGTGGAAGATGGCCCTCGCCGCGCTGACCTCGCTGGTCAACGTCATCGTGATCACCGTGGGCGTGTACGCCTGGTCCGGGCTCGAGGTCTCGCCGACCACCGTCGTCGGCTTCCTGACCATCCTCGGCTACGCGATGTACGACGCGGTCGTCGTGTTCGACAAGGTCAAGGAGAACAAGCGGCAGCTGGTCGACCAGAACAAGATGGGTTACGGCCCGGCGGCCAACCTCGCCGTCAACCAGACCCTGGTGCGTTCGGTCAACACCTCGCTGATCGCGCTCATCCCGGTCGCCTCGCTGCTGCTCGGCGGTACCGTCTCGCAGGCCGCGGTGCTCCAGGACCTGGCGCTCGCGCTACTGGTCGGTATCGGCGCCGGTACCGTCTCCTCGATCCTGGTGGCCACCCCGACGCTGGTGTGGCTCAAGGAGCTCGAGCCCGCGGTGCGCGCGCAGGAGCAGCGGCTCGCGGCGAAGGCCGCGGCGGACGCCAAGGCCGGCAAGGTGCCCGCGGCGGTGGTCGTCGCGGAGCAGGCCGAGCCGCAGGACGCGAAGCCCGCGGCGGCGGGAGCCTCGGCGGCCGGGGCGCGTCCGCGCAACCAGCCGGTGCGCAACCAGCCGCGGTCCAAGCGCCGCTGAGCGCCGCCGCCTAGTTAACAGGCCCAGGCCCGGGTACTGCCCCCGCTCGTCGTTCTCGACGTGAGGGTCCGGTACCCGGGCGGTCTGCTTTTCGAGCTGGCACTACAGTGGCCCCGTGATTGCTGAGCTGCTCGCCTCGCGCATCCGGGATGTGCCCGACTACCCGAAGCCGGGCATCGTCTTCAAGGACATCACCCCGCTGCTCGCCGACCCCGCGGCGTTCCGCGCGATGACCGGCGAGTTCGCCCGGCAGGCCCGGGTGGCCGGGGCGACCAAGGTGGTCGGGCTCGAGGCGCGCGGCTTCATCCTGGCCGCGCCGGTGGCCGTGGAGGCCGAGATCGGGTTCATTCCGGTGCGCAAGGCCGGCAAGCTGCCCGGGGCGGTGTTCGCGGTCTCCTATGCGCTGGAGTACGGCGAGGCGACCCTGGAGATCCACCAGGACTCGTTCCAGCCCGGCGACCGGGTGCTGATCGTGGACGACGTGCTGGCCACCGGCGGCACGGCCGCGGCCGCCGTCGAGGCGATCCGGCAGTGCGGCGCCGAACCGGTGGGCGTCTCGGTGCTGATGGAGCTCGGCTTCCTCAGCGGCCGCGACCGGCTGGCCGCGGAGAGCCCGCAGCTGCCCGTGACCGCGTTGCTGACCGTCTAGATCGAACACTGCCTAGATCAAACACTGTCTAGATCAAACACTGTCTAGATCCAACATCGTCTAGATCGAAAACCGTCTAGATCCAATCTTCATCCGCGGCGCCGCCCGGCACCGCTAGGATGGAGCTAAAGGCCCGGAATCTTGAGGCGGCGCACCCCGTTGACCCCATGACATGACCGGGACAGGGAGGTAGTCGCTTGACGACCACGCCGGAGGCAGCGGTACGAGCCCAGCAGGAAGAGCGGACCGGGACGGCAGCGCCCGCATCGTCCGCCGCGCCCGCAGGCCCGGAGCCCGAGCACGCCCCCGCGCAGTCGTCGACCGCCGCCACGGCCACGGCTCCCGCCGGCCCCGCTGAGGGGCAGCCCGCGACGCAGACCACGCCACAGACCTCCCAACGCTCCGGAACGCCTGCCACCTCCAGCCGGGTTCGCGCCCGGCTGGCGCGTCTCGGCGGGCCGCGCCCCGGCGGCCCCAGCCCGGTCCTTGAGCCGCTGTTCCGCATCGTGCGGGCCAGCGACCCCAAGGCCGACCTGCGCACCCTGGAGCGGGCCTACCAGATCGCCGAGAAGTACCACCGCGGCCAGCGGCGCAAGAGCGGCGACCCGTACATCACCCATCCCGTCGCGGTCACCACGATCCTGGCCGAGCTCGGTATGGACATCCCGACGCTGTGCGCGGGGCTGCTGCACGACACCGTCGAGGACACCGACTACACCCTCGAGATGCTGCGCCGCGACTTCGGCGACACGGTGGCGCTGCTCGTCGACGGCGTGACCAAGCTGGACAAGGTCAAGCTCGGCGAGGCCGCGCAGGCCGAGACGGTGCGCAAGATGGTCGTGGCGATGGCCCGCGACATCAGGGTCCTGGTCATCAAGCTGGCCGACCGGCTGCACAACATGCGCACCATGCGCTACATGCGCCGGGAGAAGCAGGAGCAGAAGTCCCGCGAGACCCTGGAGATCTACGCCCCGCTGGCGCACCGCCTGGGCATGAACACGATCAAGTGGGAGCTTGAGGACCTCGCCTTCGCGATCCTCTACCCCAAGATGTACGACGAGATCGTGCACCTGGTGGCCGAGCGCGCGCCCAAGCGCGAGGAGTTCCTGGCCCAGGTCATCGACATGGTGCAGGGCGACCTGCACGGCGCGCGGATCAAGGCCACGGTCACCGGCCGGCCGAAGCACTACTACTCGGTCTACCAGAAGATGATCGTGCGCGGCCGCGACTTCACCGAGATCTACGACCTGGTCGGCATCCGGGTCCTGGTCGAGTCGGTGCGCGACTGCTACGCCGCGCTCGGCACCATCCACGCGCGGTGGAACCCGGTCCCCGGCCGGTTCAAGGACTACATCGCGATGCCGAAGTTCAACATGTACCAGTCCCTGCACACCACGGTCATCGGGCCGCAGGGCAAGCCGGTGGAGCTGCAGATCCGCACGTACTCGATGCACCGGCGCGCCGAGTACGGCGTGGCGGCGCACTGGAAGTACAAGGAGGAGGCGGTTCGCGGCCCGGCCGGCGGCGCGGACGCCGCGGCGCAGGGCAACAAGGTCGGCGACATGGCCTGGCTGCGCCAGCTGCTCGACTGGCAGCGGGAGACCGCGGACCCGGGCGAGTTCCTCGACGCGCTGCGCTTCGACCTGTCCGCCTCCGAGGTGTTCGTCTTCACGCCCAAGGGCGACGTGGTGCCGCTGCCCTCCGGCTCCACGCCGGTGGACTTCGCCTACGCCGTGCACACCGAGGTCGGGCACCACTGCATCGGCGCCCGCGTCAACGGCCGCCTGGTGCCGCTGGAGTCGAAGCTCGACAACGGCGACGTGGTGGAGATCTTCACCTCCAAGGCGCCCACCGCGGGCCCGAGCCGCGACTGGCTCGGCTTCGTCGCCTCGCCGCGGGCCCGCAACAAGATCCGCGCGCACTTCACCAAGGAGCGCCGCGAGGAGGCCATCGAGCAGGGCCGCGAGCAGCTGGCCAAGACGATGCGCAAGCAGGGCCTGCCGCTGCAGCGGCTGCTCTCCAGCGAATCGCTCGGCTCGATCGCCCTTGACCTGCACTACGCCGACATCTCCGCCCTCTACGCGGCGATCGGCGAGAACCACGTCTCGGCGCAGTCGGTCGTCCAGCGGCTCATCCAGACCCTCGGCGGCGAGGAGGGCACGACCGAGGATCTGGCCGAGTCCACGCTGCCGGCGCTGCCCGGCGACAAGGGCGAGCGGCGGCGCGGCCGCGGCAGGCCGGGCGGCGATCCGGGCGTCCTGGTCAAGGGCATGGACGACATCTGGGTCAAGCTCTCGCGCTGCTGCACCCCGGTCCCCGGCGACACCATCGTCGGCTTCGTGACGCGCGGCGCCGGTGTGTCCGTGCACCGCAAGGACTGCGGCAACGTCGAGGCGCTGATGGCCCAGCCGGAGCGCATGGTCGAGGTGGAGTGGGCGCCGACCGCCAGCTCGGTGTTCCTGGTCTCCATCCAGGTCGAGGCGCTGGACCGGGCCCGGTTGCTGTCCGACGTGACCAGGGTGCTGTCCGACCAGCACGTCAACATCCTGTCGGCGAACGTGAACACCTCGCGGGATCGGGTGGCGATGTCCCGGTTCACCTTCGAGATGGGCGACCCGAAGCACCTCGGCCACGTGCTCAAGGCGGTGCGCGGCATCGAGGGCGTCTACGACGTCTACCGCGTGTGATGCACTGACGCCCGGTCAGCTTTTAAGCAGAGCCGCGAGAACCGGACCTGAAACGCCGTCGGCCGCCCATGCGCTGTGGGCGGCCGACGGCGTATGGCGTACGGCGTAGTACTGGATTTGGCGGATTGGCGCTATCGAGTGAACTCGTCGAGAGCGGCCTGAGCCTGGGCCAGCCACTCGCGCCGCGCGGTCAGCGCCGCCTCGGCGTCCTCCACCTTGCGCTGCTGGCCGGCGGCGCGGGCCCGCTCGAGCTCCTTCTCGAACTTCGCGATCGAGGACTCCAGCTGCCGGACCGTGGCCTCGGCGCGCGCCTTGGCCTCCGGGTTGGTGCGCTTCCACTCGGCCTGCTCGGCGTCGGCGACCGCGCGCTCCACGTCGCGAAGAGCGCCTTCGAGCCGCGGCTTGGCCTCGCGCGGCACCGGGCCGATCTCCTCCCAGCGCGCCTGGATGCCGCGCAGCGCCTGGCGGGCGCTCTTGAGGTCCGAGATCGGCAGCAGCTTCTGCGCCTCGGCCAGCAGCTCCTCCTTGCGGGTCTGGTTCTCCCGGAAGCCCGCGTCGCGCTGGTCGAGGTCGGCGTTGCGCGCGGTGAAGAAGGTGTCCTGCGCGGTCTTGAACCGCTCCCAGAGCTTGTCCTCGACCTCGCGCTGCGCCCGGCCCGCCGTCTTCCACTGCTTCATCAGGTCGCGGAAGCGCTGCGCGGTGCTCGCCCAATCGGTCGAATCGGCCAGGCTCTCCGCCTCCTCGACCAGCGCCTCCTTGCGCGCGCGCACCTCCTCGCGCTCCGCGTCAAGCTGCGCGAAGTGGGCCTTGCGGCGCTTGGCGAAGGCCGAGCGGGCCGCGCTGAACCGGGACCACAGCTCGTCGTCGGACTTGCGGTCCAGGCGCGGTACGCCCTTCCACTCGTCCACCAGCGCACGCAGCCGCTCGCCGGTCGCCTTCCACTCGCCGGACTGCGCCAGGCCCTCGGCCTCGACGACGATGCGCTCCTTGTGCGCGGCCGCCTCGGCCTGCTGCTTGGCCCGCGCCTCGCGCTTGGCGGCGCGGCGCTGCTCGGCGACCTCGTGCAGCTTGTCGAGCCGTCCGCGCAGGGCGTCAAGGTCGCCGATCGCGTGCGGCTCCACCAGCTGCTCGCGCAGCTTGGCGATGCTCGCGTCGGCGTCCTTGGCGTCCAGGTTCGTGGTGCTCAGCCGGCGCTCGAGCAGCTCGACCTCGGCCTTGAGGCCCTCGAACTTGCGCTGGTAGAAGGCCAGGCCTTCCTGCGGCGTGCCCGCCGCCCAGGAGCCGATCTGCCGCTCACCCTCGGCCGTGCGCACGAACACGGAACCGTCCTCGGCGACCCTGCCCCACTCGCTGGACGCCTGCGCAGCCTCCCCTGTGCCGTCGCGCGGCGCCTCAGGCTCCGGCTCGGCGCTGGCGGTCTGCTCCGGCTGCTCCGGTCCCTCGGACACGGTGCCCTCCTTGGACGTGCGACTTGTGACCGTGATCTATGGCGACGCGCCCCTTGCGTCACGGTACTGCGGTAGACCGATGTTGTTCCATTTTCATCGAGGCGCCGTTTTTACAACAGGCGCAGGGCACTCTACAAGCAACGACGGTCCCCGGACAGTCGGTAAACGCGTCCAGGGACCGTCGAATGAGCGGGTATCCGCGCCGTCGGCTACGAAATCGAGACCGACTCGATAGTCACGGTTTCCTTCGGCTTGCCGTCACCGCTGCCGTTGGCGTTGTCCGAGCCCTGCGCGGCGATCGCCTGCAGGACGTCCAGGCCCTTGGTGATCGTGCCGAACGGCGTGTAGTTCGGCCCGAGCGGGGAGTCCTTGTAGACCAGGAAGAACTGGCTGCCGTTGGTGCCCGGCCCGGAGTTGGCCATCGCCACGGTTCCGGCCTTGTAGGTGACCGTGCCGGAGGACCCGGCCGCGCCGAAGTAGTTCAGGTTCTCGTCCTGGAACTGGTACCCGGGGCCGCCCGAGCCGGTGCCGGTCGGGTCGCCGCACTGCAGCACGAAGATCGTCGAGGTGGTCAGGCGGTGGCAGTTGGTGTTGTTGAAGTAGTTCTTCCCGGCCAGGTACTGGAAGGAGTACGTCGCGTACGGCGCCTTGGTGGTCAGCGCCGAGAAGACGACGTCGCCCCGGTTGGTGTGGATCGTCGCGGTGTACGGCTTGGCGGCCAGCGCCGCGTTGAAGACCGGGATGCCGACGTCCTTCGACGCGGTACCGCTCTTGGTGTAGCCGATCTTCTCTGCCGTGCTCGACGCCGCTGCGCTTGCCGTGGCCCCGGCCGAGGCCGAACTCTGCGCGACCGGCTTGCTCGGAGCGTTAGGGGAGGTCGCCAGGATCGCGGCGGTGGCCCCACCGCCGACCACCACGACCGCGATGGCCGTGAAGATCGCGATGCGCCTGTTGCGCCTCGCCGCCGCCTGCTGCTTGGCGATCTTCGCCTGCACCCGCTCGTAGCGTGCGCGCTCCAGTGCGCGCTGCCGGTCCTTGGTGCTCGCCACTCTCGTCTTCTCCCTGTCTCAGATCCGCGCTGAACTTCGCGCCACACCCGCGTCGATGCTGCCCGCGTGCAGTGTACGGGCACGTCCTGAAGACGCAACGGGTCGCGGTTACCGGTTCGCGATCGTACGCGCGCCGCCGGTAGTCTTGGCTGACCATCACGGCCGCACGCAAGCCCGCCGAAATCCGTCGAGAACAGGACGCACGTGCTTATCGCAGGGTTCCCCGCCGGTCCGATCGGCGCCAACTGCTTCGTCGTGGCGCCCGGACCGAACGAGCGCTGCGTCGTCATCGACCCGGGCCAGGACGCCGTCAAGCCGCTAGACGACACGCTGCGGGAACACAACCTGAAGCCGGCCGCGGTGATACTCACGCACGGGCACTACGACCACGTCTGGTCGGTGGTCCCGGTCTGCGGCGCGCACGACATCCCGGCGTTCATCCACCCCGACGACCGGTTCATGCTCACCGACCCCGGCGCGGCCATCGGCGTGCGGGACGCGGCCGCGTTTTTCGGCGGCGCAACTTTCACCGAGCCCTCGGACGTGCGTGAGCTGCACGACGGCCAGCGGCTGGGTTTCGCGGATCTGCTCGGCATCGAATTCGTCGTCAATCACGCCCCGGGCCATACCAGGGGGTCGGTGACCTTCACGCTCCCGCGCGACAGCGTCGACGCGGAGCGGGGCGCCGGCTCCGACCGGAACGTCGACGTGCTGTTCAGTGGGGACCTGCTGTTCGCCGGCTCCATCGGACGCACCGACCTGCCCGGGGGCGATCCGCAGGCGATCTTCGCATCGCTCGAGCGGGTGGCGCTCCCGCTGCCGGACGACACGATCGTGCTGCCCGGCCACGGACCACAGACGACCATCGGCCGCGAGCGCGCGTCGAACCCGTTCCTGACCCGGCTCAGGGACCCGGGTACCGCGCGAACCGGCCTGTAGCGGATAGACGGGTAACGCAGCCTTGAGTACCTTCCAGGCCCCAAAGGGGACCTTCGACCTGATCCCGCCGCAGTCGGCGACCTTCCTCGCGGTGCGCGAGGCGATGGCCGCCGTCGTGCGGCGCGCCGGATACGGCTACGTCGAGACGCCGGCGTTCGAGGACACGGCGCTGTTCAAGCGCGGCGTCGGCGAGTCCAGCGACATCGTGACCAAGGAGATGTACACCTTCACCACGCGCGGCGGGGACTCGCTGACGCTGCGGCCTGAGGGCACCGCGTCGGTGGTGCGCGCGGTGTTGCAGCACAACCTCGACAAGGGCGCGCTGCCGGTGAAGCTGTACTACTCCGGTTCGTATTACCGCTACGAGCGGCCACAGAAGGGCCGCTACCGGCACTTCTCGCAGGTTGGCGCCGAGGTCCTGGGCTCCGAGGACCCGCTGGTCGACGTCGAGATCATCACGTTGGCCGCGGATGCGTTCCGCAATCTGGGGCTGCGTCAGGTGCGGCTGCTGCTCAACACCCTCGGCGATAAGGAATGCCGGCCGGTGTACCGCGCGGCGTTGCAGGAGTTCCTGCGCGGCCTGGACCTGGACGAGGCGACGCGCGCCCGGATCGAGATCAACCCGCTGCGGGTGCTCGACGACAAGCGGCCCGAGGTACGCGCGCAGCTGACGGACGCCCCGGTGATCGCCGATTACCTGTGCGACGCCTGCAAGAAGTACCACGAAGAGGTCCAGACGCTGCTGTCGATCGGCGGCGTCGCCTTCGAGGACGACGCGAAGCTGGTGCGCGGACTGGACTACTACACCCGTACCACCTTCGAGTTCGTGCACGATGGCCTCGGTGCGCAGTCCGCGATCGGCGGCGGCGGCCGGTATGACGGCCTGTCGGAAGAGCTCGGCGGGCCGCCGCTGCCCTCGGTCGGCTGGGCGCTCGGCGTGGACCGCACGGTCCTGGCGCTTGAGGCCGAAGGCGTGGAGCCGCCCGGCTCCGGACGGACCGTGGACGTGTTCGCGGTGCCGCTCGGCGAGGCGGCCAGGCACATGCTGTTCGGGCTCGTGCTTAAGCTGCGCGCAGAGGGCGTCAACGCCGACTTCGCGTACGGCGGCAAGGGCCTGAAGGGCGCGATGAAGGCCGCGGACCGTTCCGGCGCGCGGTACGCGCTCGTGGCCGGCGAGCGGGACCTGTCGGCCGACGTGGTACAGCTCAAGGACATGGAGAGCGGGGAACAGGTCCCCGTTCCGATCGACCAGCTCGTCTCGACGATTAAGGAGAAGTTGTCGTGATCCGCACGCGAGAGGCGGGGAGCCTGCGGGCCTCCGACGCCGGAAGCACCGTCACCCTGGCCGGGTGGGTGGCCCGGCGGCGTGATCACGGCGGCGTCACCTTCATCGACCTGCGCGACGGGTCCGGGGTCGTGCAGGTCGTGGTCAGGGAGTCTGAGGCCGTACACGACCTGCGCAACGAGTACTGCGTGACGGCCACCGGCGAGGTGCGCGAGCGTCCGGAGGGCAACGCCAACCCGGAGCTGCCGACCGGCGAGATCGAGGTCGTCGTCGACACGGTCGAGGTGCTGTCCACGGCCGCGCCGCTGCCCTTCCCCACCGACGAGCGCAAGAGCGCGAACATCAACGAGGAAGTGCGGCTCAAGTACCGCTACCTCGACCTGCGCCGCGACGACATGGCCTACAACCTGCGCACGCGCGCGAAGGCCACCAAGGTCATCCGCGACGTGATGGACGACCTCGGCTTCCTGGACATCGAGACGCCGTACCTCACGCGCTCGACGCCTGAGGGCGCGCGCGACTTCCTGGTGCCGGTGCGTTTGCAGCCGGGCACCTGGTACGCGCTGCCCCAGTCGCCTCAGCTGTTCAAGCAGCTGCTGATGGTCGCTGGCATGGAGCGGTACTACCAGATCGCGCGCTGCTTCCGGGACGAGGACTTCCGCGCCGACCGACAGCCGGAGTTCACCCAGCTCGACATCGAGATGTCCTTCGCCGACCAGGAGGACGTCATCAAGGTCGGCGAGGCCGTGGTCGAGCGGGTGTGGCGCGAGGTGCTCGGCGCCGAGATCCCGACCCCGCTGCCGCGGCTGACCTACGCCGAGGCCATGGCGCGGTACGGCTCGGACAAGCCGGACCTGCGCTTCGGCCAGGAACTCGTCGAGCTGACCGAGTACTTCGCGGGCACCGAGTTCCGGGTGTTCCAGGCCCCTTACGTCGGCGCGGTGGTCATGCCCGGCGGCGCGGCGCAGACCCGCAAGGAGCTCGACGGGTGGCAGGACTGGGCGAAGGCCCGCGGCGCCCGCGGCCTGGCCTACGTGCTCTTCGACGCCGAAACCGGCGAGCCGAAGGGCCCGGTGGCCAAGAACCTCTCCGAGGCGCATCTGGCCGGTCTCAAGGCGGCTGTCGGCGCGTCAGACGGCGACGCGGTGTTCTTCGCGGCCGGCAAGCGCACCGCGTCGCAGGAACTGCTCGGCGCGGCGCGCCTCGAGATCGGGCGGCGCTGCTCGCTCATCGAGGAGGGCAGCTGGAAGTTCCTGTGGGTCGTGGACTTCCCGATGTTCGAGCCGGTCGAGGACGAGAAGGGCGAGCAGGTCGGCTGGACCGCGGTGCACCACCCGTTCACCGCGCCGACCCCGGAGAGCCTCGACACGTTCGACAAGGACCCGGCGACCGCGCTGTCAAACGCCTACGACCTCGTGCTCAACGGCTCCGAGATCGGCGGCGGCTCGATCCGTATCCACCGCAAGGATGTGCAGGAGCGGGCGTTCGCCGCGATCGGCCTCTCTGACGAGGAGGCGCGCTCGAAGTTCGGCTTCCTGCTGGAGGCGTTCAACTACGGACCGCCGCCGCACGGTGGCATCGCGCTCGGGCTCGACCGCCTGGTGGCGCTGCTGACCGGCGCGGACACCATCCGCGACGTGATCGCCTTCCCGAAGACGGCCTCCGGCGGCGACCCGTTGACCGGTGCGCCGACGCCGATCACCGCGGCGCAGCGCAAGGAGGCCGGGATCGACGCGAAGCCGAAGGAACCGGGCGAGGCTGCGCCCCAGGGCTGACTCCGGTCCCATCCCTCAGCATGACGCCCGGGAACGCCGCGGTACGTCACACTGGACGTGTACACAGACGACGGTGTGGGGTACCGCGGCGGGCGCGGACAGTAGTGGACATACCGCTGGCGCGGTAGGGACGACCCTGCGCACAACCTTGGCTGGGGGAGCACATGCGGCGTTGGATCACCGGGATCGTCCGCCGGTTGTGGCGCGAGATGGTCGGTTTCAGCGCAGTCGGCATCGTCGGCGTCACGTGCGACATCGCGACCTTCAACCTCGTCATCGGCGTTTTTCACGCACCGAAGGTCTACGGCTCGATCTGCGGTACCACCCTCGGCACGGTCATCGGTTACCTCGGTAACAAGTACTGGGTGTTCCGCCGCCGCGATCGCAGGCAGTCAGCGGCCGAAGTTACGCTCTACCTGTTGGTCTCCGGCGTCGCGATGCTCATCACCGCGGGCTGCGTCGCCTTCAACGAATACGTGCTCGGCTACAAGTCGCTGCTCGCCGCGAACATCGCGCAGTTCATCGTCGGGCAGGGGCTCGGCACGGTGTTCCGCTTCTGGGCGATGCACGTGTGGGTCTTCCCGGAAGCACGGTCGGCCGAGGCGTCGGTCGGCGTGGACACAACGCTTGCCGGCACAGCACCGGGCAACGCAGCGCCGGGTAACGCAGTACCGCCGTACCCGGATGAGAACCCGGACGCGGCGGCACTGGTCGATTCCCGGTGCTGAGCTGACCGCGGGCGTCGCTGACCCTCCGTCAGTCCGTGCGCCCGCGGCAGGCCGTCAGCCTGCGGAGGCGGAGTAGCTGTTGATGGTGAAGTTCTGCGTCGTGCTGTTCGTGCCGCTGATCTCGAAGCCGTACTGGATCGTGGACAGCGTCGGGTTCGAGTAGTAGTGCCTGGTGTTCTCCAGCCACTTGAGCAGGTCGAGCAGGTTCACCGAGCCGGAGCTCTCGTTGCTGGTGCGCTTGAACGAGTAGGTCGGGTTGCTGCCGTTGCTGCCCGCGTACACGGTCCACGTATTGCCGTCGATGGTCAGGTTGCCGGTGTTCGAGCCGAGCGGGCCGACGTTGCCGTGCGTGCTGGTCCAGACCATGACCTCGATGCCGCTGCCGTTGAGCCAGATGTCGTAGGCCGACTCGAAGTTGCCGGTGCCCGGAAGCGACTCGCTGAACGAGCTGTTCGCGTACGACAGCGAGTTGAGCGCCTTGTTGATCGACTTGGACTCGTTGGCATACGACTTCACGCCCGAGGTGCTCGGCTGGTTGGAGAAGACGCCCCAGTTGTTGGACGAGTTGACCCACAGCGTCTGGGTGCCGTGGCCGCTGCCCCACTCGTCGTTGTAGATCGTGTAGCCGCCGGTCGAATACGAGGCGTACTGCGCGGAGGACTCGTAGGCGTACGCCCAGGCGGGACCGACGGACAGCACGGCGATCGCCCCGGCGCCCAGGGCCGCCGCGGCGGCCTTGAACAGGTTGCTGCGCATCGTTGCGCGCTCCCTTCACGTGGTGCCTTGATGTGGCAGTGTGGGTGTTGAAGCGCTTCGAAATATCTGCCTGCCGCTGTGGAGTGTCAAGATGCGGCACGGCAGACCGAGAGTCAAAGAATGGTCATCGATTTCATCGAAGCGCTTCGACGCCGAATTCGGCTATCTTTAAGGGAACCTAACTGTTAAAGTGGCCGACAGGCAGGCACGGCGGCGACTTCGGGGAGAGCCCATGGGCGCAGAGTTGGCGGTCGCGGTGCCCCAGGCCGTGCCCGGGATGCAGGAGCGTCGCGGCCGTGTCGCGGTGAATCTGATCTTCGCGGTGCACGGGGTCATCTCGGGGACCTTCGCCGCGCGGGTGCCCTGGATCCAAGCGCACATCCACGCCACCCCGGGCGTGTTGGGCGCGGCCTTGATCACGGAGACCGCCGGCGCGCTGGCCGCCATGCCGGCGACGGCCAAGGTCGTGCACCGCTTCGGCGCCAAGACCGGTATGCGCATCCTCATCGCGCTGTTCTGTGTCTCCCTCGCGCCGGCCGCACTGGTGCCCGACCCCTGGTCGCTCGCGGCGGTGCTGTTCGTGTTCGGCGCGACGGCCGGCTGCGCGGACGTCGCGATGAACGCCCACGGCGTGCGGATCGAGTCGCGGATGGGCAAGTCGATCATGTCCGGCTTCCACGGAATGTGGGCGGTCGGCATGATCGCGGGCTCCGCGCTCGGCGGGCTGTGCGCCGCGGCCGGCATCGGCGCCCCAGCCGAGTTCGCGGTGACCGCCGTTGTCTTCGCCCTGGTCGGCGTCCTGTCCTGCGGGCTGCTGCCGCCGGACGATCCGGCGGCCGAAGAGGTCGCCACGCCGCACTACGCACTGCCGTCACGCGCGATCCTCTTCGTCGGCGTGGTCGGTTTCTGCGGGATCTTCGCCGAGGGCGCGGCGCGCAGCTGGTGCGCGGTGTACCTCACCGATGTGACGCACACCAGCGCGGCGGTGGGCGCCTACAGCCTCACCGGCTTCTCGGCCACCCTGGCGATCGGTCGGCTGACCGGCGACGCGATCGCCCGTCGTCTCGGGCCGGTCCTGACCGTCCGGCTCGGCGGTGTGGTCGCCGTCGCCGGCACCTGCATGGTCGCGCTGGCGAACACTCCGCTGCTCGGCATGCTCGGCTTCGCCGCCGTCGGCCTGGGCATCGCCACCTCGGTGCCGCTGGCGATCGCCGCGACCGGGCGACTGGGCAGCAATGCCGAGCAGGCGGTTGCTGGCATCACCACGGTCATGTACGCGGCCGGCCTTGTCGCCGGGCCTTCGGTCGGCGCGGTCGGCTCGGCGGTATCGCTCTCCTTCGCGTTCTGGATGACCGCGATCGTGACGACCGGCATCGCACTCGCGGCGCGGGCGCTGCGACCTGCGTGAGGGCGCTCCCGCACGCGGAAATCCGGTCGCGAGTGGCCGTGGCCTGAGGATACGTTGCGGTCATGACGATCGACGTGCGCAGAGTACGCGAAGAAGAGTTCGACGCGTGGAGCGACGCGATCGACATCGGTTTCAACACGCCGCAGGCGCGCGGCGACGGACAGCGCCGCCGCCGCTGGTTCGAGCTCGACCGCTGCTGGGGTGCCTTCGACGGGGCCACGCCGGTCGGCACGCTGCGTGCGCTCAGCCTTGAGGCGACCGTTCCCGGTGGAACGTTCGTGCCGCTCGCCGGACTCAGTGCGGTGACCGTCGCGTCCAGTCATCGGCGCAGGGGTCTGCTTTCCCGGATGATGGCCGGCGAGTTAGGCGCCTCGAAGGAACGCGGCGACGTGCTTGCGGGCCTGTACGCCGCCGAATATCCGATTTACGGGCGCTTCGGATTCGCTGCGGCGACGACCAGCGCGAACTGGCATCTCGACGCGCGCGCCGCCGAGTTCTCCCGCGAACTGCCCGGCGTCATCGAGATCGTGGATACCGAGACGGCCCTCAAAGAGGCAGCGCCGCTCTACGACCGCGTACGCGCCATAACGCCAGGTGCCGTCAATCGCACTCGCGCGATGTGGGAACGCAAGCTTGATCTGGTACCGCGCGAAGGGGAGCCGGTACCGAAGAACTTCTTGCACGCCTTGTGCAGGGACGAGCGCGGCGAGGCCGTGGGCTTCCTGAGGTACAAGTTCGGCGAAGAGCGCTGGACACACGAGCGTCCGGACAACGTCGTCGACATCCTGGACCTGTTCGCGATCAACGTCGAGTACGAGGCGCGGCTGTGGAAGTACCTCGCCGATCACGACTGGGTGAGCGAGGTGGTCGGCAAGGGCGGTCGCCGCGAGGACGAGCTCTGGCGTGACTTGCTGGTCAACCGGCGAGTGGCCTGGTCAGACGACGCGTGCGACGCCCAGTGGATCCGGGTGCTCGACACGCCCGCCGCACTCTCGGCCCGTCGTTACCAGGTGCCTGGCCGATTCGTGTTGCGCGTCGTCGACAAGGACGGCTTCGCCGACGGCACGTTCGCCCTCGAAGGCGGACCGGACGGCGCGACCTGTGGACCGACCGCAGAATCCCCGGACGTCACGCTGCCTGTGACCGTCCTCGGCGCCATCTACTTCGGTGGCTTCACAGCCGCGCGGTTCGGGCTGCTGGGAATGCTCGACGAGCACCGCAACGGTGCGGTAGCGCGGCTCTCGGCGATGTTCCAGACCGCGATCGCCCCGTGGTGCCCGGCCAGCTACTGAGGCAGCTCACAACTGACTAACGCTGCGCGCCGGTTCGAACCCGCGTCCGGGCTTCTAGGATGGGGGCGTGGACGAGCGCAAGCTGGTGTGGACCGCCCCGGGCACGATCGGCGACCTGAACGACCTGCCGAGGGACGTGCGCGCCGCGCTGGAGATCACCGAGATCCCGGCCGATCCGCTGGGCGACCCGCGGCTCGGCGAGGTCCGGATGCTGATCCCGCCGCTCGTGCGCAACCAGGCGGACGACGGATACGACCTGAAGATGCTCATCGCGTCGGCCGGCCGGCTGGACCTGGTGCAGGCGCTGACCTCCGGCGTGGACTGGATCGTGGACCTGGTGCCCGCCGAGGTGACGCTGTGCAGCGTGCGCGGGGCGTATGACGATCTGATGGCCGAACTGATGCTCGCCGGCATCCTCGCCGTCTACAAGGAGATCCCGCACCACGCGGGAGCTCAGGCGCGCGGTCGGTGGGAGCCCCGCCAGGTGCGTGTGCTCGGTGGCGCACGCGTGTTGTTCGTCGGCTACGGTTCGATCGCCGAGTGCCTTGAGAAGTACCTGGCGCCCTTCGATGTCGACGTGCGCAGGATCGCCCGCAGGCCGCGTAAGGGCGTCGATGGGATCAGCGAACTGTCCGTGCTGCTGCCCGGAGCGGACATCGTCATCGTCCTCACGCCGCTGACCGCGCAGACGCAGGGCTTGATCGACGAGGAGTTCCTCACGCTGATGAAGCCCGGGGCGCTGCTGGTGAACGGCGCGCGCGGCCTGGTCGCGGACACCGACGCGCTGATCGCCGCGGCGGAGCGCGGGAAGATCCGTGCGTACCTGGACGTCACCGAGCCGGAGCCGCTGCCCGACGGGCACCCGCTGTGGTCCGCGCCCGGTGTGTTCATCACTCCGCACATCGGCTCGCTCGTGCCCGAGAACCGGGCGCGCGCCTTCGCGGTCGTGCGGGAGAACCTGATTCGCTGGGCGCGCGGCGAGGCGCTGCGCAACGTGATCTCCGGGGAGTATTGAGGCAGTGGCGTATCGCCCGCTCAGTGCCGATTTCATTCGGCGGCGACGCAGGCGTGCGCTGGAGCTGCTGCTGGCCTGCCTCGCGGTGCTGGTACCGTGGACGATCTTCCTCGCGGTCAGCCTGCCCGACCAGTATCGGGCCCATCACTGGCGGCTGACCTGGGCCGGGTTCGACGGCCTGCTGCTGATCGCGATGAGCCTGACCGTCTACCTGGGCTGGCGCAGACGGCAGGCGGTCATCCCGGCCGCCATCGCCACGGCGACCCTGCTGATCTGCGACGCCTGGTTCGACCTCACCCTCGACCTCGGCACCCCGGACATCTGGTGGTCCGTCGCCTCCGCGGTCCTGGTCGAGTTGCCGCTCGCCGCCTTCTTCCTCACTAGGGCCTTCATCCTCATCTCGATGACCATCCGGCAGGCCTACACGCAGCTCGGCATCGAGGAGCCGCCACCGTCCGTGTTGAAGCTGCCACTTTTCGGAATCTCCCGGGAACCCGACCGGGACTGACGTTCGTTCAGCTGGAAGTACGGGGCTGATTTCGGGCGAGGGCGGCGGGGAGGAACGGTCATGACGAGCAGCGGGGCGATCCTCGGTGAGTTGTACACCGAGGCGGGGCGGGCCGATCCGTACCCCCTGTATGTGAAGCTCCACGAGCTGGGCCCCGCCGGGCACGTCGACGGACCGCTCTTCGTCGCCAACGGGTACCACGAGGTCAACTCGGTGCTGCGCAATCCCGGGTTCGGCAAATGGGAGCAGAGCGCGCAGGTGTGGCCGGAGATCGCCGACCATCCCTCGCTGAACAGGTTCAACAAGTCGATCCTGGATACCAACCCGCCGGACCACACGCGCGTGCGGCGGCTGATGGCCACCGTCTTCACGCCGCGGCGGGTGGCCGCGCTCGCACCCGCGGTCGCGAAGATCGTGGGCGACCTGCTGGACCGGATGGCCGAGGCCGGCGCGGACGGCTCGCCGGTCGACTTCATGGACGCCTTCGCGTTCCGAGTCCCGGTCTCGGTCATCTGCGAGCTGCTCGGCATCCCGGAGGCGGACAGGTACCGCTTCCGCGGCCTCATGCAGGACGTCGCGATCGCTCTGGAGATCGTCAACGACCTGTCGATGCTCGGCCCCGCGGACGCCGCGATGCTCGAGATCGAGGAGTACTTCACCGCGCTGGTCGCCGAGCGGCGGGCCGCCCCGCGCGACGATCTGATCAGCGCCCTGATCCACGACGCCGACCAGGGCGACGGCAGGCTCTCGGAGGAGGAGCTGCTGAGCAACCTGGTGCTGCTGCTCCTGGCCGGATTCGAGACCACCACCAACCTGTTCGGCAACGGCCTGGCCGTGCTGTTCGACCGCCCGCAGGTGGCGGCCGGGCTGCGCGCCGGCACCATACCCGCGGCCGGATTCGTCGAGGAGGTGCTGCGCTTCGACTCCCCGGTGCAGCTGACCTCGCGGCTCGCCATGACCGACGACCTGCGGGTAGCCGGGATACCGGTGCCCAAGGGCTCGGAGGTGATCTTGCTGCTGGGCGCGGCGAACTGGGACCCGGCGCGCTTCCCCGAGCCCGAGCGGTTCGATCCCGGCCGGCCCGACAACCAGCCGCTTAGCTTCGGCGCCGGCGCCCACTTCTGCCTCGGCGCGGCCCTGGCCCGGCTCGAAGCGGCCACCGCGTTCCCCTTGCTGCTCGACCGGTTCCCCGACCTGGCTCCGGCCGAGGACGCCGAGCGAATACGCAACGACCGGCTCGTCCTGCGCGGCTACCAGACCTTCCCGGTCGTCGTGAGCTGATCCACGGTCTGTGAGCCGCTCCGCGGAGCCGGCCTGCCGACCGTGTGACGCAGCACATGTCACATATCCGCGAGCTGTCTCGTCTCCCTCGCGTAACACCGAGACGACGAGGAGCGGATCATGAAGGTACTGCTCGCCGGGGCAACCGGAACACTCGGCGTGCCGTTGGTACGGCGGCTGATCAAGGCCGGTCACCAGGTCATCGGCATCACCCGCACCGAATCCGGCGCGGGCGTGCTCTGGGACCTGGGCGCGTCGAGCGTCATCGCCGACGCGCTCGACCGGGACGGCCTGCTGCGCGCTCTGAAGGACACGCGTGCGGATGCCGTCATCCACCAACTCACCGCACTCAAGCGGCCGCCGATGCGAGCCCGCGACGTGGAGCCGACGAACCGGCTGCGCGTCGAGGGCACCGCGAACCTGCTTGCCGCCGCCGAACAGGTCGGCGCGCGGCGATTCGTCACCCAGTCCTTCTTCGGCGGGTACGGCTTCCACGACGGCAGCCGACTGCTGACGGAGCAGGACCGGTTCGCCCCGCCCGGCGGGCGATTCGACCCCACCTGGCAGGCGCTGCGATCCACCGAGCAGCAGGTGCTCGAAGCCCCGGGCATCGAGGGAATCGCCCTGCGCTACGGCGGCTTCTACGGACCGGCCAGCATGAGCCAGATCCTCGAAGGCCTGCAGAAGCGGCAGTTCCCGGTGCCCCGCGACGGCGGTGCCTTCGCGTCCTTGGTCTACATCGAGGACGCCGCGGCCGCCACGGTCGCCGCGCTGGACCGTTCCGCGCCCGGCCAGGTCTACAACATCGTGGACGACGAACCGGTGCGCTGGGGCGTGCTCATCGATGCCTTCGCGGCCGCGTTCGGCCTGCCAAAGCCGCGGCGCGTGCCCGGCGCGCTGCTGCGGCTCGCCGCGCCGTACATGGGTGGGCTGATGACCCGTCAATCGCTGCGCCTGTCGAACGCCAAGGCGAAGGCGGACCTCGGTTGGCGACCGACCATGCCGACGTACCGCGAGGGCATCGAGGCGTTGCTGGCCGAGCTGAGGCCGACTCGTGATGGCGAGACAGAAGGCGTTAGGCCGTAGTCGCGCAGCACCGAAGCCGAATCGGACAGCCGCCGCGACACCCACTTACAACCCAACCGACCGACCCATACGGCGACACGGCCCCCACTATGCTCGGGGACCATCATGCCCGCCACGCCTCCACTGCCTCCGGCCCAGGACCCGGCCGTCGCGGACCGCCTCGCCGAGCTGCGCGGGCCGGTCCCTCCGCGCCATCACGACGCGCGCACCATCGCCGCGCTCACCGCGAATCCCGGCTGTGCGCGAAGAGCGGTGCTCGACGCGGCCGGAGTGGACAAGCGCGCGCTGGCCGAGCGGATCGGCTTCGGTCCGAGGTTCGGGCAGTCGCCGTTCGCGATCAGCCGCGGTAACGCCTTCGAGAAGCTGGTCAAGGCAGACGGCGGCACCACTCTGCTGCACCTCCTGCGCAACCAACTCGGACTCGACCTTCCGATCGGTGATCAGGACGCTGACGCGGCAGACCTCGATAGCCAGTGGCTCGACCTCGGCACTGGCGAGCGGGAGGAGCGATACCGGCGCACCCGCGACCTCGTCGCTGCCGCCGCCCGCGATCAGGGTGACGGTCCAGTGCTCGCTGACCATCCGCTGCTCAAACTGGAGGTCGGCGGCCGCGTGGCTTACGTCGAGCCGGACCTGGTGGCCTTCCGAGCGTCATCGACCTCAGCGCCGACGACGCCATGGCAGTGGTATCTCGCGGAGATCAAGTCCTTCGCGATGATCGACGGCCGCGCGGATCCCGTGAAGGTGGCCGAGGCGGCGACACAGGCGGCCGTGTACGTGCTCGCCTTCCAAGCCCTGCTCGCCGACCTCGGGCTGCCGGCGGAATTGGCCGCGACCGAGGTCGTGCTGGTGTGCCCGAAGGACTTCAGCAACACTCCAACCGCCGCGCTGGTCGACGTGCGCCGACAGCTCGCGGCCGTACGCCGCCAGCTCGACCGGCTGCCGCGGATCGGCACGCTCCTGGACGGACTCGACGCGGGCCTCACCTTCGACCTAGCGAAGGATGAGGACGGCGAACCGGTGCGCGGAGCGGCAGAACTCGGCAAGGCGGTCGCCGCCATCGAGGCCAGATACGCGCCGGAGTGCGTCTCCCGATGCGACATGGCGTTCTACTGCCGAGACGAGGCCCGCGCGACGTGTTCGACCGACCTGCTCGGCAGATCGGTCCGCGACGCGCTCGGCGGCGTCGGAACGATGCGAGACGTGCTGGCGCTCGCCGGGGGAGAGGGCCGCGGGGGCGATGAAGCGTTCGACGACGACCCGGACCTCGCAGAGGCGGCGAGGCTGCTGAGCATGGCCCGCCGGGCACGTCGTGAGGCACTTGCGCAGGCAGCAGCGGTAGTGGAGGCGGAGTTGCGGTCGCGCGAGGTCGCCGCGTGAGCGCGCGGGTGAGCAGGAGCGCCCTCACGGCCCTGTCGCATGGACAGTCGCACTCGCACTCGCCGTCGTGTGGACAGGCGCGGTCTCGGTCGTGTGGCTTGTCTGCGGATGCTGCGGTCCGGCGTCGCTGGGTTGCCGTGCGGATGAGTGTGGGTGCGGGTGACTGCGCCGCCCTGTCGCGTGGACACTCGCACTGGCACTCGCCGTCGCCGTCGTACTCGCATTCGCGGTCTCGGTCGCGTGACGTGTCTGCGAGTGCCGAAGTCCGGCGTTACCGAGCCGCCACATGAGCGCGCTTGCGGCCCTCGCCCGAGTCGAGGCCTTCGCCGCCGACAGGGCCGTGCCGCTCGCGACGGTGCGGCACGTGCACCTTTCCCCGCACCCGCTCGTCGTCGTGCCCATACTCCTGGCGGGCGAGGCCGCCGCGCCGCTCGCCGCGCTTGTCGGCACCGAGCGAGCCGATCCTCAGCTCCTCGTGGTCCGGCAGCCGCGCGACCGCGACCAGCGCTTCGCCTTCCTCGCGGATCTGGCCCGCATCGTCGTCGGCTACATCGAGGCGCGCCGCGGCGAGACCGAGGTGGTCGAGGCCACGCGCAACCACGAGGAGTGGGAACGCCACCTCGACGCCCCGCAACTGATCGTGCCGAACCCAGGCGGGATCGATGCGCTGCGGCTGCTCGGCCGCTCCGCCCGGTTCCGGTCATCTCAGGGACCTTATCCGGTCGATCCGCTCGTCCCGGTACTCGGCCGCTACCTGACCTGGTTCGCCGAGGATCGGGCGCCCACCGCGGGCTCCTCTGTCTGCCTCGCGCTCACCGACGTGCTCGCCGCGCACTGGGCCACCGGCCAGAGCGCTTTGGAGGACCAGCACCTGGCCGCCCTGCTCGCCTGGATCGTCCCCGAACGCTTCGCGACGGCCGGCCAGCGGCTCACCGGAAGCCAGGCCGCGGCGCTGGCCGAGGATCCCGGGCGGTGGCCGTCCGCGGGCCCGGCGACCGATCCCGAGTTCGATACCGATGTTCTCAGCCCTCTGATCAGCGCGCAGCGGAACGCTGACGGCGACCCGGCCGTCGAGCGTCGCGTCGAGAACGAGCTGCGCGCGGCGCTGGGCGAACGGCTTGCGCCGACCTGGGATCTGATGTGGCAGGGCATTGAGCTGCTGCGCGCACTGCCGGAGGCCGGGCACGATGGTCACCGCTGGATGGTGGACCGCGGCCGCTTCACTGATTTCGCCCGCGGCGTCGACGAGGGCGCGCCGCCCCAGCCGCGCCGGGAGGGCGCAGTTGCCGCCGCGAAGCGCCTCGCAGACCTCGAAGCCGCCCAGGAGTCTTACGACAAGCAGCGCGCTCTCGATGATCCGCTGGTCCTGGCCGGTTATCGGGTCACCGGCGAGGCCTTCGCCGGGACCGTCGTGGCCGTCGACGCGGAACGCCAGGACACCAGCGGCCGCACACCGAAGCCGCGACCGCACGTCTGGCTGCGCACGGCCGATCCCGTCGTGCTGCGTAAGGGTACGAAGGTCGCTTGCCCGCAGCGACCGAATCAGCGTCCGGTCATCGTCGCCGTCAAGCGCGAGGGCGAGGACCACATCGTCGAACTCGAACTCGTTGACGGCATGGGGCGCCGCGCGATTCCGGAGGAGGGATCCGTGCCTGAGGAAGGTGAGTACCGCTGCTACTCAACGGTGCTGGCCGCCGAACGCTTCCCTCCGCCGCCGCTTCCGGAGGTGGCCGCGACGCCGTGGACACACGGAGGGCCGCCCGCCGAGTACATGCCGACCGGCGCAGACCACGATGAGGAATGGCACTGATGCCGGGCCGTATCGCCGGTGAATCCGTCGCCGACCGTTCCGCTGACGCACGAGCCGTGATCGAACGGGTGACTGCGGACCTGCTCTCCGGCGCTCATCGCGGCGTCATCGTCGATTCGCCGCCAGGAGCGGGCAAGTCAACGCTCGTCGTCGAGCTGGCCAAGCGGCTCGCGGACACCGGCGAACCGGTCATGATCGTTGCTCAGACGAACGAGCAGGTTGACGACCTTGTGGATCGATTGGCGACGGCGCATGGTCAATGTGGGCGGCCGGACAGTGGCGATGACAGTAGTCACGATCGCAGAAGCCTGACAATCGGTAGGCTGTCTGCTTCCGGGTACGTTCCCAGCGACCGCGTCGTGCGGCACCTCGGCGGCGCGGACGCGGTGGACGATTCGGTCACCGTGGCTGGCAAGGTCGGCGATCTCGGCCGCCCCGAGGTGACCATCGCTACCGCCGCGAAATGGGCCCGCACCGGCGCGGCGGATTGGCCGGAAGGCGGTTGGCGCTGGGCGATCCTCGACGAGGCGTACCAGATGCGCTCGGACGGGCTGCTGGCCATCGCGCCGCGCTTCGCCGCCGGTACTGCGCTGTTCGTGGGCGATCCGGGCCAGCTCGACCCGTTCGCCACCATCGACGGTGACCGCTGGGCCGGGTCGGCGTGGGACCCGACCGACAGCGCCGTCGCGGTCGTGCGCTCACACAACCCCGACCTGCCGGTACACCGCCTGCCCTACTCGTGGCGGCTGCCGGCCAGCGCCGCGCCGCTGGTGTGCAAGGCGTTCTACCCGTTCACGCCGTTCGAGGCGGGCAGCGGGCCGCAGGACCGCGCGATGAAGGTGTCCGGCGTCGGATCCGCGCTCGCCGGCTCGACGGGTTTCGCCGGTCCGGTCGATCAGGCCATTGATCTGGCCGCCGAATCCGGCTGGGCACTGTACGAACTGCCTGCGCGGCACACCGTGCGAACCGACGCCGAGGCGCTGGAGGCCTGCGCTCGCCTCGCCGCGCGGCTGGTGCGCCGGGAGGCCACCGTATTCGACCCCGCATACGCCGAAGGCCGGCAGGTCACCGCCGACCGGATTGCGATCGGCGCGGCGCACCGCGACCAGGCAGCCGGAATCCGTGCCGCGTTGGACCGTCTAGGGGCGGATCTGACCGGTGTCACCGTTGACACCGCCAACCGCCTTCAGGGCCGTGAATACGACGTCTGCATCGTCCTGCACCCTTTGTCAGGGCGCCGCGACGCCACAGCGTTCCATTTGGAGACCGGCCGGCTGTGCGTACTGCTGTCACGGCACCGCCACGCGTGCATCGTCGTCGCGCGCGCAGGCATCCCCGAGCTGCTTGACGCGCACCCGCACACCGATCCGGTGCACCTCGGCGTTCCGGTGAAGTTCCCGGACGGTTGGGAAGCGCATCAGGCCGTTCTCGCGCACCTCGCGGAGCACCGGGTTCCGGCGGGAGCGGGCCGGTAGCGGATTCGCTGACAGGTGGCTGGCGGCGGATGGCGAGCGGCGGCGGCGAACCGGGACCGCTGTGCCGCGCGGCGAGTGGCGAGCGGCGACCCGAGGCCGCCGTGCCGCGCATGCCGGGCTCCAGCGGTCCCCGGTACCGTGGCGGAATGCGCCTCCTGCCGAGCCTCACCGGTCCGACCGCAGACGAGCCCGCCGCGATCCAGGTAGCCGGACATGCCACGTCACGCGCGCAGCTACTCGAAGCGGCCGGGGCGGTCGCCGCGCAGATCGCCGGGGCACCGGCCGTCGCCGTCCACGCAGCCGCCCGCCTGGAGACCGTCATCGCCGTCCTCGGCGGGATGCTCGCAGGCGTGCCCGTCGTCCCGGTGCCGCCGGACTGCGGCCCGGCCGAGCGCGACCACGTACTACGCGACTCGGGCTCGGCCGCTCTTCTGGCAGCCGACACCGACGTGTGGCCGGATTGCGGTGTGCCCGTCGTCCCGGTCGGTGCCTCAGCGCACACGCACGCATCGGCGTCCTTTGCCGGACCATCGGCCGACGCAGCAGCGCTCATCCTGTACACCTCAGGCACCACGGGAGCGCCTAAGGGCGTCCCGATCACCGCAGACGCCATCGCGGCCGACCTCGACGCACTCGCCGACGCCTGGCAGTGGACCGCCGATGACACGCTCGTGCATGGCCTGCCGCTCTTTCATGTCCACGGGCTCGTGCTCGGCGTCCTCGGCGCGCTGCGCACCGGCTCACGGCTGGTGCACACCGCGCGTCCGACCGCGTCCGCGTACGCCGCAGCAGCCACCGCAACCGCCCATCCTGGAACACTCTTCTTCGGCGTGCCGACCGTTTGGTCCCGACTCTGCGCCGATCCGGGATCCGCAAAGGCGCTCTCCACCGCCCGGCTGCTCGTCTCCGGCTCCGCCGCGCTGCCTGCCCCCGTGTTCGCCGAACTCGAAGCCCTCACCGGGCACCGCGCAGTCGAACGTTACGGCATGACCGAAACGCTCATCACGCTCTCCACCCGCGCCGACGAACCGAACCGCAAGCCCGGGACCGTGGGCCACCCCATCGCCCCCGTCGTTACCAGGCTCGTCGCCGAAGACGGCTCGCTGATCACGCGTGACGGCGCGACGGTAGGCGAACTCCAAGTGCGCGGTGCGACCGTGTTCCACGGTTACCTCGGGCGGCCTGAAGCGACCGCGGCCAGCTTTACGCACGACGGATGGTTCCGGACCGGCGACATGGCGGTGATCGAACCGGACGGCACGCATCGCATCGTCGGCCGCGCATCCACCGACCTGATCAAGTCCGGCGGTTACCGCATTGGAGCGGGAGAGGTGGAAAACGCGCTCCTCGCGCATCCTGCTGTGCGTGAGGCCGCCGTCATCGGCGCGCCGGACGAGGATCTCGGTCAGCGCGTCATTGCATTCGTCGTCGCGGACGGCGTAACGGAAACAGAGCTGATCGACTTCGTCGCGAGCAGCCTGTCTGTGCACAAGCGACCGCGTTCCGTGAGCTTTGTCGACGCGTTGCCGCGGAACGCAATGGGCAAAGTGCGCAAGGATCAGCTTCGGCACTGATCCGCCAGACTTGGGCAATCTGATTGCGCCGTCCAGATCCAGCGGTTTGAATGCCCGTGATGACTGATCTGATCACGCGGCGTCTCGTCCTCCACCGGTTGACGGTTCTGGAGGCGGCACGCATCGTCGGCGGGATCGCCGGTCCCGGGGACGTGTGGGCGGACGGCTTCCCCGGCGAAGGCGACCGTGACGCTGCGCGCATAGCTGTGAAGGCGGCCAAGGCCCGCGCAGAGGCGCACGCCTTGGTGCACCGGCACAGCTCGGGATACCTCGGATCGGAATTCGCCGTGGCTGCGGGGTACGGCTTCCGGCTCATCAACAGCAGCGCGCCGTCCTGCTCATGCCCTGACCAGGGCTTGGCTGCGCTCGACGTCGGGCCGTTCACCTGTTACCGCATCGACTGCCGCGCAGACAACACGGCCATAGGCACCATCGGCTTCCACGGTCCGCCGGACATACGGCAACAGGTCACCATCGGCTACGGTCTCGTACCGCACAGCTGGGGCCTCGGATACGCGACCGAAGCGGTACACGAACTCATCGAGTTCTGCCGCGCGCATCCTGACGTGCGCAGCATCGCCGCCGACACCGATCACGACAACATCGCCTCGCAGCGGGTGCTGATGAAGTCCGGCTTCAGCGTCGTGAACCGGGATCGCGACCTGATCTACTACGAACTCGGACTCGACAAGTAGCAGGCGTAGGCAGCCGCCCGGTTGCGCACTAGGCAGCCACGCGCTTGGCAGCATTCAGCGGGATACCAATCAGGCTGTGCGCGGCCATCGCATAGTACTTGCCCAGCTCCGCGTCGATCGCCGTCCACTCCGCGTCATCCACCCGTATGGTGCCCGGCAACTGCGGCCTGGCAGCAAGCATCCTGCGGCGCAAGTAGTTGGCAGGGTGGGTCGAGTCGATCCGCGTACCGCGCTGTTCGTCAAGGCGCATCCGGCGACGCTTCTCGTGCTCCGGGATCGAGTCAACGTACTCGCGCAGCCGCGGCCACGGATCTCCCTTGAAGCGCTCGGACTTCAACCGGCGCAGGAAGTAGTCGACCGACTCGGCGAGTGCCAGCCGCTCAGCGAGTGAGATCGCCGCCGCGGACGAGCCGAGCCTCGCGCCTAGTTCGTCGGCCAGGTGCTCGGCGCGTTGCCCGCAGCGCAGGTCAAGTCGGGTCAGCCAGAAGTAACAACCGAGCGCGACCACGAAGATCGGGCCGCACACCAGAAAGACGAACAGCGGCGTCAGCAAGCTCGCCAGAGTCTGAATGAGGCCGCTGCGCTCGCGCTGCCTGCGCGCGAAACGCTCGAAGCCGGACTCGCGCGGATTGAACATCTTGACCCACTCGGCCAGCGAACGGCGCGCCATCATCGCCCAAAGCCCGTGCGTTACGTCCCGGTTGACCTGGTGGCCAATCTCATGGCCCAACAACGCGACGCGCTCTGGACCGGTGAGAACCGACCACAGCGGCACACCGAGGGTGACCAGCTTCTTGCGTCGCAACCCGATGTCCCGCGTTGAGGCGTTGAACTGGGCGCCGACGAACACGTAGTCGGGTACCGGCGCCTTCAATTGCGCCGCGCAGCGATCGAGGAGGCCGAACAGCGCCGGCGTCTTATCGCGCGTCAGGCATGACTCGTCCAGACCGCGCGGCTTGCGCAACACCCTCAAGGGCTGCGGCCGCACGGCGAGCGCCAGCAGGATGCCGAAGATTCCGAGCGGCCAGCCCCACCAGTACTTCCCCGACCAGGTCTTGATCGCGAGGATCGAGCCGATCACCAACGTCACCGTGGCCAGGTGCACTAGCGTCGCGGCGATGGTGACCGCGATCCCGGTCGCAGACGTCGGCCGCAGGTCCTCCGCAGTGATCAGCTGTTCGCACTGCTGCTCGGCGCGGGTCCGCGCACGTTCCCGGCGGCGCGCGACACGCGGCTTCTCCGGCTTATCGGGCGCAGAGTCGGCATTGAATCCGCAGCCCTCGCACCACTGCACGAATCTGGCATCGAATTCGCCGGTCCAGCCGCAGTTCGGACACCCGAACGCCACCAGCGTCGGCGTGCCTGTCAGCGCGCCGGTCCCCTCCTGGCCTATAGTCACGGCCGAATCCTGCTGCCCCGACCGCTTCTCAGCAACGGGTTTACGTGATCGTTATACGTTTTCTGTCATGCCAGGCCGAGCAGGGCCTCAAGCGCCACCGCGACGCCGTCCTCATCGTTCGATGCGGTAACCCGATCAACGACCGCCAACACGTCGGCGTGTGCGTTGGCGACGGCGTACGCGGTACCGGCCCAAGTCAGCATCGGCAAATCGTTCGGCATGTCACCGAACGCCACGACGTCTTGCGCGCCGATGCCGAGGCGCGCGCACAGCCAGGCGAGCGTGCCCGCCTTGGTCGCACCGCGCGGCGCGATCTCCACCAGGCCGCGGCCGCCGGATTGCGAGGCCTCGGCGCGGTCTCCCAGCACGGCGCGCGCGGCGGCGACCATATCGTCCGCGTTCGCGGTCTCGTCACGGGCGAGCACCTTGATGTACCGGCCGCCGACCGGCCTCGCCAGGGCCAGATCCTCGGTGAGGATGGCGCTGTCCCCGGAGATCAGGCCGGGCCGGAACGCAGGCTCGCAGAACACCTGGCCGCCGGTCTCCAGCGCGAATCCAGTGAGCGGCGCCAGCACCGGCCGCAGGTCGGCCACGATCTCAAGTGCCTGCTCGATCTCGAACGCGTGAACGAGATCCGCGGCTCCGGTCGCCACGTCGAGCACCGCCGCGCCGTTCGCGCAGATGGCCGTGCTCACGCTGCCGAGCTGCCGGGCCAGTTGCACGACCGTGCGGTGCGGCCGCGCGGTGACCAGCGCCACCTCGATTCCAGCGGCCCAGCAGGCCTTGAGCACCGCCTGCGTCCGCTCCGATACGCTGCGATCCGAGCGCAGCAGCGTGCCGTCGAGGTCGGTCGCGATCAGCTTGGGAAGGGCCGGCCCGGATCTTGTGGTCATCCTTGGATTCTGCCAGGCGCGCCGCGTCGACCGACCGGGCGGTGCGCGACCTTCCCGCCTGGTCGCAGATCAGACGACGTTGACTGTGATCTGGTGGTAGCCGGTAGCGCCATCAGGCACGACGTCCTGCACCGTGGACGTTTGCACCGTACCGGTCCCATCGGTCGCACGGACCGCGACCGTATGCCTGCCGCGGGGCGCGTTCTGCCACGTGTACGACCACTGACGCCACGTGTCCGGAGTGTCCGACGTCGCAAGCGTCGCCTCCACCCACGGCTGACCGTCGATCTGCACTTCTACCGCCGCGACACCGCGGTGTGTTGCCCAAGCGACCCCGGCGAGCGTGACCGTCCCGGCCGAAACGGAGGCGCCCGAAGCCGGCACGTCGATGCGGGACGCGGTCTTCACCGGCGCCTGCTGCGCCCAACCTCGAGCCACCCAATATCCGGCATTGGACGCGAACGTGGTCAGCTCCAGATCGACGACCCACTTGGTCGCCGAGACGTACCCGTAAAGGCCGGGCACGAGCATCCGGCACGGAAAACCATGCTCAATCGGGAGCGCCACGCCGTTCATCGCCACCGCGAGCATCGACTCACGGCCATCGAGCACTGCGTTAACCGGCGTGCCGATCGTCATCCCGTCGCTCGACGTGGACAGGATCTGATCGGCACCTGACTTGACGCCCGCTTGCCGCAGCAGCGGTGCGAGCGGCGCTCCGATCCAGCGCGCATTGCCGCAGTAATCGCCGCCGACCGGGTTCGAGACACAAGTCAGCGTGAGGTCGTGTTCCTCCAGCGGCATCTTCAGCAGTTGCTCGAAGGAGATCTCCAACGGCCTGGCCACCATGCCGTGGATACGCAGCATCCACTTCGAAGGGTCAAGCTGCGGTACGGATAAGGCCGTGTCGACGCGGTAGAAGTCGGCGTTCGGTGTGAAGAAGGGGCCGAGACCCGAGACGTTCGGGTGCGTTGACGTCGGCATCGCAGCCAGCGGCTGCACCGGAGCCGGGATCTTCACCGCCGCACGCGCAGGCGCCGCGTTGTATCGCGAATCAATCCAGCTCTTCGCGCCGAAGCCGCCCACAGCCGCACCGGCTGCGGTACCGAGCAGTGCACCGAGGAACCGGCGCCGCTCGGCCGGCCCGGCATACTCCGCGTCGTTTTCGGCAGCCAGCCGGTTCAGCCAGCGCAGCACCGCCACCGCCGTGCCACCCGCGAACAGCGAGGGGAAGAGCGAGCCGGTGTTCGCGTTCGGCCGGGTCGCCGCCGCGATGATCCCGACCACGCCGAATCCGGCCGCGATGAAGCTCGCGAAGGTCAGATGCCGGCGTGCGAGCACGCCCGCCGCTGCGGATACCAGCGCGAGGATCACGTACACGCCGGTGAGCAGCGCGGTCTTGTCGTGTGTGCCGAATTCGCGGATGGCGAACTCCTTGACCGCGGTCGGGGCCAGGTCGATCGCCCACTCGCCGACCGCCACGGCCGGCGCGCTGGGCGCTCCCGCGAACACGGCGACCAGCTCTCCGACCGCCAGCGCGGCCCCGCCGGCCAGCAGGCCGCTGAGCGCGCCGAGCGCGATCCCGCGCCGCCCCATCGGCTCCGGCTCCTCCGTGCGGTCGCCCACCACCACCGCGTCGTCCATGTCCCTGCGCGCCTCGCTCGCCTTCACAGCAGTCCGCCGGCATGCCGCCGGTACACCTCCATCCTCTCCCACGGCCCGCGCCGATCCAGGGGTTCATTCATTACGGTCCGCGGATGATCGGGCGGCCGCCTGGGGCGTTGCGCGCATCGGGCGGCCGGTTCGGGTACCGACGCGGGGCCGGCAGAGCGTCGATGCGGCACCGACGCGGCACCGGCTCGCCTCCGCGGCAGGAAGCTGCCACGCTTCGTTTTCGCTTCCCCGCGCGATTGTCGGAGGCCCCGGCTACGGTGGGCGATATGACCGATACCTTGCTGCTCGCCGGCACCCGAAAGGGGCTGCTGCTCGCGCGCCGGCGAGGCGGTTCCTGGGAGACCGAACCGCTCGCCCTGCCGATGACGGCCGTCTACGCGGTCGGGATCGACACCCGCCGCCCCACCCCGCGCCTGTTCGCCTCGGCGACCAGCGAGCACTGGGGCCCGACCATCCTGCACTCGGACGACCTCGGCCGCAGTTGGAGCGAACCGGACCACGCCCCGGTCGCCTTCCCCAAGGACCTCGACGTAGCCCTCGGCCGGGTCTGGCAGATCCAGCCGGGACCCGCCAACGAGCCCGACGTCGTGTACGCCGGCACCGAGCCCGCCGCGCTATTCCGCTCCGAGGACGGCGGCGTCAACTTCGAACTGGTCCGCCCGCTGTGGGAGCACCCGCACCGGCCGCAGTGGGGAGCCGGCTTCGGCGGCCAGGCCATCCACACCGTCATCCCGCACCCGATCGATCCACAGCGGGTCCTGATCGCGCTGTCCTCAGGCGGCGTCTACCGGACCTACGACGGAGGGCAGAGCTGGGCGGCGGCGAACGCCGGGATCAAGGCGACCTTCCTGCCCGAGGAACAGCGCTACCCCGAGTTCGGCCAATGCGTCCACAAGGTCGCCCAGGACGCCGAGGACCCCGAGCGGCTGTACCTCCAGAATCACAACGGCGTCTACCGCAGCGACGACTGGGGCGGCAAGTGGGTCTCGATCGCCGACGGACTGCCCGGGGAGTTCGGCTTCGCGATCGTGGCCGATCCGAACCGCGGCGGGCACGCGTACGTCTTCCCGCTGGTCTCCGACTACTCGCGGTTCACCCCGGACTTCCGCTGCCGGGTCTACGGCACCACCGACGCCGGTGAGACCTGGGCCGAGGTCGGCGCGGGACTGCCGGAGAGCGACTTCTACTCCCTGGTGCTGCGCGACGCCTTCAGCTGCGACGCCGCCGAGCCGCTCGGCCTGTACCTGGGAACCCGCTCCGGCGAGCTGTACGCGGGCGGAGCCGGGGGCTGGGAGCGAGTCGCGGCCAACCTGCCGGACGTGCTGTCCGTGCGCGCGACGGCGCTGGCGTGAGGCGAAGCGAGCGGTGAAGGGCTGAGTTCATGACTGTCACCCTGCAGCTGCCCGGGGCGCTGGCCGGCTACGCGGGCGGCCGCCGCGAGGTCAAGGTGGAGGTCGCGGCGCCCGACGAGCCGGCCGAGGGCCCCAGCCCGACCGTGGCCGGCGTCCTCGACCGGCTTGCCGCCGACCTGCCCGCCCTCGAGCGGCGGATCCGCGACGAGAACGCGGTGATCCGCCGCCACGTCAATGTGTACGTGGACGGCGCGGACATCCGAACCCTGTCGGGCGCTGAAACCCCGGTGCCCGACGGGGCGGTGATCGACATCATCGCCGCAGTGAGCGGCGGCTGACGACGCCGGGCCCGTTGCGCGGGGCACGCGCCGGGGCTGGCGGCTGACTGGTTAGGCGCCAGTCGGCTGGTGTCGCCATGGCACCGGACGCCGAGGGCACGCGCCGAACCTCGGCGTGCTCAGGCGCCGGTCACCCTTGCCCTGCCTGTCGCGCTGGAGGCACGCGCCGGACGTGGCGGCTCGTCGACTGGCTGGTCACGTGCTGGCCAGATCGTGCCTGCCCCGGCCCGTCGTGCTGAGCTCGCGCCGGGCTTGGTGGCCCGGCGACGGCAGCTCAGGCGCCGGTCGGCTCGTGCCTGCCCGGCACCTCACGCCGCGGCAGGTATGTGCTGACCGCGCCGCCGGCCACCCGACCCAGCTTCTCCGGGTTGACCACGGCGTACGCCTCGACGATCCGGCCGTCCGCGATCTCGAAGGCCATGACGCCCATCGCCGCGCCGGTCTTGTCAACGAGCACCAGGCCGGGCGCGCCGTTGACCTCCGCCTCGCGCATCTCCAGCCCGGACTCCGGATCGAGCCACCGGGTGAGGCCGCTGACCAGCCGCGCCACCCGGTCCGCGGTGAACACCGGCTGAGCGCCCGCGCGCACGATGCCGCCACCGTCCGAGTGCCAGACGACGTCCGGGTCCAGCACGGCCATCAGCCCGGAGATGTCGCCGGTGAGGGAGGCCGCCGCGAAGGCCGCGACGACCTTCCGGTGCTCGGGCCGGTCGAGCCGGCGCCAAGGACGGTCCGACGGGCCCGAGCCGGCCGCGGCGTCCGCCGTCGCATCCTGCTCGGCGTCCGCCCAGGCCTCAGGTTCCGCCCAGCTCACGCTCGCGCCGCTGGTCCCCTCGCGCACCCGGCGCCGCGCCCGCGAGGCCAGCTGCCGCACCGACTCCGGCGTGCGGCCCAGCGCCTCGGCGATCTCGCCGAACCCGACCGCGAACACGTCGTGCAGCACGAACGCCACGCGCTCGGCCGGGCTCAGCTGCTCCATGACCGCGAGCATCGCGTAGGAGACGGACTCGCCGAGCGAGGCCGCGTCCTCCGGACCCGGCTGGCGGTCCACGGCCGAAATCGAAGGCTCCGGCAGCCACTCGCCGAAGTAGGCCTCGCGCCGTGCCCGCGCCGATCCGAGCTGGTCGTAGCAGATCCGAGTGACGACCGTGGTCAGGAACGCACGCGGCTCCTGCACCGCGGACCGGTCCGTGCTCTGCCAGCGCAGCCAGGCGTCCTGGACCGCGTCCTCGGCGTCCGCGAGCGATCCGAGCAGCCGATAGGCGACGGCGGAGAGGTAGCGGCGGTGCTGTTCGAAGTCCGTGCCTTCATCAATCGTCTGTTCCCCGGTCACCCCCACACGGTATCCGAGGGCCGCTGCCGCGGGAGGATCGGCCGGGCCGAAAGAGCATGTGATGGCCAGACCTGGGCCCGGCGACGGTAGCCTTGATCGCGTGTTGCGCGAAGTGACGGCCACCCGGTACGTGACCCCGCTGCGGGAGGGCGGGTCGCTGCCGGCCATCGTCGAGGCCGACGATCTCGGCATGTACGTGGTCAAGTTCCGCGGCGCCGGACAGGGACGCAAGGCCCTGATCGCGGAGATCGTCGCCGGCGAGCTCGGCCGCGCCCTCGGCCTGCCGGTGCCGGAACTCGTCACCGTGCAGCTCGACGAGGCCATCGCGAAGGGGGAGCCGGACCAGGAGATCCAGGAGCTGCTGCTGGCCAGCGTCGGGCGCAACCTGGGCCTTGACTACCTGCCCGGTTCGCTGGGCTTCGACCCGCTGGCCTTCCCCGTTGAGCCGGAGCCGGCCGGGCGTGTCCTCTGGTTCGACGCCCTGATCGGCAACGTCGACCGCTCCTGGCGCAACCCGAACCTGCTGCGCTGGCACGGCAGGCTCTACCTGATCGACCACGGCGCCGCGCTGATCTTCCAACACAACTGGCCCGCGGCCGCCGCCTCGGCGCGCCGCGCCACCAAGCTTGCCGACCACGTGCTGATGCCGTTTCACCCGGACCTCGCCGCGGCCGACGCGGAACTCTCGCCGCTGGTCACACCGGATGCGGTCGGCGCGGCCCTCGCCTTGGTGCCGGACGAGTGGCTCGAGGACGAGCCGGGCTTCGCGACGCCGGACGACGTGCGTGCCGCCTTCCTGACCTGGTTCGACGCGCGGATGCAGCAGCCGCACTCGTGGCTTCCGGAGGTGCCGAAGTGATGCAGGCCAAGGCACCGCAAGCCGCCTCGCCCGAAGCGGCGCTGGTACGCAACGCCTTCGAGTACTGCCTGCTCAAGGCCGTGCCGCGGGTGGAACGCGGCGACAGCGTGAACGTCGGCGTCATCGTGTACTGCCAGGCCCGCGACTTCCTGGACGCCCGCACGCACGTGGACCCCGCGCTCCTGCTCGCGCTGGACCCGGCGGCCGACGTCTCAGGGATCGAAGCCGCCGTCGCCGCCTACGCCTGCGTCTGCCGCGGCGGCAAGCAGGCCGGCCAGGCGGGCGAGAGCACGGCCGGGCAGCGTTTCCGCTGGCTGACCGCGCCCCGCTCGACTGTGGTGCAGCCGGGACCGGTGCACCTCGGGATCACGGCGGACCCGGCCGCGGACCTGGAACGGCTCGCGGCCCGGCTCCTGCCGCCGCAATAACAGGCCCGCTCTCCGCGGAGAGAGCCGTTTCCGTCTCAGGTGGCGCTATCTAGCCGTCTCGCGCCGCGCTGGCGGCTCAGGCCTCGACCGGCGTGATGGCCATCCCGATCGACTGAAGGCGTTCCAGCGGCTCGTCGTAACCGCGCTCCAGCGATTCGACATCCAGCAGCACCGACGGACCCTCCGCGATCGAGGCCGCGATCACCGACGAGTACCCGGTGCGCACGTCGGGCACATGCACCTCCGCTCCCACCAGCTTCGACGGGCCGTGCACGACCGCCGAGTGCAGGTAGTTGGTGTCGTGGAACCGGCAGCCGTTGCCGCCAAGGCACATCGGGAACAGCTCGATCTCGCAGCCGAGCTGCTTGAGCGCGTCCACGTACACGAACCGGTTCTCGAACACCGTCTCATGCAGCACCGACAGCCCGCGGGCCTGGCTCATCAGCACCAGCAGCGGCTGCTGCCAGTCCGTCATGAAGCCGGGGTGCGTGTCCGTGGTTACCGCCGCGGAACGCAGCCCGCCCGGCGCCGACGCGGTGATGTACGACTCGTCGATCTCGAACTGCGCGCCCATCTTGCGCAGCGTCTCGATCGCGGTCACGAGGCGGTCCTGTGCGCAGCCGTGCACCCGGACCTGACCTCCCGTCAGCAGCCCGGCCACCAGATAGCTGAACGCCTCGAGCCGATCGCCGGCCAGGCGCGTCGCCGCACCGTGCAGCCGCTCGACACCCTCGATCACAATCCTGCGATCCGGCTGCAGTTGGATGCCCGCGCCCATGCGCTGCAGGAACAGCGCCAGTTCCAGGATCTCCGGCTCGACCGCCGCGTTCGTGATCACGGTGCGGCCCTCGGCGAGAACCGCTGACAGGATCACGGACTCGGTCGCGCCGACGCTCGGATAAGGCAGCGAGACACGCGTGCCGCGCAGCCGCCGGGCTACCGCGTGCAGACCTGATTCGTCGACCGTGATCTGTGCGCCCATCGCGGTGAGCGCCTGGATGTGAAAGTCGAGCGGGCGCGGACCGATCTGGTCGCCGCCGACCATCGGCACGAAGGCCTCGCCCGTCAGATTGAGCAGCGGGCCCAGCATCAGCACCGGAATACGGTTGCGGCCGGTGAAGGTCTGCGGCACCGCGGAGTGCGGGCTCGCGGTCGGCTCGACGCGCAGCGTGTCGCCGTCGCGTTCAATGGAACAACCGACGGCCCGCAGCATCTGCGCGGTGATCTCCACGTCGCCCACCCGCGGCGCATTGGCGATCGTGCTCGGGCCGCCGCCCAGCATCGCGGCCACCATGTGCTTCGTTACTGCGTTCTTCGATCCGCGCACCGTCACATCGCCGCGCAGCGGGCCGGTCGGATCGATCTTCCAGCCTCTCGTTCCCATGCGCGTCATTGTGCCGGTCCGCGCGGCTAAGCGGAGTCGGTCAGCGTTATCGGTGCGAAACCGCTGGTGTGACGTGTGTTACCGGCTCAGCTCGGCGCGTTCCCGCAGCCGTCCGGACGAGAAGCGGTGCGTTGTCTCATAACCCAGTCGCACGTACAGGCGCCGCGCCGAATCGTTCGGGTGGTAGTGCGCCAGGGTGCAAAGCCGCTCGCCGCGCTCAAACGCCTGGCGCGTCAGCGCGGCCGTGATCGCACCGCCGAATCCTCGGCCACGCGCAGCGGGATCGGTTGCGATCGAGGCGAGGTAGGCGACACCGGAAATGCGGCGGGTCAGCGCACCGACGGCGAGCAACGCCCCGGACGTCTCGTCGCGCACGCCTGCCCACTGTTCGACCAGTTCGTAGTCCGCGCGGACCGAATGGTGCGGGTTGACCCGGTCGAGGAAGCCCTGGATCTCCGGCCGATCCTCCAGCGCCACGACGAGCGACTCCGCCGGTTGAGCCGCAGGCGGAGCCCAGGTCGCCATCAGATCCCAGTCGCTGTCCGCCTCCTGGCCGGGCGCAGGGTCCGCTTTCCACCGCGCCAAATCGACGCCGCGCGGCACGGTCAGCCCGGCGATCTGCCCGCCGAGTTCCGCCAGAGCGGCGTCCACGAGCTTCGGCGTGGCCTGCGGGTCGCCGATCACGCTGAGCCAGCAGGCGGCGCCGCTGTAGTCGTCCTTCGCGGCGAACGCGAGCCCGCCATCCAATGCCCAAGCCGCGATCGCGCCACCGCGCGTCTCACTGATCACCATCACGTCGTCGGGAGCGGTGGCGTGCAACTCCTCGGCGGTAAGGCGCTGAACCGTGGATATCCCCGTCATGATCCACGATTCTGTCACGGTCACCGGGCCGCATTACGCTCAGGTGTATGGAGCCGGAGACCCTTTTCGACGCCGTCGGCCGGGAACGTGCCGAGGCCGGCGCGCCGCTGGCCGCGCGGATGCGGCCGCGCACCCTCGACGAGGTCGTCGGGCAGGCCAAGCTGCGCCGCCCCGGCTCTCCGCTGCGTCGCCTTGTCGAGGCCGCGCCCGGTTCACGCGCCGTACCCGCCTCGGTGATCCTCTGGGGGCCGCCCGGCACCGGGAAGACGACGCTCGCGCACGTGGTCGCCCGCAGCACCGACCGGCATTTCCGCGAGCTATCCGCGATCACCGCGGGGGTCAAGGAGGTGCGCGCGGTCATCGAGGGCGCGCGCCGCGACCTGGGCATGTCCGGCCGCGAGACGCTCCTGTTCCTCGACGAGATCCACCGCTTCTCCAAGGCGCAGCAGGACTCCTTGCTGCCCGCGGTCGAAAACCGCTGGGTGACGCTGATCGCCGCGACGACGGAGAACCCGTACTTCTCGGTGATCTCGCCGCTGCTGTCCCGTTCGCTGCTGCTGACGCTCGAGCCGCTGGACGAGGCCGATGTCGACACGCTGATCGACCGCGCGCTGACCGCGGAGCAGGGGCTGGCGAACTCGGTGAAGCTGGATCCCGAGGCGCGGGCGCAGCTGCTGCGGCTGGCCGGCGGCGACGCCCGAAAGGCGCTGACGGCGCTGGAAGCGGGTGCGGGCGCGGCACGCGACCAGGGCTTCGACACGGTGACCGCCGAGATCCTGGCGCAGGCGCTCGACCGCGCGGCGGTCCGCTACGACCGGGACGGTGACCAGCACTACGACGTCGCCTCGGCGCTGATCAAGTCGATCCGGGGCTCGGACGTGGACGCGGCGCTGCACTACCTCGCCCGGATGATCGAGGCGGGGGAGGACCCCAGGTTCATCGCGCGCCGGCTGGTCATCTCGGCCAGCGAGGACATCGGCCTGGCCGATCCGACCGCGCTGCCGACCGCGGTCGCGGCGATGCAGGCGGTGTCGTTCATCGGCTGGCCGGAGGCGCGCATCAGCCTGGCCCAGGCGGTCATCGCGCTGGCGCTGGCGCCCAAGTCGAACGCGGCGATCTCGGCGATCGACGCGGCGCTGGCCGACGTGCGCGCGGGTCTTGCCGGACCGGTGCCGATGCACCTGCGTGACGGTCACTACAAGGGCGCTGCGAAGCTCGGGCACGCGCAGGGCTACATCTACCCGCACGACCTGCCGAGCGCGGTCGCCGCACAGCAATACGCGCCTGATGCCATTCACGGCAAGCGGTACTACAACCCGACGCGGCACGGGATAGAAGAGCGCTACGCCGACCGCGTCGAGAAGATCCGTGCCCTGCTGGCCGGTGAGGGCAGCGAGGCGCGGCCCGAGTCCGACGACGCCTAGGCCCGGTTTGGAACGTGGCGCCGGTCAGGCGGGACTTTCCACGCCGGGCCTAGTTCGCGCTCAGTCCGAGCGAATCGGCGGCCTGCTGGAAGGCGGCGAGTGCTCGGTCGTCGAAGAGCACGAACCTGATCTCCTCCACGCGCGTCGGCGACTGGGAAACTGTCCGCAGCGCGATGACGGCAGCGTCCTCGACGGGCCAGCGATAGACGCCGGTGGAGATGGCGGGAAACGCGATCGCTTGCGCGCCGAGTTCGTCCGCGACGAGCAGGCTGTTGCGATGACAGTCGGCCAGCAGGGCCGAGCGGTCCTCGCTCGCCGAGAAAACCGGCCCGACCGTGTGAATGACCCAGCGTGCGGGCAGCCTTCCCGCCGTGGTCGCGACCGCCTGGCCGGTCGGCAGGCCGCGGCCGTAGTGCGACGCGCGCAGCGCCCGGCACTCCTTCAGGATCTCCGGCCCGCCCCGCCGGTGAATCGCGCCGTCCACGCCGCCCCCGCCGAGCAGCGAGGAGTTCGCGGCGTTCACGATCGCGTCGACCTGCTGCTCGGTGATATCCCCGCGCAGCAGCGTCAGCCGGGGCGCGCCGGAGGCGTCGGTCACGAGCCGACCGGCTCCCGTCTCGGTGCACCGCGCCGGATCAGCAGGTAGACCTCGCAGCCGAGGCAGAAGTCGAAGGCGGCGTTGAGGAACGCGGCGGCCAGCGCGAACCCGGTGAAGACCAGGCCGAGCGCGGTGACTCCGGACAGGTAGCCGAGGGTGCCGACGGCGGCGAACGCGAAGCCGACGCCCTGGGCGAAGGTCGGGGGCGCGGGATTCTCCAGCTCGGTCGGCTTCGCCAGGCGCGGCCGGATGAGCTTGCGGTACAGGTAGCCGTACGGCGCGTACTTGAGCCCGGAGAAGGCGCCGAGCGCGAAGATGACCGTTTGTACGGCGAGCAGCCAGCCGTTGCTCGTGAGCAGCACGACGGCCAGCACCACCGTGGTGATCACGGCGCCGAAACGCGGGCCGCGCGGGTCGATGAAGGCAGCGGATTGAGCTTGGGACGGGTTTGACGACACGGCGATTCGCTCCGAATTGGCGTCAGAAAATGCAGGAGAGGAAATAAGCCGAGGACGTAAGCCGCAGGGACTCGAAGTGTCCGCGAAGGCTACGGATTAGGCTCGGGCCGCGGCCTGATCGGCCCTGCGGCTGCCTGGATCAGCGCTGATTCAGCGCTGGATCAGCTGTGGCAAGCCGGACACGCGCAGGTGCACACGCGGCAGTGGTCCACCGCGCGCCTGCGAGTGAGTAGCTCTCCTTGCATGTCTCTATCGTACGGACACGTCAAGCGCGGCAAGGACCTGTTCTTTGCGCGGTACGCCGGAGGCCCGAGCGGTCACGCGCCCGGCGCCGTCCAGCACGAGCGTCGTCGGTGTACGCAGAATCCCGATCTCGCGCACGAGGTCCAGGTGCGCCTCGGCGTCGATCTCGATGTGCTCGACCCCGTCCACCTTCGCAGCCACGTCCGCGAGGATCACCTTGGTCGCGCGGCACGGCTGGCAGAACGCTGAAGAGAACTGCAACAACGTCGCGCGGTCGCCCAGGGCGCGTCCGAGCTGTTCGGCGGTCAGCACGGGCTGCTCGCGGCGGCCCGGCCGCCGTGCCGCCTCGTCCGCGTTGCCATCGCCATCGACTTCGGCACCGGGAATCGGCATCGTCTCGTCCGAGGCCTGCTCGTCCAGCACGCCGTTGTCCAAAGCCGCCGGATGGATTCGGACGCGACCGTCCGTCCGCTTCCGCCACACGCCGAAGGCGCTCGCCAGCGCGAGCACGACGATAAGCACGATCAAACCGGTGGCCACGTCGTTGTGCAGCGCGGCTGGTCGCCGCGTTATTCCGCGCGTGTCAGTCGGTGACTGCGCCGCTCGCCGCGTACTGCGGCTCCAGCACGTGCGATGCAGCCGCGGTCCGTGCGTGCCTGAGGCGGTGTGTCACGGTCACCGCCGCCGCCGTCAGCGCACCCGCCGCGCCGACGCAGCCGACCGCGGCGAAGCCGAAGGCGGGCGAGGAGTGGTCGATCATCGCGCCGGCCAGCGGTGCGCCCAGCGCGTTGCCCAAGGTCAAGGCCGCCGAGTGCAGCCCGAGGGCCTCGCCGCGAGCCGACTCCGGCACCCGGTGACTCACCGCGACCACGGTCTGTGCGACCGTCGGCGCGCAGGCCAGACCGGCTGGGATGAGCGCGAGCGCGAGCAACGGCCAGCTGTGCGCCAGGCCGACGGGTATGGTCGCCGCTCCGAGCAGCGTCATCAAAGTGAGCATGCCGAGCGGCCGAGGTATCGCGCCGTGTATGAAGCCGCCGATCATCGAGGCCCCGCACCACACGATGATGGTCACTCCGGCCCACCGCACCTGCCCGTGCGCGCGCAGGACCGCGACGATCGAGACGTCAGTCCCGGACAGCACGACCGTCGCGGCCACGGCGACGAACAGCACCAGCGCGAAGCCCGGCCCGAACCAGCTGCGCCGCGCGGGCCGCGGGCCGGCCGCGTCCGCCGCGTCGGGCCCCGTGACCCGCGGGTTGTACGCCCACATCACGGCCGCGGAGAAGGCCAGCGCCCCGCCGAGCGCGCGCAGGGTGGATATCCCGTCACCCAGCTGCGTGATCATGAGCACGGCGAGCGCCGGGCCGACCATGAAGGCGATCTCCACGGCCATGGAGTCCAGCGAATAGGCCTGCCGGCGCTGCTCCTGCGGCACCCTGGCGGCCAGCGACTGCCGCACCAGCGGCATGATCGGCACCTGCAACATCCCGCCGAGCACCGCCGCCGGGATCAGCGCGGCGAACGGCAACATCGGCGCCGTGGTCCAGAACGCCAGTGCCGCGGCGCCGGTCACCCCGAGCACCGGCCGCGGCCCGCGCCGGTCCACCACCCGCCCGAGCAGCGGGGAGCCGACCGCGAGTCCGACCGTGAACGCGGCACTGGCCGCGCCGGCCGCTCCGTACCCGAGATGGCGGTCCAGCACGACGCTCAGCGTGAGCGCGGTGCTGGTCGCCGTCCCCGGTATCCGGGCGATCAGCGCGACGAGCATGAACAGCCGCATCCCCGGGATTCGGAGCACGGAGCGGTAAGGGGCCAGGTGCATGACGGTCAACTACCTCCAGGACGATGTTCCCAGATGCCACCGACAACCAACAGCGCGAATCTGCCGCGGACCCGAAGCGCGATTTGACAACAAGCGTTGGCCAACGAAGATGGACATCACTAAGCGCACCTGACCGAGGAGCCCCGATGACCATGCCGGACCGCCGCTTCACCGATCGCTCGGCCCCGGCTCGCGCCGCGATCCTGGCCGCGGCCCGCTCACGCTTCGCCGCCGACGGGTACGACAAGGCGACCATCAGGGCGATCGCCGCAGACGCCGGCATCGACGCCTCCATGGTCATCCGCTACTACGGCAGCAAAGCAGAGCTCTTCGAAGCCAGCTCCGCCATCGACCTCGCGCTGCGCGAGACGGTCCCGACGCACGAGGGCCCCGAGCGCCTCGCCGAGGAATACGGCCACGCGTTCATGGCCCGCTGGGAGAGCGGCACCAACGAGGTCGAGCAGCTGCTGATCCGCACCGCGCTCACGCACCAGGACGCCGTCGGCCAGATTCAACGGATCTTCGACGAGCAGATCAAGCCGCCGATCCTCGCCGTCCTCGGAGACGACCCGGACGCGGAACTGCGCGCCGCGCTGGTCATGACCCAGACCTTCGGACTGGCGATCTGCCGCTACCTGCTCGGACTCGACCCGATCGCGTCGGCCGACCCGGCGACGCTGGAACGCGCCATCCGCGATTCCATCCGCACACACCTGACCCGATCCATGCGCGATGACGCCGACGAGCCGTTGCCCGAGCCGGTCACCGAGCCCTGAGCCCGAAACACGATAGTGTCTGCGCCGACGGGCAACAGGGCGAAGGGATGGACCCCAAGGTGTCGGCAGGAGCAGTCGTCGGGCTGGTATTCGCGATCTTCTTCGCAATCGGGGTCATCTTCCTGTGCTTCGTCCTGCTGCGGCTCGCCGAGGTGCTCAAAGAGGCCGGCAAGCTGGTGGCCGGGATCGCCGACCAGACCGTGCCGCTGCTCGGCGAGGTGACCACCACCGTGGTCACCGCCAACCAGCAGCTCGGGCGGGTCGACACCATCACCGAGAACGTCGCCAACCTCTCCGGCAACGCCTCGGCGCTCGCCTCGACCTTCTCCGCGACCGTCGGCGGCCCGATGATCAAGGCGGCGGCCTTCTCCTACGGCGTGCGCACCGCGCTGGCCAACCGCCGCAAGGCCGACGTGGAGAAGCGGGTTCGCGCCGAGATCAAGGCCGAGCGCAAGGCCAAGAAGGGCTAAGGGCAGCAGCGATGGGCAAGCGGGTGTTCTGGATCGCGCTCGGCGCGACCGCCGGCGTCCTGGTCGTCAGGAAGGCGTCCAAGGCGCTGCACAAATTCACCCCGTCCGGGATCGCCGACGGCGCGGCCGGGCTGCCCGGGGCGATCGGCGGGGCGTTCCAGGATTTCGCCGACGACGTACGCGCCGCGGCCGCCGAGCGGGAGTTCGAGCTGTACCGGGTGCTCGGCGTGGACGTGGCCGATCCTTCCGAGGACGACAAGAAGCTCCCGCGGTAGCAACGCGCGCGCCGCCGGAGGAACCGCATCCGGCGCGGTGTATACCCTGCGAGGGGATATGTGGGACCGGCTGCGGTCTGCTTCCTGAGACAATGGCATCCGTGCCCGGCCACGCAGCCGGGCACGCGCGCCCCGCGCAGCGAGCGTTCCCGTATGAAAGCCAGGGCGCGTTACCGAACTGATCGACCGACAGACGACCGTTCCGAGAGGCACAGGACCGATGGACTCCGCAGAAATCCGCCGTCGCTGGCTCGACTTCTTCGTCAAGCGCGGACACGCCGAGATCCCCTCTGCCTCGCTGATCGCCGCCGACCCGACGCTGCTGCTGGTCAACGCGGGCATGGTGCCGTTCAAGCCGTACTTCCTCGGCCAGGAGGCCCCGCCCGCGCCGCGCGCCACGTCCGTGCAGAAGTGCGTGCGCACCCTCGACATCGACGAGGTCGGCAAGACCACCCGGCACGCGTCCTTCTTCCAGATGTGCGGCAACTTCTCCTTCGGCGACTACTTCAAGGAAGGCGCCATCAGCTACGCCTGGGAGCTGATGACGAGCTCCGTCGAGGCGGGCGGCTACGGCCTGGACGGCGACCGGATCTGGGCCACCGTCTACCTCGACGACGACGAGGCCTACGGCATCTGGCACGACAAGATCGGGATCCCGGCCGAGCGCATCCAGCGGCTCGGCATGGAGGAGAACTTCTGGTCCATGGGCGTGCCCGGACCCTGCGGCCCCTGCTCCGAGCTGAACTACGACCGCGGTCCCGCGTACGGCGAGGCGGGCGGACCGGCTGTCAACGGCGAGCGGTACCTGGAGGTCTGGAACCTCGTCTTCATGCAGTACGAGCGGGGCGCGGGCACCGGCAAGACCGACTTCCCGATCCTCGGCGACCTGCCCTCGAAGAACATCGACACCGGCCTCGGCCTCGAGCGGCTCGCCTCGATCCTGCAGGGCGTCGACAACCTCTACGAGATCGACACCTCGCGCATGATCATGGACAAGGCCGCGCAGCTGACCGGCGTGGTCTACGGCAAGGACCACAAGTCGGACGTCGCGCTGCGCGTTATCACCGACCACGTGCGCGCGGCGACGATGCTTATCGGCGACGGCGTCGTCCCGGGTAACGAAGGACGCGGATACGTGCTGCGCCGCATGATGCGCCGCGCGATCCGCAACATGCGCCTGCTCGGCGCGCACCAGCCCACCGTGCACGACCTGGTCGCCTCGGCGGTCGACGCGATGGGCCCGCAGTACCCCGAGCTGGTCTCCGACTACAAGCGCATCGACGCGGTCGCGGTCGGCGAGGAGGAGTCGTTCCTGCAGACCCTCAAGACCGGCACGAACATCTTCGACACCGCGGTGAGCGCGACCAAGAGCGAGGGCCGCAAGCAGCTGGCCGCCGCGGACGCGTTCCAGCTGCACGACACCTTCGGCTTCCCGATCGACCTCACCCTCGAGATGGCGGCCGAGCAGGGCCTGACCGTGGACGAAGACGGCTTCCGGCGCCTGATGTCCGAGCAGAAGGCTCGGGCGAAGGCGGACGCGAAGGCGAAGAAGACCGGGCACTCGGACCTGTCGGCCTACCGGGAGCTCTACGACGCCACGGGCGCGCCCGAGTTCACCGGCTACGGCGAGACCACCAGCGAGGGCAGCGTGCGCGGCCTGCTGCGCGGCGGCTCGGTGGCGACCGAGGCGGGCACCGGCGAGGAGATCGAGCTGGTCCTCGACCGCACCCCCTTCTACGCCGAGGGCGGCGGCCAGCTCGCCGACCACGGCCTGATCCGGCTCGGCAACGGCGCGCTGGTCGAGGTGCTCGACGTGCAGAAGCCGGTCGGCGACCTCATCGTGCACCGCGCGGTGGTGCGCGACGGCGAGGTCGTCGTCGGGCAGCCGGCCGAGGCGGTAGTCGATGTGACGCGCCGTCACGCGATCTCCCGCGCCCACACGGCAACGCACATGGTGCACCGCGCCTTCCGCCAGCTGCTCGGCGAGACCGCTACGCAGGCGGGTTCAGAGAACGCACCGGGCCGCTTCCGCTTCGACTTCGCGCACCCGCAGGCCGTACCGCAGTCCGTACTCGCGGACGCGGAGCAGTTGGTCAACGCGGTGCTTGTCGACGACCTCGCGGTTACCGCACAGATCATGTCGCAGCCCGAGGCGAAGGCCATGGGCGCGATGGCGCTGTTCGGCGAGAAGTACGGCGACCGGGTACGCGTCGTGTCCGTAGGGGACTGGGCACACGAGCTGTGCGGTGGCACACATGTGCCGAATACCGGGCGCCTCGGCCTCGTGAAGCTTCTGCATGAATCCTCCATCGGCGCGGGCGTCCGCCGCGTCGAGGCACTCGTCGGCGCGGACGCGTACAACTTCCTCGCCCGCGAGCACGTGCTGCTCGCTCAGGTCTCCGAGCTGGTCAAGACCCGGCCGGAGGAGCTGCCCGAGCGCATCGCGGGCATCGTCGCCAAGCTGCGCGACGCCGAGAAGGAGATCGCGGCGCTCAAGGCCGGACAAGTGCTCGCGGTCGCGGGCGAACTGGCCGGGAACCCGCTGGACGTCCACGGCGTCGCTTTCGTGGCGCACCGCGCGCCGGACGGCACCTCCGCGGACGACCTGCGCAAGCTCGCCTTCGACGTGCGCGGGCGGCTCGGCTCCCGGGCCGCGGTGGTCGCGCTCGCGGCTGCGGCGAACGGGCGCCCGGTGGTCCTGGTGGCGACCAACGAGGCGGCGCGGGAGCATGGCCTGAAGGCCGGGGCCCTGGCCAAGACCGCCGCGCAGGCGCTTGGCGGCGGAGGCGGCGGCAAGGACGACGTCGCACAGGGCGGCGGCACCGACGTCGGTGCGCTCGACGCGGCGCTCGAAGCGGTCCGCGTGCAGGTCGCCGCGGCCGGTCCGGCGTAACGCGCGCCGGACGGCAGCCGGACGCGGTCCGGTCCGGTCCCGGTGGCCGAAACCGAACCGGGGCGAATTGAACCAGAACGACCGGCCGTACGTCCTGGACGGTCGGCGCACCAGGATCGCGATACCGTGCTGGACTGGGACACACCGGCCCGGCGCGGCAGCCCGCGGTCGGTGTGCCGCGGCAGCGAGGCGACGCGCGCCTGGGCGATAGGGAGAACGGTGAGAGCGGGCAGACGGCTCGGCATCGACGTCGGAGCGGTCCGGATCGGAGTGTCGGTCTGCGACCGCGACGGACTGCTGGCCACGCCGGTCGAGACGGTCAAGGCGGGCGAGGGCGACCTCGCCCGCCTCGCGGCGCTGGCCGCCGAGCACGAGGTCGTCGAAGCCGTGGTCGGTCTGCCCCGGTCACTGTCCGGAAGCGAGGGACCCGCGGCCGTGAAGGCCCGCGAGTTCGCCGGCCGGCTCGCGCGGACAATTCGCCCGATTCCCGTGCGGCTCGTCGATGAGAGGTTGACAACCGTCACCGCGACACGTGGACTACGCGAGTCGGGAGTTCGCGGTCGCCGTAGCCGCGCCGTGGTCGATCAGGCCGCGGCGGTGGTGATCCTGCAGGACGCGCTCGACGCCGAGCGGGCCTCCGGGCGTCCGCCCGGTCAGCTGTCCGTGGTTGACGACGACGGCGCGCCCCACGCCCCGGTTAAGGAGTTCGAGGCTTGAGCGACGACGGTTGGTACGGCGATCCGCAGGAACCGGCTCCCACTCCCGGTTACGGACAGAGCCGGGGACGCCGCGCAGCGTACGGGCACGAAGAGCAGTCGGGACAGCCCGGACAGTACCCGCAGCAGGCCGGGCAGTCGGGTGGGTACCCTCAGGACCCGTACCAGTCGGAGCAGTATTCGCAGGGCTACTCCTCGCAACCGCAGCAGCCGTATTACGACGAACTCGGCCCGCGCTCGACGCCCCCGCAGAGCTGGAACTCTTCGCAGCAACAGGGTTACTCGGAGCAGCAGTCATATCAGCAGTCGTCGTACCAGCAGCCCTACGAGCGGCAGTCCTACGAGCCGCAGCAGCAGTCGTACGAATCGCAGCAGTCATACGAATCGCAGCAGTCGTACGGCCAGCAGTCGTATGAGCCGCAACAGCAGTATCAAGCTCCGGCTCAGCCGCAGACGCCGCGCAGCCAAGAGCAGTACCCGACGCGTGGTCAGGCGCCGCGGTCGTCTCAGCCCTCCCGTCCGAGCGCGGACCCCTACGCATCGGGCTCGTACGGTAATGACGCCTACGGCTCGACATCTGAAAGCTACGGCTCGGGCTCCTACTCGTCCGACGCGTATCAGCCCTCATCCGGACAGTCACCGCGTGGCGGCCAGCCCTCGCAAAGCCAATACTCGTCCGGGTCGTACACACCAGCCGACCCGTACTCGTCGGGCGGCTACACGCGGCCGACCCGCGACGGATACTCGAGTGGCGAGTACCAGCCGGTCGACCGTGACCCGCGCCGCCGCAGCGGCGAGTACCCGACCACTGGTGGCGGCTACGAGACCGGCGCTCAGGCTCCAGGCGGCGGCTACCCGGCAGCCGGCCGCGGCGCCCCGGGACGTGGCCCGGCAAGCACGCAGTCGCAGATGCGGGTCCAGGACCCGTACGCGCGCCGCGGTGGTCTGGCTCCTGACACGTCCAACGACTTCGCGCAGTACGAGGACGATGACAAATTCCCCGGCGCGTCGCGGTCCACGCGTCGTTCCCCGGGTTACCCCGGCGAGGCCGGGAACCGCGCCGAAGCCCCGTCGCCGCGTAATCGCCGCCGCGGCGGCGAACCCGCCGACGCGGTGCCCGAGGAGCAGCCGCCGAATGACGGCCGCTTCAGCCTGATCGACGACGAGGACGGCGAAGAGCCCGGCTCGGGCCGCGGCGGCAAGAAGCAGAAGAAGGGCCGCAACTGCCTCGCCGTCTTCATCGCCTTCTCGGTGATCGCCGGCGGCCTCGGCTACGGCGGCTACAAGGGCGTGCAGTGGTATCAGAGCAAGTACGGCGCGCCGCCGGACTACATCTCGACCACGGGCACCGGCGCGAAGGTCGACGTCACGATCCCGTCAGGCTCCGGCGGCCGCACGATCGGCGGCATCCTGTTCGACGCGGGCATCATCAAGAGCCAGCGGGCGTTCACCAACGCCTGCAACGCCGACCCGAAGTGCGGCAACATACAGGCTGGCACCTACCTCCTGCCCAAGGGCATCAGCGCCGCGAGCGCGATCACCGACCTGCTGGACCCGAAGAACCAGGACAGCAAGTCGCAGCTGATCACCTACGGCGGTGAGCGCGCCTCGCAGGTCTTCGCCGCGCTGGAGACCAAGACCGGCTGGAACGACGCGGACGTGCGCGCCGCCATCGCCGGCGGCCAGATCGACCTGCCGTCCTGGGACACCGGCCAGCCCGGCGCGAAGTTCCCGTACGCCCACATCGAGGGCTTCATCGCGGCCGAGACGTACGTCCTGACCGACTTCAAGTCGCCCACCGCGCTGCTGAAGAAGATGGTCGACGACCAGATGGCGGTCTTCAACCAGGAGAACCTGGTCGCCAAGGCCGCCGCACTCGGCCTGACCCCGTACAAACTTCTGATCATCGCCTCGCTGGCGCGCGCCGAGGCCGGGACGAACACCGCCGACCTCAACAAGATCGCCGGAGTGGTGTTCAACCGGTTCAACAACCCGGCGCTGTTCGCGCACCTGGGCTTCGACACCTCCACGCTGTACGGCATGGGCAACGTCGGCACGGTGCCGAACAACAAGGACACCACGAACCCGTACAACACCAGCGTCTTCGGTATCAAGGGGCTGCCGCCGAGCCCGATCGACAACCCCGACCAGGCATCGGTCGACGCAGCCATCAACCCGAACCGGGCCAACAACTACCAGTACTTCTGCGCCACGCCTGACGGCGTCATGTACGCGTCGAACAACACGCAGTGGCAGCAACTCGGCCAGAAGTACAAGGGGCTGTGCGGATCGAACCGATGACCTTGGCGCGATGGAAGGGGCGGTACGACGCCGCATGACGACCGCGTGACGACCGCTTATCGGGCTGCGGTACTCGGCTCGCCCATCGCGCATTCGCTCTCGCCGGTACTGCACCGGGCCGCGTATCAGCGGCTCGGTCAGACCGGCCGAAGCTACGAGGCGTTCGAGGTGGACGAGGCCGCGCTGCCGGGTTTCCTCCGCGGGCTCGACCTGACCCAGTGGTGTGGCCTGTCGCTCACCATGCCGCTCAAGCGCGCGATCATGCCAATGCTCGAGGCGGTGAGCGAAACCGCGCTCACAGTCGAGGCCGTCAACACCGTGTTGTTCGGTCAGAACGGGGCTCTGAGCGGCGAGAACACGGACGTGCCCGGCTTCGTCGCCGCATTCGCGGAGCGCGGGATCACCGCTGCGGAAACGGCGACGGTTCTCGGCGGAGGCGCTACGGCCGCGTCCGCGCTCGCGGCGCTCTCCTCGATCGTCCATGGCGGCGGCGTCGATATCTACGTGCGCTCGCTGGCCCGGGCCGATGAATTGCGGCCGGTGGCGGAGCGCTTAGGCGTCGAACTGCGCGTTCACGGCTGGGACGGCGCGGTTACCGCACTCGCAAGCCCGCTCGTCGTCAACACGACGCCTGCGGGCGCCGCGGACGAGCTGGCGGAGGGCGTGACCAAGCCCGTGGGCACGCTCTTCGACGTAATCTACCATCCCTGGCCGACGCGCCTCGCTGCCGCCTGGCAACAGGCGGGCGGCACGGTGCTCGGCGGACTCGACCTGCTTATCCACCAGGCCGCGCTGCAGGTGGAGCTGATGACCGGAGCCGATCCGGCACAGCGCGACACGGTGGTGGCGGCCATGCGGGAAGCCGGGACCGCAGCGCTCAGCGAACGCTGACCGCAGGGTGCGGTACCACGGGCCGCGGCTGACTAATACACGTCCAATGCCCTGGCTCGGGCATCCTCACCTGTGCAGCGACAGACCGGTGAGCTGACCGTCCGCTGCGAACTCCACCGTGAACGAACCGATGCCCTCGGCCGCCACCACGATGCCTCCCGGTACGCGACTCCACTCCCAGCCGTAGTGCTCTACATATCCGAGCACGCACTCGGCGGCGTCC
>NZ_DASRBQ010000120.1:0-14844 GCF_035653575.1 Actinocrinis sp.
CGTCGCGTAGGGGCTCAGCGCCTCACGCAATGCGTCCATCACGCGGCCTCTTGCCTCCGGGCCGGCCTCGGCCAGCGCTGCCTGATTCGACGGCGTGGTCATCTGGTACGCGACGGCGTCCTCGACGTCGGCACCGACCCACATGCGCTCGTCCACCGCGTTGATCTCGACCGAGTCAAAGCCGGCAGCGGTCAGGAGGCCGCGCACTTCGTCGGGGTTGGCGAGCGAGAACGGGCCCGGCTCGCCCGGCGTGTCACGCTGCGGCACATCGAGGTGAGCGGAGATCGCGTGCAGCGGAACGGTGAAGAAGTCGTTGATCTCCGCGGACTGCCAGCACAGGAAGTGCAGACTACCGCCGGGGCGCACGGCCCGTTGGAGGTTGCTGAACGCGGCCTGCGGATCGGCGAAGAACATCACGCCGAACCGGCTGAGCATCACGTCGAAGCTGTCCGGAGCGAAGGGGTGAACCTGGGCGTCGGCCTGCTGAAACGCGACGTTCGCGACCTCCTCGGCAACGGCCCGCCGCCGCGCCTCGGCCAGCATCGGCGCGGACAGGTCCACGCCGAGCGCATTCCCATCGGCGGCCTGGCGCGCGGCTTGCAGCGTCGTGCCGCCGCAACCGCAGCCGACGTCGAGCACCCCGGCGTCGGCTGTGATTTGCGCCGCCGCGAAGAGGTGCGGTGAGAAGCGGCTCAGCTGTGCCTCGCGGCGGTCCCGGTACTGCACCCAGTGCTGCCCGGCGTCCCCGTTCCATGCCTCCGCCTGAGCGGCGTTCGCCTCTGCGGGCGCGGCGGCTTCAGTGGTGTCGTTGTGTGGCATGTGTGGCATGTGTGGCATGCGCTGCCTGCCTTTCGGCGCGAGGCTGGTTCCCCGTTGAACCGCCGGTCAGCCGGTCAGCTCGTCAGCCGGTCAGGTCGGGTGCCACCCTCGACGATATTCCACTCTCGCCTTGCTCACGCGCGAGCCGTGACCGGGACGGCGAATGAAGTCCGGTCGCCGGACCACGCCTCGCGCGGCGCGGCAGCCTCGATACGTTGCAGATCCGCCTCGGTGAGCACGAACTGCGCCGCCGCGGCGTTCTCCGCTACGCGCTCGGGGTTGCGCGAACCGGGCAGCGGGACGACGTCCGGGCCCTGAGCCAGCAGCCAGGCGAGGGCGAGCTGGCCAGGGGTGGCGCCCCACTCGGCGGCGATCGCGCGCAGCGCCTCGATCTGCGCGAGGTTGCGCTCGAGGTCGGCGCCGTGGAAGCGCGGGTCGGCGCGGCGGAAGTCGCTGCTGTCGATCTGGTCGCGGCTGAGCGTGGCGGTGAGCAGCCCGCGCCCGAGGGGGCTGTACGGGACCAGTCCGATGCCGAGCCGGCGCGCCGTGGGCACGACGTCCTCCTCCGGCTGCCGCCACAGCAGCGACCATTCGAACTGCACGGCAGCGATCGGGTGCACCGCCGCCGCCTCCTCGAGCTGCTGCGCGGTCACCTCGGACAGGCCGAGGTGCCGGACCTTGCCCTCCTTGACCAGTTCGGCCATCGCGCCGACCGACTCGGCCACCGGGACCTGCGGGTCGGCCCGATGCAGGTAGTAGAGGTCGATGACGTCCGTGCCGAGCCGGGACAGCGAGGCGTCGCAGTACTCGCGCACGTGCTCGGGGCGGCCGTCGAGGCGCACTCCGTTCTCGCCTCGCACGATGCCGAACTTCGTGGCGAGCTCGACCCGGTCGCGGTGCACGGCGAGCGCTCGGGCCAGCAGCCGCTCGTTGTGGCCCTGGCCGTAACTCATCGCGGTGTCCAGCAGCGTCACGCCCGCGTCGAGCGCGCGGTCGATCGCGCGCAGCGACTCCGCGTCATCTGCCGGGCCGTAGCCCTGGGAGAAGCCCATGCAGCCAAGGCCGATCGCGGAGGTCGTCAAGCCGTCAGTGCCCAGTCGTCGTCGTTCCATGATTTCAGGATGACGGGCAGCGATCGATAAGTCCAAGGCGCGTTTGCGATGCGATTTATAGCGAAGTACTCTGAATGAGTGGAGCTGCGTCAGCTGGTTTACTTCGAAGCCGTGGCGCGACACGGGAGTTTCTCCCGGGCGGGCGAGCACCTGCACGTCGCGCAGCCCGCGGTGTCCGCGCAGATCCGGCGGCTTGAGGCGGAGCTGGGCACGCCCCTGCTGCGGCGCACCACCCGGCGGGTCGCGCTGACCGAGGCGGGCGAGCTGTTCCTGGTCCGGGTCAGGTCAGTGCTCGAACAGCTGGAGCTGGCGCGCACCGAGGTCGGCGAGCTGACCGCGGTGCTGCGCGGGCGGGTGCGGGTCGGCGCGACGCCGATCCTCGGCACCCTGGACCTGCCGACCACGCTGGCCGGATTCCATCGGCGCCATCCCGGAGTCGCCCTGGCCCTGCGTACCGGGCTGATCGCCGAGTTGCGCGCCGCCCTCGACCGCGGCGAGCTCGACCTCGTGCTCGGGCCGGTGCACGACGAATCCTGGGAGCCTGGCGAACCCGGCGAGAACCACGTGGTGCGCAAGCTCGCGGACGAGAGGCTGGTGCTCGCGGCGCCGCCGGGCCGGCCGATCGGACCGAGCCCGGATCCCGCGATCCGGCTGGAGTCGAAGAACGCTGATCCTGCGGGCGGCCTGCGTCTCGCGGATCTCCGCGACGAGCCGTTCGTCTGCCTTCCCCAGGGCACCGGTCTGCGCACGCTGCTCACCGCGGCCGCGGCGCAGGCTGGCTTCGTGCCGCGCATCGACTTCGAGGCCGACACCCCGGCGGGCGTACGCGAGCTGGTCGCGGCCGGCCTGGGCGTCGCGCTACTGGCGGAGTCCGCGGCGGTCGCGGCGGGCCCGCCGATCGACATCCACCGCCTGACCGACGCGCCGGCGCATCCGTCGATCGGCTGCATCCTGCCGCGCCGCGGCCCGGTGAGTCCCGCGACCCGCGCTTTCCTCGACCAGCTGATCTCGGCCACCCGTGGAAACGCCATCCCAGGAAATGCCACCCGAAGAAGCGCCTCCCGCGCGAATGCCGGGCCCTGAAATATCCGTCGCCCGGAATTCCCCTTCGCGAAATCGCCGGATAAGAAATAACGATTGGGCGGGCGCCGCGGTGTCATCGGGATTGTTTCCGGGGTCATAAGCAGACTGCTATGCCATTTTCCGGCGCCTCCTGCCAGCCTCGGTGCCATGACTGCACGAATCGATCACAGCCCCGTGGCGGGCGGGGGAGCCGCTGCGGCCTCCAGCGTCAACCGCCGCTTCGCCGGGATCATCCTGGGCAACTTCCTGGTCCTGCTCGACGCCTCGATCCTCAACGTCGCGCTGCCTGACCTGCGCCGCAGCCTGCACGCCCCACTGGCCAGCCTGCCATGGGTGGTCGACGCGTACACCGTCGTGTTCGCCGGGTTGCTACTCGCCGCCGGTTGGGCCGCCGACCGATGGGGCGCCCGCGGCGTGTACCGCGTCTCGCTTCTCGCTTTCTGCCTGCTGTCCGCGCTGTGTGCGGTGGCCCCCAACGCCGCGTCGCTGATCGTCGGGCGCTCGCTGCTGGGCGTCGCGGCGGCCGGCGTGGTGCCCGCGTCCCTGGCGCTGCTGGCCGGCCTGTTCCCGGAACCGGCGCGCCGCTCTCGCGCGGTCGGGACCTGGGCCGCGGTCTCCAGCATCGGCCTGATCTGCGGCCCGGTCCTGGGCGGCGCGCTGGTCTCGGCCGGCGGCTGGCGGCTGGTGTTCCTGGTCAACCCGCCGATCGCGCTGATCGCCTTCGTCGCCTCACGCGGCCTCGCCGCCGCACGGCCGGCGCAGCCGCGCACGGTGGACTGGACCGGTCTCGCGCTGTCCGTCGTCGGGCTCACGGCTCTGACATACGGGCTCGTCGAAGCGGGCACCTCCGGCTGGGGCCACGCGGCGCCGATCGCCGCGGCAGCCGTGGCCCTCGCCGCGTTCGCCGCGCTCGCGTGGTGGGAACGCAAGGCCTCCGCACCGGTGTTGCCGCCCGCGCTGCTCAGCCTGCCGCGGGTGCGCGCCGACCTGCTGGCCGGGGCAGTGGCCAGCCTCGCGTTCTACGGCGTCCTTTTCACGCTCACGCAATGGCTGGTCAACCAGCGCGGGCTGGCACCGCTGCTCACCGGGGTCGAGTTCCTGCCCGCGACGCTGCCGATGGCCGTCATGCCGATCGTGGTGGGCCGGATCGTCGGACGGGTCGGCGCGCGTCGCATCATCCTGATCGGCCTCGCCGCGGACACCGTGTGCGGCGCCGTGCTCGCACTCGCCGGAGTGCACGCGCCGTACGCGCTGATCCTGCTCGCCGAGATCGCGCTGGCGATCGGCAGCACCCTGACGATCCCGGCGGCAACCGCTGACGTCTCGACCACCACTCCACAGCAATACGCCGCGACCGCTCAAGGCGTGCTCAGTGCTCTGCGACAGGCTGGTTCCGCGCTGGGCGTGGCGCTGCTCGGCACGATGCCCTCGCTGCGCGCCGCCGGCGTCACGCTCGCGGTGGTGTGCGCCGTCACGGTCGGCGTGATCGCGTCCACCGGGCGGGCGAGCGCACGTGCCGGCGCCGAGGCCGAGGCCGCGCGCCCGGTGCCGCAGCCGGAACGGGTGTGACGGCGCGACAGCGTCGCAACACCCTGGATGAGCAACAGGATCAGAATCAGAGTCAGGATCAGGTCCAGACCTGGGCCTTCATCCGCAGATGGGCGTGCACCATCGCGATCTGCTCGCGGCCCAGCGCGCCGATCCGGTTGGCCAGGTAGAACGTGTTGATCGGCGGGATCTCGGGCTCCAGCAGCGGAACCACCTCGCCGCGGGCGAGCTCCTCCGCGCACAGATAGGTTGGCAGCACCGAGATCCCCGCCGACGACCGCACCGCCGCCAGCACCCCGCGCAGGTCCGGCACCACCACCGCGGGGCAGATCGAGGCCCGCACGTCGAACACCGAGCGCCAGTAGCGCCGGATGATCGGCAGGAACTCCGCGTAGGCGATCAGCGGGAAGCGGCCCAGCGCCTCCGGTCCGAGCAGCTCGATCTCCTCAGCCGGAATCTGCTCCGCCACCTGCGCGGAGCCCATCAGCGCGAACACCTCGTCGACCAGCGGGGTGGCCTCGATGCCGCGCAGGCGCGGGCGCACCGTGGAGAGTACGAGGTCGTACAGACCCGCCTCCAGCTCGGACAGCAGGTCGTCGGCCAATCCCAGGCCGATGCGGAACTGCACTCCGTCGGCTATCAGGTCGCTGATGGCCGGAAGCACGCGCGCGGTGATCAGCTCGGCCGGGCCGCCGAGATAGACCGGACGCTGCGAGCGGTCAAGGCCGAACTGACGGCGCACCGCGTCGTCGAGCGCGTCGACCGGGCCCTGAACCGAGCGGATCAGCTGCTCCGCGGCCGCGGTCGGCTTGACGCCTTGGGTGTGCCGCTCGAACAGCGGGCGTCCGAGCTCCTGCTCCAATCCGCGGATCTGCTGGGTGACCGCGGGCTGGGAAAGGTCCAGCCGGCGGGCGGCCCGAGTGAACGAGCCCGTGCGATAGACGACGACGAACGTGCGTAACCAGCCCAGTTGCATCGGTGACTGCTCCCCGTGTGGACATCTGGACCCTGACAGCTGATCAGGCCCCCGTACACCGGGTTCGCTCTCGTCGTCGAGCTCTCACTCCGGAACGGCGTCAGGAGACTCCATTTAGTCACATCCGGGCCTTGTTTGTCACGGCGCGGGCCGGCGAAGCCAGTTCGGCGGCAGCGGATCGCCGGTCGCCAGCTGCGTAGCGAGCTGCGCGACTCCGGCGGCGGAGGCCGGATTCTGGCCGGTGACCAGCCGGTCGTCGGTGATCACGTGTGGGCGGAAGGGTTCTCCGGCCTCGAACTTGGCCCCGCGCCGCACCAGTGCGTCTTCCAGGAGGAAGGGCACCGCGGCGCTCAGCCCGATCGCCTCCTCCTCGCGGTTGGAGAACCCGGTCATCCGCCGCCCGGACACGAACGCATCGCCGTCAGCGCTGTTCGCGTTAACAAGCGCCGCGACCCCATGGCAGACCGCTGCGACGACGCCGCCGGCCTCGAATATCGCGACCAGCAGCGCGGACAGCCGGGCGTCCGAGGGAAAGTCCCACATCGCGCCGGGCCCGCCCGCCGCGAACACCAGCGGGAAGTCCGCCGGATCGTAGTGCCGCGCGCTGCGCGCGGCCGCGAGCTTGCGCCGCACCTCGGGATCCTCGAGGAACATCCGCTGCGGCGGGTCGGAGCGGTCGATCCCCCCGGGGGCCGGCTCCTCGTCGCGGGTCGTGACGAACTCGAAGTCCCACCCGGCGGTCACCATCGCGCGCCAGGGATAGGCCGCCTCGGGCAGCCAGAACCCCGCCCGCTGCCCGCTGGGCAGCCGCTCCACGCTGGTCACCGCGATCAGGCCGCGGGGTCGGTCAGTGCCCATGGTGCAGACGACTTTCATCGGGTTCGCGCCGCGGCGGCGGGGCTCGAGGCGCCCGGCCGCGGCGCTGCGGAGGGTAGTGCCCGCGCCGCTGCGACACCGGACGGCCGTCGGGCCGCCCGCGCGCCGGTCACCGCGCTACGGAGGTCGATGCGCGCACTGACGCTCGACGAACCGGGCCCGGTGATGATAACGCAAACGGGCACTTAGATTCCTTATACCCGGTATACGCTTTTCTATTTGCTGGCTCTAGCGACACACAGGTAGTTTTCTAGCCGTCGGCTCCACGGGGGAGAACGATGGCCTACCCGACGGGCTGACTACCATTTCTGCGCTCAATCTCGAAAAGCCTAGGAAATGGAGTTAGAAATGACTGACGTTCTTGTCGCACATAAACCGGAACTGCTCGCACGGGTCGATCCCGGCCCGCGCGACATCGCCGCGTTGACCGACGCGGTTCGCGCGGGCAAGCGCATCGGCAACGAGAACCTACACGAGGACGACCACCTCAACGAACTGATCCCGAAGCCGTGGGGTTTCGAGTACCGGGTCTTCGCGGACGACTTCCTCGACGTCTGGCACCTGTCCATCGGACCGGGGCACGGTACGTCGACCCACGTGCACCCGCGCAAGGTCACGTACCTGCTCTGCCTCGCCGGCGAAGGCGTGATGAACACCCTCTCGGGCGACCTGCCAGTCTCGCAAGGCACCGCGGTGCGCATAGGAGCCGGTGCATTTCACGGGACCCGCTCGACCGGCACCGAGCCACTGCACCTCGTCGAGGTCGAGGCTCCGCGCAACAAGTTCGACCTGATCAGGCTGCGCGACGGCTACAACCGCGAGCGCGAGGGCTACGAGAGCAAGCACGCGAAGCTGAACGACACCGCGCCGTCGCGGCCGGTGCCGTACCTGCCCAGCGCCCGCCTGCGCACCGGCTGCCCGGACGGCCGCTTCCGCTTCGAGATCCGCGCCGGGATGGACATCTTCTACCGACGCCGTGAGCAGGACCTCTTCCACATCCCGCTCGGCGTGTCCGGCGTAGTCGCCGGCGAGCTGCAGATCCTCGCCGCCCGCCGGGAGGACCCGCGCCGGCCGGCCGTGGACCAGTACTACCTCAGCCTGGCAGAGGGCTGAGACCCGCGGGCCGGCCCGGCCGCCCGCCGATCACGCAGATCACGCAGATCACACACACGGAGAGGAACGAACGAATATGACCCGCAGCGCCGTCATCATCACCGGTCCCGGCTTTCAGGACCACGATGTCGTATACACCTACTACCGCCTTCTGGAAGAGGGCTGGAACGTCGACGTGGCCACGAAGGACGGCTCCGGCGTCACCGGCAAGTACGGCGTCCCGCTGCCGATGGACAAGACCGCCACGCCGCTGGTCTCCTTCGACTGGCTGGACGTCGCCCAGTACGACGCGGTGATCCTCACCGGCGGCCACGAGGCTCCGGACCGGGTGCGCCAGGACCGCCGAGTGCTCGACTTCGTGGCGGGCATGGACCGCGCCGGCAAGGTCGTCGCGGGGCTGTGCCACGGCCCGTGGATCATGATCAGCGCCGGGGTGCTGAAGGGCCGTCAAGCCTGCGCCTACATCGGGCTGCGCGATGACGTGATCAACGCCGGGGCCACGGTGCACGAGAAGGACGTGGTGGTGGACGAGAACATCATCACCTGCTCGTACTACGGCTACGTGGGCCGCTTCATGCAGGCGGTGTTCGCCACCGTCGAGGCGCGCGCCGCTGCGCACGCGGCCGAGATAGCCGAACCCGTCGCCGCCTGACCCGAGGCACCAGTCACGGCGTGGCGTGGTGCGGGCGGACGAATCCGCTCCCCCTCCGGTTCACCGCGGCCGTCCCCCGCACCCGCCGCCGGGCTCCCGTTGAAAGGCAACCGCTGAAAGGGCAACCGCCATGCTCATCCTGGATTTCGACGGGGTGATCTGCGACGCGCTGACCGAATGCGCCCTGGTCACCTGGCTCGGTGTGCATCCGCCCGCGCCGAGCGCGCCGGTCAGCGCGTACGCCCCGGCGATGCCGCGCGGGTTCCTGGAGCGGTTCCGCACGATCCGCGACTACGCCCGCACGCTGGACCACTTCGTCACGGCCCATCGGCCGATGGCGGCGTACCTGACCAGCCAAGCCGGATTCGACCGGCTCTACCGCAGCATCGCCGACGTGTTCGTGGCCGAATTCACCGCCCAGGCGTCCGCGGCGCGCGCCCGCTGCCGCGACGAGGAACCCGAGTACTGGACGGGACTGCACACGCTGTATCCCGGCGTCGACGGCTTGCTGCGCAGGCACGCCGGAAAAGTGTGCATCGTAACGGCCAAGGACGCGGATTCGGTGTGGCGGATCCTGCGCCACCACAAGGTCGACGACACAGTGGCGGAGGTTATCGGCGAGTCCTCACGCAAGGCCGATGCGGTACGAACCCTGGCCGCGCGGTACGGCGTGCGCCCCGCCGAATGCACCTTCATCGACGACAACCTGACCAACGCCGTCCAGGTCGCCGGCACCGGCGCCCGCGCACTGTGGGCGACCTGGGGTTACCACACCCCGGAGCACGAGGCGGAGGCGAAGCGCGCGGGTCTGCCGCGGCTGCGCCTGCCGGACCTAGCCGACCTGGCCGCCTGACCGTGAGTACCCGGCGCGGCGCTGCCTGGGCCGGGAGCACGACCGCTCGATCTCAGCACACGCTTCAACCACGCCGGCCGTCGGCACCCGCCGCGGCCGTATTACCCAGCCGCACACACTCAGGAGCCATCATGGCCAACACAGTTCTGTTCGCGCTGACCAGTCACGGCGAGCTCGGCGACACCGGACGCAGCACGGGCTTCTACGTCCCGGAGGTCGCGCACCCCGCCGCCGTCTTCCGCCGCGAGGGCTTCGAGATCGCGTACGTCTCGGTGCAGGGCGGCCGGCCGCCGCAGGACGGCGTCAAGCCCGACGACACCGTCGTCGCGCAGTACCTCGCCGACCCGGCCAACCAGGCCGCGCTCGCCGCCACCCCGCGGCCCGAGCAGCTGCGCGCGGAGGACTACGACGTCATCTTCTTCGCCGGGGGCCACGGCACCATGTGGGACTTCCCCGACAACGCCGAACTGACCGGCCTGGCCGCAGCGATCTACGAGCGCGGCGGCGTGGTCGCTGCGGTCTGCCACGGCCCGGCCGCCCTGGTCAATCTCCGTCTCAGCGACGGCTCGTACCTGGTCGAGGGCCGCGAGGTCTCCTCGTTCACGGACGAGGAGGAGGCCGCGGTCGGCCTGGCCGAGACGGTGCCGTTCCTGCTGGAGACGGCGCTGGTGGAGCGCGGCGCCAAGCACACGAAGGCGCCGAACTTCGCCCCGCACGCGGTCGCCGACGGGCGCTTGGTCACCGGCCAGAACCCGGCCTCGGCCGCCCGGGTCGCCGAGCTGGCGGTGCGTCAGCTCGCCGCCGCACGGGAGTCGCGATGATCACCGCGACCGCGGCTCAGCTGGTCAAGCCCGGCAAGGAGGAGGAGCTGGACGCGCTGATGGCGCAGCTGGCCGCCGACATCGCCGAGCATGAGCCGGGCTGCCTGCGGTTCGACTATGTGCGCACCGAGTCCTCGGGACGCCGCCGCCTGGTGATCGAGCAGTACCGCGACGAGGCGGCGTTGGACGCCCACAAGCAGACCCCTTATCTGCGGGAGTTCATTCCCAAGCTGCTCGACTGCCTCGAAGAGCCGCCGAAAGTGACCACCTACCGTGAGCTGCTGCCCGCTCCCCCGGCGGACCCGTCGTTCTTCCACACCGGGATCGTGGTCCCGGACCTGGAGAAGGCGGTGGCCCGGTACTCGGACGTGTTCGGCATCGAATTCACTGAACCGGCCGTGTTCCAGATCCCGCGCCTCGAGGACCCGGACCCGCATCCGGCCGAGTTGGTCGCGGTGTTCTCGCGCACCGCGCCGCCGTACTACGAGCTGATCCAGGCCGCGGGCTCCGGCATCACCTCCGCGGAGCACGCCGGCAAGATCCTCTACTACGGGGTCTGGGAGCCGGACATGCGCGGGCGGCTGGAGCGGCTGCAGGAGCAGGGCATCGGCATCGACGCCGCGTTCCGCTCCGGCCCCGGCGCGGTGCCGTTCGCCCTCATCACCGCGGTGGACCCGGTGCTGGGCACCCGGATCGAGTACGTCGACACCGCCGACCGCGGACCCATCGACGAGTGGGTGCGCACCGGCCGCTACCCCGGCGGCGTCGGCGGGAACTGAGCCGCCCGAATCAGCCGCGGCGCGGCGGTCGCCGTCGCACCGCCCGCCGCGCCGCGGCACCCCGCCGCATATCAATCGCCTCAATCCCTGAGATCAGCTTACGAAGTCAGTCTCCCGATCAGCCCTAACCCGAGGAAGGCACCGACATGACGAACATCGAGTCGATCGCAGTGCTCGCCTACGAGAAGTGCAGTGAGCAGGACACGATCACCCCGCTGGAGATCTTCAAAGGCGCGTCCATGGTGGTCTCGGGCGCGATCGCCCCGTGGCAGCGCGAGGTCGCCCCGTCGAAGCTGGACGTCAAGCTGGTGAGCTTGAACCCCGGCGTCGTCACCATGCAGATGGGCACCCAGGTGATCCCGGACGCCGCGCTCGACGACGACCGGCTCTACGACATCTTCTACGTCCCCGGCGGCGTCGGCTCCGGCGCCCTGGCTACCGACGACCGGGTGCTCAAGCTCATCCGCAGGCACCACGAGGAGGGCAAGGTCGTCGCCGCGAACTGCTCCGGCGTGGGTGTGCTCGCGCGGGCTGGCATCCTCGGCGGCGCCCCGGTCACCTGCGTCGCCGCGGTCGCCCGCGGGCTGCGCGCCGAGGGGATCAACGTGCCGGTCGGCCGGCGGATGTGGATCGGCAACCCCGAGGAGCGCATCTGGACGGCCACGGGCTCGTACGGCGTCAACGGCTCCGCGGTAGCGCTGGTCGCCCACTACCTGGGCCGGGAGGTCGGCACGATCGTGTCGATGATGTTCGACACCCTCAGCGGCATCGGCGACGCGATCTTCGACGAGCAGGGCCCTGAGTTCTACCAGCACGCCGACCTGGAGGAGAGCTTCCAGGACTACTTCCAGGCGATGCTGCTGCCCGAGCCCGCCGCGGCCTAGCGGGCCGGGCCGGCGGGAGCAGAACCGTCACCGTCAGAAGGGAGGGACACGATGCCGACCCTGCAAGCCCCGGTGCGCGACGCGGGAACGTCGCGGGCCCGCACCGGATCCAAGGCCGTCACGCCGCGCTACCTGCGGGACGTCAATTGGATCCGCGGCGCGCTGCAGACCGCGATCGCGCTTGAGCACTCGACGATGCCCTTGTACTGCGCCGCGATGTACTCGCTCGAGGTGCAGAACTACCCGTCCTACAACACGATCCGCAGCGTCCTGATGGAGGAGATGCTGCACATGGCGGCGGCGTGCAATATGCTCGCCGCGCTCGGCGGCTCGCCAAGGATCAAGGACCTGGACCCCGGATTCCCGTCGGCAGGCCTGCCGGGGAAGGTGGCGCCGGACCTGACCGCCGTGCTCGCCCCGCTCTCGCCGCGCCAGCTGGAGACCTTCATGCGGATCGAGGCGCCGGAGTCGATGCTGCCGCCGGAACTGCGCGACCCGGCGTACGCCACGATCGGCGGCTTCTACCAGGTCATCCGGCAGGCGGTGCTGGACAACGCGGACGCGATCCGCAAGGCCGTCGCGCGCGGCGGCCCGGCCAACCAGGTCGGCGGGAACCTCGGCTACCGCACCTTCACGCCAAAGGGCGCGGACCAGGCGGTCGAGGACTTCCTCGCCAGCCTGGACATGATCAGCGGCCAGGGCGAGGGCGCGGCGGCCGGAACCCTGGAAGCCGGCGCGGACTCCCAGAACGAGATCTCGCACTACGCCCGCTTCGCCGAGCTGCGTTACGGCGCCCGCTACCTGCCACCGGTCGCCTCGCAGCCGATCACCCCGGAGACGGAGCGCTCGTACTTCCAGGGCGAGCCGATCGCCTGGCCGGTGGTCATCAACACGCTGGCCGTGCCCAGGGACGGATACGCCGCGATCCTGGAACTCGATCCGAACGCGGCGGAGGTCAGCCAGGCGCTCAAGGGCTTCGACTCGGCCTACACGGCGATGATGACAGCCCTCGACGACGCGTGGAACGGCGTGCCGGAGCAGTCCTGGCCCAGCCTCGGCGAGGCCGTCATCCAGATGAACGAGATGCGGGTCACCTCATGCTTCAACATCATGAGGCACCAAGTCCCGGAGGAGGTGGTACGCCGTCTCGAGCAGCTCTATCCGGACGAGTACGAGCTGATGGCTGCCTATACGAACCTTGACGCCCCGGTCTACTACGGCCCGCGGTTCGTCAACTTCGCCGCTTCCACCAGCTGAGCGGACCCGCCGTTCGCCGCGTGCGCAGTGCACCCGCACTCCACGCGGCGAGCGGTTTCCGCGTGCAGGGCTACGACGAGCACGGGCGGTGACAGCGACCGTCGATCCACCGGATGAAACAGGACAATCAGTCCCTGGTGTCTTTGATCGCAACACCGCTGATGCCGCAGGCTGATGGACATGAGAACCGCACCACGCGCCGCTGCGGTGCTCCTGCTGGCGACCAGCATGCTGAGCGGCTGCGCCACGGCCAAGACCGGCGCACCAGCCAACTCCGCGCCGTCGCAGGCGGCGACAACGACGACGACGCCATCTGCAACCGATCGCGCGTTCGCGCAACTTGAGCAACAGTTCGGCGCCCGCCTGGGCGTCTACATCCTGGACACCCGAACCGGCCGCACCGTCACCTACCGCGCCGACGAGCGATTCGCCTACGCGTCGACGTACAAGGTCCTGATCGTCGGAGTCCTGCTGCGCAAAGACTCCGACAGCCAGCTCGCCCAGGTGGTGACATACACCAAGGCGGACCTCCAGTCCTACGCCCCGATCACCGCGAAACACGTGGCAACCGGCATGACCATCAATGAGCTGATCGCAGCCGCGCTGCAGTACAGCGACAACACGGCCGCGAACCTGCTGCTCAACCAAATCGGCGGCCCCGCCGGCCTGCAGGCCGCACTACGTGACCTCGGCGACACCACAACACACGCCGACCGGAACGAACCCACTGTCAACACGGCGACTCCCGGCGACCTGCGCGACACGAGCACACCGCGCGCGCTCGGCACCGACCTGCGCGCATTCGTGCTCGGCGACCTGCTCTCCCCCGCACGACGCGAGCAGCTGACCAGCCTGCTGCTAGGCAACAGGACCGGCGGCCCCTACATCCGAGCCGGCGTGCCAGCAGGGTGGAAAGTCGGCGATAAGACCGGCAACGGCTCCTACGGCACACGCAACGACATCGCCGTCGTGTGGCCCCCGACCGGCGCACCGCTCGTCATCGCCATCGAATCCGACCGTCACATCCGAAACGCCACCTCGGCCGACGCCCTGATCGCGGACGCGACCAAGGCCGGCCTGGCAGCACTCGACTGAAAAGCGGCTCGCATGAAAGCGTCACGCCGTGTGACGCCAGTTCAGCGGGTCAGTGCCCCACCATCAACAGGCAAGAGTACTCCGTGGATATACGATGCCTGATCGCTGGCAAGGAAGACCACGACGTCGGCGATCTCTGCCGCGGTGCCGGGGCGTCGGGCGGGATAGCTGCTCGCGGTCACCTGCTCCCACATCGGCATCTGCGCCGCGTTCAACTCGGTGGCGATCGGTCCCGGCGCAATGGCGTTGACGCGGATGCCCTTCGGGCCCAGTTCCGCGGCCCACGACTTGGTCAGGGAATGCAGTGCGGCCTTGCTCGCCCCGTACAGGGCGGTGCCCTCCTTGCCGTGCACGCCGCTGACCGATCCGATGTTGATCACCGCACCGGCGCCGCGTTCGACCATGCCGGGCGTCAGCGCGGCGGTGAGCAGGAACGGTGCCTTAACGTTGAGCGCCAGCGTCGTGTCGATCTGCTCCTCGGTGCTCTCCAGCAAGGACTGCGGGGGCAGGATGTGGGCGGCGTTGTTGACCAGAATGTCGATGCGCCCATCCGCGGCGGCCAGCGCGTCATCGGCCAGCCGCCGCACGGCCTCGCCGCTGGCCAGGTCGGCTTTGACGAACTCGGCCTTACCGTGCTGCTCGCGGATGCGGTCGACGACCTGCGCACCGCGCTCACTGTCGCGGCCGCTGATCACGACGAACGCGCCTTCGCGCGCCAACGCCTGGGCGATCGCCCTTCCTATCCCGCCGGTGCCGCCTGTGACGAGGGCGTGGCGTCCCTGCAAACGTGCCATTTCCATCTCCGGATTCACGAGCACTGCCTCGCTGGTAAGTAATCGGTCATCCTCGACGACGTCTCCGATGATCGCCTACCCGCGTGCGGAGATCCAACCCGCTGCGGATTGCGTTGGCCGACCGACCGCCCGCCCGCACCAGGTCAGGACCGGAACGTTCTGAAGAACTCTGCGATGTCGTG
>NZ_DASRBQ010000121.1:0-25670 GCF_035653575.1 Actinocrinis sp.
ACCGTCTGGTTGTAGACCACCTGCGGGGAGCTGAGCGGGGCCTGGTCCGGGATGCGGTCCACGCGCACGTTCACGCTCCCGCTACCCGAGAGCCAGGACTGCGAGGACAGGCCGTTGAAGGTGACGGACGCGGCGCCGGTGAAGTTGCCGTCGTCCCCGAGGATCGCCACCGCCCGCTTGTTCCCGCTGTCCTCGCTCGCCGCGATGGCGGTCGAGCCGACCTGCCCGGAGGTGGTCACCAGCGTCCCGGTCATGTCGGCGTAGTCGCGGAACGCCCACCAGTTCCCGGTCGGCTGCCAGCTGCCGCCCGACTGCGTCAGCAACCCGGTCAGGTTCGGCGTCTCGCAGCACGCCCAGTTGCCGCGCATCGCGTTGGTGTATCCGGACTGCGCGAAGCGGGCGAGGTACCACGCGGACTGACCGGCAGTCTGCTGGTCCTGGGGCTGGAACTCGTTGGAGGACAGCGGGAGGTGCGCGATGCCGTTGTTGGACAGGGCGCTGTTGAGGGACTGGGCCACCGCCACCGGGTCGTCGCCGTCGCCCTCGTTGTGGTTGGAGATCATGTCGGGCACCGTGCCGGCGCTCTTGACATGCGCCAGCCAGGTGTTCCACTGGCCCGCGTTCTGCTGCGGGGTGACGGCGAAGGAGGGGCCGACGATCGTCGCGCTCGGCGCCAGCCTGCGGATCTCCCGGTAGGCGGCGTCCCACATCTGGAAGTACTGCGCGCTGTTGATCCCGCGCGTCCAGAACGCCGAGATGTCCGGCTCGTTCCAGATGTCGTAGGCGAACTTCAGCCCCGAGGCCTGCAAGGCGCCCACCGTCGCGTCGACGAAGCTGACCCAGTTCGAGCAGTTCCCGTTGTCACAGGGCCACACCGTATTCGACGGCTGACCCCCGTCGGCGCCGTAGACGTCGGTGAGGATGAACTGGTACTGCGCGTGATTCGAGCCCTGCGTCAGACGCTTCGCCTGGGTGATCGCCTCGTTGACATCAGCCTGCGTGCCGGAGCCGTACTGATAGTTGTCCCCGATCCAGCCGCGCGACGCATGCCCTCCACCGCGATACGCATTGATCTGCAAGGGTTGAAGATACTGATCGGCGGGCTGGGTACCGTCCTGGCTGATGCCGTAGAGGAACCCTTCCCCCACGCCAGTCGACGGTCCACGCCCGGACGACAGGTCGACGCTCAGCGATTCACCGGACGCGGCACTGCCCGCCGTCGGCACGAGCAGTGGGATGGCCACCACCAGAGCGGTTCCAGCGGCAAGCGCCAGTCGACCGGAAACTCTAGTCCGCACGTCGCTCCTCCATCGGTCCGGCGCCGCTACACCGTGGCGCCGAGCTGGACGCCGCACCGGCGGAGAGGCTGTGTTACCGGTAACAATCACGCCGATCCTGGGAGCTCCCGCATGAGGTGTCAAGCACGAGTGCGGCTTAAGTCCACGCACGCGCCGAACGCAGGAAACTCCGCACGTACGCCTGTGAAACCTTCATCCGTAGACAGATATCCGGCGCGGTTCAGCCGACGATGCGCGCGGGTACCAGGTTCGCAGGACGAGGGTGCCGGAGCGGGGGGCGTGGCTCATGCAGATCACTGAGGTCACGGGTTTCGGAGTGAGGTCTGCGGCGATCCGCCTGCGCCGGGACGAGACCCCTATGCAGTTCGCGCTCTTCCCGATGCTGCACTTCGCGGCGCCCTCGTTCTACGCGCAGGTGCGCCGGCGGCTGCAGGAGTGCGCGGTCATCGTCGCGGAAGGCGTATCAGGGCCCTCCCTGCAGGAGAACGCCATGAGCTTCGCCAACCGCTACTTCCCCCGCGGGCGGCAGCGCGGGATCGTCGGGCAGAGCGACGAAGCCACGCTGCCCGAAGGCATCCCGGTGATCCGGCCGGAGGTGCCGCCCGCCGAGCCGGCCCTCGATCTGCGCGGCATTCCCGGGCTCAAGCAGTTGGCGGCGCTGGCCGGCGTCAACCTGGCGCTGGTCACCAGCGTGCACGTGATCAGCACCGCGCTCGCCATCGCCGGGCCGCGGGCGCTGTGCTCCAAGGATCTGGAGATCCACGATTTCGCGTTCACCGCGCGCGAGGAGCAGATCGCTGATTCGCGGCTGTCGCACATGGTCATGGACGATCGCGATCAGAAGCTGCTGGCGGAGCTGGTCCGGCTGCATGAACAGCGCTGCCACGAGCCGATCACGGTCGGCGTGGTCTACGGCGCCGCACACATGCCGGCCGTCTCCAACGGGCTCATGGAGCGCTACCGCTATCGGCCGCGCAACGCGGAATGGATGACGGCGTTCACGCAGGGCTGACCGTAGCTGGTTTACCGGGCCCGGTTAACCGTTCGGCAGCGGCGGAAGGGTCTTCTCCTCGAGCCACGCCGTGAACAGGTCGTCGAGTCCGTAGACGCTGTAGCGGTTGGCGTGCTGGATGAACTGCGCCGTGCTGACCACGCCGTGCCGGTGTTCAGCAGCCCACTGCTTCAGCATGACGAAGAACGGCCCGTCGCCGAGGGTGCAGCGCAGCGCGTGCAAGACCAGCGCGCCGCGCCGGTAGAGCCGGTCGTCGAACATCTTGCGCATGCCGGGGTCCGCCAGGCGGAGGGTCTGCGGCAGGCCCCTGAGTTGCGCGTGGGATTCGGCGGCCAGGTCCGCGGCGCTCGCCACGCCGTCGCCGCAGCGCTCGGACCACAGCCACTCGGCGTATTTGGCGAAGCCCTCGTTGAGCCAGATGTGCCGCCAGTCGGCGACTGTCAGGCTGTTGCCGAACCACTGGTGTGCCAGCTCGTGCGCGACCAGGCGCTCGCTGCCGCGTCGGCCGTCCACGTGATTGGTGCCGAAGGTGGACAGGCCCTGCGCCTCGACCGGGACGTCGAGCTCTTCGTCAACGACGACGACGGCGTATTCGGCGAAGGGGTAGGGGCCGAACAGCTCCTCGAACAGCTCCATCATCTGCGGTTGGCGGGCGAAGTCGTGCGTGAATCGCTCGCGCACCCTGGCCGGGTACGCGGCGTTCTGCGGCACCGGGTTCGCGGTGAGCCGGGTGCGGGTGTAGCGGCCGATCTGCACCGTGGCGAGGTAGCTGGCGGTCGGCGCGGGCTGCTCGTAGACCCACTTGGTCGTGCTGGCCGCGACTTCGTGCGTAATCAACGTGCCGTTGGCGACCACCATGTAGCCGGCTGGAACGGTGACGGCGATCCGGTACGAGGCCTTGTCGTCGGGACGGTCGTTGCACGGGTACCAGGACGGTGCACCGATCGGCTGGGAGGCGACCAGCGCCCCGTCGCTCAGCTCCTCCCAGCCCAGTGCGCCCCACTCGCTGTGGACGGGGCGCGGAGTGCCGGTGTAGCGCACGACGACGGTGAAGGGGGATCCGGGCTGTGGCGCGGCAGTGGGGCGCACCCGCAGCTTCCCGCCGCGATGCGTGAACTTGGCGGGGACCCCGTCGACCGTGACCCGTTCGACCCGGAAGGCGGCGAGATCGAGGGCGAACTCGCGCAGCGGCGCGGCCGCGTCCGCCGCCACCGCAGTCAGGCGGACGGTGGCGGACAGCCGGTTGCCGGCCGGCCGGTAGCGCAGGTCGAGCTCGTAGCTGCGCACCTGGTAGCGCGGGTCGCCGTGGTCGGGGAAGTACGCTTCGGTGGCGTCTGACGCGGTGGTGGACGTGCGCGTCTCGGTCTCGGTTCGCCCGGCCGGGTCGTGCTTCGGCGGCACCAGGATCAGTCCGCTCCGAGCCAGGCCTCGATGGGATTGCCCAGCCACCGGGAGTTCGCCGGAACCGACTCGCCGCGCATGACCAGCGAGGCGGGACCAATCGTGACGCCCTCGCCGAGGGTGGCTCCGGGCAGCGCGATGCCGTGCGGGCCCAGCGTGGCGCCGGCCTCGATCCGGACCTCGTCCAAGCGCATGATCCGATCATGGAACAGGTGTGTTTGGACCACACAACCCCGATTGACGCTGGCGCCCTCTCCCAAACTCACCAGATCGGCCTCAGGCAGCCAGTGGCTCTCGCACCACACGCCCCGTCCGATGCGCGCGCCGAGGCCGCGCAGCCACAGGTTCATCACCGGGGTGCCTCCGGCGGCCCCGATCAGCCACGGCACCGCCAGCGACTCGACGAAGGTGTCGGCCAGTTCGTTGCGCCAGATGAAGGCACTCCACAGCGGGTGCTCCGCCGTCGTGAACCGGCCAACCAGCAGCCACTTGGCGGCGATGGCGAGCGCGCAGGCGACCGCTCCGGCCGCGGGCAGCACCAGGGCGCCGGCGAGTGCGGCCGCCCACCAGCCCCAGGCCTGCGCGGCGGCGGCGAAGGCGCCCAGCGCGAAAAGGGCCAGCGCGGCCGAGCACAGCACCGGCACGATCCGGCAGCTCTCCACGAGCGCCCGCGCGACCAGCAGCCGGCGGGGCGGGTCGAAGGTGCGGCTCTGGTCGCCGGCCTCCACGGCGCGCGGCAGCTTCATCGGCGGCATGCCGAGGTAGGAATCGCCCGCCTTGGCCTTCTTCGGCGCGGCGGAGAGCACGCCGACCAGCCCGTCGCGCGGCACCTTGCGTCCGGCGGCGGTCATGCCCGAGTTGCCCAGGAACGCGCGTGCCCCGATACGGGCCTCGTCGATGCGCAGCCAGCCGCCGCCGAGTTCGTAGGAGGCGATCATGGTGTCATCGGCGAGGAACGCGCCGTCGCCCACGGTGGTCATGCTCGGCAGCGCGAGCACCGTGGAGGCCTCGACGCCGCGACCGACCTTCATACCCAGCGCCCGCAGCCACAGCGGTGTCAGGGCGCTGGCATACAGCGGGAAGAGCACCGTGCGCGCGCCGTCCATCAGCCGTTCGGTGGTCCAGGCCTGCCAGGCGACGCGGCCGTAAAGCGGATGACGGCCGGCGCGCAGCCCGAGGCTCAGCCCCCGCACGCCGAGCAGGACCAGCAGCGCGTAGGCGAGCAGCCCGCCGAGCGCGGCGGCAGGGGAAATCGCGAGCGCGGAGCCGAGCGCCGCCGGCAGCGAAGCGGAGCCACGCACGGCCAGGCCGATCAGCAACACGCCGGGAAGCGCGGCCAGCAGCGGCAGCAGATTCAACACGAACGCCGTGGTCGTGTACACGAGCGTCCAGTGCGGCTTGTGGACGGGGCGCTCGCCGGGGTAGCGGGTGGCGCGGCCAGTCTTCACCGCGGGCACACCGGCCCAGCGCTGGCCGGTCTTGACCGCACCGGCCGCCGCGACGTCGGACACGACGGATCCTGGCGCTATCTCCGCGCGCTTGCCGACCCGGGCGCCAGGCATCAGCACGCTGCGAGTGCCGACGACGGCGCCCGCACCGACCCGGATGGGCCCAAGGTGCAGCCGGTCGCCGTCGAGCCAGTGCCCTGACAGGTCCACCTCGGTGCCGATCGCGCATCCCCGGCCGAGCTTGAGCATTCCGGTGACCGGCGGCAGGGAGTGCAGGTCGACGTCCTCGCCGATTTGGACTCCCAGGGCGCGGGCGTACCAGGTGAGCCAGATCCCTGACAGGCTGGTCGCGCCGCTGGACTCGGCGAGGCGCTCGGCGGCCCAGAGCCTGAGATGCACCGCTCCGCCGCGCGGGTACGTGCCGGCGGTGACGCCGCGCAGCAGGACCCGCGCGCCTGTCGCGGCGATGGCCAAGCGTCCGGCGGGACTGATCAGGAGCACCCAGCCGGCTAGGACCCACCACCAGGAGAGGGTCGGTGCCCACGGGTGCGGTCCGTACCAGTGCAGGATGTTGCTGAACGCCGCGAGCGCGACGCACCACCGCAGCCCGACGAGCGCGTACATCGCCGCCATCACCGCGCTCTGCACGAGCCCGGCGCGGCGCGGCGTGGGTTCGACGACCCGTGGGCCGTCCTGGGCGTGCCCGGCGGCCGACCGGTCCAGCAGGGCGGCGAGGGCGCTGAGCGTCGAGTACTGATACAGGTCGGCGACGGAGATCCCTGGATGGCGGGTTCTGATGCGGGCGACCAGTTGGGCGGCGGCCAGGCTGCCGCCGCCGAGCGTGAAGAAGTCGTCGGCGGCCGAGGCGGGCGGCGCGCCGAGGATCTCGCCCCACAGTCGGGCCAGCCAGGCTTCGGTCGCGGTCAGGTCGGCCGCGGGACGCGCGGGGGCGTCGGCGTCGAGGCCCGGCAGCGGCCAGGGCAGCGCGGCCCGGTCCACCTTCCCGGAGGTGCGCACGGGCAGCGCCGGCACGACGGCGAGCAGCGGGACCAGCGCGGCCGGCAGTGCGGCGCGCAACCGGCGTACCGCGTCGGCGCGGTCGAACTCGCCTTGGCCGGTCGAGAGCACCAGATACCCGACGAGGATCTGGTTGCCACCGCGCGCCGTGCGCACGGCCGCGGCCGCCGCCGCGACCCCCGGAAGGGCCTGGAGCGCCGCGTCCACCTCGCCGAGTTCGATCCGGCGGCCGCCGAGCTTGACCTGCTCGTCGGCGCGGCCCAGGAAGAGCAGGCCCTCGGGTTCGGCGCGCACCAGGTCGCCGCTGCGATAGGCGCGGTCCCAGCCGAGGGCGGGCAGCGGGGCGTACTTCTCGGCGTCCTTGTCCGGGTCGAGGTATCTGGCCAGTCCGACGCCGCCGATCACCAGCTCGCCGCTCTCCCCCATCGGCACGAGTTGTCCGGCGCCGTCCACCACGGCCAGTTCCCAGCCGTCGAGCGGCAGTCCGATGCGCACCGGACCGGCGCCGTCGAGCCGCGCGGCGGTGGCGACGACCGTGGCCTCGGTGGGGCCGTAGGTGTTCCACACCTCGCGGCCCTCGGTGACCAGGCGCTCGGCCAGCTCCGGCGGGCAGGCCTCGCCGCCGAAGATCAGCAGCCGCACCTCGTCGAGGCAGTCGTCCGGCCACAGCGCGGCGAGGGTGGGGACGGTGGAGATCGCGGTGATCTCCTGGGCGACCAGCCAGGGTCCGAGGTCCACGCCGCTGCGCACCAGCGCGCGCGGGGCGGCGACCAGGCAGGCGCCGTGCCGCCAGGCCAGCCACATCTCCTCGCAGGAGGCGTCGAACGCGACCGAGAGTCCGGCCAGCACCCGGTCGCCCGGACCGAGCGGCTCCTCGGCCAGGAACAGCCGGGACTCGGCGTCCGCGAAGGCCGCAGCGCTGCGGTGCCGCACCGCCACGCCCTTGGGCTTGCCGGTGGACCCGGAGGTGAAGATGATCCACGCGTCGTCGTCGAGGCCAGGGCGCCCGGCAACCACTGGCGGGCGTGCGTCGCCGCGCACCTCGAGGGTCCGCCCTGCTTCGAGCACGGCCGCGACGCCGGCCTCGGAGAAGACCAGCCGGGCGCGCTCGTCGGGGTCGTCGGCGTCGACCGGAACGTACGCCGCGCCGGCGGCGAGCACCCCGAGGATGGCGATGTAGAGGTCGACGTCGCCGGAGGGCATGCGCACTCCGACGCGGTCTCCGGCGCCGATGCCCGCGGCGGCCAGGCGGCGGCGCACCGTGTCGACCTCCGCCGCCAGCGCGCGGTATGTCAACACTCTGGTGCCGTCGTCGAGGGCTGGCTCGTTCGGGTGGCGCCGTACCGTGGCGTCCAGGATGTCGACCAAGGTGCGCGGTTCGGCGGCTTGAGCCCCGTCGAACACCGCGTTCACCTGCGACAACACGGACTCGGCCGGGCCCGGCTCGGCCTGCTTCTCAATCAGCGCGTACGGCGCTTCCACGACAGCCATGCGATCCCTTGGTCGGCGGGCATCGAGCGCCTCGGTGACGGGGCATCCAGCCCAACCTGCACGACCGCGGCGCGACGGCGCTGGCCTGATGTCGTGGTCTCGATGAACTTCTCAGCCAACCATCCTACCGCTGACCTCGATGCCCAGCCGTTGTCACCGGGCCGGCGATAGTGTTCAAACGGTCGAGCCCGCTCGAGTGCGCTGGTCAGCCGGTCGCACGGATCCAGGAGGCAGCAGCGTGACGATGGAGCACGAGGAGTTCGATCCCGCGGCCGTCCTTGACCAGATCACGGCCGCGACCGAAGACTTGGTGCGGACGGCGGGCCGGTTCACCGACGCCGACGTGAGTGCGCCGTCGCTGCTACCGGACTGGTCGCGCGGACACGTGCTCACGCACCTGGCCCGCAATGCCGATGGCGGACGACGGCTGCTGATCTGGGCCCGGACGGGGACGGAGACGGCGGAGTACCCGAGCCTGGAGGCCCGCGCCGCGCAGATCGAGGAGGGAGCGGGCCGCGGCGCCGCCGAACTGCTGGCCGACGTCCGCGACAGCGCCGCCGCATTCGAAGCCGAATACCGCAGCATGCCGCCCGAGGCGTGGAACCGGATCGTGCACTGGACCCGCGGACAACAGCGCCCGGCCGCACGCGCCGCCGACTCCCGGCTGTCCGAGGTGCTGGTCCACCACGCCGATCTGGACGCCGGCTACACACCCGCCCAGTGGCCCGCGGATTTCGTCAGGACCATGCTCGGCCGGGTCGCGGCCTCCTTCACCGCGCGCGAGGACGCACCTGCCATGCGGCTGTACGCCACAGACACGGACACCGAGTACGAGATTGGCGGCGCGCGACCTGCGCCGGTCATCCACGGTCCGCAAAGCTCGCTGCTGGCCTGGTTGATGGGACGCTCCCAGGGCGCCGACCTGCCCGTGCACGGCGCTGCGGGCCTCCCCGAACCGCCGTTCCTCTACTGATCCCCGGCCGCGCCCGATCCGGCTGGGCAGTACTTCGCCTTGACCGTCAGGAGCAGGACGCCGGCGCGATCAACGCGCCGAGCGCGGGGACCTTCAGCTGCTGTCCCGCATAGATCATCGTCGAGCTTCCCAGACCATTGAGCTGCTGGAGTTCGGAGACGGTGCTGTCGCAGCGCTGCGCGATGGCTCCGAGCGTGTCGCCGCCGCGCACGGTGATGGTGGTGGTGTCCGACGCTCGGGGCAGCAGCCCTTCGAGCGGCAAGGCGGTCGGCAGGGCGATCGGGCGCAGGCTCGGATACGTGAGCAGGCTTTGGTAAAAGCCATTGTCAGGCGCGGAGTAGGAGTAGTACGGGACCGCGAGCGGCTGGTCGCCGAGCGGTGGCGACTGGTTCTGTATCTGCGAGATGCCGCTGATGGCACCGAACACGGCGATCAGGCCCACGGTGACCACGAGGAACACGGTGAGCTGATTGCGGCGCCGCCGGCGGGCTTGGGCGTCCTCCTTCGGGGTGACGGTCAATTCCCGCTGCGGCTGGCCGGCTTCGCCGAGCGCGACGGGGCCGTTCACGTCGACGCCGAGTTCCGCCAGATGCAGCCGCAGCCTGGGCACCTCGCGCCGGTCCCGGACCGCCGCGGCGAGCAGCGCCGCGAGTTCCTCGGCAGTGATGTCGCGCGGGGTCAGCAGGCTGTTGCCGGTCCACGACAGGTGCCAGACGGCGCCGCCGATACCGACGAGGGCTTGTCCCACCAGGCTGAACAACGCTCCGAGCAGCCGTCCTGCCGGGCCTGCCTCGCCTTGATCGGAGGCCGGATCGGCGGCTCGACCGGATCCGCCGCCGGCCCCGCGGTTCCCCGCCGCGTCTTCGGGCGCCGCGACGCCGAGCGCACGATCGAGTTGCTCGGCCAGTTCGTCGCGGCGCCCCGCCTCCAGGCAGTCCAGGACCGCGGCCACCGGCGCGTCGGCCGCCGCCGGGCCAAGGAGGCGGGCCACGGCGCGCTTCAGTGCTCGGGCCGGTGCTGAGGCGCGCGACTCCACCACCAGGACCAGCCATTCCCGCCACGGGACCCGCTCCGAATCAGGAGGCTGAGTATGCCGCGACGTGCGTCGCAGCAGGGCCTCGCGGTTCCGAATGAGTTCGAGGGCGAGGCGCCGGTCGCGCTCGCGCTCATCGGCAGCTGATTCGAGTGCGGCCAGTGCTTTGAGACGGGTGGCGAGTGCCGGATGCGTGTCGTGCCGGTCGTCGGAATCCTTCGGCGTCGCGGCGCGCAGCGCGTCGAACTGGTCGCGGTAGTACGGGTCGTCCAGCATCGCGCGATAGGCGCTGAACGGGTCGTCAGGCAGGCGTCCGGCCCTGCGCATGGGCGCGATGACCTGGCTGCTGAACGCCGTCCAACTGGCCGCGATCGCATGCACGGAGCGCAACGCGTCGCCGGTTGTCCGCGCGCCTGCGATGCGGGCGGCCGCAGCATCGGCCTCCAGTTCTTGCCGCCGGTTGACCGCGAGCGCGATGCGGTAGTAGAGGCGCGCGTACTGGGACAGCGGGGCGTGCAGTATCCAGGCGAACGACATGCCCCCGTTGCTGCGTATCGCTTGCAGCCGGTCCAACGTGCCCTGTAGCGACGCGGAGCCGCGGTACACCAGAGCGGCGAGCCGGGTGTGGTTGTTCGCGTAGTGGCCGAGCTCGTGACAGAGCACTGCGCGCAGTTCGTCCGCGTCCAAGCCCACGAGCAGCGGCGCTCCGACGTAGAGCACCCTGGTGCGGCCCTTCATCAGCCCGAGCAGATAGGACTCCTCGAACACCATGGCGTTCGCGTCGCCGATCAGCCGGATTTGGGACGGCGGCCGGGTGCCCACCTCCTGGGCGAGTCGCTCGACCGCCTCCCACAGCTCCGGGGCCTGCTCGCGGCCGACGAGCACCGAGTCCGGCAGTGGCGCGTTGGACCGGCTGACCGCGAACACTCCGTAGAACGCGGCGAGCAGCATGGGCACACTGGAGACGATCACTGCCGGCATCGCGGGCGGCAGGCCCTCGCCGGGCGGAACCGGCAGGCTGGCCCACAGTGCCAGCAGGCCGATGTCCCCACCCACCACGGCCAGAATCACCAGGTAGAAGCCGATCAGCAGCCCGAGCGCGAGGGCCGCCCGCAGCGCCGTCCTCACCGGCCCGCCTCCGTCCCGGGCTCCTCCCCCTCGGCGGTGCCGGCGTCCTGATCGGTACTGCCGCCGGCGCCTTCGCCGTCCATCGGCTCCCCGAGCGCGGATTCGATCCGCGCGCGGACCCGCTCCAGCGCGTCCGGCGAGTCCTCCACCCCCTCGCGCAGCCAGCGTTCGGCGGCCCGCAGCATCGCGGTCAGCGTATCCACGGAGGCTGACATCCTGGCGCCGGGAACCGTGATGGGTACGGGGAATCGCCCGTTCGGCACCAGCGAGTCGTCCGCCGAGCCCTGGCGGCGCCTCGGCTCCAGCTCCAGCACCCGCTCCAGCGTGCGTCGGGCGTTGCGGACATTGCCCGCCACGGTGACGCGCCGAATGCCGAGCTTGGCCGCGATCTCGTCCTGAGGCATCCCGAAGAGCGCATGCAGCACGAGCGCGGTTCGCTGCTTGGCAGGCAATCCGGCCAGCGCCTCAAGCACCGCCATCGCCTCGGCGGTCTGTTCCGGCGTCGCATCGTGCGGAACGGGCATCACGTCGATCACCTTCCGCTCCCTGGCCTTTTTACGCGCCTGGGCGCACAGTTCGTTGCGCAGCACGGTGTACAGCCATGCCTCGGGCGCCTCGTACTCCTCACGGATGCGGTCCCAGGACCGGAACGCGGTGATATACGTGTTCTGCACCGCGTCCTCGGCGTCTTGGCGGTGCCTGCAGAACATCATCGCCCTGGCGAGCAATCCCGGGCTGGTGCGGGCGAAGAACGCGGCGAAGTCCTCCCGCTCGGCCGATCCGCGCACGTAGTCCGCCTTCACCGGCTTACCCCCCACCCCTGCGCAGGACCGTCGACGAGGACCAGGACGACCACGACGGCGGGAGCCTGGCCCGCGACCGACACCCGCGCCGCGAGCCGCCCGCCGCGCTTGCCGCGCCGCCGGTGCAGCGACGCGAGCAGCCGCTCAGCCGCCCGGCACACCAGCTCGACCGCCATCTCGGTCACCATCGACACTACCGGCAACTGCATCTCAGGACACCGCCTATACGCAGAGTTCTTAGTCTGTGTGGACACCGGTATGAGTCGTCCCGAGGCCGAAATGTTTATCCGGCGCGGCGGTCGCGCTCCACACGCGGCGTCGGCGCAGGTCCACGGCTATACACACGGCTATACATTCGCCTCATCCGCGCCAGTGGTTTGTCCGATGACAGGGTGGGCAAGCAGGGGCAGTGGACAGTTCAGGCCAGGTAGGCAGCAGCCGTCCGCCGAGTCCGGCGCGCGTGCGGCGACGGCTGCGTGGCACGGCGCTGCTCGGTGTTGTCGACGAGCGGCTCGGCGCGGGCTTGGACGGGCTGGTGCGCGCCCATCACCGGCGCCGGCTGTCCCGGCTGGGTTGGGCGCAGGTGCTGGAACCCGACGATCGAGACCGCAGGTCTGACCGCACCACCGATGATGCGCCCGCGTCGAGCCCTGACGGCAACGCCGGATTCGCTCATCCCGTCAGGGCGGGCAACGCCGTACGCGTACACATCGACGGCGACGACGCGCTCGCCGCAGTCGCGAAGGCGATCGCCGAGGCGAAGTCGTTCGTGCACATCGCCGGCTGGTTCGCCTCCCCCGGCTTCAAGCTCACCCGAGACGCGGACGCGCCCGCGCTGCGCGACCTGCTCGCCGAGGTTGCCCAGCGAGCCCAAGTCAGGCTGCTGCTTTGGGGCGGTCCCCCGCTGCCGCTGTTCAAGCCGACGCGGGCCATGGTCGCGCAAGCCTGCGCCGGATTCACCGAGCGCTCGAACGTACGGTGCGTCCTCGACCGGCGAGAGCGCACGATGCACTGCCACCACGAGAAGCTCGTCATCGTGGACGGGGAGCAGGCGTTCGTCGGCGGCATCGACCTGACCGATCTCGCCGGAGACCGCCGCGACAATCCGCTGCACCGGCCCGACCGCCCGCTCGGCTGGCACGACGCGGCCACCCAACTGCGCGGGCCGATCGTCGCGGACGTGGCGGACCACTTCGCGCAGCGCTGGCGGGAAGCGGCGGGCGAGGAACTGGCTCCCGCTTCCGTCCCGCCCCCGGCCGGCCAGACAGCCATCCAACTGGCGCGCACCGTGCCCGAGCGCACCTATCGCTTCGCGCCGCGTGGCGACTTCTCCATCCTGGACCAGTACCTCAATGCTCTGCGTGACGCCGAATCGCTGGTCTACCTGGAGAACCAGTTCTTGTGGTCCACCGAGGTGGTCGACGTCCTGGCGCACAAGCTGCGCCACCCACCGCGGGACGATTTCAGGGTGCTGCTGATGCTGCCCGAACGGCCGAACAACGGCGCGGACACCAGCCGCGGTCAGCTCGGCCGGCTGCTCGCCGCAGACGACGGCCGTCACAGGCTGCTCGCCACGACCGTGAACGCTCTAGCTGACCTCACCGTTCAGCCGGGGCGTGTCTACGTGCACGCCAAAGTCGGCATCGTGGACGACATGTGGCTCACCGTCGGCTCGGCGAACCTCAACGAGCACTCGCTGTTCAACGACACCGAGGTCAACGTCGTCCTCCACGACCCGGCCATCGCTCGCGCCACCCGCCTGCGCCTGTGGTCCGAGCATCTGCAACGACCCGAGGACGAGATCAGCGGCGAACCTGCCCGGATCATCGACGAACTGTGGCGGCCGATCGCCGAGGAGCAAGAGCGCCGCAAGCGCCACGGAGAACCGCGTACTCACCGCCTGATACTGCTACCGAACGTGTCTCGCCACGCCGAACGCCTTCAGGGACCGCTGCGCGGCCTGCTCGTCGACGGCTGACCGCCGGCGGCTGACAGCTGACCGAACCCCCACCGCGCGGCATTCGCCTCCGGCCTCGCCCGCAAGCCCGCCGGAGCCGACCTACACGCCCACGCGGTTAGCCTGAACTGCGCGTGTGACGGGATCGAGGCTCGAAGACAAGTAACGGGTGTGAGCGAGACGAGAGCGCAACCACGACCGCTATCGCAGCAGCCGCCGAACGCCCGGGACGCCGCGCGGCGCTCCGGCGGGCGTGACGCGGCAGCGGAGTTCGAGCGGCTCTACCGGGCGCAGGTGGACGCGGTCACCGCGTACTTCGCCCGGCGCAGCGCCGACCCGCAGACCGTCGCCGACCTGACCGCGGACACCTTCGTACAGGCCATCGCCTCCTTCGGGTCCTTCGACCCGGCCCGGGGCAGCGGGCGTGCCTGGCTGTTCGGCATAGCCAGGCGCGTCTATGCAGGCCACTGCGAAGCGCGCAGCCGGCAACACGAAAGGGTGGCGCGCCTCGCCGGTCGCAGGGAGCTGGAACCGGACCAGGTCGGGGAGCTGCTCGACCGCATCGACGCCGAACGAGCGGGCCGCGCGCTGGTCACCGGGCTGTCCGCGCTGCCCGAGGCCGACCGCGCGCTGGTCGAGCTGGTGGACCTGGCCGGCCTGCCGCCCAGGGAGGCGGCGGCCGCGCTCGGCCTGTCGGCGGGCGCGGCGCGCATGCGGCTGATGCGCGCCCGGACCCGGCTCCGGAAGTCGACTGACCAGACGAGGAGTGAGGGCATTGACTAAGTTCGCAGACCAGTTGTACGAGGACCTGATGCGCGAGCACGGCGCCGCGCTCCAGGCCCTGTCCGAGGACACGCCGGCGGCCGCGCCCGCGCGCCGGCGCCGCCACCGTGCCGCCCGACCGGCCTGGCTCACCGCCGGGGCGGGCATCGTCACCGCGGCGGTCACCATGGGCTTCGTGCTGTTCGGCGGGAGCGCCGGCGCCGCGTACGCGGTGACGCAGAACCCTGACGGTACGGTCTCGGTCGCCGTACACGAGGCCTCCGCGATCAGCTCCGCCAATACGACGCTGAAGGCGATGGGCGTACGGGCAGTCGTCGTGCCCGTACGCGACGGCTGCCCGCGCCTGGACACAGTGACCTCGCCGCAGCCGGGCGGCGAGATCTCGGTCCAGGTCCGTAAGGGCGATGGCACAGCGATCACCGTGTCCGCGAAGGGCATCCCGGCGAACGAGACCCTCGTGCTCGGCTTCGACAGCGTGCGCGGCGGCATGGTCACTGCGGCGGGGCTCGTGAAGGGCAAGGTGCCCGGCTGCATCAGCCTGCCCGCATCCAGCTTGCTTCCGCCCCCGCCCGGCAGCGGGATCGGGAGCGAAGGCCAAAGCGGTAGCGGGAACTCGAGCGGAAGCAGCCAGCAGGGCACGACGGTCAGCCCCTGACCGCGTGAGCAGGCGCGCGGCGGCCTCGGACGGTCAGCTGTCCGAGGCTGCCGTACGCGTGTCCTCTTCAACGCGACGATCTCACCCGATGCACGAGCGCCGATGACGCGAGTCCATGCGCCGTCCACACCCTCCGGCACTCTATTCGCGGCGATTCGCATTCCGGAAGTAGATCGTCCGGAATCGCGTTTAGGGTGGCGCTATGGCTATCGCAAGTTTCCCGGGCCTCGTGATCGACTGTCCCGACGCCGGCGCCCTCGCGGCGTTCTACGCGGCGATGCTGGACTGGAAGATCGAGGTCTCCTCAGACTGGGCCGAGATCGTCGCCGAATACGGGCAGCGCATCAGCTTCCAGCAGGTGCCCGACTTCACCCCGCCGCAGTGGCCCGCCCAACAGGTACCCCAGCAAATGCACCTCGACGTCAACGTCGACGACCTCGACGCCGCCGAGGAGGCGGTGCTCGCGCTCGGCGCGGTCAAGCACGAATACCAGCCCGGCGAGACCTTCCGGGTCTTCCTCGACCCGGCCGGGCACCCGTTCTGCCTCTGCCTGACCTGATCGTCCGGCGCGGCCGGCGACTCACGCCCAGGGCCGGGGCCGGTCAGAGTTCGTCGCCGGAGATCCGCAGTTGGCCCAGCGCGTCGGCGTTGGCGTTCCACAGCCCTACCGCTTCGGCCTTCGCCGCCGAAGCGGCTTGGGCGTAGTCGTCGGCTTGCTGATAGTTGGGATCCGTCTGGATCGCTCCGGAGGTACAGCCGGTCTGAAGGTCGGCGGCGATGTTCGCGTATGCCGTGTCGGACTGCGCGGACGTGAGCCAGGCGTGCTTGAGGGCCGCGACGAGCTGGACGTGGTCGGGGACCTTCGAGACGTTCAGCGTGGCCAGCTGCTCGACCTGCTCTTGCCGCTTGCGCGCGATCGCGCGCAGCTTGCTCTGCGCGTTGGACAGGTTGCGGCAGCCGTTGAGGTCCCAGATCGCGCCGTTCGCGTCTGAGCGCATCGGCGTGAACTGATAAATCAGCATGTAAAGCGCATCAGCCTGCTGCATCGCCGTGCCGCCTGGGCTGGTGGCGGCCGGAACCGGGTTGCCGCTGTTCGCCGGGGTGTCACCCGTGCCCTGGGCCAGCACCTTCACGCCCAGGACGGCGGTGACCAGAGTGAGCGCGACCGTGGCCGCACGGCTGATCGTCACAGCCGGCCGCCTGGACCGCCACCGCGAACTTCGAGACGGCTCCTCGCGGAAGATCGACGTCTGAGACGGTGCCGACACTGCCACCGCCACGGCCGCAGCCGCGGCTCCGGGGCGGACCGCGTGATCTTCGCCGGCGGACACGAGATCAGGCACCACGGCGGCGTCCTGCTCATCCTGTTCGTCGGCATCGTACGGTGGCGCAACGTGGAGTTCCGGCTGCGCATTCGAGCCGGAGGGCGCTGAGGGGTGCTGCACGGCCAGTGCGTGCCAGCGTTCCCGCCACACCTCGGGATCCCCACCGCAGGCCTGCACGTAAGCCAAAGTCACGTCCAGCGAAGGCAGTCTCGCACCCGAGGCGGCCACCGACAGCGTGCTCGCGCAGTACCCGGCGCGCTTGGCCAGCACCCGGTAGGGCACGTTGCCCGCCGCTTCGCGCAGCGCTCGCAGATCCCACGCGAAACTCGCCAGTGGTCCGGCGCCCGGATCCAGGAAACCCTCGTTGCGCGGCATCCCAAGCCCCCTGTGAGAGAACTACGCCACATCGGCTGCGATCAAGTGCCCATGCGAGGCTACCGGCCCGTGCCGCCACCGCGTTCACCACGCTACCAACCAAGACGCCTTACGTCAGTTACCGATGAGGCAAGGCTCTCCCACCTCGATCCCCGGATCGCGCCGGTCCCGGCCCGACCTCGTTGTTCGGCATTGATTGGCGAACGCCGTGAACCAGCGCCAATCAACATCCCGGGCTCTATCACTGGATGAAGGCCCGGTGGATCCTCTCCTCTCTCCATGTCTGCATCGGGGGGCTGGATGGTCGGAAAGAGGTTCGCCGTCAAGACGGGAGATATGGCAGTACTCCCGACAGTCTTGACGGCACTCGGTATCCACCGGGCCCGGTGACCGCACCACCGACCTCCCCCGGCCACCATCATCGCCCGCCGGGTCGACACAGCCACCCGACATGATCAGAAGGCACTCCCACCCATGGATGAGCCAGGACTGCACCACCGGAACCGAGCCCGGGACGTCACCCAGCACGTAATGACATCAAGCAGCAGCGATGGAGGCAACCGCGCTACTCGCGCGCGTACGACCAGAACCGCCGCGGCAGCGATAGCCGCGCTCGCCCTCGGTGCCGCCGCCTCGTGCAGCAGCGGCACGACCGGGCCCACCGCCCACGGCGCCGACACCATCACGGCGAACTACGGGCTCACCGGCGTGGTCAACCCCTCGACACACAAGGGCGGCACGCTCGTTCTTGGCGGGACTCAAGATCTCGACTCGGTGGACCCGGTCAACCAGTACTACGCGTACTCATGGGACTTCTCGCGGTACTACGCACGCCCGCTGATGGCCTACAAGGTCGGGGCACCCGGCTCGGCGTCTATTCAACTGGTGCCGGGCCTCGCCGCCAGCGCGCCGACGGTCTCCGCCGACGGCAAGACGTGGACCGTGAAGATCCGGTCGGGGCTGAAGTTCTCCAACGGAGAGCCGATCACGTCCAAGGACGTCAAATACGCCATCGAGCGCTCGTATGCCGTGGACAGCGTCAACCCGGCCGGCCCCGAGTACTTCCAGGCGGTGCTGACCGACGGAACCTACCCGGGCCCCTACAAGGACAAGTCGGCCGACCACCTGGGGCTGACCGGTGTGGACACCCCGGATGACACGACCCTGGTGTTCCACCTGGTCGCGCCGTACAACGACTTCCCGTACGTGCTGACCATGCCGCAGACCGCGCCGGTGCCGATCGACGTCGATCAGAACCCGGCGACCGGCGCACTGAACTACACCGGCACCACCGTGGTCTCCTCCGGCCCGTACATGATCTCCGCGTACACGGCGGGCAAGAACATCACGCTCACGCGCAACCCGAACTGGTCGGCGGCGAGCGACCCGAACGACCCCGCGCTCCCGGACAAGATCACGGTCAAGACCGACTGGAACGCGACGCAGCTGGACCAGGCGATCCTGGCCGGCACCGTGGAGGCCGACTACGCCGGCAGCGGCCTGCAGACCGCCGACGTGGCCTCGGTGCTCAGCAACCCGGCGAAGAAGAAGTACACGGACAACCCGTCCGCGAACGCGACCCGCTACATCTCGATCGACGAGGACGTGGCACCGTTCGACAACGTCCACTGCCGCAGGGCGGTCGCGTACGCGCTGAACAAGGTGGACCTGGTCAACGCGCGCGGCGGCGAGATCGCGGGCGCGAAGATCGGCAACACGATGCTGCCGCCGGGGGTGCCGGGCCACACGGACGCCAACCCGTACCCGACCGGCGCGGACAGCAAGGGCGACGTGGCCAAGGCCAAGGCGGAACTGGCGGCCTGCGGCAAGCCCAACGGCTTCTCCACCGGGATCATCACCGTCAACACCGGCAAGGGCCCGGGCGGGGCGATCGCGCTGCAGAACGCGCTGGCGCGGGCCGGCATCACCACCACCATCACGCAGGTGGAGGGCTCCAAGTACTACAGCCAGAACCTGCAGCGCCCCGAGGTGATGAAGAGCAAGGGCTACGGCCTCGCGCTGGCCGCCTGGGGACCCGACTGGCCGACCCCGTTCGCCTTCTTCTCGCAGATCACCGACGGCCGCCTGCTCACGGCCACCAGCAGCGGCTCGAACTACGGCAGGGTCAACGACCCGGTGATCAACGGCCTGCTCGACCAGATGAGGGGGGCCAAGACCTCGAGCGACGCCGCCGCGCTGGCCAGCCGGCTCGACGCCCAAGTCATGTCCGACGCCGTGTACATCCCGTACGGCTACGACACGCTCCTGCTCGCGCGCGGCAAGGATGTCACCAACTACTACATCTCGAGTGCCTACAACGGCCTGCCAGACCTGATCGCCATGGGCGTCGTCTCCTGATCGCGCCGCTGCCGACGGCCTGATCGTTCGGCCTGGACCCAGCCGCTCACCCGGGAGAGGGGAGCGGCTGGGTCCAGGTCTGCTGTCGGGCTTGCGCCTAGGCCGCCAGCTGGAACGCGACCGGCAACCGCTTGACACCGCTGAGGAACGGCGAGCGGACCGGCACCGCGGGACCGCACCGGGTCACCCGGTAGGGCGACTCGATGAGCTGCCGGAACAACGAGGTCAGTTCCACGCGCGCAACGCCGCGCCCGACACAGCGGTGCACCGCGCTGCCGAAGCCGAGATGCCGGTTCGGGGACCGGCCCACGTCGAACCGGTACGGCGCGGCGAATGCGGCCTCGTCGCGGTTGGCCGAGATCAGCCACACGGTGACGATCTCCCCCGGCGCGATGGTCATCCCGCCGACCGTCCTCGGGCTGCGGCACATGCGCAGCACCTGGCGCACCGGCGAGGTCCAGCGCACGATCTCGTCCACGGCCCGGGTCAGCAGCGCAGGGTCCTGACGCAGCCGGTCGAACTCGGCCGGGTTGTCGAACAGCGCGTCCAGGCCGCCGGCCGCCGCCGAGCGCGCGGTCTCGTTGCCGCCCAGCAGCAGGCTGAAACAGTTGAGCGCGATCTCGTAGTCGTCAAGCCGCCGCCCGCCGACCTCCGTGTTGATCAGCAGGCTGACGAAGTCGTCGCCACGGTTCTTGCGCCGGGCCCTGGCCAGCACGGTGAAGTAGTCGATGATCTCGCTGTTCGCCGTGGTGCGGGCGGCGTCGGCGGTCGCGTCGGCGGCGAACTCGGGATCCTCGGCCGCGAACGTGGCCAGGCTCAGCCGGGCGAGCAGCGGCCGTTCGGGCGCGGGCACGCCGAGGAAGTCGCAGGTCACTTCGATGGGCAGATGGTCGGCGACGTCGCGGGCGAAGTCCACCTCACCGGCCGCGGCGGCCCTGGCCAGCAGGTCGGCCACCACTTCGTCCACGCGCGCGGACAACTCGGGCAGCGGATGCGCGTTGACGGCGTGGTTGAGCAGCGCACGGATCTCAGTGTGCTGTGGCGGGTCGGCGACCGTGACCATGACGCCCGCGGCCGGATCGCGCTCGCGCCGGATGCGCAGCATGTTGCCATACTCCGAGCTGAACGCAGCCGTGTCGGCAAGCACGTCAACCGCGTCCGCGTATCGGGTGACGACCCAGAAGCCGCCGTCCGGGCCGGGGTTGCGATACACCGGCTCGTCGCGGCGCAGTGTCGCCAGCGCGTGTTCGAACGAGTCGTCGACGAACAGCTGCGGGTCGCTCAGGTCGATCGTGGCCTCGCTCATCGGGACACCGCCTCGGACATGCCGCGTCGCGCCGGTGTCGCCGGTACTGTCCGCCCCTGCGCTCGCGCCGCGGCGTCGAGGGCCGCGGCGAACTCGGCCAGGGTTCGCGCCTCGAGCAGCGAGCGCATCGGCAGGTCGAGATCGAGTTCGTCCCTGACGCGCATGACGAATTGCGTCGCCTGCAAGGAGTTGCCGCCCGCGTCGAAGAAGTTGTCGCCGATCGCCGCTTCTCCGACCATTTCGCGGTAGACGGCGAGGACCAGCTGTTGCGCCGGATCGCCTGGCGCCTGTCCTTCAGGCGACGGGTCCACGTTCGCATCGGCGTCTTCGGCGTCGCTCGCCGCCAACGCGGCCCGGTCGATCTTCCCGCTGGGCAGCAAGGGCAATTCGGCCAGCCGGATGAAGCGCGCGGGCACCATGTGCGCCGCCAGGTAGCGGCGCGTCAGGTCTCGTAGTTCCTCGTCCGGCACTTGCGCATCGTCCTTGGCCACGTAGTAGCAGCGCAGCTCGGCCGTACTGACATCGACCACTGCGACAGCACGCACCACCGCCGGATGCCTCTCCACGACGCGTTCGATCTCGCCCGGCTCGATGCGCAGCCCGCGGACCTTGATCTGGTCGTCGAGCCGGCCGTGGAACTCAAGGCAGCCGTCGGCGCGGCGGCGCACCTGGTCTCCGGTGCGGAACATCCGCGCGTCTGCCGAACGGCCGAACGGATCCGCCACGAACCGGAGTGCGGTCAGCTCCGGCCGGCGCCAGTAGCCGCGGCCGACGCCCGGCCCGCCGATGCACATCTCGCCCAGTTCGCCGTCGGGCACCGGACTCAGCCGATCGTCGAGCACGTACAGCTGTTGTCCGGGCAGCGGATAGCCCCACGGGATGGCGCCTTCCGCGTCCTCGGGCCGCACGCGGTACCACGTCGAGCAGTACGACGTCTCGGTCAGACCCGCCAAGTTGAACAGTTGCGCCATCGGAGCGACCGCGCGGGCCAGTCCGATCACGCCGGGCGGGAAGCGGTCGCCGCCGAGCGCGACCACGCGCAGGCTGTCCGGCAGCGTGCGCCCGGTGGCCAGCGCCCGCTGTAGTACCAGGTCGAAGAGCGCGGGCGCCGAGTTCCACATCTGCACCTGCTGCTCGTGCAGCATCGTGATCAGCCGGTCCGGGTCGTTGACCTCGTCCGGTCGCGGAACCACCACGCAGCCGCCGAGCAGCCAGGTGCCGAACACCTCGAACACTGACATGTCGTAGTTGAGCGACGAGATCAGCGCGATCCGGAAGCCGTCGGCCACCGGCAGCACTTCCACCAGCCCGCGCAGCGTGTTGACGACGCCGCCGTGCGCGTTCATCGAGCCCTTCGGCCGGCCCATCGAGCCCGAGGTGTAGATGACGTAGCAGAGATCGTCCGCGCTGACCGGCATCTCCGGCGGCTGTTCGAACCGGCCCGGCGTATCGCAGACCGCGATGACTCCAACCGTCGGCAGTTGGCGCGCGGTTTGCGGAGCGTCGACGACGACGGTGTCGATCTCGCTGTCGCGCACCATGAAGTCGAGCCGCTCGCGGGGATAGTCCGGATCGAGCGGCACGTAGGCGCACCCTGATTTGAGGATCCCGAGCAGGCCGACCAGGCCGTCGATTCCGCGGTGTGCGCAGATGCCGACGAGCCGGCCGGGCCGAGTGCCGCGCTCCTGCAGGGCGTGCGCCACCGCGTTCGCCCGCTGGTCGAGGTCTCGGTAGCTCAATCGCTCGGCGCCGCAGACGACAGCCGGCGCGTCAGGCCGGCTCCGGGCATATTCGAAGACTGATTCGTGGAGTAGCACGGCTCTCCTCGGGCTGGGGTTTTCCTGCGCTATCCGGCCACCTCGGTGGCGGTTCCGTGCGTGATGCGTAACAGTTCGTCGAAGGTGGTCGGGAACGAGGCGTTGGGATGCCCGGCCGCGGCCCAAACGGTCTCGTATTGGCGCAACGCGACGTCGACGAGCGTGGGCAGTGGCTGCGGGTGGCCGACCGGGGCGACGCCGCCGATCGGCTGGCCGGTGGCGGCGCGGACGAACTCCGGCGTCGCGCGCCGCAGCCGCTGAACGCCGAGCAGGGCCGCGCACTTGTCCGTGTCCACCCGATGCGCGCCGCTGGCCAGGATCAGGAATGGCCGGCCGTCGCCGTCGAACACCAGGCTGTTGGCGATGGCGCCGATGGAGACGCCGAGTCGTTCGGCCGCCTGCGCGGCGGTGGCGACGCGCTCTGAGAACATATGCACCTGTCCGGCGACCTCGAGCGCGGCGAGCCGGTCGGCTACGGCTTGGGCATTGGGGTGCAGCGGCGGCATGGGTCTCCGATCCGCGGCCGGCATCTCATTCTGTACATAGAACGATTCGTTCTGTTTAGTAGACTATGGTCCTGGAGGTCTCATGTCTAGCAGCACCCTTGAGGAGCCGGTCCGCACCATCGCCCGCAACCTGCGGCGGCTGCGCGAAAACGCCGGCGTGTCGCTGTCCACGCTGGCCAAGGCCGCCGGCGTGGGCAAAGGCACGTTGTCGAGCCTGGAGGCGGGCGCGGGGAATCCGACCATTGAGACGCTGTGGGCGCTGGCGAAGGCACTCGACGTACCGTTCGGCGAACTGCTCGCGCCGGTACGCTCACCCGCGGTCTCGGTGGTGCGCGCGGGCGAGGGCATCGAGGTGACCGGCTCCGCGGGCCGGCTCTGGCTGCTGGACCGGGTGGCCAGCGACCTGTTCGAGCTGTTCGACATGACGTTTCCGGCCGGGCAGCGGCACGAGTCTGGCGCGCACCGCAGCGGTGTATTCGAGCACATACTCGTCATCTCCGGACGGCTTATCACAGGCCCCTGCGACAACCCGGTCGAGCTGGACGCGGGCGACTTCGTGAGCTTCGCCGCCGACGCGCCGCACCTCTATGCCGCGCCCGACGGCCCCGCGCGGGCCGTGCTGGTCATGAACTATCCGGCTCGCAACCGCGGTCGCGACATGGCGGCCACCTCAGAGCCCAGTCGGGAGGCGACGTGATCGAGTGGCTGGCGCTGTCCACGGTGCCGAAAGGTCCGATGCTGCTGTGCGTACCGTTCGCCGGCGCGGGGCCGTCGGCCTATCGGGACTGGCCGGACGAGCTCCCAGGCATCGAGGTACGCGCGGCCTACCTGCCGGGCCGTGAGCGCCGCTTCCGTGAGCAGCCGTCCCGCGACATCGCCGCGCTCACCGCCGATCCGCAGCCGCTAGTCGAGTTGGTCGAAGGCCGCCGCTACGCGCTGTTCGGCCACAGCTTCGGCGCGCTCGTGGCGTTCGAACTGTGCCGCACCGCCCGCCGCCACGGCCTCCCAGCCCCCGAAGCGCTGCTCGTATCCGGCTGCCGCGCACCCGACCTGCCGGCCCGCCAGCTCACCTACGACCTGCCCGACGACGCATTCGTCCGCTCGCTGGACGACCTCGGCGGCACGCCGCCCGCCGTACGCGCCAACAGGGAGCTGATGGAGCTACTGCTGCCCACCCTGCGGGCGGACTTCGCCGCCGCGCAGACCTACCGGTTCCGCGCCGAGCCTCCGGTGACCACGCCGATCACGGCGTTTTGCGGCCAGGACGACCCCGGCGTCCCGGTCGAGGACATGACCGGCTGGGCACGCCACTCCCACGGAGAATTCGACCTCCAAACGCTCCCGGGCGACCATTTCTTCATCGCCGAGCACCGAACCCGGATCGCCACCGCTGCACGCGCCGCACTTTTCGCCCCAAGGCCTGAGAGGCGCATTGAGACCGTCGCCTCCACTCCACAGCACCGGGCCGCTGGCGATCGAGCAGGGTCAGCATTCCCCAACTCTGCGCGCGAGAACTAGCCGGTACCGCGCGCTGCCGTTCTTGCGATGGCCCAGAGCCGTCAACGGGACGCTCGTCACAGCGAATCCGGATGCTGACAGATCGTTGCAGACCGCGTCCAATGGCCAGGTGCGGTAGTACATGACGAATCGCGGACGCCAAACGGCATTGCGCACCCGCATGGCCACATCGAACCCGAGCATGGCCCAATACCAGCGCGAAGTCATCGGCGAAGGCGTGCCGAGAGGGAATGCGAAGAGCCCGCCAGGCCGCAACGCCCGATACACCTCAGCGAACAGCGCGGGTCTTTCTGCGGGCAGGAAGTGACCGAACGCTCCGAAGCTGACAACCAGATCGAACGCTCCACCAAAGGGCAGGGCCCGCACGTCGGCCCGCACCCACTGCGCGTCCGCCTGCGGATGCGCCCTGCGCGCCTGCTGAAGCATCCCGGTGCTGAAGTCGACGCCTATGATCGATCCCTGACAGACGGATGCCAGGACCCGCATTCCCGCCCCAGTCCCGCAGCACACGTCCAATCCCCGACCGAACGGGCCCAACGGACGCAGCGCGTCGATGGTCGCGTCAAGCACGTCATCGGGCGTGCGGAAGGCCGTGTGGTCGAACTTCGGAGCAAGCAGGTCGTAGCCGTCCTCCACCGAGGACAGCGCCTGCACCGCAAGTTCACGCAGGGACGGTCCCTGAGACGAGGCCATGCGCCAAGGGTACGTCCGCCCCCGACGCTCGGCAGGGACGCTCGGTCCTCGCGACAGCGCGGCCGCTCCACCGCATTACAGCCGGGCCTCGCCCGCTCGTCGGATCGTGAGTGCTGCAGCATCCAAGGGCAGCCAGGTTCCGGGCGGCGGTGTGATCATTGGCTTGTCTCGAATAAGTGTCACGGCAGAGCGACTGGCTAATATCGAGACGAGGATCGGAGGGACCGGCTCGCGAGTGGACCAGATCGTGGTGATGCGGTGATGGCGAAGCTTCGGTGCTATTGCGACACGATCATCCAGACCAGTGGTGGAATCCCCAATGAGCTGGAATGGAAGATAATCTCGGACATCGAGTTTGACAGATTCGCGGGCATGGTGAACGCCGAAGAGATCTACTCAGCGTGCAAGTCGGCGTTTCGTTGCCCCACTTGCGATCGCTTGTGGATCTTCTGGCGCGACATGGAACACCCACCGCGATGTTATACGCCGGAGGCGCTTGATGAAATCGGCGAGGTGGATGAGTAGGCGCCCTAGTTATTCCATGCTCATCACTCAATGTGAACTTTGCCCGGTTCGGTAGGCGACTTGGTCCTGACCGGGTTTTAGTTGGAGGGCGCACGGGTGATGGACGGACTGTTTCCCGAGTCGCTCGAAGCGGCTTAGTCACCCGCTTAGCCACTCAATAGCCTCAGGGTCTGACTCCGGACTATCGGAGTCAGGCCCTGACCAGGCTCTACAGCGTCGGGCTGACAGGATTTGAACCTGCGACCCCT
>NZ_DASRBQ010000122.1:0-63726 GCF_035653575.1 Actinocrinis sp.
GCACGAGACGCTGCGCTTCGACCCGCTGCGGACGGCGCACGGCTGGTACGACCTGTCGGTGACCATCTCGGCCGACCCGGCGTACGTGCGGCGCTTCGCCGGTCACATCGAGAACGGCAAGGCGAGCGTCACCGGCTGACCAGCGGGCGTACGCACGGGGCGAGAGAGGGAAGGAGACAGGCGGGGCCGCGCTGGCGGTCCCGCCTGGAACCGAGCCAGCTGGCCTATAGCCGGACGCACCGAGTCGGCCCCGCCGAAGGATCTGCTCACGGCAATCCGACCGCCGGCCGACCGCCGATGCGTCCAGACGGATTACCCCGAGCGGAGCCACCGGGCGAGTCCTCCCCGCCTCCGTCTCACACTTTGAGCCTATCCCCGCGTAACAACCCGGCCTCGGACAGAACCGGAGGCCGGGTTGTTCCGTTAGTCCCTCATGCGTCAAGGGCCGGGCCACGGAACCCGTGATCACCCGCCTTGCCTAATCGGAATGGTTTTCATAAGCTAAGCCCAGCTTTTGAAAACGATGTTCATCTTCACCGAGGGGGCCGTCATGGTCCGTGCCCACAGCGGGCGCTCGCACGTCGCCACCGCCGCCAAGTCCGCCGCGGTCGCGGCGACGGCTGCGACGGCGCTGCTGCTGACGTCCGGCTGCGCGACCACGGCCCCGGGGCAAGTCGCCGCCGACGTCTCCGGGGCGGGCTCAGGCCGCACGATCACGGTCGTGGCCGCCGAGAACTTCTGGGGGTCGATCGCGGCGCAGCTCGGCGGCTCGCACGTGACCGAGACCTCGATCATCACCAACCCGGACACCGACCCGCACGACTACGAGGCCACCCCCGCCGACGCGCGCACGATCAGCGCCGCGCAGGTCTTCATCCAGAACGGCCTCGGCTACGACTCCTCCTGGGCCCCGAAGCTGGTCGCGGCCAACCCGAACGCGAACCGCACCGTGCTCACGGTCGGCGACATCGTGGGCCTCAAGGACGGCGACAACCCGCACCAGTGGTACGCGAAGTCCAGCGTGTACCAGGTGATCGACGCGATCACCGCCGCCTACCAGAAGGCCGACCCCGCGGACGCCGGCTACTTCGCCGCGCAGAAGAGCCGATTCGAGCTGACCACGCTGGCCCCGTACAACCAGCTGATCAGCGACATCCGCGACCGGTACGCCGGTACGCCGATCGGCGCCTCCGAGTCGATCGTCTCAGGGCTCGCCGACACCCTCGGGCTCAAGATGTTGACGCCCGCCACGTTCCTGCGCGACATCAGCGAGGGCAACGACCCGACCGCGGCCGACAAGACCCTGATCGACCGGCAGATCAAGAGCAAGGCGATCAAGGTCTACGTGTACAACTCGCAGAATGCGACGCCTGACATCGCGGCGCAGGTCGCCGAGGCCAAGGCGGAGGGAATCCCGGTGACCACGGTGACCGAGACCCTCTTCCCCTCGGGCGACACCTTCCAGCAGTGGCAGCTGACCCAGTTGGAGGAGCTGGAGAGCGCGCTGGCCAGGGCGACCGGGCGGTGATGCAGCTGTGTTGGCGAAGAGTGCAGTGACGAAGAGCGCAGGGACGAAGAGCACGGGGACGAAGGGCGCAGTGACGAAGGGCGCGGTGATGAGGACCGTCATGACGAAGAGCCCGGCCCCGGCGAAGGACGTGACCGCGATGAGCGTGGACCCGGAGACAGTCAGCGCGGGAGCGGAAGCAGGCGCGGTCATCGCGCTGCGCGGAGCGGCGGCGACCGTCGGCGGGCGCACGCTGTGGAGCGGCGTGGACCTGACCGTGCGCAGCGGCGAGTTCGTGGCCGTACTCGGTCCGAACGGCGTCGGGAAGTCGACTCTTATCAAGGTTCTGCTGGGCACGCTTCCATCCGCGGCCGGCACCGTTTCCGTGCTCGGCCGGCGGCCGGGCGGCGCGGGCGAGCGGATCGGTTACCTGCCGCAGCGGCGCAACTTCGACGCCTCGCTGCGCATCCGCGGGATCGACATCGTGCGCCTCGGCCTCGACGGCGACCGGTGGGGCATTCCGATTCCCGGTGCCGCGCGATTCAGTGCCCAGCGGCGTGCGCAACAGGCGCGGGTGCGCGAGGTCATCGATCTGGTCGGCGCCTCGGCGTACGCGCATCGCCCGATCGGCGCGCTCTCCGGCGGTGAACAGCAGCGGCTGCTGATCGCGCAGGCCCTCGTGCGCCGCCCCGGGCTGCTGCTGCTCGACGAGCCGCTGGACTCGCTGGACCTGCCGAATCAGGCTTCTGTCGCGGCACTGATCCACCGCATCTGCCGGGAGGCGAACGTCGCGGTGGTCATGGTGGCGCACGACGTGAATCCGATCCTGCCCTACCTCGACCGGGTCGTGTACATCGCGTCCGGCGGCGCGGCCTGCGGAACTCCGCAGGAGGTCATCACCACCGAGACGCTGACCCGCCTCTACAGCACGCCGGTCGAGGTGCTGCGCACCTCCGACGGCCGCCTCGTGGTCGTCGGCGGGCCGGAAGCGCCCGCGCTGCACACCGATCGGCACGCCCACGCGGATCAGCGTCCTGAGAGGCAAGGAGCCGACCGCCATGCCGGGTAATCCCGCGTGGTCGCTCTCCTGGAACGTGGTTCGCGACATCCAGGAGATGTGGTCGCTGCCGTCGATGGTGAACGCGTACCGGGCCGGAACGATCATCGCGGTGACGGCCGGAGTGGTCGGCTGGTTCATGGTGCTGCGCCGCCAGACCTTCGCCGGGCACACCATCTCGCTCGCCGGATTCCCGGGCGCGGCCGGCGCGGTGCTGCTCGGGGTCGCATCAGGGTACGGGTATTTCGGGTTCTGCGTCGCGGCCGCGCTCGTCATCGCGTACGGCACGCGGCCGGGAAACCGCGAGCCCGGCAACGAATCCGCGCTGACCGGCGTCGTGCAGGCCTTCGCGCTCGCCTGCGGGATGCTGTTCGTCTCGCTCTACGGCGGATTCCTGAACCAGGTCGACAACCTGCTGTTCGGCAACATCCTCGGGATCACCGACGGCGACGTGATCGTGCTCGCGGCGGTGGCCGTGGCGGTTCTCGGTGCGATGGCGGCGATCGGCCGGCCGCTGCTGTTCGCCTCGGTGGACCCGGACGTCGCGCGGGCGCGCGGGGTGCCGGTGCGGTTGCTCGGCGCGCTGTTCCTGGTCCTGCTCGGCGCCGCGACGGCCGAGGTCTCCCAGATCACCGGCTCGCTGCTGGTCTTCGCGCTGCTGGTGATGCCCGCGGCGACCGCGCAGATCATCACCGCGCGCCCCGGTCTCAGCCTGCTGCTGACCGTGCTGATCGGCCTCGTGGTGTCCTGGGTCGGGTTCGCGTTCGCGTACTTCACGAGCTACCCGATCGGCTTCTACATCACGACCTTCGCGTTCGGGGCGTACGTCCTGGCGTATCTCGTGCGCGGCGCCGGACCGGCGTTGGCGGCGCGGGTTTCGCGGCCGCGGTCGAGCCCTGACCCGGCAAAGGCGGTGGGCGCGGCATGAGCCTGTTCGATCATCCCTTCATGGTCAGCGCGCTGCTGGCCGGGACCGGCATCGCGCTGGCCTGCGGCCTGGTCGGGTACTTCCTGGTGCTGCGGGCCCAGGTGTTCACCGGCGACGCGCTCTCGCACGTGGCCTTCACCGGCGCACTGGCGGCCCTCGCCTTCGGCATCGAGCTGCGGCTCGGCCTGTTCGCGGCGACGATCCTCATCGCGCTGCTGCTGGGCGCTCTCGGCAAGCGCGGTCGCGCGGACGACGTGGTGATCGGCAGCGTGTTCGCGTGGGTGCTCGGCCTTGGCGTGTTCTTCATGACCCTCTACACGACGAACCGTTCGGGCGGCGGCACCGGGAATGCGACGACGAGCGTGCTGTTCGGCTCTATCATCGGCATCTCGGACGGCCAGGCGCGCGTCGCGCTGCTGATCGGGCTCGGGGTGTTCGTCGCGATCGTGGCGATCGCCAGGCCGCTGCTGTTCGCCACCGTGGACGGGGCGGTCGCGGCGGCGCGCGGGGTGCCGGTGCGGCTGCTCGGTTTCGGCTTCCTGGCGCTGGTCGGGGTGACGACCGCGGAGGCGACGCAGGCGGTCGGCGCGCTGCTGCTGCTCGGGCTGCTGGCTGGTCCGGCGGGCGCGGCGCTCGCGCTGACGGATCGGCCGTATCTGGGCATGGCGCTCTCGGTGGGGCTCGCGTTGGGCTCGGTGTGGGGCGGGCTGCTGTTGGCGTACTACGCGCCCAAGCTGCCGGCCAGCTTCGCGATCACCGCGGTGGTCACGGTCGTGTACGCGGCCGCCGTTATGTACGGTCGAGTGCGCTCAGGCCGGGACCGGGTAGCGGTAACCGCCGCGTAAGGAGTTGCGGAGCGCACTGAGCGTCGCAGCCGGTTGCGGGCCCCTATCGTGAACAGCGTGGCACGGATAAGACCGGCACGGCGATTGACCAGCACCGCGCTGGGCCGGCGGCTCGGCGCGCTCAGCCCGCGGCGGCGCTGGTTCCTCGGGGTCTCGGTCGCGGCCGTCGTGGTCCTCGTTGGCGCGCTGGCCGGTCCGGCGGTGATCTCCAGCCTCGACAGCAGCCAGCCCAGCGGCTACCCCGCGCAGGACCGGCCCGGGACCGTGCTGCTGGTGCCCGGCTACGGCGGCGGGACCGGCTCACTCGACGTGCTGGCCGCGGGGATCCGCGCGGCCGGGCGGCAGGCGGTGGTCGTGCAGTTGCCGGACGGCGGAGTCGGCGACCTGAGCCAGCAGGCCGCCGTCCTGGACGGCTATGTCGCGGACGCGCTCAAGAGCGGGCCCTCGGTGGACCTGATCGGCTACTCGGCCGGCGGCGTGGTGGTGCGGCTGTGGGTCGAGCAGCATGACGGCGCGGCGAAGGTACGGCGCGTCATCACGCTCGGCTCTCCGTTCCACGGCACGACGGTCGCCGCGGCCGGTGCCGCCGTGGGAGCGGGTACCGGCGCGTGCCCGGCCGCGTGCCAGCAGCTGATCCCCGGTAGCAGCCTGCTGACTGAACTGGACGCGGGCGCTCCGGCCGCCGGGCATCCGCCGTGGCTTTCAGTGTGGACGCAGCAGGATCAGACGGTCGTGCCGCCGACCTCGGCCGAGTTGCCGGACGCGGTGGACGTGTCGGTGCAGTCGGTGTGCGCTGGGGAGCAGGTCTCGCACAGCCAGCTGCCGACGGACGCGGCCGTGGTCGGGATGGTGTTGCAGGCGCTCGGCACCGCGCCGCTCGCCGCACCCGACCCGTCGCAGTGCTCTGCGTTGCGGGCGCTCAGCCGGTGACGTCCTTGGTGGAGAAGTTGGCCCAGGCCAAGCCGAGGAAGACCACGGCGTATATGGCCTGTATGCCGAATCCGCGTACGACGTTGTGCCAGAGGATCGGGTCGCGGAACAGGTCGATCCAGGCCAGCCAATAGTTCGTGGGCAGGTAGGGCTTGACCGAGCCGGCCGCGTCGAGGGTCGCCAGCACCTCGCTGGTGACCAGGACCGCGAGCGCGCCGAGGGCGGCGCCGAGCGCGGAGTCGGTCAGCGTGGACAGGAACAGCGCGATCGCCGCGACGCCGAGCATCGAGACCGAGATGTAGCCGATGCCGTAGGCCACCCGCAGGATCAGCTGACCGGTGCCGAGCGGCGTGCCGGACAGCGAGGTGGAGACGGTGCCGATGGACACTCCGGTGGTCGCGGAGGAGACCGCTCCGGAGCTCGAGGAGGCGGAGACCGGCTTGAGGCCGTTGCTGCCGAACGCGAGCACTCCGGTGATGTACGAGGTGACGGCGACCAGGATCACGGCGGTCACCACGAAGGACATGGTGCCGACCAGCTTCGCGGTCAGCAGCCGGGTGCGCGCGACCGGCCGGGTGAGCAGATAGCGCAGCATGCCGGTGCCGGACTCGCCGGCCACCCCGTCGCCGGAGAGCACGGCCACCGAGACGGGCAGGAACACCGGCAGCACGATCGCGAGCCCGGCGGCGGGATAGAGCGAACCGTCGGAGAGCACCGCAGAGAGGAACGCGGGCCCCTGGCCCGGGGCCGGCACCAGATTGGTCACCGAGATGAAGATCGCCACGATGATCGGCAGCGCGCACAACAGGATCAGGTTCATCCAGGTGCGCGGGCGGCGGATCAGCCGCAGCAGCTCGACGTGGATCACCGCGCCTCCTCCTCGGCCGACGTCATCTCATCCGGGCGCGCTTGGTCCACGCGGTCCGAACCCGCGCTGGTCGCCTCGACGACCAGGTCCTCAAGCGACCGGCGCTCACGTACGAGCTCTGCGACGCGCACGCCCGCGCCGACGAGCCGCGCGTTGAGCTGCGCCGGATCCGCGCCGCGCACGATCAGCCGGTCGCCGTCCCGGCCGAGCAGGGTTCCGTCGAGCAACGCCGTGGCGCGGTCGGCGTCGGGGGTGTGCAACAGGATGCGGTCAGTGGGGGCACGCAGCGCCGCCAGCTCGTCCTGGATCACCATCCGGCCGCGGTCGAGCACGCCGATGCGGGTGCACAGCTGCTCGACCTCGCCGAGCAGGTGGCTGGAGAGCAGGATCGTGGTGCCGCCCTGGTTCAGCTCGATCAGCAGGTCCCTGATTTCGCGGATGCCGCGCGGGTCGAGCCCGTTGGTCGGCTCGTCGAGGATCAGCAGCGTGGGCCGGCGCAGCAGCGCGGCGGCCAGGCCGAGGCGCTGGCGCATGCCCAGGGAGTAGGCGCGTACCGGGCGCCGGTCGACCCCGGCGAGACCGACCCGCTCGAGCGCCTCCTCGATCCGTGCGCGCCGGGTGCGCCGCTCGCCGCCGGGTCCCGCCGCGTCGATCAGGGCGAGGTTCGCGCGCCCGGACAGGTAGCTGTAGGACGCGGGGCCCTCGATCAGCGCCCCGATGCGCGGCAGCACCTGAGCGACGCGGCGCGGTACCGGGCAGCCGTCGATCTCGATCTGCCCGCTGGTCGCGAAGACCAGGCCGAGCAGCATCCGGATCAGCGTGGTCTTGCCGGAGCCGTTCGGCCCGAGCAGGCCGTAGCGGTCGCCTTCGCGCACGTCCAGATCGACCCGGTCCACCGCGAGGACCGCGCCGTAGCGCTTGGTGAGCTGCCGGGTCTCGATCACGTCAGGGGTTTCCTCCGGGGGCTGGGACGGGCACCGGGCGGCAGGCCGCGGGGATCTGGCCGGGCGGCAGCTGCCCCGGCGGCCGGCCCCGTAGCAGCGCCCGGCACTGGTCGAACTGCGTGTCCACGTCGGTGAGCAGGTCGGTCGCCGCCTTGGTCAGCAGTTCGGGGCCGGTGAGGCCGACCAGCAGGAAGATCCGGTCGAACCGGTCCGAGCGCACCAGCAACACGGACAGCAGCGGCGTGCGGATCAATCGTCCGGTGCCGTTCGGGAAAGTCACCGGGGCCGCGCCGGCCTGGGTGGCCGCGGACAGCGCGCTGTCGCCGATCCGGTCGCCGAGGAAGAGCACCGCGAAGGTGGCGAAGCCGGAGCCGTAGCCGGAGACGTCCGCGCCGTACCCGTCCAGCACCGGCTTGGCGGCCTGGCCGGCCAGCTGCGCGGGCAGCGGGAACCGGGCGCGGGTGTCGAGCAGGGAGTTGATGTCCGAGGAGTTGGCGGTCGCGACGGCGACGCCGTCGGGGACGGCGAACTGCGCGGCCGAGTCGGCGGGGCGGGCCGAGGAGAAGTCGAGGAAGCGGCTGGTGATCACCGGGGCGGAGGAGCCGCCGCCGTACACCTCTACGGCTACCGGAACGCCGGTGGCCGGGTCGGCCCACAGGTCGACGCGGGTGATGGTGGTGTCCGGGGAGACGGGCCGGATCTCCACGCCCGGCGCGGAGATCCCGGCCACGTCGCGCGCGGGCAGCGGGACGAGCTTGTCGCCGGCCGCCGCGGTGTGCAGCAGGCGCAGGGCGAGATGGGGCGGGGTGAGGTCGTCGGCGCGCGGCAGCCGGACCACCGGGTCGCCGAGGATCTGGGTGATCTGCCCGGTCTCGAAGTTCCAGGAGAGCGTGCCCACCTGGGTGCCGTAGGTGTCCTGCTCCCCGGTGTCGGTCAGGACGTCGGTGCGCCACTCGTCGGGGGCCGCGAACCAGGTGCGGATCTTGGTGGACCCGCTCAGCAGCGAGCTGATCGTGCCGAGCTGCGGCAGTTCGGGCAGGTTGAGCCGGCCGTCGGTCTCGACATAGCCCTGATATGGATGGTCGGCGGAGGCGAGCATGCGCGCCCGCAGCGCGTCGGGTGCGATGGCGGCGGTGTGCACCGGGAGCGCGGAGACGACGCTCGGCAGCGAGCACAGCACGGCGATCGCCACTCCGACGACGGCCCAGCGGCGGTACGTGTCGCGGCGGACAACGCTCACCCGGCCCACGATACGTCCGCAGTCTGAAGATGCGGCCGGTAACAGCATTACGGGATGAGGACAGCGATCAAGAACCTGATCGGTGCCGCACGGGCGCGGGCGCAGCGGTGGAGACGGGGGCGGGGAGGGCGACCGAGGGCACAAGATCGGGCCGGGCCTCGTGCACCAGATCCTGCACGCGGCGTGCTTGGCGTTCCAGGAGCCGCGATCCGCTTCGGTGCGCGAGGGCGAGCACGTCGTGCAGGCGCAGCAGCGCGTCGTCGGGCTGCCCGAGCCGCGCGTGGCTTTCCGCGAGGTCGAGCAGGACCTGCGTGCGCAACCGATCGTCGTCGAGTTCGGCCGCCGTGCGCAGGGCTTCCGCGTGATCATCGAACGCTGCTTGGGCGTCACCGAGGCGGGTGCGCACAGTGGCGCGGGTATTGCGCGCGGCGGCCGCGAACCGCAGGTCTCCGGCGCGGTCGGCGATCGCGAGGGCTTGTTCGCTCAGTTCGAGGGCGAGCGCGTAATCGCCCAGATCCCGGTGCGCCTCGGCCAGGATGCGCACCGTGTCGCCCTCGTTGCGCCGGTCGTCGGCGGCCTGATGCAGTTCCAGGGCCTCGTGCAGCAGCCGCAGCGGCTCGACGCGCGCGTCCAGTTCCGCGGCTTCGGTTGCGCCGCTTCCGCTCTCCCGCGCGCGGTCGTGCTCGCGGTGCCGGGCCCGTTCCAGGTGCGCGACGGCAAGGTTCGCGATCGTGACCGCTTCGCCCACCTTGCGGCCGCTGCGCCGATGCAGGGCCAGCGCGCGGGTGAGGCAGTCGACGGTTTCGTCGAGCCGGGCGGCGAGCCAGGAGGCGCGGGCGAGGTTGTTGAGCGCCACCGCCTCGCCGTCGATCCAGCCGGCCTGGCGGGCCAGTTCGGCGGCGCGGGCGTGGTGCGCCGCGGCGGCAGCTTGCGGTGCGCGCATGTTGTGCACCATGCCGAGGTTCAGCTCGGTCATCGCGCCGGCCATCACGTCGCCCGCGGCTGAAGCGGCGCGTCGTCCCGCCTCGGCGACGGCCTGCCAGTCGCGCGTGGAGCGGCCCATGACGAAGTAGCCGTTGAGAAGGGCGGCCAGCGTCCACGTGTCGGCGTGATTCCCTTGCTGCTCAAGGTGGGTGATCAACGCGACGAGGTTGGCGCACTCGTCATCGAGCCAGGAGAGCGCCGCGGCGCCGTCCCGGAACGGTCGAACCTGCTCGGTCTCCGGTGCGCCTGCGCGGTCCGGCAAGCGCAGCAAGTGCGGATACAGCAGGTCCGCCGCCGCGTTCAGGTGCGTTCGGTAGTGCCCTGATACGCGTGATAGCGCCGCCGAGCGCGTCGCCTCGTCCTCTTCCTCCCCGGCGAGTTCCACGGCCAGCAAGCGCAGCAGGTCGTGCATCGTGAAGCGGCCGGGCCGGTGCTCGTCGAGCAGATGATGATTCGCCAGCCGGTCGAGCAGCAGCCGGGCCCGCGCGAGCGGCAGGCCGGTGAGCGCTGCGGCGATCGGTGCGGTGAAGTCGGCGCCGGGCAGCAGCCCGGTGAGCCGGAACAGCCTGCGTTCGGCGGCGGGCAGCGCGTCGCAGGAGAGCGCGAAGTTGGCCCGCACGGCCGTGGCGGCGTCGCCGTCGATGGCGAGCGCGCCGAGCCGGTCGCCCTCGGACAGCGCGAAGACCTGGTCGGCGATGCGCCGGTTCGGCCGGCCGGCGAGGTTCGCGGCGGCGATGCGCAAGGCGAGGGGGAGGTGCGCGCACAGGCGGGCGAGTTCGACCGCCGCCTCAGGCTCGGCGGCGACGCGCCGGGAGCCGAGCATCCGCTCGAGCAGGGTGCCGGCCTCCTCGGGTTCGAGCGCGTCGAGTGAGAGCAGATGGGCGCCGTCGCGCGCCACCAGCCCCGCCATCCGCTCGCGGGCGGTGACCACGGCGAGCGAGCCGGCGCCGGTCGGCAGCAGCGGACGCACTTGGTCGGCGTCCGCGGCATTGTCCAGCACCACGAGCAGCCGCTTGCCAGAGGTCTGACTGCGATACAGGGCCGCAGCCTGCGCCTCATCCTGCGGTATCCGATCGGCCGGCGTGCCGAAAGCGAGGAGGAACCCGGACAGGGCGTCGATCGGCCGCAGCGGTCCTTCGACGCCGTGCCCGCGCAGGTTCACGAAGAGCTGGCCGTCGGGGAAGCGATCACGTACCCGGTGCGCCCAGTGCACCGCGAGCGCGGTCTTGCCGACGCCGCCCATTCCGACCACCGCGGCGATCGTGACCGGCTGCTGAGATCCGGGGTCTGACTCGGCGTGCCCGGTCGCGCGCAGGAAGCGCTCCAGCTGCCGAAGGCATTCGGACCGTCCGGCGAATCCGGCCACGTCGACCGGAAGCTGCGCGGGGACCGGCGCCGGTGAAGCGCCGCTCTGCGCGATTTCGCTTGGCATGCCGCTCGAAGCGACGGGAAGCTCTCCGCGCAGCACCCTGAGTTGCGCGGTCCTCAGTTCGGGGCCGGGGCTCACGCCGAGCTGTTCATCCAGCTGGCCCTTGACGGACTCGAACAGCGCGAGCGCCGCGGCCTGTTGTCCCGCACCGGCCAGCACCAGCATCAGCCGCGCGGCCAATCCCTCGTGTAAGGGCTCTTCCGCGTGCAGAACCCGCAGCGGACCGAGGACTTCGTCGTATCGCGCGACGCTCAACGCCGCGTCAGCCCACTGCTGTACGGCCGCGATCCGCTGTTGGGCGGCCCGAATCGCAGCGGGGTGCTCGCGCAGTCGGGAGTCGCAGCCGGCCAAGACCGGGCCGCGCCAGTGCGACAACGCCTCGCGATGCAGCTGCAGCGCTGACTCGGTCGCGCCGGCCTCCCACGCGTCCCCGGCCTGCCGCGCGAGCCCGGTGAACTGCACGAGGTCGCTCTGTTCGGACAGCAGGTCGAGCTGATAACCGCCCGCGACGCGTCGCAGAACACTGGCTGACTCGCCCGCTCCGCGCGCGGGTTCGAGCAGGCGGCGCGCCTGCGCGATATAGGTGTGCACGAGTTGAAGGCAGGTGCGCGGCGGATCGTCGGGCCAGAGCAGATCGACGATCTCGTCCGCGCCGACGGGCTGCCGCTGCTGAACCGCGAGCAGGCCGATCAAGCTGCGCTGCATCGCCGAGGTGACCTCGACCGTGCTCGCTCCTCGCCGCACGGTCAGCGGCCCGAGCACGTCGACCCGCAGCGCGAGCCCGGGGCCGGTTTCGTCAGGGGCCGTATTCGTCGTGCCCGCGAGCAGTCCGTCCAGCTCGACGCCCGAAAGGCCGAGCGCGACCGCCAATCGGTGGATCGACGCGGCCTGCGGACGGCTGAACGTGCCGTTCTCGATGTTGCGCAGTGTCCGCACGCTGATTCCGGCGCGCGCGGCGAGCTCGCCCTGGCCAAGCCCGGCGCGAAGTCGCAGCCGGCGCAGCGACTCGCCGGCGGTGGCGGCGACATAAGGCGTCTTCGACTCGCCCACCACCCCGCCCCTCTCAGCCGGATCCGAGCCGTGCTGTGATTCTTGCACCGTGCTCGGGCTCTGACACGAGGGGTCCGCGGTTCGTAACCTCCGGTCAGCCGTGCAGGGCCGCGGAGCCGAGCCGTTCGTATCCGGCCAGCCTCGCGCGCGCCGCCTTGCCGCCGCGCTCGGCCGCGCCGGCCACCAGGGTCTCGACGAGGGCGAAGGGCGCGGCGAGGCTGATGAAGGGCGCGAGGCCGTCGAGCGAGGTGGTCAGCAGCACGGTGGCGGCCGCGGCCGCCGGGCTCAAGTACGGGTCCGTGCACACCACGAGGCGGGCACCGCGCGCCGCCGCGTCCCGGCCGAACTCGACGGTGTCGCGCTGGTAGCGGCGATAGTCGAACAGGACCACGGTGGAGCGCGGCCCGAGGTCGAGCAGGCCGCGGTTGCGCTCGCCGGGCTCCGGCGGCAGATGGCGCACTGCGGGCCGCAGCAGCGAGAGGAAGCTGGAGAGGTGGGCGGCGAGCGTCCAGGAGAACCTGCCGCCGGTCACCACCACCTCGCGGCCCTGGTCGGTGAGCAGGTCCACCGCGTGATCCAACTCCACCGGGTCGAGCGCGTGCAGGCTCTCCTGCACCGCCCGGCCGATCGAGCGCTCGGCCCGGGCCGGGAGCGGATCGGCGTGCCGCGCGGCCCTCGGGCCGTCGGGGTAGGCGTGCAGCGGGCCGGTCGTGCGCGCGGACAGCTCTCCGCGCAGCGCGTCCTGCAGGTTCGGGTAGCCGGTGAACCCGAGCTTTGCGACGAGCCGGACCACGGTGGGCGGGCTGACCCCGGCCTCCTGCGCGAGCCGGGCCACGGATTGCAGCCCGGCCGCCGGATAGTCGCCGAGCAGGATCTGCACCACGCGCCGTTCGGCGGGGGTGAGCTCGGCCCGCCGGGCGCGCAGCAGGTCCGCCACGCTTCCCGCGTTCACGGCCGCGACCTCAGTGTCGCCAGCGGGTTCGCGCCACGATCTGTTCCGGTTCCGCGCCCTCGAACAGCTTGATCTCGGCGCGGCGCACGGTGGCGATCGTATCGACGAACTCGGGCCCGAACGCCTCGGCGAACACCTCGTCCGCCTCGAACGCCGCGACCGCGCCCGCCAGCTCGGACGGCAGGGGCCTGATGTCGCGCCGCTCGGCCTCGTCCGCAGGGAGCGTCGCCGGGTCGACCTCGACCGGCTCCGGCAGCTTCGCGCCGGAGGCCAGGCCGGCCCGGCCCGCGGCGAGCAGCCCGGCGATCAGCAGGTAGGGGTTGGCGGCCGCGTCGAAGCTCTTGATCTCCAGGTTCGCCGCGCTCGCGCCGTCGCCGGTCGAGCCGGTCACGAAGCGCAGCGCGGCCTCCCGGTTCTCCAGCCCCCAGCAGGCATAGGCGCCGGCCCAGTGCGACGGGATCAGCCGCAGGTAGCTGGCCACGGCCGGGGTGCCGAGGGCGAGCAGCGCGGGCAGGTGGGCGAGCAAGCCCCCTGCGAAGGCCTCGCCCGGCTCGGTCAGCCCGTAGCGGCCGCCGCCGCCGGACATCAGGTTCTCGCCGTCGCCGTTCCACAGGCTCAGGTGCACGTGCCCGCCGTTGCCCACTCCCCCGGCCAGCACCTTCGGCGAGAAGGTCGCGCGCAGCCCGGCCCGAGCGCTGATCGCCCGGATCGTCTCCCGCACCAGGATCAGCGTGTCGGCGGCGCCGACCGGATCCTGCGCGGCGACGGAGACCTCGTACTGTCCGGCGGCGTACTCGGGATGGATCTGGTCGACGGTCAAGCCCTGCGCCGTCAGGGCGTTCATCACGTCCCTGACGTAGTCGGACTGCTCGATGAGCCTGGCGAAGCCGTAGGCGGGCCCGGCGCACGCGGGCACGAACTCGTCGCCGAGGCCGACCGAGACGCACCACTCGACCTCGAAGGCCGCGCGCACCGAGTACCCCTGCGCGGCCAGCCGCTCCACTTCGCGCTTGGCGAGGCTGCGCTGGTCGATCGGGTGCACGGTGCCGTCCTGCCGGAACCGGTCCGCGGGCGCCCAGGCCCAGCCCGGCTGGGCGACGAGCGGGGTGAGCCGGTCAAGGTCGAGCATCAGGCGCAGGTCGCCGACGGCGCCGCCGGCGTATTTGGCGACCGCCGCGGAGTCGTCGAGCAGGAACGTGTCGAAGCACGGCGATACGCCGATCCCCCAGGCGGCCGCGCGCTCAAGCTTCGCCAGCGGGACGGCCTTGACCCGGGTGATGCCGCTGTTGTCGACCCAGGTGACGGCTACGCCGCTGACCCCGCGCTCGGCCAGGTCGGCGGCGATCCCGCGCGCCTTGGCCGCGCGCTCTTCGCGTTCCGCCTGCTCCACGATCCCCCACCGGCTCATCGCTCATCCCTTCGCCGAACGGTCCTGCGGACGCCTAGTCTGCCCGATCGCGCAGCACCGGGTGAGACCACCACAGCTGACGGAGTGATTACAGCCGTGCCTTCGCAAGAATTGTTTGTTACAGATGCCATTCCCTACTTACCAGTCGTTACATCACGCGTCACACTGACCGCAAGTGCACCCGACTGGAGTGAGGAGTCGCATATGCCGACCCAGATCCAGCAGCCCGCGCCCGCAGCCGGCCTGCGTCGCACGCTCAACGTGTGGCAGGCGGTCGGGCTGTCGGTAGCGCTGATGGCGCCGAGCATGGCTTCTAATATCAACCCGCAGGCAAGCGTCCCGTCGGTCGGCCGGGCCGTGCCGCTGGCATTCCTGCTCGCCGCGGTCGGCGTACTGCTGGTCGCTTACGTGTTCGTACGGCTGTGCCAGTACTTCAACCATTCCGGATCGGTATACGCCTTCGTCGGGGCGACCCTCGGCCCGCGTGCCGGAGTGGTGGCCGGCTGGGGCCTGATGGGCACCTACATCTTCTACGGCGTGACCACCTCGTCGGTGGTCGGCATCTTCGGCACGGACTTCCTGCAGAGCATCCACGTGTGGGACAACCCGCCGGTGCTCGCGCCCTACATCCTCACCGCGGTCGCGCTGGTGCTGTGCTGGCTGCTCACCGTCGTGCCGGTGCGGCGCGGCACGAACATCCTGCTCACCGTCGAGGGCGCGACGGTCGCGTTGATCCTGGTCGTCTCGGCGGTGGTGCTGGTCAAGCTGCTGTCGCACAAGACGCCGGCCGGGCAGCACTTCACCATGAGCGTGTTCACGGTCCCGTCGGGCACCGGGATCTCCGCGGTCTTCCTGGGCATCGTCTTCGGGTTCCTCTCCTTCGCCGGCTTCGAAGCGGCCGCGACGCTCGGCGAGGAGGCCGCGCACCCGCACCGGGACATCCCGCGGGCGATCCTCGGCACGGCGATCTTCGGCGGGATCTTCTTCACCGTGGTGACCGCGATCGAGTCGATGGGCTTCGGCACCGACGCCAAGGGCGTTTCGGCCTTCGGCAACTCCTCCTCGCTGATCGGCGACCTCGGCAAGACCTACGTCGGCTCGTGGGTCGGCAACACGATCACGCTCGGCGCCATGATCAGCGCCTTCGGCTGCTGCCTTGCCTGCACGGTCGGGGGCGCGCGGCTGCTGTTCGCGCTCAACCGGGACGGCTTCGGCGACCGCGGCCTCGGCCGGGTCTCCGGCGTGGGCACGCCGGCGCGGGCGGGCAGCGTGGTGGCTGGCATCATGGCCCTGATCATCGGCGGCTCGATCGTGCTGTTCTCGGCTAACCCCGAGGACACCTTCGTCTGGGGCGGCACGATCGGCACGCTGATCCTCCTGGTGGCCTACATCCTGACCACGATCGGCGCAATCTATCTGTTCTTCATCCAGCGGAAGATGGCGGTGCCGACCTGGCAGATCGTCATACCGATTGCGGCGATCGTGCTGCTCGGCTACACGCTGTACCGCAACGTGAGCCCGTATCCATCCGGGGCTGCCGCCTGGCTTCCCGTGGTCTCCGGCAGTTGGCTGGTGATCGGCATCATCGCGGTCATCGCGGCCCCGGGAACGGCGCGGCGGATGGGCTTCCTGCTCACCGAGATGGAGGGCATCGCCGCGGCCAAGGCCTCCGAGCCCGCGCGCGCACCGGCCGATAGTGTCGTGCTGGAAGGTGGTGCGGGCTGAACGAAACCGAGCCCTCCGGGCTGATCGACCATCACTGCCACGGCGTCATCCGCCGCGACCTGGACCGAACCGGCTTCGAGCTGCTGCTCACCGAGGCCGGTTCCGTCGGGGCGCTCGGCGGCAGCGCCCTCGATTCGCAGATCGGCTTCGCGGTGCGGCGCTGGTGCGCTCCCCTGCTGGACCTTGCGCCGCACACGGGGGCCGATGTCTACCTTGAGCGTCGCGCCGAGCTCGGCCACGCGGAGGTCACCGCGCGTTTCCTCCAGGCGGCCGGACTCGACGCGCTGTGCGTGGACACCGGATTCGAGCCGGAGCCGCTGCTCTCGCCGCGACAGCTCGGCGAGGCGGCGGGCGCATCGTCATACGAAATCGTCCGCTTGGAGCAGGTCGCCGAGCAGACCGCGCCCACGACGACGGCCGCCGGATTCGCCGACGCGGTGCGGACCCGGCTGGCGCAGCGGGCACGAACGGCGGTCGGCTTCAAGTCCATCGCGGCCTATCGGCACGGGTTGCGGCTCGCGGGCGAACGGCCGAGCGACGCCGAGGTCCGGATCGCGACCGGTCAGTGGCTGGCGAGAGAGGAGAGCGCCGGCAAGGCGAGCGCGAACGGCGACGCGCGATCGCCACTGCGGCTCTCCGACGAGACGCTGCACCGCTTTCTGGTCTGGTGCGCGGTGGACCTCGGCCTTCCGGTCCAGTTCCACGTCGGCTACGGCGACGCGGACGTCAACCTCGACCGCTGCGACCCGCTGCTGCTCACCGACCTGCTGCGCGCGATCGAGCCGACCGGGGTTCCGGTGCTGCTGCTGCACAACTATCCCTTCCACCGGCAGGCCGGATTCCTGGCGCAGGTCTTCTCCAACGTCTTCCTGGACGTCGGCCTGGCCACGCACAACCTCGGCCGCGGCTCTCGCGTGCTGATCGCCGAGGCTCTCGAACTCGCCCCGTTCGGCAAGTTCCTGTACTCCTCCGACGCGTTCGGCCTGCCCGAGCTCTACTACCTCGGCGCGGTGCTGTTCCGGCGCGGGCTCGCGGAGTTCTTGGACGCGGGCATCGCAGCGGACGAATGGACCGCCGCCGACGCCGCCCGGGTGGCACGGCTGATCGGCTCGGAAAACGCGAAGCGCGTCTATCGGCTGACCCCCGCCGCTAGAGTGACCGCGTGACTGATCTGAGAACCGCTTACGGGCACGATCCGGCCGATCCGTTCGCCGACTCCCCCGGCCGCTTCGGCGCCACGGCGACCGTCGAGATCGAGCCCACGCGCGTCGGCAAGGTGCACACCACGTACGCGCCGAACCACGACGGCGACCCGGATCCGGGCGAGATCGTGTGGACCTGGGTTCCGTTCGAGGAGCACGACGGGCGCGGCAAGGACCGGCCGGTGCTGATCGTCGCGCGGGAGCACACCGGCAGCCTGCTCGCGGTGCAGCTGACCAGCAAGCGGCACGACGGCACGACGGACTTCGTCGACGTCGGCACGGGCCCGTGGGACCGCGAGGGGCGCGAGTCCTGGGTCAATTTGGAGCGCGTGGTGCGGGTCTACGAGGAGGGCATGCGGCGCGAGGCCTGCGCGATGCAGCGCCACTACTTCGACATGGTGGTCGAGCGGCTGCACGCCCGCTACGGCTGGAGCTGAGCGGGCTACTGCACGGTGCCGACTACTGCATGGTGCCGGCTACTGCACGGTGCCTACTACTGCAGTGTCGGCTACTGCACGGCGCCGGCTACTGCACAGTGCGGATGATGTTGCCCTTGAAATCGGTGAACATGTACCCGCCCTTGTCGTAGTCGTTCGAGATGTACACGCCGATGCCCGGGCCCTCACCGAAGAAGTTGCCTTCGATGATCAGGTACTCGCTCGTGGGGTTGGCGACCTTCAACCGCTGCTTGGCCTCGGTGAGCAGCGTCGGCAGCGCGTCCCAGTTGATCGCCCCGGGATCGAACGGCTTCTCGTCGGAGATCGTTCCTCCCGGGGAGTGATCCAACTGCCCGTCGCGGTAGGTGTACTCGTCGTATTCGATCGGATCGGCCGCGGTGAGCACCTGCGCGATGGCGTAGCCGGGGTAGACGTCGAGCTGGATGATCTTGCGGCTGCCGACCCGGTTTTTCAGCGCCCTGACGGCGGCGCGGGCACCAGCGGGAGTCAGCAGATTGACTTGAGTACCTTGATCGCCAGCGCCGGTTCCCTGATCCGTCGGCGACGCGGAGGTCGTCTGCGAGTTCGCGCCCGCGTTGCCGGCGGTCGACGGCGTGCCCGTGGCGTGCGAGCCCCCGCCGGTGGAGGCCGACGCGGACGAGTCGTGCAGTGTCCAGACCAAGGCCGCGGACAGGCCGATCACGGCAACACCGGTCACTGACGCGACGAACGTGCGGTTGCGGCGTCGGCGCTGCCCCTGAACCGAGCCTTGCGGCTGCCAGTGCTGCGGTGGGGCGTCGTGCGGCGACCACGATTGCCCAGCCGGCGGGAAGGAACCCGACGGGTAGGAACGCGGTGGGTATGAAGGCGGCGGATACGAATGCGGCGGGAACTGCTCGCCGTATCGCGGATCGGCGCCACTTCCGTTCCCACTGCCCGCCTCCCGCTGCACTGCGGCGAGAAGCTGGTCGAGGCGCGCGGCGTCGATTCGAGCCGCGGGATCGCGCACGAGCAGGGCCGCCAGGGGAGCCGTGAGCGGACCGGCGCGCTGGGGTTCCGGCAACGGAGCGTCGAGCACCGCGGCGATGGTCGCCAGCGTGGTCTCCCGGCGCAGCGGGTTTGCGCCCTCCACCGCGACGTACATGAGCATGCCGAGCGACCACAGGTCGGAGGCCGGGTCGCCCTCCTGGCCGCGAATGCGCTCGGGGGCGATGTACTCGGGCGAGCCGATCACCGTGCCGGTCGTGGTCAGCGCCGTGGCCTCGCGCAGGGCGGCGATGCCGAAGTCGGTCAGCACCGGCGTTCCGTCCGCGCGCAGCAGGACGTTGGCCGGCTTCACGTCGCGGTGCTGGATGCCCGCCTCGTGCGCCGCGCGCAGCGCCGCCAGAACGCCGCGGCCGATGCGCGCGGTCTCCGCGGGCGACAGCGGGGCGCGCTCGATCCGGCTGTCCAGCGACCCGCCGGACACCAGCTCCATGACGAGCCACGGGTACTGATGCTCCACCGAGTCGACGATGTGATAGATCGTCACCACATTGGGGTGGTGCAGCCGCGCGAGCGCGCGGGCCTCGCGCAGCACGCGCTCCCGTTGGACGTGCGCCGCGACCGGATCGTCGTCGAACACGGAGGCGCCGGCGGGCCGCACCTCCTTGAGCGCGACCTCGCGCTCAAGCGCCAAGTCCCGAGCGCGCCACACCAGCCCCATACCGCCGCCGCCGAGCCGTTCCAACAGCTCGAAGCGGCCGTCGATGAGGCCGCGGGCCGCCGACCCCCCAGCAGTCATGGCGGCACTATACGGGACCGGACGCCACGTGGCCCTTCGATCGAGCCGTTTGCCGGTGCTCAGGACACGTCGACGGTGAAAGCGGCCTGATGCAACGCGCCGCCGGTCTCGAATTGGACGAACAGCCGCCAGGTCCCGCTCTCCGGGAACAGCGCGCGCGTCGTCAGCGGCCCGACGCCGCCCGCACCGCTGGCCCGGCCGGTGGCCAGCAGGTGCGCGAACGCGCCGTCACCCGCGTGGAACCCGGTCAGGTGCGCGTATCCGTCGAGGTAGCGGTCGAAGTACTCGACCGGCTTTCCGGCTTTTGTCACGTCCAGTGCCAACTGGGTCGTCACTCCCGCCTTCAAGGCGCCGGAAAGCTTGAGCGTGTAGCCGTCGACGGTGACCGTCGAGGCCGGCGCGGGAAGCCCCGCCGCGGGCTTCGCACCCGGTCCGGTGACGGTCAGCGGTGCAGAGAGGGAGTAGACCAGCGGGGTGCCCTCGCTGGAATCGGGAGCGGCGAAGGAGACGTAGCTGCGGTACGAACCCGGCGGCAGCGCGGGCAGGCCGACGGTCCAGGTGCCGTCTTGCCGCATCGTCGGCTCGAGTTGCCGGAATTCGGCCAGATCCGAGCGGACCAGGTAGAACGTCACCAACTGGCTCTCGTACGCCTGATACCGGGTCACGGCGTGGTCGTTCGGGCCGGTGATGTGGAAGCTGAACTCCGCCGCGGTGTTCGCGGGCACTGACGCCGCGCCGGGCAGATATATGTACCCTGAGTAGCTCGCGGCCAGGCCGTTGCTCGTGGGCGCGGCCTCCGCGATCGCGGGAGTGGTCGGCAGTCCGGCCATGTCGCCCATGTCCATGCCGGACATGTTCTGCGCCGAGCCGGTGCCGGAGGCGATCTTGGTGGCCTTCGACGAACTGCACGCCGCCGCCGGCAGGATCACCGCGGCCAGCAGGAACGCGGCCGTGATCCGGCGCGCGGCGAGTCGGTGACGCAAGGTGCGGGCTCCCTTTTTGCTCGCGGTTCGGAGGCTCACGGCCCCGCCGGTGAGGGCGAGGCCGTGAATCCGTGTCAGCTGACCGTTGCCGCGGTCGTCACGGGCTGGTGCAGGAGACGGTCGGCACCGGCGGCGTACCGGAACCGGAGTAGTTCGCCGTGAAGCCGAACGAGGTGCTCGCACTCGGTGCCAGCTGACTGTTCCAGCTCGCGGACTTCACCGTGGCCAGCGTGCCCGCCTGGGACAGCGTTCCGTTCCAGGCGCTGGTGATGGTCTCGGAGTTCGCCAGATCCCAGCTGGCTGTCCAGCTGTTGATCGTGGTGGTGTTGGGGTTGGTGATGGTGACCTGGCCCTGGAAGCCGCCGCTCCAGCTGCTGGTCACCGAGTAGGCCGCGGTGCACGGCACCGAGGGCGGCGGCGGGCCTGAGCCCGGGCCGAGGCCGGTGACCTGGCCGGTGCCGCCGTCGAAGACCACGTCGGAGCAGCCGTAGAAGGTCTCGGTGCTGTCCGAGCGCGCCCAGATCGAGTAGATGATGTGACGGCCGGTCAGCCCCGAGGGCAGCGTCGCGTTCCAGTAGTAATAGCTACTGGCGCTGCCCGCGCTGCCGACCGAGGGCGGCAAGGTCGCCGTCGAGAACGGCGTCGCCTGAAGCTCCGACCAGGTCAGCGGCTTGGTCGGGTCCCAGCCGGTCTTGGTGACGTAGAGCGAGAACGTCCCCGGGTGCGCGGCCCACTTGTTGTACTGGATCTGGATGGTCGCGCCGGCCGTCAGGTGGGTCACCGGCCAGTAGCTGCTGGCCTGGTCGAATCCGGAGAAGTCGTAGTAGTTGCTGTTCCCGCTGCACAGCTTGCCGTCCGGGATCAGCGCGCTGGTCTCGCCGCTGGTGGTGCCGCTGCGGTTGCCGACCGCGAACCAGTTGTACAACGGCGTGACGCCGCTGCTGGCCACGGCCGCCTGACAGGCTGGGTTCTGCGGGATGATCTGGCCCGTAGAGGTCAGTCCGTCCTCGTAGCAGAGGTAGGTGCGGCTACCGGGCATCAGCATCGCGCCGTGCGCGGAGGCCGGCGTCGCGCTCACGACGCTCGCCGTGATCGCCACCGCGACGGCACCCCATAGCGCCCATCTCGTTCTTTTCCTCACATTACCCACCCTTCTTGGGTCCGGCGAGGTGGGGCATGCCCGACCCGGGACGCGGCCCCGACGTCCCGGGGCGGACACGCCCAGGTCGTGGCGGAGAGTACCTGCGGCGCAAGTGCGGGTGAACGGCACGGCGATCATGGTCCGTTATCGAAAGCCCCGGTCATCCGTCGGCGACCTGATCCGCGCACGTCAGGGTGCGCAGGAGGCTGACTCAGTCGGCCGCAATCCGGACGAAGCGGATGAAACTTTCCGCACCCAACGTGAAGTTTTCGTAGCGAACCGCCGACCCGTCGACAGCAATACCCTGATGGTCACTGGTACGGGTGACGTTGCTTGCCGGGCCGCACAGGCGTCTTCTTCAATCCAAGTGAGGGCCACCCGACGAGGAGAGGCGGGCCGCGTGACCCAGCCGTTCGAGCTGCCGGATTTCTATCTCCCGTACCCCGCCAGACTCAACCCGCACCTGGAGGGCGCACGGCTGCATTCGAAGCAGTGGGCGCGCCGAATGGGCATGCTCGAGGGCTCGGGCGTGTGGACCGAGGCGGACCTCGACGCCCACGACTACGGCCTGCTGTGCGCGTATACGCACCCTGACGCCTCAGCACCGGAACTCGACCTGGTCACCGACTGGTACGTGTGGGTGTTCTTCTTCGACGACCACTTCCTGGAGACGTTCAAGCGCAGCCAGGACCGGGCCGGCGGCAAGGCGTATCTGGACCGGCTGCCCGCGTTCATGCCGATGGACCTGGCCGTCGGGATGCCGGAGCCGACCAACCCCGTCGAGGCTGGCTTGGCCGACCTGTGGGCGCGCACCGTGCCGAGCATGTCGCTGGACTGGCGCGCCCGGTTCGCCGAAAGCACCGAGAACCTGCTGAACGAGTCGCTGTGGGAGCTTTCGAACATCAACGAGGGCCGCATCCCCAATCCGGTCGAGTACATCGAGATGCGGCGCAAGGTCGGCGGCGCACCCTGGTCCGCGGGCCTGGTCGAACACGCGGCCGGGGCCGAGGTGCCGGCCGTGATCGCGGGCAGCCGGCCGATGAGGGTGCTGAGAGACGCCTTCTCCGACGGGGTCCACCTGCGCAACGACCTGTTCTCCTACGAACGCGAGACCGGCACCGAGGGCGAGCTCAGCAACGGCGTGCTCGTGCTGGAGACCTTCCTCGGCTACGACACGCAGCGTGCCGCCGACGCCGTCAACGACCTGCTCACCTCGCGGCTGCAGCAGTTCGAGAACACCGCGCTGACCGAGCTGCTGCCGCTGTTCGCCGAGCACGGGCTGGATCCGGCCTCGTGCGCGAAGGTGCTCGCGTATGTCAAGGGTCTGCAAGACTGGCAGGCCGGCGGCCACGAGTGGCACATGCGCTCAAGCCGGTATATGAACGGTGGCGGCCGGGCCACCACGATGCGCCTCCCGTTCGGCCTGACCGAGCTGCCGCTGGCCGATCTCGGATTGTCCGCCGTCGCCGCCCGGCCGCCGGTCACCCCTGCCAGCGAGACGTTACGAGCACGCAGCTTTGCCTTCGCGCCATACCGGAAGGTCGGGCCGACGCCGCTGCCCGAGTTCGAGCTGCCGTTCGTGCTCCGCCTCAATCCGCACCTTGACCAGGCGCGGCGCAGCACCCTGACGTGGGCGCGGCGGATGGGCCTGCTGGCCGCGCAGCCCGGCGAGCCGATGTCAGCGATCTGGGACGAGGAGCGGCTGTCCGGATTCGACTTCCCGCTGTGCATGGCCGGGCTCAACCCGGACGGCCCGCCGGACGAACTGGAACTCGGCTCGCACTGGCTGACCTGGGGCACCTACTGGGATGACCTGTTGCCCGCGGTGTACGGCTCGCGCCGGGACTACGCCACCGCGAAGGCGGCCACCGACCGGCTCTCCCTGTTCATGCCGCTGGAGCCGGCCGACGCCGCCCACCGCGCCGCCACCCCGCTGACCGCGCTGGAGCGCGCACTGGCCGATCTGTGGGAACGCAGCGCCGCGCCGATGGACCCGAGCGCACGCGCGGACTTTCGCGCCGCGATCGAGGACATGCTCGGCGCCGGGCTGTGGGAACTGGCCAACCACATCCAGAACCGCGTCCCCGACCCGGTCGACTACCTGGAGATGCGGCGCAAGACCTTCGGCTCCGAGCTGACCGCGAGCCTGGCCAGGCTGCGCCGGGCCCGCCGGGTGCCGCCGGAGGTATTCCGCGCCGGAACCATGCGGTCGCTGGACAACGCGGCGATGGACTACGCCTGCCTGCTCAACGACCTGTTCTCCTATCAGAAGGAGATCGAGTTCGAGGGCGACCGGCACAACTGCGTGCTGGTGGTGCAGCACTTCCTGGACTGCGGCCGGGACCAGGCCGTCGCCATCGTCAGCGACCTGATGAACTCGCGGCTGAGCCAGTTCCAGCACGTCGTCGCGGCGGAGCTGCCAGTGCTCTGCGACGACTTCGCGCTCGACGCGGAAGCACGCGAATCGGTCGACGGGTATGTGCGGCACATGCAGAACTGGCTTGCCGGCATCCTCAACTGGCACCGTGGCTGCGACCGCTACGACGAGGCGGCGCTGCGCAAACGGTATGGCGCGACCGGCATCGCGCAGACCGCGCCGGGCCGCGTCGGCGGTGCGCCGCGCTTCGGTCAGCTGCCCGCCTTCCACTCAGCCCGCGTGCCATGCTGACGGAATGGAATCACGGGGCTTCATGCGCGGACGCGCCGTGGCCGTATCGGCAAGCTCTGCCTCCGGTGCCGGGCCACAGCACACGATCAGCAGCACCCTGATCGAGCATCTCGGCGAGGGCGCCGGCTCGCTGCCGGTCACCTCCGGCACCTGGCCCTCCTACGAACACGTCAACGTGCAGGGCGGCCTGGACCACTGGCTGGAAGGCTGGCCCGGCGAGCACCGGCTGCTCGGGCTCGCCGGCTTCCGGCACCGGATGTTCGGCTTGGCAGACCTCTGCCAGCCCGGCATGGAGACCGGCCTCGCGCTGGCCGGGGTGCCGGTCAGCGAGCAGCCCGTCAGCCCGGACGGGGAGATGCGCAGCTGCGTGCAGTGCGGGCTGTACCTGCTCTCCGATGGAGAGCTTCGCATGGCCCTGCTGCTGCGCGGCTCGGACGAGCGCGGCCCGCAGCCCGATGTCAGCATGGAGATCACGGCCACGGACCCGGCCGCCGCGCGGCGGGCGCTGGCCGAGATCCGGGAGCTCGGGCTGCGCCGCAGCGTCTACCGCCGCCAGGTGGTCTCCTTCGAGCCCGACATGTTCGGACCGCGCCGCGGCGGGCTGCTGGCCTTCCATCCGCGCCCGCGGATGACCCGCGACCAGCTGGTCCTGCCGGACGGCGTGCTCGAGGGGATCGAGCGGCAGATCCTCGGCGTCGCACGGCACCGGGAGCTGCTGCTCGCGCACGGCCAGCACCTCAAGCGCGGCGTACTGCTTTACGGAGCGCCCGGCGTCGGCAAGACACACACGGTGCGCTACCTGATGAGCAGGCTGCCCGAGGTGTCCGTGCTGATCCTTTCCGCGGCCGCGCTGCGGTTCGTCCAGGAGGCGTGCTCGATCGCCCGTGACCTGCAACCCTCCATGCTCATCATCGAGGACGTAGACCTGATCGCCGAGGATCGCGGCTCGCGGCCGATCGGCCAGAACCCGCTGCTCTTCCAGCTGCTCAACGAGATGGACGGCCTGCGCGACGACGTGGACGTCACGTTCGTGCTGACCACCAACCGGGTGGACGTGCTCGAGCCAGCGCTGGCCAGCCGGCCGGGACGCATCGACCACGCGGTGGAGATCCCGCTGCCGGACGCCGAGGGGCGCCGCGCGCTGATCGAGGTGTACCGCGGCGGCCTGGAGCTGGACCTCGCCTATCCGGACGAGGTGATCCGGCGCACCGAGGGCGTGACCGCCTCCTTCATCAAGGAACTGCTTCGCCGGTCGGCGCTGATCGCGGCGGAGGGCGCCGGGGGTTCGGACGGCGCCGGGGGTTCGGACGGCGCCGGTTCGACGCCGCTGCGCCTCACCGACCGGCACCTGCACGCCGCGCTCGACGTCCTGCTCGGCGAAGCGAACGCCCTGACCAGAAGGCTGCTCGGCGCGGGAGGCCACGGCCCCGCCACTTGAACCACGGCTCCGCCACATGAACCACTGCCCCGCCACATGAACTAGAGCCCCGCCGGATGAACCGGTGCGGCCGCGCGCGGCCGGCGGCTCAGGTGCGCGCCTTCGTGACCGCCTTGCTCATCGTGTTCTCGACGAAGGTCTTGTCCAGCGGGGTGAGCCCGACGATGTAGACCACGATGACCGAGTTCCCGTTGCGCGCGGCCACGATGTAGCCCTTGCCGGTGATGCCGGTGGAGATCTCGATCGAGAGCGTGAACGAGTACGAACTGTCCCCGTAGGCGGGCAGCGAGGCGCGCACGATCGAGAAGGTGCTCGACCCGTTGGCGCCGCCGTGCGTGTAAGTCGTGCACTTGGGCAGCCCGTTGACGAGCGTGTCCCAGGACTTATTCACCTGGGCCTGATCTCCAGCGGCGATCTGCTCCACGAGGAACGGACCGGTCATTCCGCCGTTCAGATCCGCCTCCGCGTGGCTGTTGAGCGGGCTGTTCCAGTTCGCGGTGTTGAGCAGCGGACAGGTGGTCTGCATCGTCGGGTTCGTCGCCGACGCGTCGATACCCCAGCCGGCCGGCAGGTCCGCCGGTGCGAGCAGTTTGGCCGCCAGCCCCGTGGCGGGGGCCGCGGTCGACGGCGCCGTCCCGATGCCGGACGGCGCGGTCACCGAGGGCTGCGCGGAGCCCGTGCCGCCGGGCGAGGTCGCCGCCGCGGACGACGAGCAGCCGCTTGCGGCCAGAGCGACGAGTGCGGCCGAACCGAAAGCGACCGTGAAGGACTTGACACTCAAGACGCGCATGCAATCCCCTCGGGATCAGGTGGCGGACGGCACGCAGGTTAGCGGTCACCGAGCGCTCACTACGAGTGCGCGGACCGAACCGTTACAGAGTGAACGAATGCGCGCGGCGCGGATCGGGGCCCGCCGGATCCCGGGGCGGAGGCGATGATACGGCGTCACGGAAGTCCCACGGATCACATTGGCGAATTGATGCCACACTGATCGGTTCGGCACACAGCTCACGTCGCATCAGGTGAGAGACTGAAAGGCAGATCAGGCATCCCCCCAGTCTGATCTCGCGCCCGAGGAACGCGATTTCGCGGCTCGGACGCACCCCCCGGCGTCGCCTTCCCCCAGAGACGCCGGGGGACCTCTCTCCTGACCCGATCCGCCGGGCCGATGCACCCTGCACTGATTTAGGCGTCCCAGCGCACGTATAAGGATTCGGGCTTGCGGAAGACCAGTCCGCGCGGGGCGGCCGGCGGGCGGTCCGGATCGAGCCTCAGCCCGGGCAGCTCGCGCAGCAGGGTGCTGACGGCGACGCGGGTCTCCAGCCGGGCGGCGTGCGCGCCGAGGCAGAAGTGCGGGCCCTGGGCGAACCCGAGATGCAGCCTGGCGTTCGGGCGGCGCAGGTCGAAGCGGTCCGGCTCGGCGAAGACCCGCGGATCGCGGTTCGCGCCCGCGATCGAGACGGTCACGAGGTCTCCGGCGCCGATCGGGGCGCCGGCCAGCTCGACGTCACGGGTCGCGTACCGGTCGACGACCGCCGCCGCGGGCTCCAGCCGCACCGACTCCTCGACCGCGTCCGCGACCAGCCCGGGATCGGCGCGCACCAGGGCGAGCTGGTCGGGGTGGGCGAGCAGGTGCAGCACGGCGTTGGCGATCATCGCCTCGGTGGTCTCGATCCCGCCGAACATCATCACGGCCGCGTTCGAGACCACCTCGGGAAGTTCCAGCCCCGCCCCGGCGGCGACCAGCAGCGCCTCGGGATCGCCGGCCCGCACGGTGGCGTGCACGCTCGCGCTCAGCCGCGCGACCGCCTCGGCGCCGCCCGGCCGTGGTTCGAGCCCCGCGGAGATGTCGTTGACCGCGCCGACGATGGCGTCGTACCAGCCGAGGACCGTCGCCGGGTCGGTGCCGAGCAGGCCGAGCGATTCGGCGACCACCGCGACCGCGAGCGGACCTGCCATCCCGCGCCGCAGCTCGCCCGCCCCGGCCGGGCGCAGCGCGTCGACCAAGCGCGCCGCTTCCTGCTCGATGAACGCGGCGAGCCTGGCTTCCACGTCGCGCGGCCGGAACCGCTCGGCGAAGGGAGTGCGGTGCCGCGTATGCACCGGCCCGTCCAGCGAGAGCATGCTCGGACCGACGACGCGAGCGGTCGAGAAGCGCGGGTCGTCCACGGTGAACGTCTCGGCGTCGCGCATGACGGCCACGGCCAGATCGCGCCGGGTGACCAACCAGCCCCCGAGGGCCGGGAGCCAGGAGACCGGCTCGTGCGCGCGCAGCCGGGCGAGCAGCGGATGCGGGTCCTGCTCGAGCTCGGCGACCGTCGCCGCGGCGCCGACCGGAAACCGGTCGGCGCGCGGCGAGATCATGGAGACAGGTTAACGCCTCAGCCGGAGCACGGCGGCGCCGTCAGCAGCCGATGCGCGAGGTGCTGAGCACCACGTCATCGAACCACAGCGTGTCGTTGCCGTTGCTGTAGTTCTCCCAGCCGAGCTTGAGGTCGGTCAGGTTCGGCCGCCAGTTCGCCCCGGAGCCGCCGAGCCACTGCGCGTCGATGTCCTGCGTCGGCACGCCGTCCTCCGTCAGGCCTGGCACGAGGGTGCCGTTGTACCAGGTGTAGATCTGCCCGGTGGTCTTGCTCACCGAGAACTCCAGGCACTCCCACGCCCCGGTCGGCACGACCACGCTCTGCGCGACTCCGGCCGGGCTCTGCGCGGGCAGCGTCGCGTCGTCGGACTGCCGGTTCCACATCAGCGCGCCGTTCTGCGCGCCGAGCCGCAGATCGGTGTTGTTGTCCGCGGAGTCGTTCATGGCCAGGAAGGTGGTGTGGTTGGTCGGCAGCGGCGCGGTGTGCTTGAACCAGAACCGCACGTACCAGGTCGGCGAGGCGAGCGGCATGTCGGTGGTGTCGTCGGCGAAGACGTGGTTGCAGTACGTCCCGACGCCGTCGATCTCCAGCGACTTCACGCCGCCGTGCGCCTGCGCTCCGGTGATCGTCGCGGTGCCGCTACCGGAGCAGTTCGGCGTGCTGATGCTCCACCGGCCGGAGGGCGCGGCGCCGACCGTCTGGTTCTCCCAGCCCTCGCAGAACACTGCCGCGCTCGGGCAGGAACCGCCGCCCGAACTGCCGCTCGGGCTCGCGGACGGACTGGCCGACCGGCTCGCCGAAGGGCTGCTCGACGGACTCGTGCTCGGGCTGGCGCTGGGAGTGGCGCTGGCACTCGCACTCGCACTCGCGCTCGCGCTCGGCGACGAAGAGGAGCCGCCCGCGCAGGACACGCCGTTCAGGGCGAAGTCGGTGGGCGTCGCGTTGGCGCCGGAGAAGGTGCCCTGGAAGCCGAAGGTGGCGGTGCCCCCGGTGGCGATCGAGCCGTTGTAGGACTCGTTGACCGCCTTGACCGACGTGCCGGTCTGGGTGATCTGCGCGTTCCAGCCGGAGGTGATCTGCTGGTTGCCGGTGAAGGTCCAGCTCAGCGTCCAGCTGGTGACCGGCGAGCCGGTGTTCGTCAGCGTGACGTTCGCGGTGAACCCGCCTGACCACTGGTTGACTTGGTAGGCGACGCTGCATGGGCCGGAGGCGGCGCTCACGCTCGGCGCGACGGCGACGACGCCAGCCGCGACGGCGGCGCTCGCTACGGCCAGGGCGGCATCGCGCAGGCGGCGCGGCCGGCGCAGGAGGTTGACCATACGGACTCCAGTTGCTGGTTGCTGACGCTGCTGCGCGAGGTGGGCGGTGCGTTGGGCGCAGTATTCGGGCGGCCGCCGAAGCGGGGCAACCGGCCGGTGCGGGCCGCACCGGGAGATCGGCGGTGTCCTGCGCGGAGAGGCGCAATCACCGTGATCGACAAGGAAAGTTACATATCAGACGACTGAAGAAGCCTCGGCCCGGCGGCCGCCCTGGCGCCGGCCGCGGCCGAATCCGTCACCGCCGCAGCTTAGGCTGGTGCCCGGCGTGTCGCGACGGATAATCCGTCCAGTGCGGCACGCACTGGTAAGGCTCGGAAGGAAAACAGGTGTCACAGGCGCACGACGGCCCAGTGAGCTGGGACCGTGAGGACCGGCTGGCGGAGGCGGTGGCGGAGCTCTCGCAGACCTGCGATGAGCTCGTCGGCCTCTCCACCGCGCTGTCCGCGATCGACCGGCAGGACCGGCTCGGGGATACCGGCAGGTCCGTGGGGCGGCACGTGCTCGACGTGCTGACCAAGACCCGCCGCGAGCTGTCCAAGCTGCGGTGCGTCGTGGAGGCCAGGGCGCTGGAGAACCTGGTCGTGCTCGCCCGGCTCGAGGTGCGCCGCCTGCACGAGATCACCCGCGGCGCGCGGCTGGAGTACAGCGACTTCAAGACCCTCAGTGCCCAGGGCGCGACGCGGGAGGCGATCGAGGACCTGATCCACCGGCCGGAGGCGATCACGCACGCGCAGAGCTACGTCGACTACGGGCACCGGGTGATCGAGCCGATGCTGCAACGGCTGCTGGACGAGACCAGCGCCAAGTACGACGACCTGGCCGTCGCCACGGCCGAGGGCGACGCCATGCCGGATCCGTCGCTGCTGTTCGAGCTGCGCGAGTACATCGTCGGGCTGCGCGACGCCCAGGAGCCGGATCACCTGACCAACCTGCTGTGACCGGGGCCGGGCCGCGGGGGCGCGAGTTTTCCGCGCATCCGACCGTTTGGACCGGGCTCAGGGGGTACTGCGGGGCGGACCCTGGAACGGACGGTGAGGAGAAACCCGTGCTCGCTTTGACTCAGACGGCGGTGGGCGTCATCCACGACCTGACCACCCAGCCGGGACTGCCCGACGGGACCGGGCTGCGGATCGCCCCGCAGGCCGCCGACAACGGCGAGGGCCCCGCCTTCGCGCTCTCGCTCACGCAGGCCCCGCAGGCCGCCGACGAGGTCATCGAGACCCCGGACGCCCGGATCTACCTGGAGCCCGCGGTATCGCAGCTGCTCGACGACAAGGTGCTCGACGCGCGCATCGACGAGCAGGGCGAGATCGCCTTCATGATCTCGCAGCAGCCGCCGCGGAACGTGTAGCACCGCTCGAGCGCGATCCCAAAGACGCGACGCTGTCGGTCTTCGGCGCCGGTGCGCTACTACTTAGCGCCGGCGGCGGAGATCGACAGCGCGTTTTTGGTCAGTGCCTGCTGGTCTGCCAGCGCGATCGTCAGTTCGCCGGCCGCGGTCGGGTGGAACGGCGCCGGGTCCTTGAGCCCTTGTACGTACGGCTGGCTGCTGCACAGCTCGTGGCCGGCGAAGCTCGGGCGCACCGTGATGAACCCGAAGGTCTGCGCGCCGTCCGCGAGCACCGTGTTCAGCGTCGCGAGGCGGGAGGAGAGCACCTTCGTCTTGGCCGGGGTGAAACCGACGCCGCTCAGGCAGCTCAGGTTCGGCCCGAACGGGTCGAAGTAGGTGTTGATCAGCACCTGCGGGTGCTGCGGCAGGGCGGCCAGGTCGTGCAGCATCTCGTAGTAGCCGCGGGTGAAGTCGTGCAGGTTGCTCTGGAAGTAGGCGGTGGACGCCTGGTCGTCGCAGGCGGCGGCCAGCACGCACAGCGCCTCGGTGGCGACCCACTTGAGGTCGTTGGCGCCGATGCTGACCACGACCACCGAAGCCCGGTCCGCCTGTTCCAGCACGCTCATCTGCGGCGGCACGGTCAGCCCGCCGGCGATCTGCGGACCGAGCACGCCCGCGCTCACGGTCGCGCCGCTGCAGGCGAGGTTCAGCACCTTCCAGTTGTTGGCCTGGGCGAGGTCCACCGCGTAGGAGTCGGCGCTGCGGCCGCAGGCCTTGTCCTGGTCGGAGGGGTGGGCGACCGGCGGATTGCCGATCGCCGCCGCGGTCGAGTCGCCGATGACCACGGCCTGCACACCGGGAAGGCTCGCGCCGTTCCTGGCCGGGGCCGCGGGGCCGAGCGCGCTGTCGCCGACCAGGTCGCTGAGCGACTTGACCTGGCGCAGGGTGCTGGGCGCGCCGGTGGCGAAGACGGCGACCGCGCCGGCGTTTGCCGCCACCGAGACCAGCGTCCCGATCACGACGACCTTGAGCATCCTGCGGTGTGTGTAGTGGCGCAGGCCCGAGACGGCCAGCAGCAGCAGGATCGCGAATCCGGCCGTCACCGCGGTCTGCCACAGGAAGTAGTGCTCCCAGCCGCTGATCAGGCTCGCGGCCAGCCGGCTCTGCGCGCTGGCGCCGCCGTGGTCGGCGGAGGTCTGCACGAACTGGGTGAGCTGGCTGTCGATGGTGATGCGGGTCAGTTCGAGCTTGGGCCGGATCAGCCCGTTGAACTGCAGGGTCGTCGGCACGGACTGGCCGAACAGGTCCAGTTCGCCGGGGCCGGCCAGGGAGAGGTCCGGCGAGGTCGCGCCGACCCTGAGGGTCTGCCCGGCGGCGGACACCGACTGCGCGGGCGTGACCAGCAGCGCCAGCCACGCCGCGACGGCGGCGACGAGCAGCAGGGCGAAGGAGACGGCGGCGGCTCGGCGGGCGCGGCCCCAGAGTCTGCGGTTGCGCAGGACGCGGGGGACGAGGCCGCCGGGAGAGCGTTCGAGGATGCGCCGCGGGAGATTGCTGTGGCTCAAGATGCTCCGGTTCACGCACGAATCAGCACAGGATGCTCATCCTCTCATAGGACGATCCAAAAGCGGACTATTCCTGGCGACCTGCTGCCGACCCGGCTCCTCGGCCACAATGGTCCAATGTCGATCTCCGCCGGAGCCTCCGCGTCCGGGCACGTGGCCGCCGCACGCTCGTCTTCCGCGCCTTCCGGCACCGTGCGCCGCGGCGAGGGCACGCCTTACGTCGATCTCGATCGAGCGGCCTGGAGCGCGTTGCGTGAACGCACTCCCCTCCCGCTTACCGCAGACGAGGTCGAGCGGCTACGCGGTCTGGGCGACATGATCGACCTCGACGAGGTGCGGGAGATGTACCTCCCGATCTCCCGGCTGCTCAACCTCTACGTGGCCGCGGTACACGGCCTGCGCGGCGCGTTGGACACGTTCCTCGGCGCAGGCGCGGACGAGAAGGACAGCGACGGGGATGACGCCGGCCGCACGCCGTTCGTCATCGGAATCGCGGGCAGCGTCGCGGTCGGCAAGTCGACCACCGCGCGCCTGTTGCAGGCCTTGCTGGCGCGCTGGCCGGAGCACCCGCGCGTGGAGCTGGTGACCACCGACGGCTTCCTGCTTCCCAACGCCGAACTGGAGCGCCGCGGCCTGATGGCCCGCAAGGGCTTCCCCGAGTCGTACGATCGCCGGGCGCTGACCCGGTTCGTGGCTGACGTGAAGTCAGGCAGGCCGGAGGTCAGCGCCCCGGTCTACTCGCACCTCGTGTACGACATCGTGCCCGGCGAGCGGCTGACCGTGCGCCGCCCGGACATCTTGATCGTCGAGGGCCTCAACGTGCTGCAGCCGGCCGCCCCCGGCAGCGACGGGCGCATCCGCATGGGCCTGGCCGACTACTTCGACTTCAGCATCTACGTGGACGCGCGCACCGACGACATCGAACGCTGGTATCTGGACCGGTTCAAGCAGCTGCGCGCCACCGCGTTCACCGACCCCGACTCCTACTTCCGCCGCTTCGCCGCGCTCTCCGAGCAGGAGGCGCTGGAGCAGGCGCGCACCTTCTGGCAGCGGATCAACCTGCCGAACCTGGTGGAGAACGTGCTGCCGACGCGCCGGCGCGCGACGCTCGTGCTGCGCAAGGGGCCGGATCACAGCATCGAGCGGGTGTGGCTGCGCAAGCTGTGAGCCCTCCGTTTTGAATCGCGGTCGCGGGTAGGCGGGACTAAACGAAGCAAAGGACCGCGACTGTGGAGGTAACGACCATGCAGACGAAGATCGCCGACGTGATGAGCCCCGTCCCGGTCACCCTGCCGCTGACCGCCCCGATGCGCTCCGCCGCCTCGCTCATGCGGGACTCGAACATCGGCGCCGTGCTCGTGATGGACGGGGACGAACTGCTCGGCATCGTCACCGACCGCGACCTGGTGGTGCGCGGGATGGCCGAGGGCGCGGACCCGGACATCGCCTCGATCGCCGAGGTGACCACCGCCTCCCCGATCACCCTGGCGCCGGACGACGATCCGGCCGAGGCGGCCGCGCTGATGCGCAAGCACGGCATCCGGCGCGTCCCGGTCGTGGACCGGGGCACCGCCGTCGGCATCGTGTCACTCGGCGACCTGGCCAAGGACCGCGACGACAGCTCGGTGCTGGCCGCGATCAGCGCGCAGCCGCCCACCCTCTGACGGCGGCACAGACAACGCGGCGGCGCGACACCCGGTGTGTCACGCCGCCGCGTTGTCGTACTTCCGTTCAGCCCGCGAGCGCGCTCGACACGTCGTCGCGCACGTGCAGATAGCTGGCCGCGCCGGCCAGATCCAGCACGCGCTGCACCGCCTGCTGCGGGGCCACGATCCGGAAGACCGCCCCCTCGCTCTCCGCGCGCTTGTGCGCCTGGAGCAGCACCCGCAGGCCGCTGGAGTCGAGGAAGGTCATGTCCGTTCCGTCCAGCACCACCAGGGTGCCGGGCAGCAGCAGCGGTTCGATCGTCTCCCACAGCTGATCGGCGGCCGCCAGATCCAGCTCGCCGCGCACGGTCACCACCCGGTCGCCCTCTTCGGCGGGCCCGACGCCGACCTCGAAACGCTCCATGGAAGCTCCATTATATCGCTGTAAGAGTCCTGTTGCCCCTTCAGGCACACCTTATCGCCGATTCGGAGACAAGCGAAGGGAGCCCGGACTATGCCCGGACTCCCGTAGCGCAAACGCCGCGCCCGCGAGACCTAGCCGGACTGCGCGGTCCCGGTCGGCCGCATGCTCGGCGTTCGCGGCACGATGGCGCCGGACGCCGCGGCCGTCGCCTGCCGCACCAGCGAGAGCGGCCTGGCGATGCTCTCCAGCGACTGGCGTTCCGCGGCGATGCCGAGGGCCACTTCGACCAGGCCGCCGGCCACCATCACCCCCGCGCCGATCAGATAGCCGACGAACAGCAGGTTCCGGTTCGTGCCGTTGCCGATCAGGTGGCCGTAGAGCACCGGGCCGAGCGCGCCGAAGCACTGCGCGATGGCGAAGAAGACCGCGATGGCCTGCGCCCGCACCTCCAGCGGGAAGATCTCGCTGACCGTGAGGTACGCGGCGCTCGCCCCGCTCGAGGCGAAGAAGAAGATCACACACCAGGCGATCGTCTGCGTCGCGGCGGTGAGCACCCCGTCGCGGAACAGCTCCGCGGTGATCGCCAGCATGACCCCGGACAGCAGGTAGGTTCCGGCGATCATCTGCTTGCGCCCGATCGTGTCGAACAGCCGCCCGATGGTCAGCGGGCCGGCCAGATTGCCCACCGCGAAGGCGATCAGGAACCACGGGGCCTTGTTCGACGCGACTCCGTAGAACTTGGTCAGGACCAGGGTGTAGGTGAAGAAGATCGCGTTGTACAGGAAGGACTGACTGATCATCAGGCTCGCGCCGAGCACCGAACGCTTCGGGTACTGCGAGAACAGGACCTTGACGAGCGCGAGGTATCCGGTGCGCTCGGCCGGCTGGATCTCCAGGGCCTGGTCCCGCGCGACGGGTTCGAGGCGCCCGCCGGTGCGCTCGACCTCCTCCTCGATCTCCCGGATCGAGGCCTCGGCCTCCGCCTCGCGGCCGTGCATGACCAGCCAGCGCGGGCTCTCCGGCAGATTGCGGCGCACGAAGATCACGACGCCCGCGAGGACCGGGCCGAGCAGGAAGCCGAGCCGCCAGCCGATGCTCTCGGGCAGCACGTTCAGCAGCAGCAGCGAACCGAGGGTGCCGAGGATCGCGCCGCCCCAGTAAGTCCCGTTGACCGCGATGTCGACCCGGCCGCGGTGCTTGGCCGGGATCATCTCGTCGATCGCGGAGTTGATCGCGGCGTACTCGCCGCCGATGCCGGTGCCGGCGATGAAGCGGGTGAGGTACAGGAATCCGACCCACGCCCAGCTCGAGCCCAGCGTCAGGGCGGTCAGCCCGCTGCCGACGAGGTACACCCCGAGCGTGACCATGAACAGCAGGCGCCGGCCCAGCTTGTCGGACAGGCGGCCGAATCCGAGCGCGCCGACGACCTCGCCGGCCAAGTACACGGTGGCGATCGCGCCGACCGCGGTCGACGACATGCCGAGGGTCTGCTTCGTGTTGAGCACGCCCGCGACCGCGCTGGCCACGGTGATCTCCAGGCCGTCCAGGACCCAGGCCACGCCCAGCGCGATCACGAGCCGGGTGTGGAAGCGGGACCAGGGCAGCCGGTCGATCCGGGCTGGGATCAGGGTTCGGATCCGCGACGAGGACGAGAGCGAGCCGTCAGCTTCAGTGGCCGACATGTCTACCTCCGTTCAATTCCCGGATGCCTGGTAACCGGGAAGCCGTCCAGCAAACGGCGAGGCCGCGCGTAGGAACCGGCCGGCCGGGTACTCGGCGCCAGGTTCGGTTCCGCGAGACGGACCTCGGATACGGACTAGGGAGAGCCATGTCGATCGGGGCGAGCATCACGGTGGTCGCGGTGGGCGCGATCCTGACTTTCGCCACGCATGTGCACAGCTCGGGCTTCAGCGTCATCGCGATGGGCGGAGTGCTGATGGTGGTCGGCCTCGTCGCGCTGGGCCTTCAGATCGCCGCGCTGCAGCGGCAGCGCCAGATGACCGCGGCGGAGGTGCAGCCTCCGGAGCGCACCGTCGTGGTGCGCCCGCCGTCGGAGCACTGAGCCGTACTGAAGCACTGAGCTGTACTGAGTCGCAGGCCTGACCGCAGCGCATTTTCCACCGCCGACGGGGTAGACAACAGCGACAAACGCGCGCGTTGCAGTCACTGCGGAGGCGGGCAATGGATGGACGACGGCTCTCGCTACGGGAGCAGCGCATTCTCGAAGAGATCGAGACGGTACTGCGCCGGGACCGCAGGCTCGACGAGCGTCTGCGCAACCTTCGCCTGCCCTTCAGACTCAGACTGCTTTCAGTCCAGCGCAGACTGCGCGGCGCCGAATTGAGCCTGCTGATACCGACGACGCTGCTTCTGGCCCTGGCCGCCGGCCGCACCGGGACGCTCGACGTGGTGATCGCGGCCTGCTGCGTCGGCGCGGTGACCGCCTTGCTGCTCTTCGGCGCCGCGCGCAGCCGGGTCCGGCGGCGGCGCAGGGAGCAGTGGGGCGCCGGTACCTCCCGGCTGAGCTTCCCGGAGACGTAGCCTCGGGCGCACGATCCATGTGCGGCCCCGTATTCGTAGCCTCCGGCAACTTTCAGCTGTTTTCACGCGGGCGTCGCGTCAATATCGTTTGCCAGCTGCGGTGACTCAGCGTATTCAATCGGGCGGCGCGCACCGACCGCCGCTGCGGGATACCGTCCGCCCATGGAGGCGGGGGATCCCGAGCGCGGGTGCGACCGACGGGTCGGCGGGACGGTCGCACCCGCCCTTCAGTCCGTGACGGTGCCCGACAGGTGCTGGACCTCCGCGGTCAGCTGACTCGCCGCGGCCGCCGAGATGCGCTCCTTGCCCACCAGCTTGTCGAGCCTGCCGTTGAACAGCGCGATCTTGTTGCGGATCTCCTGAAGGTGGGCGGCGCCGCCGTTGCGCTGCGCCGAGACCACCGAGTTCTCGATGTCGATGATCGAGTTCTGCAGGTCGCCGCCGGTCGTCGGGTCGAGCGTGGCCGGGCCGTCCGCGACGAAGACGCGGATCTGGGCCCGCACCGCCTCCAGGTACCGGATGGGATCGGCGGCGGACGCGGTGATCGACGGCGCCGCCCCGCCGCCCATCCGCGGCATCGGGGCGGTCGGCCCGCCGGTCGGCCGCGACGGATTCGGCAGCTGCGCCGTCTCGCGCGGTCCCGCCGAGAAGGTGCCCGTGGCCGCGTGGCTGGTGGTGAGCACCAGCGCGACCACTCCGATGGCCACCAGCACGACCAGCGCCGCCATGCCGAGCAGCATGGGGCGCGGACCGCGCCTGCCGTCCTGGTTGCCCCGATCGCGTCGTCTCCCGGCCTCGGGCGCGCCGCGCGGCCGCAGTCTGCCGTCGAAGGCCGCGCCGACGTCGCCGAGGTCCTCCTCATCGTCGAACGTCTCGGACAGCATCGTGCTCTCCCCCGGCGCCTGGACCGGTGCAGGAGGAGGCGGAGGCACCGGTGCGGCCTGGTACTGCGCGCCGACGCGGGGGTCCTGCACGCTCTGCGGCTGCGGCACGGCCTCAAACGCGGAGATGGAGCGGCGGCCGATGAACTCGTCGCCGAGCGGGACTCCGGCCGCCGCGGCGAGACCGGACAACGTGGTCAGCGCCTGGGCGGCGTTCGGCCGGAAGGCCGGGTTCTTCGACAGGCAGGAGTGGCAGAACTCGATCACGCGCGCGGGCAGGCCGGGCACCTCGATCGACGGCGGAGGGTCATAGAGCTGCGACTCGAAGATCTCGGTGATGTCGTTGCTCTGATAGGGCGGGCGGCCGGTCAGCGACCAGAACAGCACGCAGCCGAGCGCGTAGATGTCTGAGGCCGGCTTGGCCCGCTGTCCGCGCACCTGTTCCGGGGCCATGCACAGCGGCGTGCCGACGGTCAGGTTGCCGGTCAGATCCCCGTCCCCAGCCCCGCGCGCGATACCGAAGTCGAGCAGCTTGGCGCCGTCCGCGACCAGCATCACGTTCGCGGGCTTCACGTCCCGGTGCACGACTCCGGCATGGTGCGCCGCCAGCAGCGCGTCGGCGATCTGAGCGCACACGCGGACCGCCTCGGCCCACGGCAGCGGCCCCTCCTTCAGCCGCCGGGCCAGGCTGGTGCCGGTGAGCAGCTCGGTGACCAGGACCGGCACCGTGCTGCCGTCCGGGCGCGGGCTCTCCAGGTAGTCCCGGATGGCGCAGATGCGCGGGTGGGCGAGCCGGGCCAGCACCCTGGCCTCGCGGCGCAGCCGCTCGCGCTCGGTGGGGTCGTTCACGGCGGCGCCACGCAGCAGCTTGACGGCGACCGGCCGGTCGTAGGAGGTGTCCACAGCCTCCCAGACGGTCGCGCTGCCGCCACTGCCGAGCGGCCGGACCAACAGGTAGCGACCGGCGAGCAGCGTGCCGGGTATCGCGGGCTCCATAAAGCGGATTATTGCGCCGCTCGCGTGACCCCGGTCGAAACCATGACAGAACTGATGCCCAATTAAGCGGTTCGTAAGATCCCGGCAGACGCGACGGCCGGGTGGTGACGAGTCGTCACCACCCGGCCGTGGGCCTCACGCGCGGCCGCGGTCTACAAGTCGAATTCGCCCTTCTTGACCCCGTCCACGAAAGCATTCCACTCGGCGTGCGTGTAGACGTGCACCGGGCCGGCGCCCGCGTCCTTGGTGTCCCGCACCTTCACGGCGTCATCGGTGACCATGACCTCGACGCACTGGCCGCCGTTGCCGCCGCTCGCGCTCGCCTTGCGCCACACATTGCGTTCCATCAGTGGGTTTCTCTGATCCTCTGCTCGATTATCCGGACAGTCTCCTCCGGCGAGAGCGCCGCGCTGCGGACCCGCTCCAGCGCTCTGCGCGCCTGGCGGACCTCCAGCGGACCGTCGTGCACGACGGTCGAGAAGATCGATTCCGAGCTCGCCACGGCCGGGCCGTCGCCGCCGCCGAACTCGTAGATGTCCAGCGGCATCCGGGTGACCGGGCTGGTCGCCGGGATGCTGCGGAGCACCACGTTGGGCAGCTCTGCCAGCTCCCGCAGGTGCCTGAGCTGCTCGTTGAGCACTTTGACCCCGCCGAAGGGGGTGCCCAGCACGCTGTCTTGAAGGATCACGTCGACGACCAACGGTTCGGGTTCGAACAGGCGGCGCTGGCGCAACAGACGGACCTCGATGTGTACGTCCACATGATCCGGGTCGCGGATCAGGGCGCTGGTCTCGAACAGGCCCCGCATGTAGCCCTCGGTCTGCAGGAGGCCGTGGACCACGGAGTTGTGCAGCGCCAGCAGGCGCGTCGCGTCGTTCTCGTAGCCGAGGAGGGTGTAGTACGGCTCGTTGATCCAGGGTTTGAAGCGTTCCCACCAGCTGTCCGTGCGGCTCTCCCGGGCCATGGTGCACAGCCGCTCTGAGTCCGCGTCAGAAAGCTTGTAGTACTTGGCCAGCCGGATGACGTCCATCGGGTCGATCTTGTTCTCGGCCCGCTCGATCCGGCCCACCTTGGTGTGCGCCCAGCCGAGCGCCTCGCCGACCTCACGGGTCGTGTGCCCTCGGCTCTCGCGCAGCTCCAGCAGCTCCCGGCCCAGCTGCCGTTGCAGCCAGCTCGCTTGGAACGCCATCGGGAACCCCAACCAGCCAAGTAAAGAGTTGGTAAAGCCACACGTCGTTGCTTGCACCGGAGCACGCTCCGGTGCATCGTCAAGTTAGTAACTTAGCGTAAAGGCATCCTCACCGTCTGACGAGATGTTAGCGCCCCGCATCCGCACACGGCGTTTGCACAACGCGCAGGATCTGCTCATGGTAGGCGCCGGGTTCTCGCCACGTCGGTAACTTGCGCCTCATCTCTATCTCAGGATTCGGCATGACGCTCCCCCGCGACGCGTGCGACACCAAGACCTTCGCGGATCTGACGCTTACCGTCCGCGACAGCGGACCGGCCACGGTGGTCGAGTTGTCCGGGGAGTTCGACGCGTACACAGCGTTCGAACTGCGCCGCTATCTCGCGCTGTATCCGGCGCACCGATTCGTGCACGTGGTGATGGATCTGCGGCAGCTCGGCTTCATCGACTCGGCCGGGATCGCGGTGATCGTGGCGCTGAGCAAACAGGCCACGGCGCGCGCCGGCACCCTGCGCCTGGTGATCCCGGAGAGCCATCTGCTGGTCAAGCTGCGGCGGATGGGGCTGATCAAGCTCTGGCCGATTCACCCGGACGTGCAATCGGCGGTCGAGGCCGCCGAGCGCGCCGAGATCGAGTCGCAGCGCGCGCTGGCCCGGCGGCCGGTGAGGTCTTAGCCACATCCAGCCCGCGGCGTGCATCCCTATTCCCAGCCAGGGGTACCTGAATCAGCCTGGGCCCGTTGAGGGCCCCGGTACGCTCGCCCTACTATCTAGTAAGGTGAGGCTTACCTACAGGGGCTGGGAGGCTCGATGAACGGACGACGGCGCGCGGTGCCCGGCTTCGAGCGCGCGGACGTCCGGGAAGCCCCGGCCCTCCCCTTCCGGCCGCATCACCGGGGCGAGCCCGCGCCCGAGCCGCAGGAGGTCGGATCCGGCGAGTTCCGCGAGGTGCTGGGGAACTTCGCCACCGGGGTCACCGTGATCACCGCGCTGGACGGCCCGACGCCGATCGGCTTCACCTGTCAGGCCTTCACCTCGCTCTCGCTCGACCCGCCGATGGTGTCCTTCTCGGTCTCGCGCGCTTCGAGCAGCCGGCCGCGGATCCTCGCGGCGGGCCGGTTCTGCGTGAACGTGCTCGCCTTCGACCAGCACGCGCTCTGCGCGCGGTTCGCCACCCGCGGCGTGGACCGGTTCCTCGGCATCGACTGGTGGCGCTCCCCCGGCGGCTGCCCGGTGCTGGACGGTTCGCTGGCCTGGATCGACTGCACGGTCGAGGCGGAGTATCCCGCCGGGGATCACACCATCGTGGTCGGCAACGTGCACGCGCTCGCGGTGCAGCGCGAGGCGGCCCCGCTGGTCTACCACCGCGGCGCGTTCGCCAACTGCTTCCCGGTCGCCGGAAACGGCGCGCTCCCGCGCGTCTGCTGACCGACGCGGCCTGACGAAACACAGCCTGACAAAACAGCGCCGCCCGCGTTGAGATGACCATCTCCAGCGCGGGCGGGCGGTTCTGCTTTGTTGCCTCGGTGACCGGGTAGCGACCCCGGACACAACCATCCGACCGTTAGAGACGCGGACAGCCGCCGATCGGATGCAGCCGTGAACCCTTACGCCGCCGGTCACGTGATGAACAGTGACTGTGACGGACGGTGAGGCAATGATCAAATTCGGATCCGCGGAGTCCCGTACCAGCTCGGGAACGCAGGCTCTCCTCCGGGTACTGACTGCCGCCGCGCTGGCCGTGGACGCGTACGTACACGCCGATCTCGCCTCGGTCTACGACCCGGTGCGCAACAGCATCAGCCAGGGCGACCTGTTCCGTATCGAGGCCGGCGCGTCCGCGCTCGCCGCGCTGCTCATCCTGCTGTCCGCGCACCGCCTCGTGTGGACGTTCGCGTTCCTCGTCGCGGCCAGCGGGGTCGGGGCCGTCCTGCTGTACCGCTACGTCAACGTGGGCACGCTCGGCCCGCTGCCGAACATGTACGAGCCCTTGTGGTTCCCGAAGAAGACCGCCACGACGATCGCGGAGGGCTTCGCGACGCTGACCGCGCTGGCCGGCCTCGCGCAGAGCCTGCGGCGGCACGCGGCCGGCCGGCCCGCCTTGGTTCAGAACTCCCCGCGGCGCTCGGTCAGGTGATAGGCCTGCGCGTGCCGTCCGGCCTCGTGGAAGGCCGCGCGCAGCTCCATGAAGTCGTCGCGGCGCGCGGCCCGGGTCAGGATCAGGTCCGCCTCCGCGTCGCAGCCGCGGGTCGCCAGGTTCGAGGCGAGCACCACCAGGTCGGCCGGCGGCATGCTGGCGCCGAGGTGTTCGAGGTAGCGGTCCGTCTGGTCGGAGGCGCGCACCTGCCGCAGCGTGGCCAGGATGCGGCCGGGGTCGGTCCGGGTGGCCAGCGCGGTGATCAGCAGCTCCCCGGCGGCCTGGGCACCCTGCCTGGTCTCCGCGAGCAGCGCCATCGCCTCGACCGCCTCGATCGCGGGAGCCTGCGCGGCGAAGCTGTCCAGCAGGCTGGCGGCGTCCTGATGCCGGCCCGCCTGGGTGAGCGCGAGCACAGCGGCGCACATCTGGTGCGGAGCGCCGCGGCCGAGCGCGGCGAACAGCAGGTCGGCCTCCTCGTCCCGCTTGGCGGTACGCAGCACGCTGACGGCGTCGATGAACTCCTGCGGCGAGCGCACCCGCAGCTGCGGATCCAGCAGCGCGGCCGTCGAGCCGGAGGCGGCCAGGGCGACCAGCGCCCCGGCGATGTCGACCAGCGGCCGGCCGGCGACGCCGTCGAGCACCCGCGCCGTGTCCTGCTCGTCGCCGTTCTCCCACAGCTCGCGGGCCACCGCCCCGGCCAGGTCGGCGGGGCCCGCGGCGACCAGCGCCAGGACGTGGTCCGTGTCCTCGGTGCGCTCCGCCGCGCGCAGCGCCTCGAGCAGGCCGACGATGTGACCGGGCCGGCCGCCGAGCACCCCGAGGATCAGCTTGTCGGCGTTGGCGGCCTCGCGGTGCCGCCGCAGCACGTCGATGTAGCCGACGGTCGCGGACGGCGGGCGGCTGAGCGCGGCGGTGGCGTACGCGTGCACGGCCAGGTCCCGCTGCCGGCCCGCCTCCAGGTACGAGGAGAGGGCGACGAGTTCGACGTCCGAATACGCCGGGACCACGTGGCTGAGCAGCTTGTAGGCGAGGCCGGGAACCTTCGCCGCGGCCAGGTCCGTGGCCAGGTAGGCGGTCAGCGAGGGGAACGGGCCGACCGCCTTCTCGGCCGCACCGAGCAGGGTGTCGATCTCGTCCTGGGCGCCGGCGTCGGACATGCGGTGCAGCAGCGCGGCGAAGCGGTCCGGCGGCCAGTTGCCCGCGGCCAGTTGCGCGGCGCGGGCGTACAGCGCGTAGGAGCAGCGTTCCGCTCCCCCGGCCTCGAGCTCCTCCGCGAGCGTCAGGACCCTGCCTTCCTGCCAGTGCGTGGTCGCCTCGGCCAGTGCCGGGCCGACCTCCTTCGGCGCGCCGAGCTCGGGCAGCAGGTCGGCGAACGGCTCGATCGCGGCGCCGGCCGGGGCGTGCGCGGTGGCCTCGGCGAACAGCAGCGCGGCCTGCGGCCTGCCGCCGCGCGCAAGTAGCGCCCGGACCAGCCGTTTGATGTGGTCGGCGGGTTTTCGGGCGGCCTGGGCCAGCAGGCGGCCGCACTCCTCCCGGTAGCCGGACTGCACGAGCGCGACGGCGATCTCGGCGGTCTGGTCCGGCGGGCGCAGCAGGGCCACCGCCCCGGCCTGGTCGGCCTCGGCCTCGCGCCCGGCCATCCGCAGCACCACCAGCAGCAGCGCGACGTTCGGCGGCACGCTGCGGGCGGCCACGCCGGCGAGTACGTCGTCGGCCACCTGCCCCCAGCCGGAGGTGCGCAGCTGCGCGGTCCAGTCGGCCAGCGCGGAGGGCGCCATGGTCAGCGCGGCCTCCTGACCGTCCGGCACCCTCGGCAGGTTGTCGGTGTACTGACGATCGGCCGGATCGGGCTCCGAGCCCGCGCCGCCGCCGCCCGAGTGGTCGACCGGGCCGGCACCGTTCGCCTGCCCCATGTGTGCGTTGCGTAGCAGCACGATCCGCCTTTCGCCTTGGCCCGGCCACAACCGTGGCGTGGGGAACTGATGGGCCGACAGGTCCTGGCCGACGTGGTGGTGCAGCGCGGCCAGGTCGAGCGCGTCTCCGGCATCCGCGACACCCTGCTGTGCGGTGCGGATCAGCGAGCCAGTGAACGCGGTCAGCCGCTGCCCTGATGGCACCCAGGACTTCGAGTCCTTCGCCGTGGCCGCGAGGACGGAGGCGCCCGGGACGGCCTCGAGGATCGCGGGCCCGGTGGAGTGTGTCGGCGGGGTCTCCCCGTCGTAGCAGTAGTCGAGGATGACGACGCGGTCCGCGGCGCGGCCGGTGTCTCGCACCAGCGCGGCGACGTCGGGGTAGCGCAGCGCGCGGTAGAGCCGGGATTCGGAGGATCCGGGCAGCGCGAAGTAGAGGTCCGGGTGGCGCGGCGCGGCGAGGGTGTAGCCGGCGAGGTAGAGGATGAACGCGCCGGTGGCGGCCGCCGCCGCCTCGTAGACCACGTCGAAGACGGTGGCCGCGTCGGCCGGGTTTCGCAGCACGGTGCAGTGTTCCGGGGCAAGGCCGAGCAGGTCGGGGTCCGTCAGCAGCGCGGACAATTGTTCGACGTTCGCTGCGACGCCGGGGACCGGTCCAGGCTCTCCGGCGGGCAGGTAGTCGTCCACCGCGATGAGGACCGCGCGCGACGTGCTCGGATCTTGCACTGGCAATGCCGCCCCCTCCTCTGAGCCGCGCAGGGTTCATCAGAGATCCTGCAACGCGACGGTAAAAACCGGTGCCCATTCGAGCCGCTGTAACCGAGCCGTTACCGCAGCTGGGCCTTGGGATCGATCCCACAGTGTATGCACAGTTGAGCCTGCGAATGTCGTGCCCTGAAGAATACCTGGCGCCGTCAAGTAAGCCGGGAAATTAGCCGTACTGCGGTAATTGCGGCTTGTGTGTACGTAATCTGAGTTTATGCCCGCAGTGTCGCTTTACTCTGCGCCGAATCCGATCACCGGGCCGGAAACGTGAACGGCATTCGGGTTTTTGCCCGCCCGAACGGACAAGCGTTCGACCGGATATTCGGCCGCGGGCCGCGCGAACACCACTCCCTTGACGTTAGTTGTCGGCGACCACATACTCCCAACCACCACCCCGAAGCTCAGCGGTTGAGGCGTCGGCAACGGCTCGGAAACGTTTCCAAGCGCGGCCCGGCCATACCGCGAGCGCACAGAACCCATATTTCGCCCTGACGGCTCGGCGCGGCCGGACGGGCGCAGGCGTCCAACGCGAGAGGTCGCATGCCATGATCGAAGAGACGCGAGGTCGCGCCACTCCCCCTGACCCCGCCGTACCCACCTCACCCACCCGTACCCGCCGGCGGCTGCTGCTGCCCGGCCGCTGGTTCCGGCTGACCGCCGCCGGCGCGGCGGTCGCGCTGGTCGGGCTGTTCACCGTCGCGACCACCCAGGCGAACGCCGCGCTGCCCGGCCCGCCCTCGGGCTGGACCACCGTGTTCAGCGACGACTTCAACGGCGGCTCCGGAAGCGGAATCGACGGCCAGTGGCAGTACGACACCGGCCAGGGCGTCTGGGGCACCGGTGAGATCGAGAACATGACCAGCTCCACGTCCAACGTCCACCTGGACGGCAACGGCAACCTGGACATCACCGCCCTGAACAACGGCGGCAACTGGACCTCCGGCCGCGTGCAGACCTACGGCACGTACGGCGCCCCGGCCGGCGGCAAGCTGGAGGTCACCGCCTCCATCCAGCAGCCCACCGGCGGCCTGGGCTACTGGCCGGCGTTCTGGATGCTCGGCCCGGGTCAGTGGCCTGAGAACGGCGAGATCGACATCATGGAGGATGTCAATGCCCTGTCGGAGGTGTCCGGCACCGTGCACTGCGGCGTCGACCCCGGCGGCCCGTGCAACGAGACCAACGGGATCGGCAGCGGGCTGCGCGGCTGCGGCGGCTGCCAGTCCGGCTTCCACACCTACTCGATGATCCTCGACCGTACGAACACCTCGAACGAGTCGATCACCTTCTACCTCGACGGCAACTCCTACTTCACCGTCACCGAGGGACAGGTCGGCACCTCGACCTGGCAGCAGGCCTTCGACCACGGCCAGTCGATCATCCTCGACCTGGCGATGGGCGGCGGCTACCCGAACGGCGTGTGCGGCTGCACGACGCCGACCGGCTCGACCGCCTCGGGCGGCACGATGCAGGTCGACTACGTCGCGGCGTACACGACCAACGGCGGCAGCCCGCCCCCGCCGCCGCCCGGCTCCGGCCCGGTCACCCTCGCCTACAACGGACTGTGCCTCGACGTGCGCGGCGCCAACACCGCCAACTTCACGCCGGTCCAGGTCTACACCTGCAACGGAACGAACGCGCAGCAGTGGACCTTCGTCCAAGCCGGCACGACGCTGCATGCCCTAGGCAAGTGCCTCGACATCAACGGAGGCGGAACAGCCGACGGCACAACAGTGGACCTGTACGACTGCAATAACACGGCCGCACAGGTCTTCATCCCGCAGTCCAACGGGTCGCTCTACAACCCACAGTCCAATAAGTGCCTTGATGACACGGGCTGGGGCGGCTCCGGCACCCAGGCCGAGATCTGGGACTGCACCGGCAACTCCAACCAGAAGTGGAATCTGCCCTGATGTTCTCCCGCGTCGCTGATCGCAGCCGATCCCGCGCCCGGCGGCGAGTGACCGTGTACCCGGCGGTGCTCGCCTTGCTCGCAGGTCTGCTCGGGCTGGGATTCCAGCGGACCGCTCTGGCCGACACCACCGCCGACACGAACATCGCGCTCGGCGCCGAGGCCACCGCCTCCTCGGTACAGGGGGCCGACACCCCGGCCTCCGCCGCCGTGGACGGCGACTCCACCACGCGGTGGTCCTCCGCGTGGAGCGATCCGCAATGGCTGCAACTGGACCTCGGCGCGAACGCGGCGATCAGCGGCTTCTCCATCCAGTGGGAAGCCGCCTTCGCCACCGCGTATCACATCGAGGTCTCCAGCGACGCGACCACGTGGTCGCATGTCTACGCGACCACGTCGGGCGCCGGCGGCACCGAGTCCGTCTCGGTGCCGTCCGGCACCACCGGCCGCTACGTGCGGCTGACCGGTACCGCGCGCACCACCATCGGCGGCGCGCAGTACGGGTATTCGATCTATGAGTTCCAGGTGCTCGGGCACTTCACCCAGGAAGCCGTGAGCACGAGCACTGACACGCTCGCTCTGCAGCAGGGCACGTCGATCGATCTGCCGGTGAAGCTGAATATGGCCGCGACCGTACCGGTCACCGTCGACTACGCGACTTCAGACGCCACCGCCGTCGCAGGTACCGACTACGCCACGGCCGCCGGAACGCTCACCTTCGCCCCCGGTCAGACCTCGCAGAGCATTCATCTGACCGCTCTTCCCAACGCGCTGCACGCGCCCACCAAGACCTTCAGCGTCACCCTCGCCAACGCGAGCCCGTCCGGCACCTCGATCGGCCCGCGCGCCACCACGACCGTCAGCATCCTGAACAACAACCCGGTGCCCACCGACGGCGCCGTCGCCACGATCGACGACTTCGAGGGCACGGTCCCGTTCAGCAGCGGCAACCCGGGCATCTTCACCTTCTCCTCCGACGCCGCCTCCACCCCCACGCTCACCCAGGTCGCCGCCGCCGACCGGCCCGGCGCCGCGAGCGGCAACCACGCGCTGCAAGTCGCCTACAAGATCAGCGGTTGGGGCGGGTTCTCGCACGATCTGGCCACCGCTCAGGACTGGAGCGCGTACGACGGATTCAGTTTCTGGGTCAAGGGAACCGGCTCCGGCCAGAAGGTCGAGTTCGAGGTGAAGATGGGCGGCGCGGACGGCGAGCACGCCGAACTGTGGCAGTCCTTCTTCACCGACGACGTCAACGGCTGGAAGAAGGTCCAGATCGGCTTCGCGAATCTCAAGAAGCGGGCCGACTACCAGCCCTCCGGCGCCCCGAACTCCGCGCAGATCTCGCTGACCGCCATGTGGGGCTACGCGGTCAACCTGCCCGGCGGCTCCACCAACACGCTGGAGTTCGACGACTTCCAGGTCTACCAGTCGCTCCAGATCATCCAGGACTTCGAGGGCGCGAACCCGATCACCGACACCAATGGCGCGCTCGCGAACACCGGCGCGTTCTCCTGGGGCGGCGACACCGGCAGCACCCCCACGCTGAGCATCGCCCAACTCGATCGGCCCGGCGTCACGAACAACCACGCGCTGCGCGGCACCTGGGTCTCCGATACCAGCTACGGCGGCTTCAGCTACGACCTGGCCACGAACACACCGCAGGACTGGAGCCCGTACGCCGGCATCGAGTTCTGGTTCTACGGCCACAATCCGAGCAACGACGCGGTGCCGGGTTCCGGGCCCAAGTACGAGTTCGAAGTGAAGATGGGCGGCGCCGACGGCGAGCACGCCGAACTGTGGCAGACCTTCTTCACCGACGACTGGCAGGGCTGGCACCTGATCCAGGTGCCGTTCTCCTCGCTCAAGCGGCGCACCGACTACCAGCCCTCCGGCGCTCCCGGCAACACCACGATCGACCTGACCACCATGCGGGGCTTCGCGCTGACCGAGCCGGCCGGTTCGGCGAACGGTGAGTTCGACGTCGACCAGTTCGCCGTCTACGGAATCAACACCGGAACACTTGGCGCCCATGTGAGCACCGCGCAGGCGGTCTACGCGGTCAACCCCGGCGGCACCGCGACGGTCGGCGTCACACTGACGACCGACGGCGGCAAAGCGCTGGATCACGACGTGACCGTCAACTACGCGCTCGGCGGTGGATCTGCGACCGCAGGAACCGACTACACGGACACCACCGGCAGCCTCACCTTCGCGACCGGCTCGGCCTCAGGCAGCACCCAGTCCTTCACCGTGCAAACCCTGCCGAACACCACCGCCTCCACCGCGAAAGCGATCCCGATCCAGCTCACGCCCGCCGGCGCCGACGTCACTGCCGACAACCCGGTGGTAGTCATCAACGCGCACGGCCTGCCATATCTCGACTCCTCGCTTCCCATCGCCACCCGAGTGCAGGACCTGCTCTCGCGGATGACGCTGGAGGAGAAGATCGGCCAGATGACCCAGGCGGAGCGCGGCGACCTCGCACATCAGTCCGACATCACCACGGCCGCGCTCGGCTCGCTGCTCAGCGGCGGCGGCTCGACACCGACCCCGAACACCCCGCAGGCCTGGGCCGACATGATCGACTCCTTCCAGGCCCGCGCCCAGGCCACCCCGTTGCAGATCCCGCTGATCTACGGCGAGGACTCAGTGCACGGAGACAACAACCTGGTCGGCGCCACGGTCTTCCCGCAGAACATCGCGATGGGCGCGACCCGTGACCCGGCGCTGGTGAAGCAGGACGGCCAGATCACCGCGACCGAGACCCGAGCGACCGGCGTCACGTGGGCCTTCTCCCCCTGCCTCTGCGTGGCGCGGGACGAGCGCTGGGGCCGCACCTACGAGTCCTTCGGCGAGGACCCGGCGCTGGTCACCCAGATGGAGACCATCATCGACGGCCTCCAGGGCGGCGATGGTTCTGGAAACACTGCCCTCAGCAAGAACACCAGCGTGCTGGCGACCGCGAAGCACTTCGTCGGCGACGGCGGCACGACCTACGGCTCCTCGACCACCGGCAGCTACAAGATCGACCAGGGCGTCACGCAGGTGACGCAGGCTCAGCTTCAAGCCCTGTACCTCGCCCCGTTCCAGGCCGCGGTGCAACAGCACGGCCTCGGCTCGGTCATGCCGTCCTACTCGAGCCTGCAGATCATCGGCCAGGACACCGCGCCGATCAAGATGCACGCCCGCGCCGATCTGATCACCGGGGTGCTCAAGCAGCAGTACGGCTTCTCCGGCTTCGTGATCAGCGACTGGCAGGCGATCAACCAGCTCGGCCCGAACTACGAGCAGGACGTCGAGACCTCGATCAACGCCGGCCTCGACATGATCATGGTCCCGGACCAGTACACCACCTTCGAGAACGACCTGAAGGACCTCGTCAGCAAGGGCCTGGTGGCCCAGTCGCGGATCGACGACGCGGTCAGCCGGATCCTGGCCCAGAAGTTCCGGCTCGGCCTGTTCGAGCAGCCGTACGCGGACCGGACCAACGCCTCGACGATCGGCAACGCCGCACATCGGGCCGTGGCCCGTCAGGCCGCGGCCGAGTCGCAAGTTCTCCTGAAGAACGCGGACGCGGCACTCCCGCTCTCCCCCACCGCCGACATCTACCTGGCCGGAAGCAACGCCGACAACCTGGGCAACCAGCTCGGCGGCTGGACGGTGACCTGGCAGGGCGCCTCGGGCAACACCGACGTCGGCACCACCGTCTACCAGGGCATGCAGGCGGACGCTCCGAACGCCCACATCACCTATTCGCAAGACGCCTCCGCACCGATGACGGGTTCTAACGTCGGCGTGGTCGTGGTCGGCGAAACCCCGTACGCCGAGGGCGTCGGCGACGTCGGCAACGGTCACACGCTCGACCTCACGGCGGCCGACAAGAACGCGGTGGACAAGGTCTGCGCGGCGATGAAGTGCGTCGTGCTGGTCGTCTCCGGCCGGCCGATGAACATCGCGCCGATCCAGGCCGAGGCGAACGCGATCGTCGCCTCGTGGCTGCCCGGTTCGGAGGGCGAGGGCGTCGCCGACACGCTGTTCGGCAAGACCCTGTTCACCGGCCGACTCCCGGACTCCTGGGCAAAGCAGGTGGACACAACCACGACGCCTGTGGACGTCGGCATTCCGCGCACCACAGGCACGTACGACCCGCTGTACCCGTATGGCTGGGGCCTGCGAACCGACTCGGAGAAGGCCCGCGTTACCGCAGTGCGCGATGCTTTGGTCAAGCAGCCTGGATTCACCGCACAGCTTGGCGCGATATCCCTTACCGCGCTGCTAGCCGCCAAGGGCAACTGGAACGCGGACGGCTCCGTGCGCAACCAAACGGTCGCACTCGTTCTGATCGCTCTCGCATCTCCCGCCGTTTCGGGCACCTCCCCGACGGCCGAGCAGAACGCGAATCTGCTCGTCTCGGTGGTGCGCGACTTCGCCCAGCAGACCATCACCGCGGGCGGAGCGGCGGCCATGACGAAGACCGCGGCGAGCACAGCCGACGCCGAGCATGCGCTGCTGATCGGCGACCCGGCTGCCGCGATCGCCGGACTCGCCAAGGCGATGGCCATCGCGAAGTAGTCGCTCACCAGGCGGTAAGCACTCACGGGCGGCGCCCTGCCGGGCGCCGCCCGTACCATGTGCTGCGTGACCTTCCGCCTTACCGCCCGCTGCGTCCGCGGCCTTGAGTGGATTCTCGCGGCCGAAGTGGCGGGCGTCGCGGACGGCGCGGCGCAGAAACTCAGCTTCGCCGAGCGGCAGGTCTCCTTCGAGACGACCGAGATCGACGCGGGCTGGCTGGACCTGCGCACCGCCGACGACGTGCTGCTCGATCTGGGCACCTTGCACGGCATCGACCACACCCGCGCGGCCGTGGCCGAGCTTTCCCGGCAGCTGTCACAAATCGACTTCGGCACGGGACTGGCCCTCGTGCAGCGGGCGCGCGGCGATGACGGCGACGATCTGCGCGCGCTCCCGTTCGACGTCGTCGTGAGCCTGCTCGGTCGGCGCAACTACAACCGGTTCATGGTCGAGGACGTCGCCGGCGAAATCGTGGCCAAGGCAGTCGGCGCGCGGTACGCCTCGCGCAATCCCGCGGCGGGGTTCGGCCGCACGCCCGAAGCCGCGCAAGCCGAGTTCACGGTGCGGCTCTCGCTGACCGGCGACACGGTCGACGTGGCGCTGCGTCTCTCGCGCAAGCCGCTGCACCGACGGCCGTGGAAGCTGGACACCGGTCCCGGAACGTTGCACCCGCCGCTGGCCGCCGCGCTCGCCCGGATCGGCGGCCAAGGGCCGCTGGACACGGCGCTGGATCCGTTCTGCGGCGACGGCACCGTCGCGATCGAGACCGCGCACGCCTTCCCGGGCACGCGCCTCGTGGCCGCCGACCTCGACCCGGAGCGATTGGCCAACGCCCGGTCGAACGCGACACGCGCCCGGGTCTCGTCACACACCCGGTTCATCCTCGCCGACGCCGGGCGGCCGGTGTGGGCCGACGGCCGGTTCGACCTGCTCGTCACCAACCCGCCCTGGAATCGGGCCGTGGGCGCGGCCGGGACGCTGGCCGACACGCTCGACCCCTTCTGGCGGGCGATCCCCGGCTCTCTCGCGCCACACGGCCGGATCTGCACCGTGGCCGAGGCGGATCTCGACGTCCCGTCACGACTCGCTCGGGCCGGCTACACCGTCGCGCTCGCGCAGACGATCCGGCTGGCCGGACGCGTCTCGCACGTCATCCTCGCCGCCCCCGGACACGACGCCGAAGTGCGGCTGCCCACCGCGCTGGACCGGTGGCGCGAGCGCGCGATCCGGGCCGGCATCGTGTCGGACGGCGGCTTCTAGCAGCGGCGAGCAGAAACTTCGCCGGGCAGTACCCGCAAGCGCGCGTGCAGTAGACACTGGGGAGCGTGGGAATCTCCGAGGTCGAGTTCCTCGGCTCGGATGAAGAATCCGAGCCGGAACCAGAGACCGGCACCGAGGCCGCAGCGGATGACGCATCCGGCGTGGAGGCCGTGGGCGCTGAGCCGCCGCGCCGTCGCGTCCAGTTGCCGGGCCGCGCGCTGCGCGACCGGATCCGGGCGCAGGCCTGGGTCACGCCTGTCACGGTGCTGCTCGCGGTGTTGATCCTCGCGGTCGCCGGCGGCGCGTACGCGGTCGTGCGGCAGCAGGACAAGACCGGCGACGACTTCACTCTGACGCTGATCTCCGCGCAGTACGAGCTGCGACAGGACGCCTCCGGCATCGACTTGCAGATGGCCGTGCAGAACATGGGCTCGACTATGGTCGAACTGACCGGGGTCGCGATCTACCAGCCGGGCCTGATCAGGTTCAGCCAGGCGGAAGAGGCACCCGGCGTCACCGAGTTCGAGGTCGGCTCGCCCCAGCAGTCCGCGTTCGGTCTCGGCACGGCGATCACGCCGATCGCGCTCTCGCCGCGCGACGTCGAGATGGTCACCGTCCCGTTCCGCTACGACTGCTCGAACCGCGGCGAGCCCGCGGTCACGCACACGGTCGGGCTGACCGGATTCACCGCGCACGGCAACTCCCGCTCGGTGCAACTTTCCCTCCCGCCCGACGCGACGCCCTGGCAGGCGGGCGAACCGCTCCGCTGGGCCGTGTGCACCCAGCCGTCACCGCAAGCGGACCTCAAGGTGGCGTACGGCGGTTACGGCAACACCCTGATGGAGCTGACGCCGGTCACCTTCAACTACAGCCTGACGCTCTCCGCGCCGCAGGCCACGGCCGTCACGGTGTACAGCATCTCGCAGGACAACCCGGGCATCAGCGCGACGACGACCGATCCCCCGTTGCCGGTCACCGTGCTCGACGGGCAGACCGTGCGGCTGAAGGTCAGTTGGCGGGTGATGAGCTGCGTCATCGCCACCTCGGTGCACTCGGCGGCGGGCGTGCAGATCACCGCGATGGCGAATCAGACCACGCAGACCTGGGACGCCGGGCTCGGCACGCAGTTCACCAAGGATCTGGACGCTGAGATCAGCACCGTCTGCTCGGGCGGATAGCCGGGCACTGACGCGCGCCATGAACCGCTACGCCGCGCTTACGTGTGAAAGAGGCATGCGAAGCGGAATCGTGGGCATGTTCGGTTCCACGCGCGCAGGACAGGACGGAGAGCCGCGATCGTGACCAGGACGATGTACGACGGCGTGGACGCAAGCAGACTCCCGGCGGACGCGCAGCTCGTCGCCGGCTACGTCGACGGCGCGTATGCGTGGTCCGCCGCCGACTGGGCCCGGTTCCCGCAGTCGGTGAAGGTGCGCATCGCCGTGTTTTCGAGCACGAACGATGGCGAGGTCCTGGATGTCGAACCCGGCAACGCCACCCCGGCCGAATCAGTGGACTGGGTCCTCATGCGGCGGCGCGCCGGAGTGGATCCGACCGTCTACATGAACACGTCCACCTGGCCCACCGTGCGTTCCGAGTTCAGCGCGCGGAAGGTGGCCGAACCGCACTACTGGGTCGCGCAGTACGACGGGATCGCGACACTGCCCGCGGGCGCGGTCGCCAAGCAGTACTACAACAACAACCAGGCAGGCTACGACCTGTCCGTGGTCGCCGACTACTGGCCCGGCGTCGATCCGGCGTCCGGCACCACCTTCGGTGCGAGTCTCAGGAGGAACGACATGCACGTCGACCTGAAGCCGAACACCCCGGTGGTGTTCACCAACCCGGCCGCGGTGCTGGGCGGCACCTCGACGATGCTGCTGGCCAGCGACTTCGGCGACGCGACGGTACGGGTCGCCACGTTCAGCTTCAAGCAGCACGCGTGGACGGTCGTCGAGCACACGGTCACGGCGAACGGCGGCGCGGTGAGCCTCTCGCTGCCGGCCGACACGAACAAGGTCTCGGTGAACGTGACCGCCGGCAACGCCCCGGTCGGCCTCGACGTACTCGCCTGACCCGGCGCTCAGCTCGGCGGCCGGGTCATGCCGAGCACGTCGAGCAGTTCGTCGAGCTGTTGCTCGCTGATCGCCCCGGAGTCGACGTGGCCGCGCTCGATGACGGCCTCGCGGATCGTCGTGCCCTGCGATAGCGACTGCTTGGCGATCTTCGCGGCCTCCTCGTAGCCGACGATCCGGTTCAGCGGGGTGACGATCGACGGCGAGGATTGCGCGTACTCGCGCAGCTTCTCGGCATTGGCTTCGATCCCTGATACGCACCGGTCGGCGAGCAGACGGGAGCAGGAAGCCAGCAGTCTGATGGATTCCAGGAGGTTGCGCGCCAGGACCGGCAGGGTGACGTTGAGCTCGAACTCGCCCGAGGCGCAGCCGAAGGCGACCGCGGCGTCATTGCCGACGACCTGGATGCACACCATGCGCACCGCCTCGGGGATCACCGGGTTCACCTTGCCCGGCATGATGGAGGAGCCGGGTTGCAGGTCCGGCAGCGTGAGCTCGCCGAGTCCCGCCCGCGGCCCTGATCCCATCCAGCGCAGGTCGCCGCAGATCTTGAACAGGGCGAGGGCGAGGGCGCGCAGCTGGCCTGAGCACTCGGCGAGCGCGTCGCGCGCACCCTGCGCCTCGAAGTGGTTGCGCGCCTCGGTGAACGGCAGTCCGGTGTCCTCGGCGAGTTGGGCGATGGCTGCGTCGGCGAAGCCCGGCGGCGCGTTGAGGCCGGTGCCGACCGCTGTGCCGCCGAGCGGCAGTTCGGCGAGGCGGGGCAGCGCGGACTCGAGCCGCTGCACCGAGCGGCGGACCTGCGCGGCATAGCCGCCGAACTCCTGGCCGAGGGTGACCGGCGTGGCGTCCATCAGGTGCGTGCGCCCGGCCTTGACCACGTCGGCGAACTGCGCGGCCTTGGTGGCCAGCGCGTTCTCCAGCAGGTCGAGGGCCGGCAGCAGGTCGCGTACGAGCATTCCGGTGGCCGCGGCGTGGATCGAGGAGGGGAAGACGTCGTTCGAGCTCTGCGACGCGTTGACGTGGTCGTTCGGGTGCACCGGCCGGCCGAGCCGCTCGGCCGCGAGGGTGGCGATCACCTCGTTGGCGTTCATGTTGGAGGAGGTGCCGGAGCCGGTCTGGAAGACGTCGACGGGGAACTGCTCGTCCCAGCGCCCCTCGGCCACCTCGGTCGCGGCGGTTCTGATCGCGTCGGCCAGGTCGGGCGCGAGCACGCCCAGCCGCCCGTTCGCGGCCGCGGCCGCGGCCTTGATCTGGCCGAGCGCGGCGATGTGCGCCCGTTCCAGCCGCATCCCGGAGATCGGGAAGTTCTGCACCGCGCGCTGCGTCTGGGCGCGCCACTTCGCATGTGCGGGGACGAGGACCTCACCCATCGAGTCGTGCTCGATGCGCATGCCCTTGTACGCGGCGTCGTCACTGTTCATGCCGGTCACCTCCTCCTAGCATCCTCACCTATGACCGCTTCCGATGCTCCGAACCCGGTACCCGCGAAGGATTGGTCCGCGTTCCAGTACGAGATCTACCTGAACGGCATCGCCGGCACGGTTCCGCGGCTGCCGACGGACCTGTCCCGGCTAGAGCAGGTCGCCGAGCGGCGGCTCGGTCCGGGGCCCGTCGGGTATGTCGCGGGCGCGGCGGGTGACGGGAAGACGGTGCGCGCAAACCGGGAGGCGCTGGATCGGTGGCGGATCGTGCCCCGGATGCTGCGCGACGTGCATCAGCGCGACCTGTCGGTGGAGCTGTTCGGCACTCGGCTGCCCGCGCCGGTCGCGCTGGCACCGGTGGGCGTTTTGTCGATCATGCATCCGGATGCGGAACCGGCGGCTGCGCGGGCCGCCGCGGCGCAAGGTCTTCCGCTCATCCTTTCCACGGCGTCGAGTACGACGCTGGAACAGGTGGCCGAGGCGATGGACGGCGTCGCCGCGGGGGCCGAGCGGTGGTTCCAGCTGTACTGGCCGAAGGATCGCGAGGTGACGGTCAGTTTGCTGACGCGGGCGGCGAAGTCCGGATACCGGGTGCTGTTCGTGACGCTGGACACCTGGCTGCTGGCCTGGCGGCCGCGCGACCTCGATCAGGCCTACCTGCCGTTCCTGCGCGGGGTCGGCACCGCGAACTACTTCTCCGATCCGGCGTTCCAGGCCGGGCTGGCCAAGCCAGTGCACGAGGACCTGAACGCGGCGGTGCTGCACTTCGCGCAGATGTTCGCCGATCCGGCGAAGACGTGGGCGGACCTGGAGTTCCTGCGCGCGCACTGGGACGGTCCGATCGTGCTGAAGGGGGTCCTGCACCCGGACGACGCCCTGCGTGCCGCCGACGCCGGAATGGACGGGATCGTGGTGTCGAATCACGGCGGCCGGCAGGTCAACGGCGCGATCGGCGCGGCGGACGCGCTGCCGGGGATCGCGCAGGCGGTCGGCGATCGGCTGACAGTGCTCTTCGACAGCGGTGTGCGCGGTGGGGACGACGTGTTCAAGGCGCTGGCGCTCGGGGCTAAGGCGGTGCTGCTGGGCCGACCGTACGCGTACGGGCTGGGGCTGGACGGGCAGGCCGGGGTCGAGCATGTGCTGCGGTGTCTGCTGGCCGAGTTCGATCTCACCCTCGCCTTGTCGGGCTACACCGAACCCGGCCAGCTGACTGCGGACGCGCTGACGCGCGAGCGCTGAGTTACCGCTTGGCCGCGGTTGTCGCAGGGCGCTTCTTCGCGGCGGCGGGGATCGGCAGCGGACCGAAGATGAGGTTGCCGGGCGCCTGCGGGTCGTCGCTGGTGTAGAACTCGCGGATCGCGTTCTGCACCTCGTTCGCGTCCAGCAGGCCGTCCCTGTTGCGGTCCACCGCCTTGAACGCGCGCTCCGCGTCGTCCGCGCACACGCCGTACGCGTTGAACCAGGTGGTGAGCTCTTCGATGTCGAGGGTGCCGCTGTCGTCGGCGTCGATGAGGTCGAAGATGGTCAGCGCGATCGGGCCGATGATCCGGTCGTAGCCCTCCTCGGCCTCGACGATGGACCGGGCGCAACTGGAGACGAACTGCTGGCGGGAGATCATGCCGGTCTGCTGCTGGTCCATCCGGCGGCTGAGCGCCACCCACAGCCGCAGATAGATCACGTGCACCTTCTCGTACTGCGGCGAATCCTTCGCGAAGTCGAAGGCGCGGCACACACTCGCCGCGGCCACGTCGTAGTCGTTCGCGGTGATGTACCCGTCGCCGTCCATGTCGAGCAGTTCGAAGCGGCGTTCGAGCTTCGCCCGCTGGAAGTCGCTGAGCATGAGCACTCCTTGCTGGCCGGGGTCGCGGCGCGGTCGCGTCGCCGGTGCGACGGCCCGCTGCGCGGTTCTCGCCCTCCAGTCATCCGGGTGCGCCGCCGGGTCGCACTCCGGCACGGCCACGCAGGTGAGGGCCGAACCGGTGATCCAGCGGTGCGCGCCCTGGCCGGCTGGCGTCCCACGCGGCCCGGCCAGGGCGCGCTACTTGCGCCGCGTCAGCCGAGCCGCGGCTGGGCCCGGTGCAGGATCGTCTTGGTGTCCGTACGGGCCGGCAGCGTGCCGAAGGTGTGACCGCCCTCGCCGGCCAGGCGCGTGGCACAGTAGGCGTCCGCGACCGCAGTCGGGGCGTAACGCACCAGCAGCGAGCCTTGCAGCACGGTCGCGAGCCGTTCGACCAGCCGCCGGGCCTGGAACTCGGCGTCCGCGAAGCCGGCCAGGCCGGTCAGGTCGTCGCGCACCCGAGCGAAGGCGGCGTCGAACCGCGAATCAGCACCCTGTGCCGCGCCGGCCTCGGCCAGGAACGCCTCGGCGCACTCCGGCTCGCGGGTCAGCGCGCGCAGCACGTCGAGGGCGTTGACGTTGCCCGACCCCTCCCAGATCGAGTTGACCGGGGCCTCGCGCAGCAGCCGCGGCATCCCGGACTCCTCGACGTATCCGTTGCCGCCCAGGCATTCCAGCGCCTCGGCCGCGACGCCGATCGCCCGCTTGGTGACCCAGTACTTGCCCACCGCCACGGCGAGTCGGCGGAACGCGCGCTCGGCCGGATCCGCCGCGTCGAAGGCGGCGGCGAGCCGGATGCCGAGCGCCGTGGCCGCCTGCGATTCGACCGCGAGGTCGGAGAGCACGTTGCGCATCAGCGGCTTGTCGATCAGTGCCGAGCCGAAGGCCTGGCGGTGCGCCGCGTGGTGAGCCGCCTCGGTGACCGCGCGGCGCATGATGGCGGCCGAGCCGAGCACGCAGTCCAGCCGGGTCATCGAGACCATCTCGATGATGGTCGCCACGCCGCGGCCCTCGGTCCCCAGCCGGCGCGCCCAGGTGCGGTCGAACTCGATTTCGCTCGACGCGTTGGAGCGGTTGCCGAGCTTGTCCTTGAGCCGCTGGAGGTTAATCCGGTTGCGGGTGCCGTCGGGCAGCACACGCGGCACGACAAAGCAGGTCAGGCCGTCGGGTGCCTGCGCCAGGACCAGGAAGAGGTCGCTCATCGGAGCCGAGCAGAACCACTTGTGCCCGGTGAGCAGATATTCGCCCTCCGCGTCCAGGGGCGTGGCAGTAGTGGTGTTCGCACGCACGTCCGAGCCACCCTGCTTCTCGGTCATCGCCATGCCGCACAGCAGCCCGGCTTTCGCGGCGGGCGGCCGCAGTCCGAAGTCGTAGACCAGGGATTTGAGGCCCGGGCCCCAGATCGCCGCGGCCTCGGGATCGGTGCGCAGCGCGGCGACGCTCGCGTAGGTCATCGAGATCGGGCATCCGTGTCCTGACTCGGCGGTGCTCCAGGTCATAAAGCCGGCCGCGCGGGTCACGTGCGCCGCCGGTCCGCCGGACCAGGCCGCGCCGGCCAGTCCGTGCGAGACCGCCACCTCCATCAGGTGGTGCCAGGCCGGATGGAATTCGACCTCGTCGATGCGGTTTCCGTAGCGGTCGTGCGTTCGCAGCACCGGCGTATACGTGTTCGCCTGGTCCGCCCAGTGCAGGGTGCGGTGCGATCCGGCGAGGCGGCCGAGGGTGGACAGGCCGTCGAGAGCGGCGCGGCCGCCGTGGCGGTCAACGGCTTCGACGAGGGCATCGTCACAGCCGAAAACGTCGTAGTCCTGCAGCGGGGGCGCCTGATTGGGCGCGATGCGGGCGTCGTTGACCGTCATGGCGCCAGTTTGTCACGCCGCCCCGCGCAGGAGGATCCGGAAGGTGTGGACCGGCGGCGTGTATAGGCACCGGTTAGATCCACAGACAGATAATCCGATCCTGCGGATTCGGTTCCGCGTCATCGGGGCGAGGGTCTAAGGTCTACCTGGGTTCCCCGGGCGAGGAGGGGGTCCCGCAGCCGAACCGGGGAGGCAAGACACGGTGGGAAGCTTTTTCCAAGTGGACCTCGACGTGCTCCAGCGCATGACCAAGACGCTGGGCGACGCCGGGGACCAGATGGAGTCCGCACTCAAGGCCATGACATCGTCGCAGGCCGCGCAGGTGGGCACCGAGGCGCTGAACAAGGCCGCCGACGATTTCCAGCACACCTGGCAGTACGGCCTCGGCCAGCTCCAGCAGGCGATCAAGGAGACCTCCGAGGGCGTCAAGAAGGCGCACGACGCCTACAAGCAGTGCGATGACGGCATCGAGCAGGCCATGTCGAAGATCAACAGCGAGGGCATGGGCGCGATCGACCAGGCCGTGCAGGCTGCGGCGGTGCACGGAGGGGCCAAGTGAGCGCGGTCGCGGAAGACACGACGACGTACCCGAATCTCGGCTTCAACCCGGTGCCCGGGGTGCCGGCGGACGTGGAGTCGATGAGCGCCGGCCTGGCGCAGGCGGTGTCCTCGATGAAGGAGTCGAGTTCGCTGCTCGACCAGATGCGGGACGCGGGCAGCGGGGTATGGCAGGGCGACGCGGGCGACAAGTTCCGCGAGCACTTCGACACCAAGGTGGTCACCGACCTGCAGCACGCGCACGACTCGCTGAACAACGCGGTCGGGGTGCTCAAGAGCTGGCACGGCGACCTGCTCGGCTTCAAGGACACGGCGGCGAAGCTGGACCAGGAGGCCGCCGAGGCCAAGGCCGCGGTGCAGCGCACCGAGGAGGCGGCGAAGCAGGCCGCGGCGAACCCTGACCTCAAGCTGGTCGGCCAGTACTTCGACTCGCAGCAGGCGCTGCAGGCCGCGCAGGCGCGAATAGACCAGGCCGAGGCGGCGGTGCGGGACGCGGGCGCGGCCGCGCAGAACGCGCGCGAGGAGCTGGACGCGGTCATGAAGCGGGCGCAGGAGCTGGCCTCGCAGCACGAGGCGGCGGCCCGCAAGTACGCGCAGGAACTGGAGCAGGCCACCAAGGGCCTCGCTCCGCACAAGCCGGGTTTCTTCAGCAGCCTGTGGAACGACTTCACCAGCGGCCTGAGCGCGGTGGGCAACTGGGTGAAGAACCACATCAACGTGATCCACTCGGTGCTGTCCACGATCTCCGCGGTGGCCGGCCTGATCGCGCTGTGCACGCCGCCGCCGATCGACGCGATCGCGGGCGCGGTGGCGATCGGCGCCGGGATCGGCGCGCTGGCCTGCGACCTGGCCAACCCGAAGGTGCGTGACGCGGTCGGCGGCCTGCTGACCGGCCACTTCACCATGGACAACCTGAAGAACGCCTCCACGATGGGCCTGGACGCGCTCAGCCTGATCCCGGGCGGCAAGCTGGTCGGCTCGGCGTTCAAGGAGACCGACGTCGCGCTCGGCGTCGGGGCGAAGGTGGTCCAGGAGGCCGGCGGAGCGGAGCGGGTCGTGCGTGCCGGCGTCGACGCGGTGGACACCATACCGACCCTGGCGTCGAAGGTGGTCGGGGACGCGGGCGCCGCCTTCGACGAGGCCGCGCAGAACGCGGGCAACGTGGTCAAGACCGCGTCCAATCTGGCGCACTCGGTCAGCATGCCGGTCAAGCTCGGCGTGAGCGCGGCGAACAAGATCTTCAAGATCGCCGACGTGGCCACCGTGGACGGGGCGAAGACGATCGCCCAGCTCTCCGGGAACCTGGAGCTGGGCTGGCGGGCCAAGTCCGTGGTCAGCAACCTGTACGGCGATGTGAAGCAGGCCGTTTCGTGAACGCCGTGACCGACATCCTCGACGCCTCGCCGGCCGGCGCGGACGGCGAGGACCGGCTGGAGTTCTGGCTCGAGCTGCCTCCGGGCTACTTCCCGCTGCCGCTCGACGACATCGACGACACGCTGGCCGCCGCCGAGGCGAACCTGCGTGAACTGGCCCCCGAGGAGCAGCAGCCGCTGCTCGCCGCGGTGGTGGGCACGTTCATGGTGCTGCTGGAGCAGCTGCAGGAGCGCAACGGCGCGTACTGCGGCATCGGCTGGCACACGGCCGAGGACGGCACGGTCGTCCCGTCCAGCCTGGTGGTCTCGATCCAGCCCTTCCCGCACAAGCGCAACCCGCGCCTGGTCATCAAGGACCTGATCGATGCGCGGGCGCAGGCCGGCGAGCACGGCCAGGTCGACGTGGTGGACCTCAGCCGCGGCCCGGCGCTGTTCTTCGAGAGCGTGCTGACCCTGCCGCGCCCGCAGCTGCCGGGGCAGCCGCCGAACGAGCAGCCGGACGCCGAGGTCTACCAGCTGCAGGCGCTGGTGCCGGCCGCGGACGGTACGAAGGTGGTCGCGATCGACTTCACCACCCCCGACATCCCACACGGGCCGAGATTCCGGGCCATGATGGTGCTCATGGCCGACTCGGTGTCCTTCACGCCTCCGCCGGGCAGCGAGGACGCGGGGCAGACGGCCAGGTCGATCAGCCAGATCCTTGGAGGACTCGCCCCGTGACCGGCACGCTCCCGTCGTGGTCGCCGCTCAACGATCCGCAGCTGTCCGCGCAGATCCAGGCCGCTCTCGCGCAGGACAGCCCGGTCGCGCGGAGCAACGCCCAGCGCGACCTGTACTTCTTGGAGCGCTACGCCTGGCAGGAGTACCCGGTCAAGTGCGGCCGCTGGCGCGTCGGTGACGCATCCTCCTTCACGCTGACCGGGGGCACGAACCTGTCCGGGCCGTGGACGAAGAAGGAGTGGAACATCGACCTGACCTGGGTGCTGCTGCTCGACCCCGCGAGCAGGCAGCCGATCGCCGCGCACATCGTGGACTGGTGGCGCGAGGAGCGGCCGCAGGACAAGCACCTGTACTTCCCGGTAAGCAGCACCACGGGCAGCCTCTGGTTCGCCGGCGATCCGCGGGTGTGCGGAATGTTCACCCCGGCGGGCAACGGGCACCGGGCGGTGTTCGGGTATCGGGCCGGCAAGACGGGCCTGAAGTCGTGGGCCGAGGGTCCGGCACGGTTCGAGAAGGCCGCGCCGCTGCTCGCCGCCGAGCCCTATCAGGAGGCGTCCTCGAACGAGCTCGGCCCCTGGATCGCGGACCATCCGCAGCAGCCGCCGCGCCCGAAGCGCTTCAGCCGCGCCGCCTGGTAGACCTCCCGCCGGCGCAGACCCGGCCGGCACGTGAGCAGGCAGGTAAGAAGTCGAGGAGCGCCGGACCAGATCGCACGGCCTGGTCCGGCGCTGCGTTTTCAGCACTGCCGTTTTCAGCACTGCCGTTTCCGGCGCTGCCGTTTCCGGCGACACCGTTTTCAGAGCTCTCGTTCGGCTCAGCGGCGAGCGGCGCCTTCCAGTCGCAGGGCCAGGGCCGGGCAGTCGGTCACCGCTCTGCGCGCGTCGGCGAGCAGCGGCGCCGGGATGTCGCGCTCCGCGATGATCGGATAACCCCACTCGTCCAGCGCGATGTGTTCGCCGAGCAGTTCGGCGCACAGGCCGTGCCCGCTGCACTTCGTTGGGTCCAGCCGCAGACGAGTGCCCGGGGCCGTGCTCGTTGCGTTCGTTGTCATCGCCAGTCCTCGTCGGTGCGCGGCGGGTTCATCGGTGAAGGCAAGGGAAGGAAGGCGCCGGAGTTGGGCGCGACGCACGTGCCGTGCTCGTGCCGCCACAGCTCCTCTTCGAACACGGTCAGGGCGCTGCGCACCAGGCGCATGCTCCCGTCCGGGTGATGGCAGGCACCGCGGCGCTCAACCTGCCCCGCCCATCGGGACACGTCGGCGCGCTCCCGGGGATGAGCGCCGGGACCGGCCAGCACGGTGAGCGCGTGCGCGATCCGGGGCAGACCGTTGAGGCAAGGTCCGCATTGCCCGGCCGATTCCGCGGCGAGGTAGGATACGATCCGCGCGGTCTCGCGAAGTCCGCAGGAATCAGCGGGCAACGCCGCGAGGACGCCGGCGCCGAGCGAGGCGCCGTGCGCGCGCAACGCCGCGTTAGTGAGCGGCAGGTCGGCGACACGATCCGCAGGCAGCCAGGTTCCGTGGTAACCGCCGATCAGCACCGCACGCGCCCGATATCCG
>NZ_DASRBQ010000123.1:0-8259 GCF_035653575.1 Actinocrinis sp.
GCGGACGGCCTCGGCATTGACGCGGAGGAGGACGCCGAATTCGCGGAAGCTCTCGGCGTTCACAGCGCTCGGGTTGGGGCCGACGAGTCTGATGCCGATGCGATCGGAATCGGAGCAGGCCGATCAGGGCGGCCGTATGGCGACGGCGAGCGCGGTGACGGATTCGGTCGCCGCCGGTGGCTTCGGTTCGGCCGCAGGTCGCTTCACGACGAGGGCGATCTCGCCGCCCGGCTCGAATGCGCCGAGAACGGGTGCGAGGCTCGCCACGATGAGAGCGAGTTCGAGCAGCGGAAGGAGGCCGCTCGACGCGGTCGCGGCGGCCCCGATGAGGGCGACCTGGCTGACCGAATCGAACGCACCCGCCGCGGGCGCCCCGCCGACCGGATCGATGCCGTCCTCGACATCGTCGGGCTCACCGAGCAGAGTCGCACGCGCCTGTCCGACCTGACCGAGGGCATGGCCACCAGGCTGGGCATCGCCGTCGCACTGCTGGGCGACCCGAAGGCCCTGCTGCTGGACTGCCCTGACCGTGGCCTGGAACCGGAGGGAGTGGCGTGGCTCGGCGCACTGCTGCGAGCCTTCACCGCGCAGGGTCGCGCGGCGCTGGTCACCGGCTCTGACACGGAGACGCTGATCGGGATGGTCGACCGGGTGCTGCTGCTCGACTCCGGCTACCTGGTCGGCACGCGGACCGCAGAGGAGGTGCTGCGCGCGCCCACCGGCGCGTCCGTCGTCGTGCGGTCGCCGCAGATCGTCCGTTTCGCCGCGATCCTCGCCGAGGCCGGAGCGCGCAGCACCCAGGGCGAGGGTGCGTGCCTCGAGGTGCGCGGGCTCGACCGCGCGCGGGTCGGCGACCTCGCATACCGGCACGGCATCCCGGTCCACGAGCTGTCGGACCGCTTCACGGGCTCGGACCCGGGAGACCTAGTGCTGGCCGCATGCACGGGCAGGCGAGCAAGGCCCGTGGTGCCGATCCAGGGCTTCCCCGACGGAAAGCGAGTCGTGAGTGTGCCCACGCCGGTCAGCGTCGGGACCACCGCTCCGCTGTCGGGCGGGGGGAGGACGTGGGGTGCCAAGGCACTGCGACCGGCGCGCGTGGATGCTGCGAGGACGGGGGCGCCGGTTGCGAGGACAGGGGCGCCGGTTTCGAACGTCAGGGTGATGAACGTCGGTGGCGTCGATGCTCTGGACGAGCCCAGCGTCAGGTTGATCACGGTCGTGCCCGAACCAGAGGCGGGAGCCGGTACGCCTGGCTCGCCAGGGAACGATGAATTGGTGGCCGGTGCGGGGACTGATGCAGGGGCGGGTGAGCCTCTGGCGGTGGCCGGTACGGGAGTCAACGCGGCGTCGATGGCCGCTGGCGCGGAGACGGATGTTTCTTTGCCGGTGGCCGGTGCGGTGGTCGGTGCAGTTGAGGTGGGCGCTAATGCAGGGGTGGGCGAGCCTCGGGCGGGGACCGATGTGGGGGCGCATGGAGCTATGACGAGCGCGGGAGCGGCGTCTGATGCACCAACGGACGTCGAATCTCCTGGCGAACAGGCCTCGAATTCCACTGCGGGGGAGGAAGCGCACTAATGAGCTGGTCGTTACTCGCAACCGCTTCGGGCCTCATCGGCGCTCTGAAATACGAGCTCGTGCGGCTCGGAAACCTTCGCTCGCTACGCGGCGCGGCGTTCTTCGCTTTCCTCGGGTCGGCGATCCTGACGCTCCCGGCCGCGCGGCACATGGTCGGGCTCGCACATCCCGCGCCGCCTGGGCCGCCGGTGCCGACTCCCAGCTTGTCACTACTGTCGCTGGCCGCATCGGCTAACGTCCCGTCGGCTTCTGGCTGGTCGACCGCACTCCTGCATCAGTACTCGCCGATGCACGGTGGCGGCGCCTGGGTCGTCAACGGCGGCATCGTCGGAATGGTGCTTCCCGGTGCCGTTGCCGCCGGTACTGCGGCATGGCTCGGCGCGACCTCGATCGGCTATGAGTACCGCTACGGCGGCGGCTTACTTACCTTCGCCTTGCTGCCGCGACGGTTTTCCGTGCTCGTCGCAAAAGCCGTAGTCGCGGCGTTCGTCGGCGTCCTGCTTTGCTTCGGCACCACGGTGGTCGCCTACTGGACCGCTCGGCTCGGCTTCAAGGTTTCCGGCGTCGAGGTCGCCTTGCCCTCACAGCTCATGCTGGCTGGTTGGTGCCCGCTCGCTCTCGCAGCGCTCTGCGGCGCCTTGGGCGTCGTGGGCGGCGCCGTGTTGCGCTTGCGGCTCCTCACAACGGCCGTAGCGCTCGCTGGCGGCGCGCTGGTCGCTGTGTTCCTGCCTCGCTCGACGAGTCTTGCGATGCCTTATGTAGCCGAGGCTGCGCGGCGCGCTGTGCGGCTCACGCCGGGCATCACTGACACGGCCGCACTAAGTCTCTTGCTCGCATTTCCGCTTGCCGTGCTGATGCTGTCGGGGGTGCTTGCCGTACGTCGGCGTCGCGTGGTCTGACTGGATCGGCTGACCGCGTGGTCTGACCTGTGGTCCTGTCACGCAGTTAAATACCATGATTCACTCGACTGAGTGCATTCCGTGACAATCATGAGTAAATGGTCGCCGCAGCCCTCAAGCCGACTGCCGGGAACGCCGACCAGTTCAGCATGAACACCGTCTCCTCAGTCACCTCCGCGACCCTTTCGGCCCATCCCGGCGGCTTGGCCGCTGCGGCCCAGGGCCAGACCGGCGAGGCGCAGGTCTACCCCTACGGCCTGGCGCAGGGCGCTGCCGTCTTCCCACGGGCGGCTGCCCAGCGCGGCCGGGGCCTGCACGGCCAACTCGTCCAGCAGCTCGGCCAGATGATCGTGGCCGGCGAGCTCGGCGCGGACCGCCCGCTGGTCCCCGAGGAGATCGGCCAGCGCTTCGAGGTCTCCCGGACGGTCGTGCGCGAGTCGCTGCGCGTGCTCGAAGCCAAGGGCCTGGTCTCGGCCCGCCCGAACGTGGGCACCCGGATCCGGCCGGTTCACGAGTGGAACCTGCTCGACCCTGACGTGATCGAGTGGCGGGCGCTCGGCCCCTTCCGTGCCGACCAGGCCCGGGAGCTGGCCGAACTGCGCCAGGCCTTTGAGCCGCTGGCCGCGCACCTGGTCGCCGCGCAGGCCTCCCGGCTGCCCGAGATCGCCCGGACCCGGATGATGGAGCTCTCCGAGCTGCTGTCCGAGGCCGCGGCGGATGGCGACACGATGGCGTACCAGCGCGCTGACGCGGAACTGCACGCGCTGCTGCTGCGCGCGACGGACAACCGGATGCTCGAGCACCTCGCCTCCGTCGTATACGGCGCTTTGGAAATCACGGGCGTGCGGCCGGTCGGCTGCGTTCCTGGCTCCGGTGTCGGCGACGATCAGCATGCGGCTCTGGTCGATCGGCTGCTCGCGGGTGACGGTTCGGGTGCGGCGGAAGTGCTGAGCGGTCTGCTGAGCCGGGGAACGGGTGCTCCGGCGGCCGCGCACGTGCCGGCGCAGCGGGATCACTGAACTGTTGGCAGCGGGATCGGTGAACCGTTGACTGCTAACCGCTAGCTGCCAGCGTTGGCTGCTGACCAGGGGCCGCCAGCCATGAGCGGCTGACCGGGAGGCGCTGGGCAGGAGCCGGGGAGGGGTTGGCGGGGCGTCGGGAAGCATGCCGCTTGCTGAGCAGTGGGGTCCAGGGACTCGCGTGGTGCGGTGTGGTTGCAGGCCGGCAGTGAGGCTGGGCGGGTCAGATAGTCAGCGCAATCCAGGCAGTGTGATTCAGGCAGTGCAACGGGGTCAGTCGTCGGGAAGTGGTCGTTCGGTTCGGTGCGGCCACTTCCCGATGCCCACTTCCCGATGCTCAAGCGGGCGGATACGTCCGACGACACCTTGCCCTCAGGCATACTGAGGCCGCGTCAGTACGTATCCGGTAGCTGACAGAAAGTTGCGCCGTCTCGGCTGGTGGCGCGCGCGTGTGCGCTCAGATTCCGCTGGGTAAGCCGACCGCATCCGGCTCACATGATCGGCCGGTGTGTTCAATGTCTCGCCTGTTGTGGGGAGTGGTCGCCCCGCTACGGCGAGCGCGCTGGAATGTCCATCTTCGCGGTGGTCTGGACCTGCTGACATGGCCGGGCTGGTCGCCGGGATCGGGAGAATCCTGGCTCAATCACTCCCTGTAGACGGGTGGTGACGGCTAAGCTCGATCCGGTGAGACGACGCCGGGTGCGAACCGGCGACCGCCCGTACGGCGGCGGACGGCAGTCCGTCGTCTCGTCGCGAACGGTTAGGGGACGGGAAGCGAGCTGTGGCCCGAGACGCCATCCGGCAGCAGAGCCCTGCCGCGCACGAGACCGGTTCCGACTCGGCGCTGCTGCGCGCGCTGCTGCACGACGGATCGGTCGCCTTCGCCTGTTACGGCGCGGACGGCCGCTACCGCCAGGTCAGCCGGGCGCTCGCGGAGATCAACGGGCTCAGCGTCGAGGAGCACCTTGGCCGGCTGCCCAGCGAGATCCTGCCCGACGAGCTGGGGGAGCAGGTCGAGGAGTCGGTGGCCCGGGTGGTGGCCACGGGCAAGACCTGGCGCGAGCCCGAACAGCGCTGGGAGGCCGCCTCGTGGGCCCCGGCGCCACGCGGACCGGGCGTCCGCGTCCTTAGAACACACTGGTCCCCGGTGCACGACCCGGCCGGGGAGATCACTGGAGCTCTCGCGATCGTGCACGACGTAACCGACCGGCACCGCATCGCCGAACTGCTGGGCTCGACCCAGTGGCGGATCGGCAAGCTGCAGACCGTCGCCAGGGAACTGGCCGGCGCGCTGACCATCGGCGAGGTGCGCGCGGCCGTGGCGAAGCTGGGCCAGGTGACCGGAGCCTCACACGTCGAGCTGCGACTGCTCGACCCGATCGGCCGTTCGCCCTGGCCGCAGACCCGCACTGTGCGTCCGGTACCGGCGCAGCGCCTGGCACAGGCAGCAGACGATGAGCGTTGGGAGCGGCGTACCGCATCGTGGCCGCCACTGCTCACGGCCGCCGTGCGCGCGGGTCAGCCCTGCTACTTCGCGGATCGTGCCGGGGTGCGCGCGGTCTTCCCCGAAGCGGTGGAGTGGGAGGACTCGCTCGAGGAGGAGCAGTCCTGGGCGGTACTGCCGCTGACCACCGCCGCCGGACCGGTCGGTGGCCTCTACCTCGTGTACGAGTCCGCGCGCACCTTCGACGAGGACGACCAGGCCTACCTCCAGGCGCTGGCCGGGCAGTGCACCATGGCCGTCGCCCGGGCGCGCATGCACGAGCGCGAACATCGCCAGGTCGTCTCGCTCCAGGACGCGCTGCTGCCCAAGCGGCTGCCCGATCTGCCCGGCATCGACGCGGCCTTCCGCTACATCCCCGGCTCGCTGGACACCGAGGTCGGCGGCGACTGGTACGACCTGTTCGGCTTCCAGGACGGCCGGCTCGGCATGGTCGTCGGCGACGTGATCGGTAAGGGCGTCACCGCTGCGGCGGGCATGGGCCGGGTGCGCGCTGCGTTGCGCGCGCTGGCGTACAGCGACCCTTCGCCGCGTGCCGTGCTCACGGGTCTCGATCGGCTTTTCGACGCCACTGAGAACGCCGAGTCGCTGACCACCGTCGTGTACGCGGTGTACGACCCGGCCGCGGGCAGCCTGGTCATGTCTGACGCGGGTCACCTGCCACTGCTGGTGATCACCGCCGAGGGCGATGTGCGCTTCGTGGACGCGACACCGGAGGCCACGCCGCTCGGCTGGAGCGAGGAGCGGGTCGAACACCGGCTCTCGCTGCGGCCCGGCGACATTGTGATCGGTTTCTCCGACGGCCTGGTCGAAACCCGCGTCGACTCGCTCGACCAGGGGCTCGCGCGGCTGCGTGCGGCGGCCCTTTCCGCGCCGGATACCGCGCTCGAACCGCTGCTCGACCACCTCGTCGAGACGATGCTGCGCGAGCACGAGCAGGATGACGACGTGACGCTGCTCGCCGTGCGCGTGCGGGTGTAATCCGTCGTCGCATCGTTGCCGGAAAGTTGCTTGAAAACTGAACTGCTGGCTGAGGCCGCGCTCTTGCGCAAACAGGCTGCTTGGGGCGTCGGCTGCACCGCGAACATGAAGCGCAGCTTGAAGAAGAGCGCAGTCTCGCGAGGTGGTGTGCGCGCGCCTTCGGGGCGCTGCTAGACTTATTGATCGAGTGCGTGACCTGCGTTTGCGAAGCGGTGTACAGCGGCTTGATCAAAGCCGCGACCGGGAATGATCCACGCCAGGCACGGCTGTGCGGCTGTCGGCCCGTCGGCTCTGGGGACGGGAATACGGCGCCGCTGCATCGTGCTGTCATACAAGTGTGACAGTTTCGGAATTGCTGTTACCTCATACGACGTATCGAGTTCCGCCGCAAAGTTAGCATGCCAGGTCTTTTAGTTAGCGCTTCTGTGAGCACCTTTCCGAAGGGTACGTGAGTGTCGGCCCCTATCTCGCTTTCCGCGTCTGCCGCCCCCAACGCGTCCGGCGCACCATCGACGACAGAGGACGCGCCCGCCACGCCGGTTGCCTCCGCCGTACAGGCTCTGCTCGAACGCGCTGAGGGGGCCGCGGTTTCGAGCGACGACGTCCGGCGCGCCTGCGAGCAGGCCAAGGTCCCGGTCAGCCAGGCCAAGTCGGTGCTGCGCGCACTGCTGGAGCAGGGTGTGACCGTCGCCGTGGTCGGCGAGGGCGCCGCTTCCCTGAACAAGCCGCGCAAGCGGGCGGTCGCGGCGGCGTCCACCAGCCGTGCCACGGCGACCGTGCGCAAGACCGCCGAGCCCGCGCCCACCGCCCCCTCCGCAGAGCCGAAGCCGGCCCCGGCACCCGAGGCCGCCGCCGTGGCTGCGGACGGCGAGCCGGCCGCCGCCAAGCCGGCCGCCAAGGCCGCCCCGGCGAAGAAGTCCGCCCCTGAGAAGGCCGCCGCCGACAAGGGCGCGGCCAAGAAGAGCACCGACGACGCCGACGGCGCCGGGCCGGCCGCCAAGAAGACGGCCGGGAAGAAGGCCGCGCCGGCGAAGGCCGCCGCGGCCAAGTCCAGCGACGACGAGGACGAGACGCTCGACGAGGACCTCGACGGCGACCTCGACCTCGAGCTCGACGCCGACGAGGCGCTCGTCGACGACGCCGAGCTGGAAGCCGGTGCGGACGCGGAGACCGAACCGGACGCCGAGGCCGAGCCGGAGGCGGAGACCGACGAGGCCGAGCCGGCCGCCGAGGGCGCCCCCGCCACCGAGGAGGACGAGGGCTTCGTCCTGTCCGACGACGACGAGGACGACGCCCCGGCGCAGCAGGTCGCCTCGGCCGGAGCCACCGCGGACCCGGTCAAGGACTACCTCAAGCAGATCGGTAAGGTCCCGCTGCTCAACGCCGAGCAGGAGGTCGAGCTGGCCAAGCGGATCGAGGCCGGCCTGTTCGCCGAGGAGAAGCTCAACTCCGGCGAGAAGATGGACCCCCGGTTCAAGCACGAGCTGGAGATCATCGCCGAGGACGGCCGCCGGGCCAAGAACCACCTGCTCGAGGCCAACCTGCGTCTTGTGGTGTCGCTGGCCAAGCGGTACACCGGCCGCGGCATGCTCTTCCTGGACCTGATCCAAGAGGGCAACCTGGGCCTGATCCGCGCGGTGGAGAAGTTCGACTACACCAAGGGCTACAAGTTCTCCACGTACGCGACCTGGTGGATCCGCCAGGCGATCACCCGCGCGATGGCCGACCAGGCCCGCACCATCCGCATCCCGGTGCACATGGTCGAGGTGATCAACAAGCTGGGCCGCATCCAGCGCGAGCTGCTGCAGGACCTCGGCCGCGAGCCGACGCCCGAGGAGCTCGCCAAGGAGATGGACATCACCCCGGACAAGGTGCTGGAGATCCAGCAGTACGCCCGCGAACCCATCTCGCTCGACCAGACGATCGGCGACGAGGGCGACTCGCAGCTCGGCGACTTCATCGAGGACTCCGAGGCCGTCGTGGCGGTGGACGCGGTGTCGTTCACACTGCTGCAAGACCAGCTCCAGTCGGTGCTGCAGACGCTGTCCGAGCGCGAGGCCGGCGTGGTGAAGCTGCGCTTCGGGCTCACCGACGGGCAGCCGCGCACGCTGGACGAGATCGGGCAGGTGTACGGCGTGACGCGCGAGCGGATTCGGCAGATCGAGTCGAAGACGATGTCCAAGCTGCGCCACCCGTCGCGGTCGCAGGTGCTGCGCGACTACCTCGACTGAGCGACGCGGAGAGTTCGCAGGACCGGCCGCAGCGCCGGAGTGAGCGCACTGGC
>NZ_DASRBQ010000124.1:0-119547 GCF_035653575.1 Actinocrinis sp.
TGCGACTCTGCTCGGTGAGCCCGACGATGTCGAGGACGGCATCGATCCGGTCGGCGGGGCGCCCGCGGCGGGTGCGTTCGATTCGGTCAGCCAGGTCTCCCTCATCGGGGCCGCCGCGACCGCGTCGAGCGGCCTCGATTCGGTCAGCCAGATCGCCCTCATCGAGGCCGCCGCGACCGCGTCCAGCGGCCTCGATTCCGTCAGCCAGATCGCCCTCATCGAGGCCGCCGCGACCGCGTCCAGCGGCCTCCTTACGCTGCTCGAACTCGCTCTCATCGTGGCGAGCCTCGCACCCGTTCTCGGCGCATTCGAGCCGGGCGGCGAGATCGCCCTCGTCGTGAAGCGACCGGCGGCCGAACCGAAGCCACCGTCGGCGACCGAATCCGTCACCGCGCTCGCCGTCGTCATACGGCCGCCCTGATTGGCGTGCTCCGATTCCGATCGCATCGGCATCAGACTCGTCGGCCCCAACCCGAGCGCTGTGAACGCCGAGAGCTTCCGCGAATTCAGCGTCCTCCTCCGCGTCAATGCCGAGGCCGTCCGCACTCGCAGTCCGGCCCGAGCCGTTCCGCACCCTGGCATCAGCACTCTCGCGACCTGCGCCAGCCCGCGCGCCGACCGCGTGCAGGCTCTCGGTTGTCCCGCGCCCGTCGCCACGGCCGTACCGGTTTGCGACCGCACCGCCGCCGGCGGTCTGCCGCGCGCTGGCGAGGACGCCCTCGCGCGCAGCGCCTCGGTCTGTTGCCAGCGCGAGCCGCAGGTGGCCACGGACCGTGCGGTCCGGGTCGCCGATCGCCGGATCGAGCAGCAGCCCGACTTCTCGCATCGGTCGGCGCAGCGCGCGATACGGGTGGCCGTCGAACAGCGTCTCACCGCGTCCGCGCTCGAGGTCCACCATCCGGCGCAGCAACACCGTCTTTCCGGCCCCGGTGCCGCCGAGCACTCCGGTCACTTGCCCGGGACGCACATCGAAGCTCACCGCGTCGAGAACTGTGCGGCCACGTCGCCGTACCGTCAGGTCGATGGCTTCGATCACGCCTGGCGCCTCCTGGATATTCGCTGCTGCCCGGTTGAGCTGACCTCCCTTCGATCGTCGGGCGCGGGCGACGAGCCGGACGGGCTGACACGCTCGCGGTCCCGGAAATCACCCGCATGGGGGCGCGCAGCAGCTGAATATGCGTGACCGAGCTGACTTGCCGTCAGCCGAGGTCAGCGACCTGCATCGGCTAGTTCGGGCGCAGCATCGGCGGGTTTAGCAAGGTGACATCACCCAGACGGAACAACTGCGCCGGACGCCCGCCCTGACGCGCCGTCGTGTCGCCGACCGGGATCAGGAAGCCCTGCGTGCCGGTGACCTTGCGGTGGAAGTTGCGCGGGTCGAGCGCCACACCCCACACGGCCTCGTAGACGCGGCGCAATTCGCCGACCGTGAACTCGGCCGGGCAGAAGGCGGCGGCGAGCGGGGAGTACTCGAGCTTCGCACGGGCCCGCTCGACGCCGTCGGCGAGGATTTTCGCGTGGTCGAAGGCCAGCGGCGCACCGGCCGGACCCGCACCCGCGTGGCCGGGGAAGAGCTCGGGCAGGATCGAGGCGACCGGCGTCCAGGCCGCGGCGACCACGTCGCCACCCGCGCGAGGGGTGGGCAGATCGGGGGCGAGCGCAAGATAGGCGACCGAGATGACCCGCATGCGGGGATCCCGGTCCACCTCCCCGTAGGTGGCGAGCTGTTCGAGATGCACCGGCAGATCCGCCAGGCCGGTCTCCTCCGCGAGCTCCCGTCCGGCGGCACTGCCGAGGGACTCGGACTCTCGAACGAAGCCACCCGGCAGCGCCAGACAACCCGCGAAAGGCTGCTCGCCGCGGCGAACGACCAGTGCCGAGAGGGCGCCGTCCCGAACCGTGAGGACAACCAGGTCCACGGTGACCGCGAACGGCGGCCAGTCACGGGGGTTGTAGCCTGCCGGACTCTGCGACGTCGCCATGAGCGGGCATCATATATCGTCCGAATGACGATAACCAGCGATGAAAGGTTCTTACGCGCCATCGTCTCAGCGCCCTCTGTGCAGTCGGCCGGACTCCCGCTCCTGCGCCGCGTAGTGCTCGGCGTGCATCTCGTCGAGCCGACGCGCGGTGCCTTGAGCCGCCTCGCGGACCAATTCCGGGCCGACACCCCGCTCCAGGCCCTGCTTGATCAGCCCTGCGAGTGCGTAACCAGGCACCGCGTTCGCCGCCCGCTCTAGGCAAAGCCGGCTCCACGCTCCCCAGCCGAGCGCCCAGGCGGCCCACGCCGCGATCGAGTAGGCGGCGGCCGCTTGCTCCGCCGTGACCGCGCGCCGAGCCAGCTCCACGCTGAGCGCGACCGCCTGCCCGGCGCGATCATCGCCGCACCAGGTCGCCAGGTAGTCGCGCACCCGCACGTCCGTCAAGGCAACGAGCAGCGCGCCTGCGGTCTCGTCGGTCATCGCTCGATCCGGCGGCACCTGACCGTCGCAGAGGCTGTCGGCGAGCTGCCAGGCGCGTGTCACGTCGTCCCAGTCGAAGTCGAGAATCCGGCTCGGTGTCGGTGTCCGGCGACGCTGGGACGCCTCGGGTGCGGGTGGCTCAGGTGCGGCGATCGCCTCGTCGCAAGTTGAGGCGTCCAGTGGCGTATCGGTGGCGTCGCAGAAGATTCCTTCGGACTCCTCTTCGGGGGTTACGCATTCGCGGGCTGCGCACTCTTCGGATTCGGATTCGCAGTCCACGGCGCCCTGCGGTGTGCTGGCGCCGATCACCAGGGCCGGCTCAAGCGCGGGATAGAAAGGGATGCCGGTGTCGTCGCCGAGGCCGCCATCCGGGAAGCAGGCCGCACCGGATCTGAAGGCGGCTTCCGGCCGAAACGCGGAATCACCGGCCGACTCGGCCGCGAAGTGCGCAGCGGCGATGCGGCTGAGTGCGTCATCGCACGCGGCCCGCATCCGCTCGACCATCTCACCGCCATACGGCTCAAGGCTGGCTGCGAGAGCCGCACGGTTCGGCAGCACCGCCAGTCCCGAGTAGGCGCTGAGCGCGGCGATAGCGCTGGCGCCGCTCTCCACCGGCGAGCCGTCGGGAGGGCAGCACGTCGGGCTGTCGCATAGGAACGACCACCAGCGGCCGTCCGCGACAAACAGCACGTCAAGTGGCGGCACACCGGCCAGGCGCAGCGGCGTGCACATTCCGGCCACCAGACGCCGGTAGTCCGCCATCCGCGCCGGACCGCCCTCCGGCGGGTAGATCACGCATAGCGTCTCGTTCGCCCCGGCCTCCACCAGCCGCCCGGCAGCCCAGCGACCGAACGCGGCAGGACCGTGCGCCACCGACGAGAGGTCGACCCGCAGTCCGTGGCTGATCCCGGCCCGGCAGTCGTGCTGCGATCTGGCGAGCCCGAGCATCACGATGCTCGAATCGGGATGGAAGCCAAAAAAGTGCGGGATGGCCGCGGCCACTTCCGCCGGGGAGCCCAGCCGTACCGCGCCGGGCAGTCCGCCCTCCAACTGCGCGGCCAGTGCCTCCGCCTCGTCCTCGCTGCCCGCGGTGAGATGGATTCCGTTGAAGCGGTCCGCCTGTGGCTCCATGATCTGCGCTCCCGCGCAGTCCGATTCGGGACACTCCCGCCCGCCGCAACACACGCCGCCCGCCGCGGTAGCCGTCGTCATGCTCATGCCCTGCCTCCCTCGCATCGTCTCCGCCGCCGACCGGCGGATCGGACGGTGCTTGCCGCAGCCGCCCTGAATCAAAGATCACCGGTTTGCAAGCCCTGTGGGGAAGATTTCCGGGCACCTGTGGACAACTGCCCCTTGTGGACAAAGACCATCGCCTGAACAGCGCAGTTGATAATCCGACCATCGATTAGCCTGGGACGTAGTTGTACGAAATCAGGAGGATCGGACGGGTTCCGAGGCGGCTTGTTGGCGAGGCTTTCGGCGCGTCTCAGGACCTTCTCAGCGCGTGGGGTAACACTTCGGGCATGCGGATTCTGGTGGTTGACGACGACCAAGCGGTGCGCGACTCGTTGCGCCGCTCGCTGGCGTTCAACGGATACGACGTGGACGTGGCCACGGATGGGCTCGCCGCCCTCGAAGCGATCGCGCGCAACCGCCCGGACGCGGCGGTGCTCGACGTGATGATGCCGAGGCTGGACGGCCTGGAGGCGTGCCGCCGGCTGCGATCCGCGGGCGAGGACCTGCCGATTCTCGTGTTGACCGCGCGCGACGCCGTCTCCGATCGGGTCGCGGGCCTGGACGCGGGCGCCGACGACTACCTGCCGAAGCCGTTCGCGCTGGAGGAGCTGCTGGCGCGGTTGCGCGCGCTGCTGCGTCGTACCCAGTCCGCCTACAGCCCGGGCCAGGACATCCTCACCTTCGCCGACCTGTCGCTTGACAGCGCCGCCCGCGAAGTGACCCGCGGGAATCGCACTGTGCGCCTGACGCGTACCGAGTTCAACCTGCTGGAACTGCTCATGCGTCACCCCCGGCAGGTGCTAACGCGCGCTCAGATCCTCGAAGAGGTGTGGGGTTTCGACTTCCCGACCACGGCCAACTCCCTTGAGGTGTACGTCGGCTACCTGCGGCGTAAGACCGAGGCGGAGGGTGAGCCCCGACTGATCCACACGGTGCGCGGTATCGGCTACGCACTGCGGGAGACGGCGCCGTGACGACGGCCGCACAGGAGAAGGCGGAGCAGCAGGACCGGAAGTGGGCATTCAGGGCGCCGGCCTGGTGGAACGCCCGCTCCATACGCGAGGCACTGCATCGAATGCCGTTGCGTGCCCGCGTGTCCCTGCTGGTCATGGTCACTGTCGGCTTCACGCTCACCATTGCGTCGATCGTGAGCTACGTCGTCGTGCGCGACGAGATCTCCAACCACTTCGACGACGACCTGTTCCAGCGCGCGATCTTCGTCGAGGCATCGGATCTGGGGAACCCGAATTTCCTGGCGACCAGCACTGAAGGCGCCGAGTTGCTGCACTCGCTCGGCCTACAGGAAACGATCATCCTTCCTGGTCAAAACCCAGTGCAGCCGCCGACTGTCCCCATCTTGATGCGTGGACAGACCATCACCGTGCATCCTGCGGCACCCTTCGGGCAGCCGGAGTTTGATGTGGCGTCAGGTTATCTGGAGCGGTGCACACGGACGGTCCAGGAAGGCGGCACCACGTACCGCGTCACCTCGTTGCCCTTGGGTGGTCGAGGCAGCGGCGCGGCGTTGGTCCTCGCCGAGTCGATGGCCCCCACGCAGGCAACGCTGCACACACTTGGGCTCGTTTCACTCCTCGTCGGCCTGGCCGGCATCGCCATCGCCGGAACAGCTGGCTTCTTCCTCGGCCGGGCCGCCCTTCGGCCCGTGCAAAGGCTGACCTTGGCCACCGAGTACATCGCCCAAACGGGCGATCTACGGCGCATCGAAGTCACCGGCGACGACGACCTCGCCCGCCTGACGACCAGCTTCAACACGATGCTTACCGCACTCGCGCGCTCGCAGGATTACCAGCGCCGCCTCGTCGCGGACGCGGGGCACGAGTTGCGCACGCCGCTGACATCCATCCGCACCAACCTCGACCTGCTCGCGCAAGCCATGGCCGAGCCGGACAATCCGCGGCTCTCCGCGCAGGACCGGATCGACCTCATGAACGACGTGCGCGCGCAAATGGAGGAGCTGTCCCTGCTCATCTCCGACCTCGTGGAGCTGTCCCGGGACGAACACCCGGCCCACGCAATCGAACAGATCGACTTCGCCGACGTTGTTGAGCACGCCGTCGAACGCGTTAAGCGCCGCGCACCTTCGCTTACGTACGACGTGCACCTGGACCCGTGGTACCTGGAAGGCGATCCCGCTGCGCTGGAGCGCGCGGTAACAAACCTGTTGGATAACGCAGCGAAGTGGTCGCCACCCGACGGCACGGTAACCGTCAGCCTGCGTGAAGGCGCGCTCCAGGTCGCCGATGAAGGCCCCGGCATCGCGGAGGAAGACATCGCGCACGTCTTCGAACGCTTCTACCGCTCCCCCGAAGCCCGCACGATGCCCGGATCCGGACTCGGCCTTGCGATTGTCCGTCAGGTGGCCGAGAACCATGGCGGGCGAGTCGCCGCGGCGCGTGCGCCCGGCGGCGGCGCGCTGCTCGGCGTCTGGCTGCCGGGCAAAGGTGCCGATCCGTCCCTTGACGCGCCGACCATCACGGCGCTGCCGCCGACGGCCGCTCCAAGCGGCTCACACGGCGGGCCGAGCGCACCTGAGACTAACTAGTCTCAACTCCATAACCAGTTCTGCACGCCGTCTCAGCCGCATCTCAGACTGAGGGAAGAAAGTTAGAGCCATGACCGAGACGCCTGACAACCGCGCGACCCACCCGGCGGACGACTCCACCGGCTCAGCGACCGGATACGAGCCGCCGGCGCCCGCAGCACCCTCCGACGCGACCCCCGGGACTTCCGAGTCACGCCCCCAGTACGAGTCGCCGTCGCCATATGCGCAGCAGGCCGAGTCAGCCGTTCCCGAGCCCACGCGGCCTGTGGAGCCTGCGCCGAGTCAGGCGCCGCAGAACCAGTCGCCGGCCGCCGCGCCGATACCGGCATCCGAGGCCGGCCGGGAGCAGCAGACTCAGGTGATCAACCAGCCGCTCGGATCGCCCGCCGGACCGGCGCCGCTGCCGACCGCACCGGTCTGGGGCACGCCTCCGCAGCCGCAGTCTCAGCAGCACCAGGGGTGGGGAGGCGCGAGCGCCCCGTCCGGCGCCGGCGCTCCCCCGCAGCCGAACTGGGCCATGCCCGCCCCGACCGGCCTGCCGCCGTACGGCTCGCCGGAGTCCGCGAACGGCGGCGGCCCCGAGCGTAAGCGCCCGGTCGCCAAGCTGGCCCTGGTCACCGCGGTACTCGCCGGCCTGATCGGCGGCGGCCTCGGCGCCGGGATCACCTACGCGGTGACCAAGAACAACACGACCACGACCTCGTCCCTGGCGGGCTCCACCAACAACACCACCTCGAGCGGCCTCAACACCGGCTCGGCCAACGCCAATCAGGTCACGGCCGCCGCCGCCAAGATCCTGCCGTCCGTCGTGACGATCTCGGTGACCGCCTCCGACGGCACCGGCGACGAGGGCAGCGGCATCATCATCTCCTCCAACGGCGAGATCCTGACCAACAACCACGTCGTCGCGGCCGCCGCCACCTCGGGCGACAGCATGACGGTGACCTTCGGCAACGGCAAGATCACCCCGGCGAAGATCGTCGGCCGGGACGAGGCCAGCGACCTGGCGGTCATCCAGGCGAGCGGGGTCAGCGGACTGACCGCGGCCACCCTCGGCGACTCCTCGAGCCTCGCAATCGGCCAGAACGTCGTCGCGATCGGCGCTCCGCTGGGTCTGTCCAACACGGTGACGACCGGCATCATCTCGGCGCTGAACCGCCCGGTGCTGCCGTCCAGCGACACCGGTTCGCAGAGCTCGACCAACTCGGTGCTCGACGCGATCCAGACCGACGCCTCGATCAACCCGGGCAACTCCGGCGGACCGCTGGTCAACCTGAACGGCGACGTCATCGGGATCAACTCGGCGATCGCGACCGCGAGCTCCGGCGGCCTCGGCGGCTCCTCGCAGAGCGGCTCGATCGGCCTCGGCTTCGCGATACCGGTGAACCAGGCCAAGTGGATCGCCAACGAGCTGATCACGAACGGCAAGGCGACGCACTCGCTGCTCGGCGTCAGCGTCACCGACCCGGGCCAGACGGCGACCCAGGCCGGCGCCGTGGTGAAGTCGGTGACCTCCGGCGGCGCCGCGGACAAGGCCGGAATCAAGGTCGGCGACGTGATCACCAAGGTCGACGACCAGCAGGTCAACAGCGCCGACTCGCTCGTGGCCGCGATTCGGTCCTACAAGCCCGGAACGCCCGTGACGCTTACCTACGTGCGAAACGGCCAGACCTCGACGACGCAGGTAACCCTCACCGCAGCCTCATCCTGACCTGACGCTCCATCCGACTGACCGATAGGTATCGAATACCGACGATGTATGGGCACGGCTCCGCGCACGCGGGGCCGTGCCCATACGTATGAGCTACGCCTAAGCCCTCAGGAGCACGCGGCACGCGGTAATCGACACGGCGACGGACGGTTCGCCATCCTCCCCCGACCATGAACCGTCAGATGCCTGAAGCGCTATGAGGCGCGCGGCGATGCGCCGCGTCCAGCGATCGCCGCGCGGCGTGTTCGAGCCGAACTGGACCAGATCAGCGGCGGTGAGCCCGTCGAAACTTCGGCCGACCACGTCCAACAGCCGCCGTGCGGCGAGGTCACGACCGGCGACCCGCAGTACCCGTGCGCCGAGCCAGTGCGCGACGAGCGGGCCGGGCAGCCGGCCGTGCGGGTCGAGCGACCATTCGAGCGCCTGCGCGGCCTGCTCGATGGCCCGCTGCGGGCCGGAGTACGCGATGAGCGTACGCGCGCAGTTCCCGGTGAGGTACACGCGGGCGGCAGCCGAGCCCGGCATGAGTGCGTCGGGAGTGCGGTGGCTCGGTCCTTCCCGCCACGTCCCGTCGTCCAGTTGCGTCGAAGTGAGGAAGGCGATCGCCGCTGGGATGTCGACGGCGGGCGGCGGTGAGCTGAAGTCGGAGAGCAGGTCGAGCATGTGGCACGTGGCGTCGAGACTGGAGGCGCCTTCGGACCACGCCGCCGGCCAGCCGCCGTCGATATTCTGCGGCGGCTCCGGCGCTATCGAAATGCCGGTTTGCTCAGATTTCCGGTTCGTCGCGGCCAACAGCGCGGAAAAGCGGTCTAGATCGAAGGGTCCCCCGTGACCCTGAATGTAGTCCGCGGCCCGGTCGATCGCTCCGGACGCGCTCTCGGGTGTCTCACTCACACGCTGACGTTACCGGGAGCTGGCGCTCGTATGGTCACCGGCTAATAACGAAAGCCAGACTAAAGACGATTCGGCGGCCACGGGAACACGTTCCGTGACCGCCGAATGCGAGGTATATCAAAGTTATTCGTCTGCCGCGGGCTTGGTTCTCTCGTGCACGAATCAGAATGCGGATCCGATCAGCTCCGGGTTTTCCACCTCATTCTGCTGCGATTGTGCGGTTTCGATGCGCAGTCCGCGCAGGAACGTCACGGTCATCGCTGCCGCCGCCAGCATCAGCACCGCCGCACCGATTGCCGCCACGTTCATCCCGTGCGTGAACGCATCCCGCGCTGCCGTAAGCAGCGAGCCGCCAGTGCGGCCGGGCAGTTGGTGGGACACGGTTACCGCACCGCCGAGCGTGTCGCGCGCAGTGCTCAGGACTCCTGACGGCAGTCCGTGCGGCGCGTTAGACGCGAGGTCCGATCGGTAAATCGCGGCGCCAATGCTTCCAAGCACCGCCATACCCAACGCACCGCCGAACTCCGTGCCCGTCTCGACCACAGCCGCCGCTGCCCCAGCCCGCTCGGGCGGTACCGCGCCCATGATTAGCTCGCCGCCGATCGTCATGACCATGACGAGCCCGCTGGCGTAGATGCCCGCCCCGACCAGCACGACCCAGATGCGGGACTGCGCGTGCAGCTGAGTGAGCAGGCTGAATCCGGCGCAGCCGAGCAGGAATCCGGCTCCCGCGATGTACGCCCTGTCGAAGTGCTGCACGAGGGCGCCCGTGAGCGGGGCTATGGCGCCTATACCGAGCGAGGGGACGAGCGACCAGAGCGCGGCCGTCATCGGGCTCATGCCCATCACGGATTGGAGGTACTGCGTGGTGAAGATGGCGAAGCCGACGATGGCGAACATCGCGATGGCGTTCATCAGGACCGAGCCGGTGAAGCCGCGGCTACGAAACAGCTTCAGGTCGATCATCGGGTGATCACTGCGCACCTGGCGCAGTAGGAAGAGGCCGCCGACGACGGTCCCGGCCGCGATGTAGGCCGAGCGTTCGCCGGACACTCCGTTGGCCGCGATCTCCTTGATGCCGTAGATCACCGGCAGCACCGCGCCGAGGGAGAGCAGCGAGCCGAGCAGGTCGAACCGGCCGGCCTGCGGCGCGCGGAACTCCGGCACCAGCGCCGGGGCGAGTATCAGCAGCATGAGCATGAACGGGACGTTGATCAGGAAGATCGAGCCCCACCAGAAGTGGCCGAGCAGGAAGCCACTGAGCACCGGGCCGAGGGCGATTCCGCTGGTGGTGCCGCCGGTCCAGATCGCGATGGCGGTGCGGCGCTGCTTCTCGTCGTGGAACATGTTGCGGATCAGCGCGAGCGTCGAGGGCATCAGGGTCGCGCCGGCCACGCCGAGCACGGCGCGTGCCGCGATCAGCTGTCCGGCGGAGTGCGAGTAGGCGGCGCCGAGCGAGGCCAGGCTGAACGAGGCCGCGCCGATGAGCAGCAGCCGGCGCCGGCCGATCCGGTCGCCTAGTGAGCCCATGGTGATCAGCAGCCCGGCGAGCACGAACCCGTACACGTCGAAGATCCACAGCTGTTGGGTGCTGCTCGGTTCCAGGTCCCGGCTGATGAACGGGACGGCGAAGTAGAGGACGGAGACGTCCATCGAGACCAGCAGGAGCGGCAGCAGCAGCACCCCGAGCCCGATCCATTCCCTGCGTCCGGCCCGCGGGCCGCTCGGCTTAGTCGTCATGCCGGGAACTGTACAACCGTCTAATACAACTGTCTAGTACGGTTGTGCAAGACGATCGTCCAAGGCGGGAGTATGCTCAGGACATGGGAAATCGCGAGGATCTGCTCGAGGGCGCGAAGCGCTGTCTGCTCGAGAAGGGGTACCGGGCCACCACCGCCCGCGACATCGCGGCGGCCTCCGGAGTGAGCCTGGCGGCCATCGGCTACCACTTCGGCTCCAAAGAGGCGCTGATGAACCAGGCGGTCTACGAGGCCGTCGGCGAGTGGAGCGAGGGCTTCGAGGAAGCCCTGGCCGCGGTGGACCCGAACGCCAGCGCGCTGGATCGGATCGAGACCCTGTGGACGCACATGGTGGCCTCGTTCGAGAACAACAAGCCGCTGTGGCGCGCTCAGTTGGAGCTCATCGTCGAATTCGATCGGAACCCGGAAATGCGCGCGTTCTTCGCCCGGATTCAGCCGGAGGCGCACCTGGGCCTGTCCCAGTTGTTCCCGGGTGCCGACCCCTCGTCCGACGAGAAGGCGAGAATGCAGATCGGCAAGCTGTACCACGCGATTCTGATCGGCGTGATGGCCCAGTACGCCATCGATCCGGAGACGGCGCCGTCAGGGCACGATTTGGCGGAGGCGCTGCGCATGATCGCGGCGCACATCCAGACAAAGGACGCAGAGCGCTGAGGTAACCGCGACGAAGCGTGCGTTACTTGCGCTTGAGCTGCTTAAGCAGCACGGGCACATGGCTATGTTCGACGTCCTTCGTGGCCGTCAGCAAGGTGACGGTGTGCTTCGCCGCCCGAGCGCGTAGCTCGTCCAGTTTCTTGCTCTGATCCGGCCCGTCGAGTTCGGCCGTGTACCGATCGGCGAACTCCTCGCGGCGCTCGTCCGGTGCCGCGTGGAACCACTTGCGCAGCTCGTTGGATGGCGCGGCGTCCTTCGCCCACTCGTCGAGCGCGGCTCGCTCCTTGCTGACGCCGCGCGGCCACAGCCGGTCGACGAGCACGCGCTCGCCGTCCTGCGGCGATGGGTCGTCCTGCACGCGCTTGATCCGGAACCCACCAGCCATCGCTCACCTCCGCAAACGCGACGGGGGAATCGGTGTGTCACCGATTCCCCCGTCCACGGGACTTCACACCCGGGCCACACCCGTACCCGAGCTCAGCGGCGTCAGCGGCGGCCTAGCGCGGCCGCCGCCTGGGCCGTACTGGTGGAGCGTACGTATTCCGGGGCTGCTGTATTCCGCCTTCAACCGCACGGCATCTAACCTGATCTCAGTCGACGAGGGGGTTGCCGTGCGGGCGGATCTGGCGGAACTTGCCCGATTGGTGCCACCACCACTGGGACCCGTGGCGCCACCGCCCTGGCACCGATCAAAGACAGAGTTCGGGTTAGAGCTTCCGAGTGACTACCGAGCATTCGTCGATGCGTATGGCGGTGGGGAACTGAGCAAGGCCGGCCTCGGCGGTCCGCTCTTGAGCGTTGTGACTCCATGCAACGCGCCCTCGCCACACAGCTCGTCGGCCGGGTTTCCTGCGCTGCTCGAATACCAGCTCGGAGAGGCTGAGCTGTTCGGGGAGTTCGACGAATCCGACTGGGACGGTCCGGTGTACCCGTTCCACCCGACTCCTGGTGGCCTTGTGGCTTGGGGCCAGAACATGATGGGTGACGCGTTCTTCTGGCTGACCCAAGATCCCGACCCGGATCGGTGGCCCGTGCTGATGTGGGCTCGTGGCCCGGTAACGACCTACCGGTTCGATGGCGGGATCGTGACGTTCTTGCTCGCGCTCCTGGCAGGTGATCATCCGGCCTCGGCGCTGCTCGAGGGCCCCGGAGTGCACTGGATCATGCACAACGATTGGCTCCGCCGGGATTTGGCGGTGTCGGCCGGGCCGCCGGCATAGCCCTTGGCCCGTGTTGCATTGAATGCAACACGGGCCTCGAAACGACAAGGGCGGTGGAGCCGGTCCACCCGACTCCACCGCCCTGAACAGCAATTTTAACCAGCTAAGGCCTCATTTTCAGCTGCAGCCGCTGGTGGAGCCGCAGCCCTCGCAGGCGTAGCAACTGCCGGCCGGGCGCATCTTGGTGCCGCAGTTGAGGCACAGCGGGGCGTCGGCGGCGTGGCCGAGCTTGGCCTCAAGCACCTCGACCGAGGAGCCGGCGCCGGAGGGGGCGCGGCGGACGCTGGCCTCAGCCTGCGCCGCGGAGTCCTCGGCCTTGGCCTGGGCGGGCTTGGCGTCGGCCGACTTCGGGGCGCGCTCCTCTATCGGCGCGGACTGGGCGATCTCGGTGAGGTCGGCGTCCTCGTCCGGCAGGTAGGAGCCGGTCTCCACCTGGCGCTGGCGCTCGGTGGCCGAGTAGATGCCGTAGTCGGCGCGCACGTCGAAGGGCAGGTAGTCCAGGGCCAGGCGGCGGAAGATGTAGTCCAGGATCGACTGCGCCATCCGCACGTCCGGGTCGTCGGTCAGGCCGGCCGGCTCGAAGCGCATGTTGGTGAACTTCGAGACGTAGGTCTCCAGCGGCACCCCGTACTGCAGGCCCACCGAGATGGCGATGGAGAAGGCGTCCATCATGCCGGCCAGAGTCGAGCCCTGCTTCGACATCTTCAGGAACAGCTCGCCGAGGCCGTCATCCGGGTAGGAGTTGGCGATCATGTAGCCCTCGGCCCCGCCCACCGCGAAGGAGGTGGTGCGGCCCGGGCGGTTCTTCGGCAGGCGGCGGCGGACCGGGCGGTGCTCCGCCTCGCTCGCGTCAGCACTCTGCGCCGGGACGGGGGCCGCCTGCTGGGCGGCGGCGGCCGCGGCGGCCGCGGCACGCTTCGCGCCCTTGGCGTCCTGCAGCGGCTGGCCGACCTTGCAGTTGTTGCGGTAGATCGCCAGCGCCTTGAGGCCGAGCTTCCAGCCCTGGAAGTAGATCTCCTCGATCTCCTCCACGGTGGCCGACTCCGGCATGTTCACCGTCTTGCTGATCGCGCCGGACAGGTGCGGCTGGATCGCCGCCATCATCTTCACGTGGCCCATCGGCGCGATCGAGCGCTCGCCCATGGCGCAGTCGAAGACCTCGTAGTGCGCCTGCTTGAGGCCGGGGGCGCCAACCACGTGGCCGTGCTCGGCGATGTACTCGACGATCGCCTCGACCTGCTCCTCGTGGTAGCCGAGCTTGCGCAGCGCGCGCGGGACCGTGTTGTTCACGATCTGCATCGAGCCGCCGCCGACCAGCTTCTTGAACTTCACCAGCGCCAGGTCCGGCTCGACCCCGGTGGTGTCCACGTCCATCATGAAGCCGATGGTGCCGGTCGGGGCGAGCAGGCTGGCCTGCGCGTTGCGCCAGCCGTTGACCAGGCCGGTATCGATGCCCTCACGCCAGGCCTTCTTCGCCGCATCCAGGATGTCCGCGTCGAACTTCTCCAGCGTCACTACAGCGTCCGCGGCCGCAGCGTGCTTACGCATCACGGCGGTGTGCGGCTCGGCGTTGCGCGCGTAACCGGCATACGGGCCGACAACTCCGGCCAGTTCTGCGGAGCGCTTGTACGCGGCGCCGGTCATCAGGGCCGTGATCGCGGCGGCGATGGCCCGGCCGCCCTCAGAGTCATAGGCGTGGCCGGTCGCCATCAGCAGCGCGCCGAGGTTGGCGTAGCCGATGCCGAGCTGGCGGTAGTCCCGGGTGGTCTTGGTGATCGGCTCGGTCGGGAAGTCCGCGAAGCAGATGGAGATGTCCATCGCGGTGATGACCAGCTCGACGACCTTGGCGAAGGTCTCCGAGTCAAAGGTGTCGTCGTCGCGCAGGAACTTCATCAGGTTCAGCGAGGCCAGGTTGCACGAGGAGTTGTCCAGCGACATGTACTCCGAGCACGGGTTCGACGCGGTGATCCGGCCGGTGTTCGGGTTCGTGTGCCAGGCGTTGATCGTTCCGTCGTACTGGATGCCCGGATCGGCGCACTCCCAGGCCGCCTGCGCCATCTGCCGGAACAGGTCCTTGGCGTCCACGGTCTCGATGACTTCACCGGAGCCGCGGGCCAGCAGGTTGAAGCTGCCGCCCTGCTCGACGGCGTGCATGAACTCGTCGTTCACCCGGACCGAGTTGTTCGCGTTCTGGTACTGCACCGAGGTGATGTCGGCGCCGCCGAGGTCCATGTCATAGCCGGCGTCCCGCAGGACCCGGATCTTGTCCTCCTCGCGGGCCTTGGTCCAGATGAACTCCTGGACGTCCGGGTGGTCCACGTCGAGCACGACCATCTTCGCCGCGCGCCGGGTCGCCCCGCCGGACTTGATGGTGCCCGCGGACGCGTCGGCCCCGCGCATGAAGGAGACCGGTCCGGAGGCGTTGCCGCCCGAGGAGAGCAGTTCCTTGGAGGAGCGGATCCGGGAGAGGTTGAGGCCAGCGCCGGAGCCGCCCTTGAAGATCAGGCCCTCCTCGCGGTACCAGTTCAGGATCGAGTCCATGGTGTCGTCCACGGACAGGATGAAGCAGGCGGAGACCTGCTGCGGGCTCTTCGTGCCGACGTTGAACCAGACCGGGGAGTTGAAGGCGAAGACCTGGTGCACGAGGGCGTGGGTGAGCTCGTGCTCGAAGATCTCGGCGTCCTCGGGCGTGGCGAAGTAGGCGTGCTCCTCGCCTGCCTTGCGGTAGGTCTTGACCACCCGGTCGACGACCTGGCGCAGCGACCATTCGCGCTGGTCGGTGCCGAGCGCGCCGCGGAAGTACTTGGTGGTGACGATGTTGGCCGCGTTCACCGACCAGAAGGACGGGAACTCCACGCCCTTCTGCTCGAAGTTGATCGAGCCGTCCCGCCAGTTCGTCATGACCACGTCGCGGCGTTCCCACTCGACCTCGTCATACGGGTGCACGCCGGGCTTGGTGAAGACCCGTTCGATACGCAGACCGCGGGAGGGGCCGTCGGACTGCTTCTGCGCGGCGCCCGCCTGACCAGGCACCCCGTGCTGCTTGCCGGCTTTGCGGGCCGGCCCGCTGATGGTCTCCGTCATGAGAAGCGTCCTCTCTCGTCCCTCTGTGTCAACGTCTTAGCCCCCGACCGGCTTCCCCACCGGCTGTGGACCGCTCCCTGCGCTTACGCCTGCTAAATCTCTGCTACGTCTGCTTATGCGTCTAAGTCTGTTTACGTTTGGGCCGCGGCCGCGGCTCAGCCTGCGACGGCCGGTTCGCCCGCCCGATCGGTGCCTGCGTCCGGGCCGTCCCCCGCCTCGGTCCTGCGCAGCGCGGCGATCTCGGCCTCGAAGTCATCCAGCGATTCGAACGCCCGGTAGACCGAGGCGAATCGCAGGTAGGCGACCAGGTCGAGGTCCCGCAGCGGCCCGAGTATCTCCAGCCCGACCTCGTGGCTGGGCAGCTCGGCCAAGCCGCGGGCCCGGATGGCCTCCTCGACCCGCTGGGCCAGCTGTGCGATCTGGTCCTCGGAGACCGGCCTTCCCTGACAAGCCTTGCGCACCCCACCGACAACTTTTTCGCGGCTGAACGGTTCGGTGACCCCGGAGCGCTTGACCACCAGCAGCGCGGCGGTCTCGATCGTGGTGAACCTGCGGTTGCACTGCGGGCAGGAGCGGCGGCGGCGGATCACGGTGCCGTCCTCGGCGGTCCGCGAGTCGATCACCTTGCTGTCGGTGTAGCGACAGAACGGGCAGTGCACGGTTGACCGGCCTCCCTGGTAATCGCCGCCGCGCGACTCGCTGTGACGGACCTGTGGACACACCCTGTGCATAACCCCGTGACCTGCCGAACCGCTCAATCCCCAGTCGATACCACAATCTGTGGAACGCTCCGGACGACCAGCCACTAGATGTAGGGGTAAACCTAGCACGCGGACCGATCGCCCGCGACCCCGACGCGGCCGATCGAGGACGAGTGTCCGTGTCCTGATTAGCTACGCTCCGCGATCGGTCCAGGTGGCCTTGAACACCTTCGGGGGTCCTGCGCAAGGGTGTTCGGCGCAAATTCCTTCGACCGGATGAATTCGCTGTGGAAAACCGGATTAACAGCCGGAAGTGGCAGCAGGATGTACGGCAACAGCCCAGAGAAGAACGCGAGCGCGCGGCCGCGCGAAAGCGTCTGTGGCACACCAGCTCGACCGGCGGAGGGGATTGCGGCGCACTTGTTCGATAAGCATATTCGAACAAGTGTTGGTCGGATGTCAGACGCTTCGGCTACGGTTGGGATCAGGGGTCGGGTCAGGGGCGAACCCCCGGCCGAGAAAAGGGAAGGGAACCACGATCATGGCCGGACGGAGCAGTGCAGCCGCGGCGCGGCGTCGCGGTGCCGGCGCGCGCGGAGACGCGGCGCGCGGTGCGGAGCCGGGCGGCGACGGCAAGCCCGCGGGTGCGGTGGTGCGGCAGCGTCGGCGCGGACCGGGGCGGCTCGGAGCTGGGGCGGAGGCGGCGGATATGACGCGAGTTCCGCTGTCGCTGCGGCTTACCGACCGGCAGTGCCGGGTGCTCGAAGTTATTCAGGAGTCGATCGATCGGCGCGGTTATCCGCCGTCGATGCGGGAGATCGGCGAGGCGGTGGGTCTGCAGTCCACCTCCTCGGTACGGCATCAGCTGGTGGTGCTGGAGAACAAGGGGTTCATCCGGCGCGACCCGAACCGGCCGCGGGCGTACATCGTGCGCGGCCCGAGCGACCCGACCCAGGCGTGGCGGGCCCGGATGGCGCAGTCGCACGCGGCCGCCTCGACGGTGCCGCAGATCGCCGCGCCGGCCGCGTCGATCCCGGTGGACGAGGACACGACCGCGGGCCGGGTGCTGCCGATGGGCGGCTCGGTCGGCGCGACCGAGTACGTGCCCTTGGTCGGCCGGATCGCCGCCGGTGGCCCGATCCTGGCCCAGGAGGAGATCGAGGAGCTCATCCCGATGCCGCGGGACCTGGTCGGCGACGGGACGCTGTTCGCGCTCACGGTGGTCGGGGACTCGATGGTGGACGCGGCGATCTGGGACGGGGACACGGTCGTGGTGCGCCAGCAGCCGACCGCCGAGTCCGGCGAGATCGTCGCGGCGATGATCGACGGCGAGGCGACCATCAAGCAGCTGAAGCTGCAGAACACGCCGTCGGGCCGGCACGTGTGGTTGATGCCGCGCAACCCGGCGTACGACCCGATCCCGGGCGACGAGGCGTCGATCCTCGGCCGGGTGGTCGCGGTGATGCGGCGGCTGTGAGGAGTCAGAGGAGATAGACAAGCTAGACGAACTAGACGAGCTAGCTGCAACGCAGAACCCTGCCCAGGCGGCGCGGCGCTGAGGACACGTGAGGTAAGCGCGCGCGGGTGCTGGAGCAGGGCGTGGACAGAGAGGCGGGTGGGGTCGGCCGTCTCTCTCGGCCCGGTCGGCCGTCGTGGGAAGGGGCGGCTGACCGAGGCAGCTGAGAGCGCACAGTCTGGTGCGTGTGTGCGCGGTGCTGGCGCCTTGCCGCGGGAAGGAGACACCTGACCGCGGCGGCAAGGCTGAGCGGCGCGCTCAGTGCCTTGAAGTGCATAGGGCGAAGGACTGGAAGTAGGCGGCTGGGCGCCGGTGCTCGTGCGGTGGCGATGAGCCGTCACGCCTGCGAATATGCGATCGACTGCGCGACGGCAATCAGCTTTGACGGCTGCGAATGCCCAGTTGGCTGCGCGAGGGCGATGAGCTTTGACAGCTATGCCAGCGCGATCGCTTGGGCGAGAGCGACTCAGGGGATAGCGACAGAGGCGACAGCGATACGGGGATAGCGACAGACGCGGCAGCGATACGGGGGATAGCGACTCGCGGGGCTTCGATTCTTTTGAACCTTCGGATCAGGGGGCTTCGGCATCGAGGCGGCGCAGTGCGGCGCGCACCAACTTCGTGTCGTCGGTGGGCCAGAACGGCGGCAGCGAGGCTCGCAGGAAGCTCGCGTAGCGGGCGGTGGCCAGCCTGGAGTCCAGGATCGCCACCACGCCCCGATCTCCGGCCGCCCGGATGAGCCGTCCAGCTCCCTGGGCCAGCAGCAGCGCGGCGTGGGTCGCGGCGACTGCCATGAAGCCGTTGCCGCCGTTGCGCGCGACCGCCTCCTGACGGGCCGCCGCCAGCGGGTCGTCCGGGCGCGGGAACGGGATCCGGTCGATCACCACCAGCTGGCAGGACGGTCCGGGCACGTTGACCCCCTGCCAAAGCGAAAGGGTGCCGAACAAGCACGTGCGCGGGTTCTCGCCGAAGCGGGCGATGAGTTGCGGCAGCGAGTCCTCGCCCTGGCACAGCACTGTGTACGACAGCCGGTCGGAGATCTCCGCTGCCGCCGCCTGGGCGCCACGCAACGAGGAGAACAGCCCGAGGGTGCGGCCGCCGGCGGCCTCGATCAATCCGGCGAGCTCGTCGAACTGGTCGGGCCGGATCCCGTCGCGTCCGGGCGGCGCGAGGTGCCGGGCAATGTAGAGAATGCCCTGCTTCGGATAGTCGAAGGGCGAGCCGACGTCGAGGGCGTTCCAGCGAATTGGATGGTCGGTGTCGTCCTGGGCGTCGTCCTGCGCCGACTGTTCGTCGGACGCCGACGCGTTCGCGGGTGTCGCGTTCGAATCCTGAGCTGAGGATGCCGCGTCCGACGAGTCGTCAGCTGAGTCGCTTGAAGGGGCTCGACGGGAGCGAGGGCCGTTGGCAGCGCTGTCTGCCGGGAGCCGGTCCGCTCGCTCCTCGGGGTACAGGCCGACTGAACGGGCCACCCCGTCGAAGTCGCCGCCGAGCTTGAGCGTCGCGGAGGTCAGGACCGTATGCGTGCGCGCGAACAGGCGGTGGCGCAGCTGCTGGGCCACGGAGAGCGGGGCGATGTGCAGGGAGCTGAATCGGTCGCCACGGTCCAACCAGATCACGTCGTCGGGCGAAGTGAGCAGCATCCGGTCGGAGAGCTCGAAGATCTGCTCTATCGCCGCCTGGGCCTGCCGCCTGGCGCCCTCGGTGCCCGCGCCGACCTCGGCGGCACCGTCCTCGCCGCCCCCGGCCCGGGATGCCCCCTTCGCTCCGCCCTTCTCCCGGCCTCGCACCAGAGCGCTGATGACCTGTCGGGACGCGTCACGCAGCGCGGTGAGCGCCTCGACGACGTCCTCGGGCAGCTGCGGGTAACGGCGGGCATCCGCGGTGTCGAGCATTTCCCGGAACAGCTCTACTGCCTGCTCGAAGACCAAGTGCGTCTTCTCGTCCACATGCTTGCGGATGCGGCGCGCGGCGCGGTCGACCATGCCTCCGGTCAGCTCGCCGGAGTTCGCGCCGGTGGCCCGGGAGACCAGCTCGTGCGCCTCGTCGACGACCACCGCGTCGTGCTCGGGCAGGACTTGGACGTCGCTGTCGAACGTGTTGATGGCCAGCAGCGCGTGGTTGGTGACGATGATGTCCGCCTCGCGAGCGCGTTCGCGGGCCTCCTCGGCGAAGCACTCCGTGCCGAACGGGCACTTGGACGCGGTCAGGCACTCGCGGGCGCTGACCGAGACCATGCTCCATACGCGGTCGCTGACGCCGGGTACGAGGTCGTCCCGGTCGCCGGTATCGGTTTCCTCGGCCCACTCGCGCACGCGCAGGATCTGGCGGCCGAGGTCGGAGACCGCCGAGGCGTCGAACAGCGCCTCCTCGCCCTCGTTCTCGTCGCCACCGTCGATCTTGTGCTTGCAGACGTAGTTGCTGCGGCCCTTGAGCAGAGCGAACTCCGGGACGCGGCCGAGGGCCGGGGCGAGCGCGTCGGCGATCAGCGGCAGGTCGTGCGCTACGAGCTGGCGCTGCAGCGCGAGCGTGGCGGTGGCGACGACTACGCGCCGGTCCCGCCGGTCGAGGCAGTGCGCGATGGCGGGCACGAGGTACGCCAGCGACTTGCCGGTTCCGGTGCCGGCCTGGACCAGGAGCGGATCCCCTTCGGTCAGCGCGCGCCGGACCGCCTGGGCCATCTCGACCTGACCCGGCCTCGGCTCGCCGCCGACTGCGGCGACCGCGCTCGCGAGTAAGGTTTCGAGATCAGCTTTGCCCATGAGCCACTAGGGTACGGGGCCCGGCCGACAGCCGAGGACGGATCCGGGGTGGAGGTCGGTCGATTGGGGCGAGGGGGTTCGGGGCGCGGCAGAGAGCGGGACGCATCCGGCGCGCGCGGGACGGCAGGGTGCAGTGCATGACAGGAGGCGGCCGGTCAATCGATCGGGGCGAGCGGGTTCGGGACGGCGCCGTGCGCCTCGACGTGCGGACGGGTCGGCCGGTCGCGGTAGCCGTCGAGCAGCAGCCGGTTGCGGTTGAGGCAGAGCCGGTCGATGTGCGGCTTGCCGAGGTCGAACAGCGCGTAGCGGTCCGCGTGCTCGGGGAACCTGTCCTGGTACGCGCGGATCGCGGCGCGCACGAGCGACCAGAACTCGGCGCCGGGGACGTCGAGGTGCTGCTCGAAGATCCGGGCCAGGTAGCGGAAATGTCCGATGAACAGACCGCCGTGTAGGAACTGGCAGAGGTAGTCCGGCTGTTCGCGCAGCATCACCGAGGCGACCTGCTGCGGCAGTTCGGCGAGCTCGGGCAGGTCGGCGGCGGCGAGATTGACGTCGTCGACGAAGTCCTTGACCGCGAGCCGCGTCGGGATGTCACGCTCGTCGAAGATCACGACCGCGTTTTCGCCGTGCGGAGAGAACACCGTTCCGTAGGCGTAGAGGAAGCGCAGCAGCGGCGGCAGCAGCGCGCCGAAGAGGCGTTCCAGCCATGCGCAGGCATCCAGCCCGGATCGGGCGATGAGTTCGGCCGCCAGTGGCGTGCCGTCCGCGCCGAAGGACAGGAGCGACGCGAGCGTGCGTGCCCTCTCCCCCTCCTGCAGCGCGGCGGGCAGCGGCTCGCGCCAGATCGCGCCCAACAACTCGCGGTACTGATACGGGACCGCGTCGATGCGGTCGAGCACCGGATGGTCGACCGTGACGGACGCGACCTCGCCGAGCAGGATCACCTTGCAGTCGTCCGTGAGGAACGGGTCGCTGGCCGCGAGGCCCTGGAGCCAGGCCGTGAGGGCGGGTGCGGCGAGCGTGCGCTCGGTGGGCAGGCCGCGCCAGACCATGGTGTTGAGGATGGACAGCGGGAGCTTCACGTGGCGCCGGTGCGGCACGCTGATGTTGCTAAAGGTCCTGATCGACTGCTGAGGCAGATACGAGTCGTCACCTTCGCCGAGGTACACCAAGCGAGCTGACGCGATCTCGGCCCCGTACAGCGGTTGAATCGTCTCGTCCCACTGCCACGGATGGATGGGCAGCCACCAGTACCGTGCCGGGTTGCAGCTATGCCTGATCAGCTCCGCGCCGAACCGCACGCGCGCCGCCGGTGACAGCTCCTCGGTATACAGCCGGCGGGCGCTTAGGCCGGGGATGGCCTGGTAGTGCGCCAAGTCGTCGCGTACCGCGATCCATGGCAGGCGGACCGGTTGGCGCGCCTCAGGTGCGTAACGCAGGGTGTCGTTGGCCGAGAAGCCGAGGCGTCCCTTGTTGAACACGATCCACGGGTGTCCGGTCTGGTGGCCTTCGAGCTGCGCGTAGTCGAGGTCTGCCAGTTCCGCGGCGGTGAGCGTGGCGGTGGCGAGGATCTGGGCGTCGGCGGCGAGCGTCGCGGCCATTTCGCGCACGAGGTGACCTGCGGTCTCGCCGGAAAGGCCGAGGGACGGCGCGGCATCGGCGATGAAGGCGAGCGGGTCTGCGGCCGGATGTCCGCCGCGCCGCACGGAGCCGGGGTCGACGAACCAGGACCCGTACGCGCCTCGGTCGGCGCGAAACCGGTACTCGATGGTGGGCGTGATAGCGGGCATGCTGCTGGCGCCGTCGGGGCGGTCAAGGGCGTGTGCGGGAGCGGCGAGGGTGAGAGCGTGCCAGCCGTCTTCCTGCGCCGTCGGGGTCAGCAGTTCCTCGTAGGCGAGTTCGGCAATGGTCTTCGCCAACAGGGTCCGGCCCGCGTGCCGCCACCGCAGTTCGGGGTCAGCGGGCAGGGATTGGGTCGAGCCGGTGCGGTTGGGCGATGTGCTGTGGCCGGCGCCGGAGGGGGACGGCGGCGCCGGCACCGCCTGGCTCGGCCGGCTGGTACTGGCTGCGGTGCTGCTCATGGCCGGGGGCCTCCAGGTCGAGTGCGATGCCGGGATCGGCGGCTGCCGCCACCGTCGGGGCGAACGCGGTGTGCGCGGTACGGCTGGGCAACGGGTAGACCGACCGTCCGGTTACGGCGTTGAGGATCTCCGCTGCGCGGTACGCGCCCAACCCGAGGTCTGGAGTGCCGACGCCGTGCGTGTGTAGCTCGGCGTTCTGTACGTACAGTCCCGCGCGCGTGTCGGTCATGCCGACGCGATGATCGCGCTCGATGACGAGGCGGCCCTCCGTGTCGCGTTGAATGAGGGCTTCGAGCGGCGCTAGGCAGTCGGGTTTGCGTGTGGCGTAGCCGGTGGCGAGCACGAGGCGTTCGGTACGTACCGCCATAGCTTCACCTGTGCCGCGATGTCTTAGGGCGAGGGTGAGCGTTTGGGCGTCATCGGCGTAGTTACCGCCGACGGCCTCGACCCCAGGCATGAGCGTGACGCCTGTACCGGAGATGCCGGTTCTGAAGGAACGGGCGTCGAGTTCTTCGCGGATAGCGGCCAGCGTGTCAGCGGAGACGGCTTTGTATAGGCGGCCCTGAGTGGAGAGCAGTGTGGCGCGCTGGGCGGCGGGCAGATCGTAGAAGTAGTCGACGTAGTCGGGCGTGAAGTGTTCGAGGCCGAGCTTCGAGTACTCCATCGGTTCGAAGGCGGTGCTGCGGGTCAGCCAGCGCAGCCGCCGACCGGGGCGGTGCCAGGTGCGCAGGAGGTCCAGCACGATCTCCGCGCCGGACTGGCCCGAGCCGAGCACGGTCACGTCATCGGCCGTGCGGATCAGGTCGGCGTGGTCGAGGTAGTGCGCACTGTGGCACACCGACGGACCGGCCTCGCGCCAGAGAGCGTGGAGGGCATCGGGCGCGACCGGTTCGGTGCCGATACCCAGCACGACATTCGCGGCGAGCACATTGTGGGCACGGCCGTCGTTGTCGGTGAAGGCGATCGTGAAGCCGTCGCGTCCGTCAGGCAGCGTGGCTAGCGCGACGGCGGTCACTCGAAACCCGAAGCGGCACGCCGCGAGCGCATCGGCGACCGTGCGGCAGTAGGACTCGTATTCGGCGCGCGGGATGTGGAAGCGCTCGGCGAAGTAGAACTCGAACAATCGGCCGGCGTCGCGCAGGTAGGCCAGATAGCTGTGCCGGCTCGTGGGATCGACCAGGGTGACGAGGTCGGCGAGGAACGGCACCTGGAGCGTCGCGCCGTCGACCATCATGCCCGGATGCCAGGAGAAGCGCGGATTCTCGTCCAGGAACAGCGCACGCAGGCCGGGGATCGGTTCGGCGAGCGCGGCCAACGCGAGGTTGAACGGGCCGAGACCGATGCCGAGCAGGTCGTAGCAGGCTTCGAAGGTCATGCGGGAGAGTCCCGGAGGACGAGGGTGGCTCGCTTCTCGGGCAGTTCGATCGTCGCGCTGACGCGGAAGCCCGCGGAGACGAAGGCGCGCACGGAGGCGACGTTGCGTTCATCGGGCTCTGCGACGATGCGGCAACTCGACTCACGCTGCAGCGCATCGCAGAGGGCTGTCAGGAGCGTCGCGCCGAGGCCGACTCCGCGCAGCTCTGGTTCGCCGATGAGCAGGTGGATGCCCAGGTCGTCGGCGTGCGCCGGATAGTAGGCGGCGAGCCGGTCTGCTGCGGCGCGGTACAGCTCCCAGTAGCCGATCGGGCGCCCGGAGAGTCGCGCGAGGTACGGCTCGCTGTGCGGAAGAGCCCGCTGTTCGGCCAGGTGCGCGCTGGTTCGTTCGATCGGGCCGTCCAGATCCCAGTAGCGCGCGACCGCCGGGTCGTTCATCCAGCGGTGGATGAGCGGAAGGTCGCGGTCGATCTTCACCGGGCACAGCGTGAACCGGCCCGCCGGCGTGGTGAGGTCCCACCAGGTGGGAGCGGCGAGCGTCCCGGTCATGCGGCGTCTCCTCGCATCGCGCCGGTGCCGTTTTCTCGCGAGAGCCCCGCGAAAGGGTTCGCGATCTCGACGTAGACCGACTGCGTTGCCAGGTCGCCGACCAGCTCATCAAGGTCTGCCGCGCGGGTTAGCAGGTTCGCCTTGCAGCGCAACGACTTCGCGCCCAGCAGCAGGTCCACGGGCTGGTGGCCCCGCAGCGGAGCGAGCAGGTCGGCGGCCAACCCGAGGAGCTCACGCTCCGAGGCGATACCCGCGCAGCCGAGCGCTCCGACAACGCCCATCAGATTATTGATGCCGACGTAGTACAGGAGTCGTTCCGTGACTACGTCGTCGTCGACGACGGTCTCGCTCTCCTGGCCGAGGGCACTGATGCCGCTGAGCGCTTCGAGATGGGCGATGCGCGAGCGCCGGTAGTAAAAGCCCTGATTGTCGCGGTACCAGCCAGCCCCGGGATAGCCTGCGGCGTCCAGCTGGATCAAGGTGTTCTGCTGGTGCGCTTCCAGCGTGACTCCGTGCTCTGCGTCGAGCCAGAGCAGCGGCGTGATCAGCGCGGTCAGGTATCGGGCGAACCACTCCAGCGCCACCGCGCGTACCGGTCGCTGCTCCGCCGCGGAGAGGCTGTGCAGGTGCGCGGCCAGCTCGTGCGGGTGACCGTCGGCAGCGATAGCGCCGCGGCCCAGATCTGTCAGGGCGGCGAGACAGAACACGTGGTCGCTCGACTGGAACGGTGAATGCCGGAACGAGACATCGAGCCCTGGCACCGCGTCCACCGCGAGGTATCCGGCGTCGGTGAGGGCACGGAATCCCGGGTGCGCGGTGAGCAGCTGCATGCCGAGGCGGCCGGAGAGCAGCCGGTGCGCCTCGACTCCGCGCAGTAGCTCCTTGCGCAGGTTCTCGCGCCGGGAGTTGGTGATGCGCAGCGCGAGTGAAAGCTTGAGCATGACCGGCTGGTCGGGCCGGTACACGGTGCGCAGCGACGAGGTCGGGTACCAGGCCGGCCCGGCCTCGCCGAGGTGCTCCAGACGCCCCGAGGCGATCAGCTCACGCACGTTGTCCTGCCGCAGTAGCGCGTTCGCCTGCCAGGGATGCGCCGGAACGAGTACGCGGCCATCCGGAGTCAGGCCACTGAGGAAGGCGGCGAGATCCGGTGTGGTCGGGCCGAGTTCGCTGTCATGCGCGACGAGATCCGGGGCGGCCGCGAACCAGTGCAGCGGGAACGAGCCGCGCAGCTCGGGCGAATAGCGCGCGGCTTCGCTAGCGGTCAGCGCGTCTCGGCTCTTCGGCGTCGGGTGCAGCGGGTGCCCGGCCAGCAATCCCTGCTCGGCGACCAGAAACGGCGTGAAGGGCTCTGTGGGCGCCGGACTGGCCGCTCGGGCCTCCAGATGCGCCCCGACGCGTTCCGCGGATTCCACGACGCGCTGCACGAGCTGTTCGAGCCCTTCTCCCCTCGCGCCGACCGACTCGCCGAGCAAGCGGGCCAGCCCGCCGGGGCTCAGCGGTCCGAGCGGGCCTGCCGCCGTGCCGAGCCGATGCATTCCGGCGCGCGACCAGTACTCCACCGGGATTCGCAGGAGGCTGCCGCCGAGATCGATGACCAGCGGTTCGCCCTCGGCCGGCGGCTGGACCTGGCGTTCGCGGATCCAGCAGCGCAGCAGCGCCTCCGTGGCGAGCCGATTCCCGGCCCGCTGGAACGTCGTCGCGTCGACGGGCCGGTCCGGCGTCGGCACCGCGGGGGCCGTCGGGGCGTCAGGGGGCGACAACTGGCTTGTCGGGATCACGCGCAGGTCCTCCGGCAACCGTTCACTGGTCTGGATTTTGATGGGTCAGGCAGGTGAGGCGATGGCTTAGTGGGCTATGGCTGGCTGGCGCGGTCCTCGGCGGCTCCAGCGGCGGCGATCAGGCCGATCAGCCGGTCGAGATCAGAGCTCGACGTCTCCGGGTTGACCAGCGTCAGCTTGAGCCGCAACGAGCCGGGGACAGCCGATCCGCCAAGCCCCGTTCCGTTCCCCACCGCCGGCAGCTCGGTACGTCCGATGACGGCCGCGCCTTCCGTCAGCAGCCTGCGACGCAGTGCCGCGTTCACCCGGTCCGGGTCGCCGTGCCGGGCCCGGTAGCGAAACAGGACGGTCGTGAGCGCGGGCTCCCGGTCGAGCTCGAAATCAGGGTGCGCACGCAACGCGGCCGCGACGTGGGCGGTGAGCGCGAAGCAGCGTTCGATCAAGGCGCCGAGGCCCGAGCGGCCGAGCGCCTGGCAGGTCGCGACGATCTTGACGGCGTCGGCGCGGCGGGTCGTGCGCAGCGAGCGGTCCAGCAGGTTCGGGTATCCGGCACGCTCGTCATCGAGGGCTGACAGGTAGGCCACGCGCCGGGTGAGCGTGCCGAACGCGGCGCGGTCCCGGCACAGCAGCACCCCGGCCGGGATCGGCTGCCAGCCGAACTTGTGCAGGTCGAGCGTCACCGAATCGGCCTCGGCGATTCCGTGCAACGCGTCGCGAAGCACGTCGGAGAAGATCAGCGCGCCACCGTAGGCCCCGTCGACGTGGAACCAGGCCCCGTACTTGTGCGCGACGCGTCCGCAGGCCTCCAGCGGGTCGATCGCGCCGGCGTCGGTGGTCCCTGCCGTTCCCACCACGGCGACGATGCGATCGCCCGCATCGACGAGCCGCGCCGCGATGCGCTCCAGGACCTGCGGATCCATGCGGTGGTCCTTGCCGACCGGGACCGGCACGACGGCCCGCTCCCCCAGGCCGAGCAGCGCGGCGGACCGGGCGATGGAGAAATGCGAGACGGCCGAGCAGAGGATGCGCAGCCGCCCGGCCGCGTATCCGGGAATGCCGTCCTCGGCTGGATCGACGTCGTAGCCGCGGCGGATCGACTCGTCCCTGGCGAACAGCAGAGCCATGAGATTGGACTCGCTGCCGCCGGTGGTCACCGTGCCGCCCGGGTGCGAGGCCCGCTGGCCGAAGCAGAGTCCGGCGAGGGCGCGCACGAGTTCGTCCTCGATGACGGTCGGCGCGGCGGACTGATCCCAGGAGTCCATGGACGGGTTGAGCGCGGCGACCAGCGTGTCGGCGGCCACGGCGACAGGCAGCGTCGAGCAGTGCAGGTGTGCGGCGGTGTGCGGGTGGCTCGCGTGCACGGTCTCCGCGACGAGGAGGGCGGCGAGCTCGTCGAAGGCGGCCTGGCCCCGGCCGTGCTCGGGCAGCACGGGTCCGAGCGCGGCGCGGACCCGCTCGGCGACCGCGGCCGGGCCGCCGGGCGGCAGTGGGCGATCGGCGCGGGGCGCGGCCTGCGGCTCGATCGCGTCGGTCCGAACGGTCGGGCTCTCGGCCGGACTCTCCGCCGGGAGTTCGGCGGGGCTGTCAGTCGGGATCTCGGTCTCCGTCATGAGCGCGCTCCGGCCCGCACCCGCTGCGCACCGGCCAGCCCGGACGCCTCGGCGATCGAATCGATCAGAGCACTGACGACCTGCTCGGCCTCCAGGTCCGTGACCGTCAGCGGCGGCAGCAGCCGCAGCACGCTGCCGTGGCGGCCGCCGAGTTCGACGAGCACTCCGCGGCTCAGGGCGGCGGCGCGCACCGCGTGGGCGAGTTCGGGCGCGGCGGGCCGGGCACCGAGCGCGTCCGGGGCGCCGTCCGGCTCGACCAGCTCGACGCCGAGCATCAGGCCGCGGCCACGCACCTCGCCGATCGCGGGCAGCGCGTGGGCCGCCTCCTCGAAGCCGGTGCGGATCTGTTCGCCCAGCTTGCGGGCGTGAGTCGTCAGGTCGTTTTCCATCACGTACCTGATCGTCGCCGTTCCGGCGGCCATGGCAAGCTGTTGGCCACGGAAGGTGCCCGTATGCGCTCCTTCGGCCCAAACGTCGAGCGAGGAGCGATAGGCGATCACGGCCAGCGGCAGCCCGCCGCCGATGGCCTTGGAAAGGACCATGACGTCCGGTGTGACGCCGGAGTGGTCCACTCCCCACACCTCGCCAGTGCGGGCCAGTCCCGTCTGCACCTCGTCGGCGATCAGCGGGATGCCGTGTGCTGCGCTTTCGGCTCGCAGGGCGCGCAGCCACTCGTCAGGTGCCGGGATAACACCGCCCTCGCCTTGTACGGGCTCGACGATGATTGCCGCGGGCGGAGTCAGGCCGCTGCCGGGGTCACGCAGCAACCGCCGCAACTGCTCGGCGGCGATCCGCGTGCCTTCTCCGCCGCCGACGCCATACGGGCACCGATAGCTCTGCGGATAGGGAAGGCGGGTGACGCCCGCATCGCTGACGCGCGCGGGCGTGCGGACCGCCGTGTTGCCGGTCGCAGCCAATGCACCTGCGGTCATGCCGTGGTACGCGCCGGTGAAAGCGATCAGGCCGGTGCTTCCGGTGGCGGTCCGGGTGAGCTTGATGGCGGCCTCGACCGCGTCGGCTCCGGACGGCCCGCAGAAGTGGATGCGCGCGTCTTTGGCCAGGTCGGGCGGGAGGATGCCGAGCAGCGTCTCGGTGAATTCGTCCTTGATCGGCGTGGCGAGGTCGAGCACGTGCAGCGGCGCGCCCGAGTCGAGCACGCGGCGGATCGCGGCGACGGCCACCGGATGGTTGTGGCCGAGGGCGAGGACTCCGGCGCCGGAAAGGCAGTCCAGGTAGGCGCGGCCGTCGGCGCCGTAAATCGTCATGCCTTCAGCGCGGACCGGCACGATCGGCAGGTGCCGCGCGTAGCTGCGTGCCGCGGACTCGCGGTCGCGCTGCCGATCGAGGATCGCGGCGCTGCTGACGGCCATCTCACCACTCCCCGCTTGGCGCCGGCCTTGGCGGGCCGCACCGGAAGATTAAGTGAGGTAAGCCTTACCTATCGTGATCGCGCGGTCAACCGAGCGTAGCTGTGAAGAGTGAGTAGTCCGATGAGCAGACGGGCCCGCGAGTGCAGTGACTCGCGGGCCCGTCCTGGGTTGGAGCGTCGGTGTGTTAGACCGCTGCGAACTCGTCGAGCGCGGCGGCGAGGGTGGGGTCCACCCGCGCGACGATCCGGGTGCCCGACTCCAGGTGCGTCTCGCTCAGCAGCTCGCCGGTCGCGTGCACCCGCGCGATCAGGTCGCCTCGGCCGTACGGCACCAGCGCGTCGATCTCGATCGCGGGCCGCGGCAGGTCCGCCTCGACCGCGGCGAGCAGCTTGTCGATGCCCTCGCCGGTGCGAGCCGAGACCAGCACCGAGTGCGGCTCGCGGCGCAGCAGCCGGGCGACCGTCTCGTGGTCGGCCGCGTCCGCCTTGTTGAGCACCACGATCTCGGGCACCTTGGCGGCCCCGATCTCCGCGAGCACCTCGCGCACCGCCGCGATCTGGCCCTCAGGGTCCGGGTCGGAGGCGTCGACCACGTGCAGGATCAGGTCGGCGTCGGCGACCTCCTCCAGCGTGGAGCGGAAGGCGTCGATCAGCAGGTGCGGCAGGTGCCGGACGAATCCGACGGTGTCCGCGATGGTGAAGGCGCGGCCGCCGGAGGTCTGCGTCCGGCGCACGGTCGGGTCGAGGGTGGCGAACAGGGCGTTCTCCACCAGCACCCCGGCTCCGGTGATCCGGTTGAGCAGCGAGGACTTGCCAGCGTTGGTGTAGCCGGCCAGCGCCACGGCCGGTACCGCGCCGCGCTTGCGCTCCTGGCGCTGGGTCGAGCGGGACTTGCCCATCTCGGCCAGCTCCCGGCGCATGCGCGCCATCTTCTCCCGGATCCGCCGCCGGTCCAGCTCGATCTTGGTCTCACCGGGACCGCGGGTGGCGATCCCGCCGCCGCCCCCTGTTCCTGAACCGCCCGTGCCGCCGCCACCCATCTGCCGGGAGAGCGACTGGCCCCAGCCGCGCAGCCGGGGCAGCATGTACTGCATCTGGGCCAGGGCGACCTGCGCCTTGCCCTCCCGGGAGCGGGCGTGCTGGGCGAAGATGTCCAGGATCAGCGCCGTGCGGTCCACGACCTTGACCTTGACCACGTCTTCCAGGTGGATCAGCTGGGCCGGGGTCAGCTCGCCGTCGCAGATGACGGTGTCCGCCCCGGTCGAGGCGACGATCTCCCGCAGCTCGCGGGCCTTGCCGGAACCGATGTAGGTCGCCGGGTCGGGCCGGTCGCGGCGCTGGATGACGCCTTCGAGCACCTGAGAGCCGGCCGTCTCGGCGAGCGCGGCCAGTTCCCTGAGCGAGGCCTCGGCGTCGGCCGCGGTCCCGGAGTTCCACACTCCGACCAGCACCACGCGCTCGAGGCGCAGCTGCCGGTACTCGACCTCGGTGACGTCCTCGAGCTCCGTGGACAGCCCGGCCACGCGGCGCAGCGACTGGCGTTCGGCCAGGTCGAGCTGGTCGCCGTCGTAGCCGTCGGCAAGATCTTCAACACCGTAGCGGGGATCGACGCCGTAACGCTCCTCCTCGTCGGTGCTGCTCTGATTTACGAGGTGGCGCGAGTTGGTCATATCTTCCCTTCAGAGGCGTCTGCCGCTCGGGCGGCCTTGCCTCTCGATGGTCGCACGCCCTGAACAGGCCCAGCGACCGAATTATGAGTATTCACGAACTACGGCGGCCGACGGGTCACGCATACCCGTCGGCCGCCGTCGTAACGGATGATGCGGCTATCGCAGCGCCAGGTCCCCGAGGTTCATCAGGGGGAAGGCGAACACGATGTCGCCGTCCACCGGACGCCCGAGGCCGCCACTCATGCCGACGTTGGTGACCGGGCCGAGCGGGGTCATCGGGCCCATGGCGGCGCGCGGCGCGGCGGTCTTGGTCGGGACGGTGGGCACTTCGCCCAGCCGCGACGGGTCCAGGACGGCCTGCGCGAGCACCGCTCCGGGTACCGGCGCGCTGCCGGCGGCGACCGGCGGCGGGACCCGGCGGGTGACCGGACGCGGCGCCGGGCGGGCGCCGGGCCGGGCCACGGTGCGCGCCACCGGCTTGGCCAGCGCGACGCCGCTCTTGACCGGCGTCGCCCCGACACGGGCCTGCGGCACCGGCGCGGCGCCGGAGACGCCCACGCGCTCGGCCTCGATCCGGGCGGCGAGCTCCGCGGCGGCGAGGTCAACGGAGACCTCGCGCAGCAGGTCGGACAGCTTGATGTCGAGTGCGTCGCAGATGGCGGCGAGCAGCTCTGAGGACGGTTCCTTCTGACCCCGCTCGATCTCGGAGAGGTATCCCGGCGAGATCCGCGCTTCGGCGGCGAGCTGGCGCAGCGTGCGCCCCTCGTCCTGCCGCTTGCGCCGCAGCACATCGCCGAGCAGGCGACGGATGAGGATCATGTCGTCGCTCCCTCCCTCACTAGGTCTTCTCGCCACCGTACCCGCTTTCGGCGGCTCGCGCCGCCGCCTTCACCGCGGGTGGTGAAACCTGAACCGGCACTACAACCGTACGCAACCGTTGAGCGTCCTGCGGCTATTCCCGGACTCCAGCGGAGGGGTACTCACTCAGAGACGTGCCACGCCAGCGGCCGGTTCATGCGAAAGCGGGGAATCTTTTGTTGACCCGTTAACTTCCGGTCCGCATTCCGAGATAACGCAACGTCAGTTGTAACGTAGCCGCAACAGAGAGCTGCTGGATACGGGCTCGATCCCGCGCCGGGGGCCCATCGCCGAGCCCGAAACGGCATTGCTCGAACTCGACTCCTTCTTGACCGGCGACCGCGACGAAGACGGTACCGACCGGCTGGCCGTCCTGTGGCTCCGGCCCGGCGACTCCGGTCGTGGCCAAGCCGAGGTCGGCCCGGCACACGCGGCGTACCCCCTCGGCCATCTGGCTGGCGACCTCACCGTGTACCGCACCAACCTGGTCGAGTAGCACCCCGTCGACTCCGAGCACTGCTGCCTTTAGGTCGGTGGCGTACGCGGTAACCGAACCGCGGAAGACCGCTGATGCACCGGGGACGGCGGTGAGTGCGGCGGCGAGTTGCCCGCCGGTCAGCGATTCGGCCACGGCGATGGTCAGGCGCAGGTAGCGGGCACGGGCGAGCACCTGCTCGGCCAGATCCGCCAGCTGCGCCGGGCCGGGCGCGGGCTGGTACGAGCCGTCCATCACTTGGCCGCACGCTCCGCAGCCGCGGCGCCGTCCGCGTTCGGCCCGCTCGAAGTGGTCAGCTGCGCCGCGGCGGCCGGCTGCAGCGGCGTGGTGCGGGCCGAACGCCGCAGCCGGATCGCCTGCAGCACGTAGTCCCCGCCGGTCACCACGGTCACCACCAGCGCCGCCGTCATGATCACGGTGCTCACCCAGGTCAGCCAGCCGAGGCCGGGCACCGCGCCGAGCGGCAGCACGTAGATCCAGATGGCCAGCGCCTGCAGCAGCGTCTTGAGCTTGCCGCCGCGGCTGGCCGCGATGACCCCGTACTTGATCACCCAGAAGCGCAGCAGCGTGATGCCGAACTCGCGCACCAGGATCACCACGGTGACCCACCACCACAGCATGCCGAGCGCGCTGAGCGAGCCCAGGGCCGTGCCCATCAGCGCCTTGTCCGCGATCGGGTCGGCGATCTTGCCGAAGTCGGTGATCAGGCCGCGCTCGCGGGCCAGCTGGCCGTCGAGCCGGTCGGTGAACGAGGCGATCATGAACATCACCGCCGCGGCCAGGCGCCACCAGGTCTCCCGGCCGTCCGCGTGCAGGAGCAACACGGCGAAGACGGGCACCAGCGCCAGCCGGACGAGGGTCAGGATGTTGGCGATGTTCCACAGCGGCACGGCGCCGCGCCCGGTCTCGGGGACCGGCGGTCCGTCCGCGACGGACGGGCGCTGCGCCGGGGCGGTCACCTCGGCTCCGCGACGAGGTCGACCCCGTCGCTGTCCACGACGAGCGCGCTGATCAGGGCGCCGACCCGCAACCCGGCCGCGGCCGGGCCGATCAGGCGGACCGAGCCGTCGGTCTCCGGGCCCTGCTGCGCCGCGCGGCCCTCGACCTCGGCGCCGCCGGCGCCGGTCTCGACCCGCTCGACCAGCACCTCGACCCGCTCGCCGATCCGCTCGGCGGCGCGCTGTGCGGTCAGCTCCTCGGCCAGCTCGGACAGCCGCGCGGCCCGCTCGTCGATCTCGTCCTGGTCCAGCTTGCCGTCGAAGCCGGCGGCCTCGGTGCCGTCCTCGTCGGAGTAGCCGAAGACGCCGATCGCGTCGAGCCGCGCCTCGGTGAGGAAGCCTTCGAGCTCCTTGTAGTCGGCCTCGCTCTCCCCGGGGAAGCCGACGATGAAGTTCGAGCGCGCCCCGGCCAGCGGCAGCTTCTCGCGGATCGAGGCGAGCAGGCCGAGGAAGCGCTCGGTGTCGCCGAACCGGCGCATGCGCCGCAGCACGTCCGGGGCGCTGTGCTGGAAGGACAGGTCGAAGTAGGGCGTCACCTTGGGCGTGGCCGCCATCGCGTCGATCAGGGTCGGGCGCATCTCGGCCGGCTGGAGGTAGGAGACGCGGATCCAGTCCAGGCCGTCGATCGCGGCCAGCTCGGGCAGCAGGGTTTCCAGCAGCCGGATGTCGCCGAGGTCCTTGCCGTAGGAGGTGGAGTTCTCGCTGACCAGGACGACCTCGCGCACGCCCTGCTCGGCCAGCCAGCGGGCCTCGGCCAGGATGTCGGCGGGGCGGCGGGAGAGGAACGCGCCGCGGAAGGACGGGATAGCGCAGAAGGAGCATCGGCGGTCGCAGCCGGAGGCCAGCTTCAGCGCGGCGGAGGGTCCGTCGCCGAGGCGGCGGCGCAGCGTGCGCGGACCGGACGCCGGTGCGACGCCTTCAGGCAGGTCGGCGATGCTTGAGTGGCCGTGCGTGCCGTGTCCGGGCACGGATACCGCCGAGCCCGCGCGTTCGACCGGCGTCAGCGGCAGCAGCTTGCGGCGGTCGGACGGCGTGTGCGAGGCGACGTGTCCACCGCTGAGGATCGTGCGCAGCCGGTCGCCGAGCTCCTGGTAGTGGTCGAAGCCGAGGACCGCGTCCGCCTCGGGCAGCTCGTCGGCCAGCTGCACGCCGTAACGCTCGGCGAGGCAGCCGACGGCGACCACGGCCTTGGTGACGCCGTTGCCCTTGAGGTCGGCGGCGGACAGCAGCGTGTCGATCGAGTCCTTCTTGGCGGCGTCGACGAAGCCGCAGGTGTTGACGACCGCGACCTCGGCGGCCGCCGGGTCCTCGACCAGACTCCAGCCCTCGGCGGCGAGCCGGCCCGCCAGTTCCTCGGAGTCGACGTCGTTGCGCGCGCAGCCGAGGGTGATCAGGGCGACGGTGCGGCCCCCGGGATCCGTGGGCACAGTGCGGGACATGCCCACAAGGGTATCCGGAGAGCTTCGGTGCCTTTTCTCCGGAGCGGCCCGGCTTGGCGGCTCAGCCGCCCGACGCCGGGTTGTACGAGGCGCGGAAGACCTGGCCGGAGCTGCCCTGGGATCCGAGGTCGTGGCCGTTGACGACCAGGTCCACGGCCGCGGCGTCGCCGACGATGACGTCGAGCTTGCTGGCGTCGGTGAACTCCTGCGACTGGCCGGGCTGCAGGATGTTCCAGAACAGCTGCTGGCCGGCCGCGTTGGTGACGCCGAGCCAGCTGGGCGCCTTGCCCGCGATGACCCGCAGGTCGACCGTCTTCGGCTTGGGCGCGGCCGGGGGCGCCGGAGCCGCAGGCGCCGCTTGCTTCGCGGACGCTGCCTTCGGCTGCGCGTGGCTCGTCGCGGTGGCGGCGGCGTGCGCGGCTCCTTCCGAGCTGCTCGGCCACAGCTGCACGGCCGCGACGAGGCCGACCGCGGCCAGCGCGCCGATCAAGGCGAGCGACCAGTTCGCCCCGGCCTTCGCCGGAGTCTTCGCGCCGGCGAGGAAGGCGGCGGGCCGCTCGTTGACCGGCGGCGGTCCCTCGGCTCCGGCGATGAGTGCGGCGGCTGAGCCCGCGTCGGCGTCGGTGAAGTCGTCACGGCGCCGGTGCCTGAGCGGCGGCACCTCGGGTGGCGGGGTGGCGCCCGCCATCGGCACGAGCGACGGCACCGCACCGGGCACGATCGTCGGAAGTACCGAGCGTGCCCGTTGCGCTGCCGCCTTCTGTGCACCGCGCGGTGCGGTACCGACCGCCTCCTTCGCGGGCTGCGCGACGACACGCGGCTTGCGCAGGTCGCGCTTCGTCAGCGGAGGCAGCCGGATCGCGCCGTATTCGGCGAGCAGCGGCGCGGGGTCGAGGCCGACCGCTTGGGCGTAGGCGCGGATATGTCCACGCGCGTACACGTCTCCGCCGCACTGCGCGAACTCGCCGGCCTCGATCCGGTGCAGCACCTCGGGCGTGATGCGGGTGCGCTCGCTGATCTGACGCGCGGTCAGCCCGGCGGACAGACGCGCGCCCTGAAGCCTCTCGCCGATCAGCCGATGCGGATCCCGCTGCCCGCCCTGCTCCTGCGCCACCTGGATCCCGCCTCTCGTTCCGCGCTGACCGGACTGCGTCGCCCCGTGCGTCTGAGATCAGCTATGCCCGGCCCGGCGGTGGCCCTCCCCTCCGGCCGCCCGCTTTCGCCCGATTGGCTTTCCTTCGCCCGGCCTAACGCGCGAGTCGGCGATCCGTCACTGGATCGCCCGCATCGGGGACTATTCCTGCGGCTGGAGCGAGTCAAGCAGTTGCTGCAGATCGTCCGGCCTTATCAGGACGTCGCGCGCCTTGGCGCCCTCGGAGGGGCCGACCACGCCGCGCGATTCGAGCAGGTCCATCAGCCGGCCCGCCTTGGCGAAGCCGACCCGCAGCTTGCGCTGGAGCATCGAGGTCGAGCCGAACTGGGTGGAGACGACCAGCTCCGCGGCCTGGATCAGCAGCTCGAGGTCGTCGCCGATCTCCTCGTCGATCTCGCGCTTCTTCTCCACCGACTCGGTGACGTCCGGCCGGTACTCCGGGGTCAGCTGCTCCTTGCAGTGCTTGACGACCGCCTCGATCTCCTTGTCCGCCAGGTACGCGCCCTGGAGCCGGACCGGTTTCGAGGCACCCATCGGCAGGAACAGCGCGTCGCCCTTGCCGACCAGCTTCTCCGCGCCGGGCTGGTCGAGGATGACCCGGGAGTCGGCCAGCGAGGAGGTGGCGAAGGCCAGCCGGGAGGGCACGTTCGCCTTGATCAGGCCGGTGACCACGTCGACGCTCGGGCGCTGGGTGGCCAGCACCAGGTGGATGCCCGCGGCGCGGGCCAGCTGCGTGATGCGCACGATCGAGTCCTCGACGTCCCGCGGCGCGACCATCATCAGGTCGGCGAGCTCGTCCACGATGACGAGGAGGTACGGGTACGGCCGGTACTCGCGTTCGCTGCCCAGCGGCGGCTTGAGCTTGCCCGCGCGCACCGCCTTGTTGAAGTCGTCCACGTGCCGGAAGCCGGAGTCGGCCAGGTCGTCGTAGCGCAGGTCCATCTCGCGCACGACCCACTGCAGGGCCTCCGCGGCCTTCTTCGGGGAGGTGATGATCGGGGTGATCAGGTGCGGGATGCCCTCGTACGCGGTCAGCTCGACCCGCTTGGGGTCCACCAGCACCAGGCGCACCTCGTCCGGGGTGGAGCGCATCAGGATCGAGGTGATCAGCGTGTTGATGCAGGTGGACTTGCCCGCGCCGGTGGCCCCGGCGACCAGGATGTGCGGCATCTTGGTCAGGTTCGCGGTGATGTCCCGGCCCTCGACGTCCTTGCCGAGGCCGACCAGCATCGGGTGGTGGTCGGAGACCGCGGTCGGCGAGCGCAGGATGTCGCCGAGCGAGACCATCTCCCGGTCCATGTTCGGGATCTCGATGCCGATGGCCTGCTTGCCCGGGATCGGCGAGAGGATCCGCACGTCGGCCGAGGCCACCGCGTAGGCGATGTTCTTCGACAGGGCCGTGATCCGCTCCACCTTGACCGCGGGGCCGAGTTCGACCTCGTACCTGGTGACCGTCGGCCCGCGGGTGAACCCGGTGACCTGCGCGTCCACGGAGAACTGCTCGAAGACGCTGGTGAGCTGCTCGACGACTTGGTCGTTGGCCTTGGACCGCACCCGAAGCGGGACACCCTTTGCCAGCAGGTCCGGCGAGGGCAGTTCGTACACGACGTCGCCGGAGAGGGTCAGCTGCTCGACCCGCGGCACGGCCGGCACGTCAGAACGCTGTGATTCAGAACCCTGTGACCTGCCGCCGGCCTTCGCCGGGGACGGAGGCCCGCCGCGCGAGGGCTTGCGCTCCTGGGTCGGGAACGGCAGCACGACCGTCGGCTCGGCCTCGCCCGGATCGGCGTCGGGGTCGAGCCCAGGGACGGGATCGCCGAGCGGCAGGCCGTTCGCGGGGTCGAGGGCCGGATCGACGGGCCCTGGCTTGCGGCGCCTCGGCTGTCGCTGCGGAACGGGCAGGTCGGTCGGATCGTCCTCGACCACAGTCGGCATCTGATCCGGCGGCGGCGTGCCGCGCAGGATGCGGTACAGCATCGCGTCGGACTTGAAGCGCAGCGTGCGCAACCGGTCCGGGATGCGGTACACCGGCGTTGCCGTCGTCACCAGCAGGCCGAACGCGACGACGATGAGCAGCAGCGGCACCGCAAGCCACTGCGACAGGACCGCGGAGATCGGTGCGGAGACGATGTATCCGAGCCAGCCGCCGCCGTGACGCATCGCCCGCGCGCCCATCGACGGGGTGGGCGCGCCGCGGGCGATGTGTACGAGCCCGGCGAAGCCGAGGGTGAGGAACGTAAGGCCGATGGCGATCCGGCCGGCCTCCTGCGTGGTCTCCCTCGGGTGTCGCATAACCCTGATGGCGAGGCCGATGAGGACGAGCGGGACCAGCTTGTCCAGCACACCGACGCCGCCGGTGATCACGGTGATCAGGGCGCCGCCCACCTTGCCGGGAAGCTGGTGCCAGACCGCGGCGCCGACGATCAGCGCGGCCGCGAGCAGGCCGAGGCCGATGCCGTCGCGGCGGTGGTCGGGGTGCAGGTTGCGGGCGCCGGAGCCGGCCCGGCGGAACAGGTGCCCGGCGGAGCGCGCGACGCCCATCCACACGAGGGATATGGCGACGGCGATGCCCTGCCAGAACAGCTCGAACGGGCCTTTGGTCACCGGCCGCGACGGGTTCGCCCGCCGGGCCCGGCTCGAACCGCCTCTGGTCCTGGTGCCCGCGGCGCTGCTCGTGGTGCGCCGCACGGTGCCGCCCTTGCCGCTCGCGCCGCTCTTGCGCTTCGCGCCCGAGCCGGCGCCGTTCTTGGCCGCACCCTCGCTGCTCGGGGACATGCCCGTATCCGAACCCGTCTTCTTCTGCCGGGTCGAAGGCGTTCGGGCAGAGGTCGCCATGTTCGGAAGGCTAGCGGAAGATCAACGCCGAGGCGTGTTGCCGCGCCGCGGTGACGCCTGAAGCGCCGTCAGGCCAAGGCGTCTATCGCGGAACGCAGCCGGGAAAGCCGGGTGCTGAGTACCTCCACGGTGCTCGCCAGTTCTTCGCGCGGCACGGATTCGCGCTCCGCGTCCCCGGCCAGCTTCTCAAGCGTCCGGGTGTGTTCCTCGACCGCGGCCAGCCGCGCCGACAACTCCGCGACCAACTGCGAGCCGGTGTCCGCCTCCGTGGCCCCGCCGGACTCCACCAGGCGGTGCGCCAGCAGCGCGGACTGCTCCTTGAGCAGCTGGTTCTTGCGATGCAGTTCCACGAACACGGAGACCTTGGCCCGCAGGATCCACGGGTCGAAGGGCTTGGACAGGTAGTCGACGGCGCCGGCCGCGTAGCCGCGGAAGGTGTGATGCGGGCCGTTGGACACCGCGGTCAGGAAGATGATCGGGATGTCCTTGGTGCGTTCCCGCCGCTTGATGTGCGCGGCGGTCTCGAAGCCGTCGAGTCCGGGCATCTGGACGTCCAGCAGGATCACCGCGAAGTCGTCGGTCAGCAGCGCCTTGAGCGCCTCCTCGCCGGAGCCGGCCCGCACCAGCGTCTGGTCGAGCGCGCCGAGCACGGCCTCGAGGGCCGTCAGGTTCTCCGGTCGATCGTCGACCAGCAGGATCTTCGCTCGGTCTGCCACGCGTTCCGTCGCCTTCCGTCAGCGGCGGCCGGGGTGCTGCGGCCGCCTGTCCGTTTCCGCGATCGGTCTACCGTACCGGTCGACCGTCCTCCTCGGCATTCAGCCAGCTCCTGATCAGACCGAGCAGCTGGTCTATGTCTACTGGTTTGGTCACGTACTCCGACGCCCCGGCCTCCAGCGCCTTCTCCCGGTCGCCGTGCATCGCCTTCGCGGTCAGCGCGATGATGGGCAGCTGCGCGAAGCGGTCCATCCGCCGAATCGCCGCCATCGTCGCGTAACCGTCCATCTCCGGCATCATGATGTCCATCAGCACCAGGTCGATGTGGTCGGCACGTTCGAGTACGTCGATGCCCTCGCGGCCGTTCTCCGCGTAGCGCACCGAAAGTCCTCTCTGTTCCAAGACGCTGGTGAGGGCGAAGACGTTACGCACGTCGTCGTCCACGATGAGAACGGTCTCACCATTGAAGCGTCCTGTGAAGCGCTGCGCTTCGTCACGGGCCGCATCGCGTCCGGTGAACATCTTGCCGTTGGCCTTGCCGCGATCCGCCACCGCCGTGCCGGCCAGCGCCTTCTCCATGCTGTGCGCGTCGACCACGCCGCGCTGCTCGGGCAGCCGCGCGCCGACCGGGCGGTGCGCCCCCGTTGACTCAGGGTTCTGATCCATCGGCAGGTAGAGGGTGAAGACCGAGCCGCGCCCGAGCGTGGAGCCCACGGTGATGTTGCCGCCGAGCAGGTGCGCGATCTCCCGGCTGATGGACAGACCGAGCCCGGTGCCGCCGTGCTTGCGGCTGATCGTGCCGTCCGCCTGCTGGAAGGCCTCGAAGATGATGCGCAGCTTCTCCTCGGCGATGCCGATCCCGGTGTCCGCGACGGTGAACGCGATCGCGCGCTGCGGCGCCGCGTCCCCGGACTCGCTTTCCGGCACCGGGCCGAGCCGGACCGCGTCCTCCACCGTCACGCGCAGCTCCACCGAGCCGTGCTCGGTGAACTTGACCGCGTTCGACAGCAGGTTGCGCAGGATCTGCTGGAGCCGCTGCTCGTCGGTGTGCAGCTCCGGCGGGACCTTCGGATCAAGCCTGATGTTGAAGTCAAGGCCCTTCTCCACGGTGAGCGGGCGGAAGGTGGCCTCGACGTACTCGACCAGGGTGCTGACGGCTATCGGCGCGGCCTGCACGTCCATCCGGCCCGCCTCGATCTTGGACAGGTCCAGGATGTCGCTGATCAGGCCGAGCAGGTCGGAGCCCGCGGAGTGGATGGTCTCGGCGAAGTCGACCTGCTTGTCGGTCAGGTTGCCGTCGTTGTTGTCCGCGAGCAGCCTGGCCAGGATCAGCAGGCTGTTGAGCGGCGTGCGCAGCTCGTGCGACATGTTGGCCAGGAACTCGGACTTGTACTTCGAGGCCAGCGCCAGCTGGTCGGCGCGCTCCTCAAGGGCCTGACGCGCCTGCTCGATCTCCGAGTTCTTGACCTCGATGTCCTTGTTCTGCCTGGCCAGCAGCGCCGCCTTCTCCTCGAGCTCGGCGTTGGAGCGGCGCAGCTCCTCCTGCTGGCGCTGCAGCTCCTCGGACCGGTCCTCCAGCTGCGCGGTCAGCTGCTGCGACTTGATCAGCAGGTCCTCGGTGACGCTGTTGGCCATGATGGTGTTCACCGTGACGCCGATGGTCTCCACGATCTGGTCGAGGAAGGCCAACTGGATCTCGGTGAACTTGTGGAAGGAGGCGAACTCGATGACCGCGAGCACCTGCGACTCGAACAGCACCGGCAGCACGATCAGCGAGGCCGGCGGCGCGGTCCCGAGTCCCGTGGAGATCGGCAGGTAGCCCGGGGGGACCTCCTCCACCAGGATCGGGGTGCGCTGGTCCGCGGCCTGCCCGACCAGGCCCTCGCCGACCCGGAAGCGGATCGGCTCCGGGCTGCCGTTCTCGCCGGGCAGCGACGTGAGCCTGCCGTACCCGGCCAGCATCCGCACCGAGTCGAACTCGCGCAGGTAGAAGGCGCCGTGCTGGGCGTTCACCACCGGGGTCAGCTCAGCCATGATCAGCTGCGCGACCGCGAGCAGGTCCCGCTTGCCCTGCATCAGGCCACTGATGCGGGCCAGGTTGCCCTTGAGCCAGTCCTGGTCCTGGTTGCGGCGGGTGGTCTCGCGCAGGTTCGCGATCATCTGGTTGATGTTGTCCTTGAGCTCGGCCACCTCCCCGGCCGTCTCCACGTCGATCAGCTGGGTCAGGTCGCCGCGGGTCACCGCGGTGGCCACCTCGGCGATCGCGCGCACCTGGGTGGTCAGGTTGCCGGCCAGCTGGTTCACGCTGTCGGTCAGGCCCTGCCAGGTGCCGCCGACGCCGGGCACGCGGGCCTGGCCGCCCAGCTTGCCCTCGGTACCCACCTCGCGGGCGACTCGGGTGACCTCCGCGGCGAACGCGGAGAGCTGATCCACCATCGTGTTGATCGTGGTCTTCAGCTCCAGGATCTCGCCGGACGCGTCGACGTCGATCTTCTTGGTCAGATCACCGCGGGCCACCGCCGTGGTGACCTGCGCGATGTTACGCACCTGGCTGGTCAGCGAGTTGGCCATCCCGTTGACGTTGTCGGTCAGGTCCTTCCAGGTGCCGCCGACACCGGGCACGCGGGCCTGGCCGCCCAGCTTGCCCTCGGTACCCACCTCGCGGGCGATACGGGTGACCTCGTCGGCGAAGGCAGAGAGCTGATCCACCATCGTGTTGATGGTGTTCTTCAGCTCCAGCACCTCGCCGCGCGCGTCCACCTCGATCTTCTCGGTCAGGTCGCCGCGCGCGACCGCGGTGGCGACCTGGGCGATCTCGCGCACCTGGCTGGTCAGGTTGTACGCCATGAAGTTGACGTTGTCGGTCAGGTCCTTCCAGGTGCCCGCGACGCCGCGCACCCGCGCCTGACCGCCGAGTCGCCCTTCCGTGCCCACCTCGCGCGCCACACGCGTGACCTCGTCCGCGAACGCAGAGAGCTGATCCACCATCGTGTTGATGGTCTCCTTCAGCTGGAGGATCTCGCCGCGCGCGTCGACGGTGATCTTCTGCGACAGGTCGCCGCGCGCCACGGCCGTGGTGACCTGCGCGATGTTACGCACCTGCGTGGTGAGGTTGTTCGCCATCAGGTTCACCGAGTTGGTGAGGTCCTGCCAGGTCCCTGCGACGCCCGGCACCTTAGCCTGGCCGCCGAGCTGACCTTCGGTGCCCACTTCGCGCGCCACCCGCGTGACCTCGTCCGCGAACGCAGAGAGCTGATCCACCATCGCGTTGATGGTGTTCTTCAGCTCCAGCACCTCGCCGCGCGCGTCCACCTCGATCTTCTCGGACAGGTCGCCGCGCGCCACCGCCGTGGTGACCTGCGCGATGTTACGCACCTGGTCGGTCAGGTTGTTCGCCATGAAGTTGACGTTGTCGGTCAGGTCCTTCCACGTGCCCGCCACGCCCGGGACCCGCGCCTGACCACCCAGCTTGCCGTCGGTACCGACCTCGCGCGCCACCCGCGTGACCTCGTCGGCGAACGCGGAGAGCTGGTCGACCATCGTGTTGATGGTCTCCTTCAGCTCCAGCATCTCCCCCGCGACCTCGACGGTGATCTTCTGTGACAGGTCGCCCTGCGCGACCGAGGTGGTCACTCCCGCTATGTCGCGGACCTGCGCGGTCAGGTTCGAGGCCATCGAGTTGACCGAGTCGGTCAGGTCGCGCCAGATGCCGGCCGCCTCCGGGACGTTGGCCTGGCCGCCGAGCCGGCCCTCGGTGCCCAGCTCCCGGGTGACCCGGATCACCTCGGAGGAGAAGTCGGAGAGCTGGTCGACCATGTCGTTGATGGTGCGCTTGAGCCCGGCCATCGCCCCCGACGCCGGGCCCTCCACCTTGCGGGACAGGTCACCGTCCGCGACCGCGGAGGTGACCTGCAGCAGCTCCTGGATCTGCCCGCCGAGCCGGTTCCACGAGTGGTCCATCGCCGAGACGAGCCCCGCCCACTCGCCCGGCATCCGGTCCGGGCGGAACGGGGTCTCGGCCGGATTGTCGGTCAGCGCGATCTCGCCGCCGACCGTCGCCGCCAGCCAGGCCATCGCGTCGTGCACGTCCTTGAGCTGCGAGGCGAGCCGGTTCACCGCGCGGGCCTTGCGCAGCACGTCACCGCGCAGGGTGCGGCCGTCGGGCGCCAGGTTCGCGGGGTGCGCGACCGCTTCCTGCAGCTCGCCGTCGGCCAGCGCCTCGAGGACCCGGTCGATCTCGGCGATCGGCCCGGCGATGCCGTCGAGCACCTCGTTGACGGACTGCGCCGCCTGCTCCCACGCGCCACGCCCGGCGGCCGGAGGAATACGCTCGGTGAGTCGGCCGTCACGGCCCACCGCGGCGGCGACCCGGTCGAGTTCGGCGCAGAAGACCTGCTGGCGGTCCACGATCTCGTTGAACAGCGCCGCGGCCTCGGCCAGCGGGGTGCCGGGAACCACCTCGAGCCGGACTCTCAGGTCGCCGTCGCGTACCGCGCGCAGCACCTTGACGAGGCCGCCGAGCTCCAAGCCGTCGTCCAGCTCCAGCCGGACCGCGGCTCCCGACCGCTCGGCCGCCGTCCCTGTCCGCTGGGCCATGGGGTCTACTCCTCGCTCACGGGCCGGCCGGGTCGCGGCTCAGGGTGAGCTGCAGACACCGGGCGGGTACGTACACACCTGAGCCAGTCTCGCACCGTATCAGGCGATGGGGAAAGAAAGGCAGAATTCCACCTACAGAACGGGACCATACGAACACTTTCCGTTCCTTCACATCGTGGCCGGGGTCGATACGATCGACGAGTGAGCAAGGCGGATGACGACGCGTTGAACGATCTGAACACGGCACTGTTCGGTCCCGACCCCTCGGCGGTGGGGCCGGCCCGCGCGTTCGTCCGCGAGACAGTCGGCAAGTGGGGCGGCGAGTCGGTGGTCGACGACGCCGTGCTCATCGCCAGCGAATTGGTGACCAACGCGATCGTGCACGCCGGAACTCCGGCCGAGGTCTCCTGCACCTTGCTGCGCGACTACGACGGCGAGGCGGCCGCGGTGCGCGTCGCGGTGGCCGACCGCCATCCGGGACGGGCCATTCCGGCGCTGAACGGCGGCTGGGAGGAGGAGGTCGGCGGGCTTGAGGTCGGGATGCCGGAAGGCGGCCGCGGCCTCTACCTGTCCGCGCAGCTCGCGTCGTCTTGGGGCGTGCAGTACACACATTCGATGAAGCAGGTCTGGTTCGTCCTCGATCTCGACGGCGGGCGCGACGATCACGGACCAGTGCTCGCCCCGCCGCAGGGCTCTTCCAGCGCGGCCGAGGCAGGCAGCGTCCGTCCGGCGAACAGCAACCGCAACGCCATCGCAGACCTCGACGACTACCTCGCGCTCACCGCGGAGAAGATCAAGGGCCTGCTGGATGCGGACGGCGCGTTCGTACTGCTCGCGGAGGACGGCGGCCCGGACAACGGACTGCGGTTGCGCGCACAGACCGGCTTGCCGCCGGGAATGCCGCAAGTCACCTCGCCGCCGAGCGCGGCCGGCCGGATCGGGCTGACCGGACTGCCCGCCGTGTACCCGGATCTGCGCGGGCCGTCCGACCACGGCACGCCGCTCATCAGTGCGCTGGCGGCGGGCGGAATGCGCTCCATGGCGACGGCTCCCCTGACCGCGACACCGGGCATCGCCGGGCTCTACGGCACCACCGGCCTGCTCTGCGTCGTCTCCCGCGAGCCCGGCCGCTTCACCGAACAGGACGCGCTGCGCCTCGGCGAGGGCGCGGAACGCATAGCCGCCATCGTCGAATCCGCCCGGCTCGCCGAAGCAGGCAGGGCCCGCCGCGGCGCGCTTTCCTTCCTGGCCGAGGCCGGCGAGCTGCTCGCCGGGTCGCTGGACCCGGAGCGGACCCTCGCGCTGGCCGCGCAGCTGGTGGTCCCGTCGCTCGCCCGCTGGTGCGCGGTGCACCGGCTGGACGAGGCGGGCCGGGCTACCCTGGCGCTGGTCTGGCACGCGGACGAGAGCCTGCACGACCCGCTGGAGAAGGCGGTGATCGATTCGGGCGCGCCGGAGGAGTCGAGCACCGCGGAGGAGTGGCCGCTGCTGGCCGGAGTGCCGGAGGCGGAGGCGTTGCGGGCCGGCGAGCTGCTCATCGTTCCGCTCTCGGCGCGCGGCAGGCAGCTTGGCACGCTCACCCTGGCCAGCCCGGCCGAGTACCGGTTCCCGCACGACACCGCGGAACTGGCCTGGGACCTCGGCCGCCGCGTCGCGGTCACCTACGACTCAGCGCTCGCATACGCGGGCCGCAGGGAAACCGCGCACGCGCTCCAGTCCTCGCTGCTGCCGCCCCTGGTGCCCGACGTGCCCGGCGCGGACATCGCGGTGGTCTACAACCCGGCGGGAAACACCGAGGCGCCGGCCCACTTGAGCCAGGACGCGCTGGTCGGCGGGGACTTCTACGACGTGTTCGAGATCCGGCAGGGCTGCTGGGGTCTGGCGATCGGCGACGTGTGCGGCACCGGTCCCCAGGCGGCGGCGGTCACCGGCCTTGCGCGGCACGCGCTGCGGCTGCTCGCGCGGGAAGGGCTCAGGCCGCCGGCGGTGCTGGCCAGGCTGAACCGGGCGATCCTGGACGAGGGCGAGCGTAGCAGGTTCCTGACGCTGCTCTACGCCGAGGCCGAGCCGCTGGCCGACGGGTCGCTCAACCTCGCGCTGGTCTGCGCCGGCCACCCGCCGCCCCTGGTGCTGCGCCAGGACGGCGCGGTCGTGCCTGGTGCGGAAAGCCAGCCGCTGCTGGGCGTGCTGGACGGCGACCCGGGCTTCCACCTCGACTCGCTGATCCTCAAGCCGGGCGAGACGCTGCTGGCGTTCACCGACGGGGCGAGCGAGCGCCGCAGGGGCGATCAGATGCTCGACTCGGACGGCCTGGCGAGCGTCCTGGCCGAGTGCCGGACCATGTCCGCCGCCGCCGTGGCGGCTCGAGTGCAGCGCGCGGTCGAGGAGTTCGGCGACGCCCCGCTGTCCGACGACATGGCCATCCTGGTGCTGCGCGCGGCAACCTGATTCGCCCTGTCCGGTTCGCCTGGGCACCGAACAACGAACGCCGAATCCGTGTTCTGCGTCAAAGGGTCGGGGGCTTGTCAGCGCCCTGGCAGGTTCGCAAGCGCCTGGGACCGGCGGGCCACGAGCTCCGCGTAAGTGCCCTCTCGCTCAGCCCAGCGGTGCATATGGACGCCCCGAACAAGGATCTCGTTGGGTGTGGGGTTCTGCGCCAGCAGGGCCATCACCTCATCGATGAAGGCGTCCAGGTCCAGCGCGTTCGGATTCAGCCGCTTGTGCTCCGGCCGCGTGGCCACGGCCGGCGGCACGAGCTCGGCGACCTCGACGCCCGTACCGAGCAGTTGCTGACGAAGCGCCTCGCTATAGGCGTGGACCCCGGCCTTGGACGCGGCGTACGTCGGCATCAGCGGGAACGGCAGGAAGGCGATACCCGAGGTCACGGTGATGAACGTGCCGGCGCCGCGGGCGATGAGGTGCGCGGTGAAGGCGTCGATCACCCGGATCGTGCCGAGCAGATTCGTGGCGATCGTGCTCTCGGCGGCGGCGATGTGCGACCGGTCGCGCAGATCCTCGGTGAGCATGACTCCGGACATCGTCACCACGACGTCCAGGTCCGGATGACTCTCGAGCACGCTGTCGCGAGCCCGCAGGACCGAGTCCGGATCGGTCACGTCGATGTCCACCGTCGGGAGGTCGTCGACGTTCGCGGTCTTGCGGCCGCCGACGACAACGGTGCTGCCCTCGGCAGCGAACCGGCGGGCCAGCGCCAGCCCGATTCCCGACGTGCCTCCCACGATCAGGACAGTGCGGTTTGAGATATCCATGCCGGGCTCCTCGTGTGGAACGGACGGTATGTCTCAACGCTCGGGCGCGCGGCGGGCAGCAGGAAGGGCCCCGTTGATCCAGGGAGTGACAGGACCCCCTTCTGCGGGCGGATGCGGGGTTAGCGTGTCTTTGATGGACCACGACACCGACACGAATCGGCTCGGCACGTACCTGCGTGCCCGGCGCGAGCTGGTCACACCCGAGCAGGCCGGCATCCCGGCCGGCTTCAACCGGCGCGTCCCCGGGTTGCGCCGGGAGGAAGTCGCGATGCTGGCCGGAATCAGCGCCGACTACTACCTGCGGCTCGAACGCGGACGCGACAAGAACCCCTCGCCGCAGGTGCTGCAAGCGCTCGCTCGGGTCCTGCGGCTCGACGAGGTCGAATACCAATACCTGCTCGACCTCGCGCAACCCCGGCAACGGGGTTCCCGCCGGCGCGCCGAGCGTGTCCCGGCCCGTCTGCACCATTTGCTCGCGGCCTTGGAGGTGCCGGCCTTCATCGAGGGCCGGGCTTTCGACGTTCTGGCATCGAACCCGCTGGCCGTCGCGTTCTCACCCCGGCTGCGGCCGGGCGAGAACCGATTGCGCTCGCTGTTGCTCGATCCCGAGGAGCGCGAGTTCCACACCGACTGGGAGGCGGCCACAGCGCATTTCGTGGGCTCGTTCCGCCAATCCGTCGGCGACGCGACCGACGACGCGCGCATCGTCGAACTCGTCGGGGAACTCACCCTGGCGAGCGGCCGCTTCCGCGCACTCTGGGCACGCCACGACGTACGCCGGCTTGAGGGCGGCACGACCAGGGTGAACCATCCGCTCGTCGGCGAGATGCGCCTCAACCGCGACAAGCTGCCGGTCGACGACGTCATCCTCGTGGTCTACTACGCGGACGCGGGCAGCGAGAGCGCGGAGAAACTACGTGTGCTGGCTTCGCTGGCCGCGAAGGTCGAACGTTAGGCGCGGTCAGCCCATCTGTTCGAGCGCTTTCCCCTTCGTCTCCCGCACCAGGAACGCGACGAACGGGATCGAGAGCGCGGCGAAGCAGGCGTAGATGATGTACGCGCCGCTCAGGTCCCACCGCGACATGCTCGGGAAGCTCTGGGTGATCGCGAAGTTCGCCATCCACTGCGCCGAGGCCGCGATGGACAGTGCCAGCGCCCTGATCCGGTTCGGGAACATCTCGCCGAGCAGGACCCAGACCACCACGCCCCAGGACATCGCGAAGAAGAACACGTAGACGTGCGCGGCGACGATCGCGACCGTGCCCTCGTCGCGGGGGATGTGCGCGTTGCTGCCCGTTCCGGTGGCGTAGGAGAACGCCCAGGCCGCCAAGCCGAGCGAGATCATCATGCCGGTCGAGCCGATCAGCGCCAGGGGCTTGCGGCCGATCCGGTCGATCACGAGGATCGCCACGATCGTGCCGATGATGTTGACCAGCGAGGTGGAGACGCTGATCAGCAGCGAGTTGGCCTCGTTGATGCCGACCGACTGCCACAGCAGCGAGGAGTAGTAGAAGATCACGTTGATGCCGACGAACTGCTGGAAGACGCTCAGGCCGATGCCGATCCAGACGATCGCCAGGATCCGGCCGGACGGGCCGAGCAGGTCGCGCCAGCCGGCGCGCCGGTCGGAGGCCAGCACCGCGCGGATCTCGGCGATGCGCGCGGTGCTGTCTTCGTGCCCTTCCACCTTGGCCAGCACCTCGCGGGCCCGCTCGTCCTGCCCGGTGGCGACCAGATAGCGCGGCGATTCGGGCACGATGAAGCCGAGCGCGCCGTAGAGCAGCGCCGGCCCGACCTCCATCAGCAGCATCCACTGCCAGGCCTCAAGGCCCCACAGATGGTTTTCGCTCTTTCCTCCGGCGGCCTGGGCGAGCGCGTAGTTGACCAGCTGGGAGACGAAGATGCCGAGGACGATCGCCATCTGCTGGAGCGAGCCGAGCCGGCCGCGGTATGCCGGGGGCGCGACCTCGGCGATGTAGGCCGGCGCGATCACCGAGGCGATTCCGATGCCCAGGCCGCCGACCACCCGCCAGGCCGCCAGGTCCCAGATGTTGAACGGCAGGCCGGCGCCGACGCCGCTCACCGTGAACAGGAACGCGGCCAGCAGCATGACTCTGACCCGACCGATCCGGTCGGCCAGCTGCCCGGCGATCCACGCCCCGATCGCCGAGCCGATCAGCGCGGCCGCGACCGCGAAGCCGGTCTGGTTGGAGCCGACGTTGAAGTGCTTTTGGATGCCGGTGACCGCGCCGTTGATCACGGCACTGTCATAGCCGAACAGGAACCCGCCCATCGCGGCCGCCGCCGCGATGAAGACCACGTACCCGAAATGGGTCTCGTCGTGAGGGATCACCGCGGGCGAGGTTTTGACGGCAGCCATACCTCGAACAACATCACGGAGCACGCGCCGGTGCCATTCAGGCGGGCCGACCTACGTCCAAAAGGACGACGCCGGGCCGCGAGCATGCGACCGCCCGCCGGTCCCGCACGTTTGGCAGCTGCGTGCGGGGCGTCGGCGGGCGGCGAAGCGCCGGCCTGGGGTCAGCGCATCGCGGCGAAGCGGCTCATCGCGTGCTCGACGAGGCGGATCAGCGTCAGCTTGGTCGATTCGCGGGAGCGCGCGTCACAGGTCACGATCGGCACGTCGCTCGGGATGGACAGCGCCTCCCGGACGTCGTCCACGGCGTGGCTGAGCGTGCCGTCGAAGCAGTTGAGCGCGACGATGTACGGCAGGCCGGCGTCCTCGAAGTAGTCGATCGCGGAGAAGCAGTCGGCCAGCCGCCTGGTGTCGACCAGCACCACCGCGCCGATGGCGCCGCGGGTCAGGTCGTCCCACATGAACCAGAACCGGTTCTGCCCCGGGGTGCCGAACAGGTACAGGATCAGCTCGCGGTCCAGGGACACCCGGCCGAAGTCCATCGCGACCGTGGTGGTGGTCTTGTCCGGAACCTTGGTCAGGTCGTCGATGCCGTCGCTCGCGGCGGTCATGACCGCCTCAGTCGTCAGCGGATTGATCTCCGAGACCGCGCCGACGAACGTGGTCTTCCCCACCCCGAAGCCCCCGGCGACGACGATCTTGACAGAGGTCGTCGGCCCCGCGGTCCTTTCGGGCGGGCTAGAGGTTGCGAAGTCCAATGAGCACCCTTTCCAGAAGTGCGAGGTCCGGCTTGCCCTCGGTGGTGTTGGACTGGTGGACGGCGATCAGGCCGGCTTCGGCCATGTCGCCGACCATCACCCGTGCGACGCCGAGCGGCATCCGCATGAGCGCGGCGATCTCGGCCAGCGACTTCACCTCTACGCACAGGTCGCAGATCCGCTGGTGCTCCGGCATGAGGCCGAAACCCCCGGTGCGGCCGCGCGGCGTCGTGGACACCAGCGCCTCGATGGCCAGCTGGTAGCGCGCCCGGGTCCGGCCGCCGGTCATGGCGTACGGCCGCACGAGCGGTGACGAATCGTGTCCTGAGCTCAATGAAACCGTCCTTCACGCTGAAATCGTGCGCCGCCGTTTCGGCCTGGTCCGCAGACTACCGGGGAAGCGCGTTCTGCAGTTCCGCCCGCAGCGCCGGGGTGAGCACGTCGCCGGCCCGCTCCACCAGCAGTGCCATCTCGTAGCCGATCAGACCCATGTCGCAGTCGGAGGACGCCAGCACGGCGAGCACCGAGCCGTCGCTGATCGCCATGACGAACAGGAAGCCGCGCACCATCTCGACCACGGTCTGGGTGACCGCGCCGCCCTCGAAGATCCGGGCCGCGCCCTGGGTCAGGCTGGACAGGCCGGAGGCCACCGCCGCCAGTTGGTCGGCGCGGTCGCGCGGGAAGCCGTTGGACACCGCGAGCAGCAGGCCGTCCGAGGAGACCACGACGGTGTGCGCCACCCCCGGGACCCGGTCGACGAAGTTGGTGATCAGCCAGTTGAGATTCTGCGCCGCCTGGCTCAGCTCACTCACAGTGCATCCCCTTCCGAAGGGAACGTCGGTACATGGTCGGGCAGGTGCGGGAGTGCGGGGAGCGGTTGGCGGGCCGCCGGGCGTCCCCCACCGGACGCGAAGCGGTCATCAGTCGTCATTCTTCCCGTCCTGGCCGGGCTCGTGGTCGGTCGCCGCGGCGTCACGGCCCTGCCGCAGGCCCTGGTGGAAGCTGGAGAGCCGGCCGCGTACCGCGTCCGCGGAACGCGGCGGGATGATCGGCGGGGTGGCCTTCGCCGCGCCCGAGCCGCCCGCGGAACCGGGCACGAGGTTCGACCTGGGCACCCGCTTGGGCAGGCCCTTCGTGGTCAGACCCGCAGCCACCGGCTTGGCCGCAGCTTGGGCGGCCTTCCACCCCTCGTCTCCCGGCGATGACCAGGCGGCTGAGGTGTTCTCCATAGGCGAGGCTCCTCGGGAGTCGGCGGCGGGCTTCTCATCGGTGGCGGGCGCCGTCGCCAGGGGCTGCACGGGGAGGCCGACCGGAGCGGAAGCTGGCGGCGCGGCGGAGGCGGCCGGTGCGGGCGCGCTCGCCGAAGCCGCCGGTGCCTGCGCGGCGACCGGAGCTGACGGGGTCGGGACGCTCGGCGCGCTCGGGGTGGGAGCGGCCGGGCTGGAGACGGAGCTGCTGGTGCTTGTGCCCGTCGACCCGAGGTCGAACTTGGCTCCGGTGCCGTTGGACGATCCCGCTGCCGGGGCCGTCACCGCCGGTCCGGAGGTGGAGCCTGAGCCGCTTCCCGGCGTGGTTCCGAGGCCGCCGCCGGGAGCCGTGCCGTTGCCGCCACTACCCGATCCGCGCGCCGCGGAGGTCGCGGGAGCGGCCGGCGGCGGCATCGTGGGCAGCGGCGGCAGCACGGTGTTCGCCTGGGCGAGGGCGGCCTGGGCGCGCGCCTCGTCCCGGCGGCGGAACCACTCGGACTCCATCGCCTCGAAGATCGGGAGCCGTTCGTCGGTGGCCGGGGCCGGGGGCAGCGGGTCCTGGGCGAAGAGCCGCTCCACGGCGGTCGGCGCGGAGGACGGGACCAGCGGCGCGGCCTGCGGCAGGTCGAGCTCCGACGGTACCTGCACCGGCGGCGGCGCGGTCGGCGTCACCGGGGCGGACGGAGCCTGGGCCGCGGGCATGTCGGCCGGGACCTGGGGTCCGGCGGGCGGCGGGAAGGCCGGGCCGGGGAAGCCGGGGCCCTGGCCGGCCGGGTCCTGGATCCGCGGGAACTGGCCCGTGGAGGCCGGGTCCTGCGGACGCGAGCCGGGCGCCGCGGCGTCCGGGCGCTCGGTGGCCGGGCCGGGGAACTGCGGCGCGGCGTCCGGGCTGGGCACCCGCGGGAACTGACCGGAGGACGAGGGGTCCTGGATCCGGGGGAACTGGCCGGTCGAGGAGGGGTCCTGGATCCGCGGGATCTGCCCGGTGGAGGCGGAGTCCGGTCCGCGGCCGCCGGCCGGACGGCCGGGGCCAGGCTCGCGGCTGAGGCCCTGGATGTCGAACTGGCCGCTGGAACCCTGGCCGGCGGTGTCCCGGCCGGGCGCGGGCCGCTCGGACTCGGCGTCGCGTCCGCCGCCGAAGGGCGGGAACCGGCCGGGTCCCTCAGGCGGGCTGCCCGGGCGGCCGCCGCTGATCGGCGGGAACTGCGTAGTGGCGTCGGGGTCGAGCAGCGCGTCGAGGCCGGAGGCCATGCCGGGGCGGTCCTCGAACGGGGTGCGCGCGCCGGGGATCGTCGGGCTGGGCGCGGTCGGGCCGCCGTCGCGAGGCTCGCCGCGGCGCGGGAGCACGTCCGGGCCGTTCGGCGGGGTCGGGGCGCCACCAAAGGGCGGCAGATCGGCGAACTGGTCGCCGTTGGACAGACCTGACGGTGCGTTACCGACACCCGCGGGCGAGCTGCTGCCCGGCCCGGCCGGTGCGGTACCGAGACCGGACGGTGCGGCACCGCGGTACGGCGGAGCACCCGCGCCCTCGGCCGGGAAGGCGGCGATGTCGCCGGTCCCCTCCTGATCCGGGAAGCCCGCCTGGCCGCCGCCGCGGCGGGGCAGCGCGCCCAGCGAGCGGGCGCCAGTTGCCGAAAGCTCAGGCGTGGGGGCCTGCTGCTCACCGTCGGCGCCGGCGAGGAGCGTGCTGGGCACGAGCACGAGGGCGGTGATGCCGCCGCCGGCCGAGCGGCGCAGCCGCACCTGGATGCCGTGCCGGGTGGCCAGCCGGCCGACCACGTACAGGCCCATGCGGCGGGAGATGGCGACGTCGATGACCGGCGGGTTGGCCAGCCGCTCGTTCGCGTCGTCGAGCTCCTCGGGGGTCATGCCGATGCCGGCGTCCTCGATCTCCAGCATGACGCCGCCGGTGTTGAGCATGTTGGCGGTCACCGAGACCTTGGTCTCCGGCGCGGAGAAGGAGGTGGCGTTCTCCAGCAGCTCGGCGACCAGGTGCACGAGGTCGTTGACGACGCGGCCGAGCACGTTGACGTCGGGCAGGTCGCGCAGCGCGACCCGCTCGTACTGCTCCACCTCGGAGGCGCCGGCGCGCATCACGTCGAGCAGGCGGACCGCCTGGCTCCACTTGCGGCCCGGCTCCTCGCCCGCGAGGACCAGCAGGTTCTCCCCGTTGCGGCGCATACGGGTGGCCAGGTGGTCCAGTTTGAACAGGTTCGCCAGCTGGTCCGGGTCCTGCTCGCTGTTCTCCAGTTCGTCGATCAGCCGCAGCTGGCGCTGGACCAGCGACTGCGAGCGGCGGGAGAGGTTGACGAACATCGAGTTGACGTTCGATCGCAGCAGCGCCTGCTCGGAGGCCAGGCGCACGGCCTGCTGGTGGACCTCGTCGAAGGCCCGGGCGACCTGGCCGATCTCGTCGTTGGAGTTGATCGGGATCGGATCGACCGCGGTCTCGGCGTCGAAATTGTCCGCGTCACGCAGCCTGCGGACCACCTCGGGCAGCCGGTTGGCGGCGATGTCCAGCGCGCCGGTACGCAGCGCCTGCAGCGGGCCGACCAGTGAGCGCGCGACCAGCGCGATGCCGAAGAAGGAGATCAGCAACGCGAACACGATCATCGCGATGTTCTTGTAAAGGTCCGACTGCGCGTTGCTCAGCAGCGTCCCGGAGTCCGTGATCATCTGCTGGATCGCGGTGCCCTGCACGGTGCGCAGGTCGCCGATGGTGGCCGGCAGCGACTCGTCGACGATGGCCGGGCCGAGCTGGGAGCTGCTGCTCTGCCAGGTGGCGCTGCCCTGCAGGATCGAGAGCACCCGGGCGACCGCCGCCTGCGCCGCGGTGATGTCCGGGCCGGAGACCGTCGCCTGGAACGACTGGATCAAGGAGGGCGCGCCGACGTTCAGGAAGGCGTTCTGCGCGGAGGTCGCCGTCGCGATGGCCTGGTTGAGGTTCGTCGACTGGATCTTCGCCTCGACCGGGTCCGGGTTCGGGCCCTGCCCGCCGATCTGGCCGTTGGCGATGACTTCCTGGGTGTAGAGCTGCGCGACCGACTGGGCCTCGACCAGGTTGTCGAGCGCGGAGAGCGCGGCGTTGTCCTGGGCGACCAGCGCGTCGGAGGTGTCGCTGGCGGTCTGGCCGATGACGGCCATGACGTCGTCGATGATGCTGGTGTAGGCGCGGAAGGCCAGGCTCGACTGCACCTGGCTGCCAGTAGCCACCTTGCGTATCTCACCGAGGTCGGTGACCCGGCCGAAGGCCTCGGTGGCGAAGGCGCGCAGGTTGGGGTTGAACGAGTTGCCGCTGATGACCTGGTTGGCCACCGCGCTGACCTGTGTGATCGCGGTGGTGGCGGCCTGCTGGGCGTCGGTGTAGGCGGTGACGTAGGACTCGAGCAGCGGCTTGAGGTTCAAGTTCTGCTGGTCGGCCTGGTTCTGCTGGGCGCGCGCGTCGGCGGCGGCCATGGTGCACGGCTGCATGACGGACAGGCACACCGAGGCGGCCAGCCGCTCCTGCTGGAGCGCGAGCAGCACCTCCTCGACCGAGGTGGTGGTCTGCGCCTCGAAGTGGGCGTTGCTGAAGTGCGTCTCGTCCTGGTACAGGGTGTTGATACGGGCGGCGGCCAGGCCGACGGCGGCCAGCAGCGGCAGCAGCACCAGCAGCGTGAGCCGGTTGCGCACGCGCCAGCTGCGCAGCGAGAACAGGCCGGGCCTGGCTGCGGACTGCACCGGGGCGGGATCGGCGGGCTGAGACGGACGGCGGCGCTCCGGCGCACCCGGCCGGCCCGCGCGCGGCCCCGACTGGGCAGGCTCGCGTCGCGGGGTCACGGGACGTGTCTGCACTTGCCCTCACCAAGTTCGTGACCGCACCAAATACTGCGCGCGTCATGTCAGTTGTAACACTGCGGCCGGGCACACCGGCCGCGATCGGCGGGCTGCTCGGCGGTCGTCGCGACTCGACCGCGGCGGGCCTCGCCCGGCGGTTCGTTCAGGAAACGCATTCCAGCACAGCACCGGCACCGAGGCCAAGACGGGGCCGACATAAATCACTCCGCAGCATGCGACATTTCCGGACATAACACAATGATCCGGACAGGATTCCCGAGATTTTCCCGCCACGCCCTGGCGTTTTCGGCCACCGCGCTGCCACACTTGCCGACCGCGCCTCGGATACTCGCCTTGAGCAGCGAGAATGCGATCTTCTACGGTTCGTGGCCGATTGACCGCGAAGCGTAGCGAAGTGCCGAATCAGATCGCCAATCGGTGCCTTGAATATGCGATATTCGTGTCCTCATTCACGCCGGCAGCGCACACCGGATTTCCACGCCCGCTATTCAGGGCGGGTATCCGGTGGATTAGCATGGCGCCGCCGACGACTGAACGTCCCGAGAGGTAGCCATGTTCCAGCCGAGCCAGCCAGCCCGCCGGTCGCGCCATCGCTCCGGGATCGCGCTCGGCCTGGCCGCCGCGCTCCTCGCCGCCGCGGCGACCGCGTGCAGCGGCAGCTCGAACGGGCTCGGCAGCCCGGACCAGCCGAACCTGCGGGTCGGCCTGATCGACTCGATCGGCGCCGTCCCGTTCCAGATCGGCAGCTCGACCACGACGCACGCGTTCATGGACGCCGGACTGAACATCTCGGTGCAGAAGTTCGACAACCAGCAGGAGGAGCTGGCCGCGCTCGCGTCGGACAAGATCGACATCGCCTACGGCGAGTACGCGCAGTTCCTCAACGGCAGCTCGACGCTGGCGACCAGCGACAACATCCGCGTCGTCAGCGAGGGCTACGACGCCGGCTCGGGGACGATCGGGCTGTTGAAGCGCACCGGCTTCACCCTGCCGACCTGGGGCGCCGGGGCCGGCAACGCGTTCAACTGCAACGGTTCGGTCTCGATCGTGGTGCCGAGCAAGACGGGCACCGAATACCTGGCCCTGGCCGCCTGGTTCCAGTCGCTCGGCTCGCCGCTGCCGACCAACTGCCCGGCGATCGTGGCCAACCCGAACCCGGCCCAGGCGATTGGAGCGGTCGCGTCGCACCAGGCGACGGCGGCGGTGCTTCAGGAACCGTACGTGACGGCGGCCGAGATCAGCGGCGGCCTGCAGCTGGACCAGGACCTGGCGACCGGTAACGCGTCCGCGGTGCCCGTGGACGGCTACTTCGCGACAAAGACGTTCGTCACGAAGTACCCGCACTCGACGGCGATCTTCGCGGCGGTCATGGCGAAGCTTCAGGCCTCCAGCGGCCAGCGCGTCGTGGTGGAGACCGCGCTGCGCAATTCCGGCAGCGGCATCGACTCGCGAGTGATCGCGGCGATGCAGCTGGGCACCTACCCGTCCGTGGTCCTCCCGGCCAAGCTGGACATCGTGCTGCGGCTTATGAGCAATGCGGGCACGGTCAACGGTCTGCTGGACAGCGCGAAGCTGACCAACCTGAACCCCACCGGCTGACCCGCCCTCGCCGTCGGCGTGCCTGTCGGCCGGCCCGGATAACCTGGGCTCAACCGCCAGGACGATCGACCACAGCAGGGAGCAAGGCCGTGACCGACTCGCAGGACACCCCCGCCGGCCTGGCGGAGGTGCGCTTCCGCTCCGATGTGACCGTCGAGCTCGTCAAGTCCTCCGCCGCGGACGCCGACGTGCTGTTCGCCGCCCGCGTCTCCACCGCGGGCGAGAAGTCCCTGGCCGAGGTCGGCTCGGACGCGGAGCGCTCGGCCGGCCTTATCAACTATCTGATGCGCGACCGGCACGGCTCGCCGTTCGAGCACAACTCCTTCACCTTCTTCGTCTCCGCGCCGATCTTCGTGTTCCGCGAGTTCATGCGGCACCGGACCTTCAGCTACAACGAGGAGAGCGGCAGGTACCGCAGGCTGGAGCCGGTGTTCTACGTGCCGGGCCCGGAACGCAAGCTGGTGCAGGAGGGCAAGCCGGGCCGGTACGTGTTCGTGGACGGCACCGCGGAGCAGCACAAGCTGGTGGACGAGGCGACGCGTGCGGTGTGCACGTCCGCGTACCGGGCCTACCTGGAGATGCTGGAGGCCGGGATCGCCCGCGAGGTGGCGCGCGGCGTGCTGCCGGTGTCGGTCTACTCGTCGATGTACGCCACCTGCAACGCCAGGGCGTTGATGAACTTCCTGTCGCTGCGGACCAAGCGGGAGGACTCGACCTTCCCCTCCTTCCCGCAGCGGGAGATCGAGATGGTGGCGGAGCGGATGGAGGCGATCTTCGCCGAGGCGATGCCGCTGACTTACGCGGCCTTCAACCGCAACGGCCGGGTCGCGCCGTAGCCGTGCCGGGTCCTGACGCGGCGTGGGATTCGCCACTCCTAGATCGAATTCTGCATATAACACCCAATCGGATGAACGTGCCCCCGACGCCCGTGTCCCGGACCGGGCGCGCCTCGATAGTGATAGTGGATCCCGTCGCCTCCTGGACCCCCGAGCAGGCGGCGACGGGGTCCTTCCACTGCGCGGGACGCTGTACAGGGCCTTCGAACCGCGGCGGTTATCCACAGGCCGGGGACTCGGACCTGACGAGCCTGCTCGCGGCCCGGTAGCTTTGTCCCATGGCTTCTCCCGTTTCCTCACCCCGTACGCCGTTCGGCCGGATCGCGACCGCGATGGTCACTCCGTTCACCGCCGACGGCGCGCTCGACCTCGACGGCGCGCAGGCCCTGGCCGCGCAGCTGGTCGACGCCGGCAACGACGCGCTGGTGCTCAACGGCACCACCGGCGAGTCGCCGACCACCACGGATGAGGAGAAGGCCGCGCTGGTCAAGGCGGTGCGCGACGCCCTCGGCGACCGCGCGCGGCTGATCGCCGGGGTCGGCACCAACGACACCCGGCACAGCGTCGAGCAGGCCAAGGCCGCACAGCAGGCCGGGGCGGACGGCCTGCTGGTCGTCACGCCGTATTACTCCCGCCCGCCGCAGGAGGGCGTGTACCGGCACTTCACCACCATCGCCGACGCCACCGGGCTCCCGCTGATGCTCTATGACATCCCGGTGCGTACCGGGACGCCCATCGACACCGAGACCCTGGTACGCCTGGCCGAGCACGAGCGGATCGTCGCGGTCAAGGACGCCAAGGGGGACCTCGGCGCGTCCAGCTGGGTGATGGCCCGCACCGATCTGGCCTACTACAGCGGTGACGACATGCTGAACCTGCCGCTACTGTCGATCGGCGCGATCGGCGCGGTCTCCGTGGCCGGTCACCTGGTAAGCGCCGATATCCGAGCCCTGTTCGACGCCTACGCGGCCGGCGAGGTGGCGAAGGCGCGCGACATCCACCGCTCGCTGCTGCCTGTGTACACCGGTCTATTCCGCACCCAGGGGGTAATCACCACCAAGGCGGCGCTGAACCGGCTCGGCCGCCCGGCGGGCCCGGTCCGGCTCCCGCTGGTGGACCTGACCGAACCGCAGTTGGAGGTGCTGCGCCGGGACCTCGCCGCCGCCGGCGTGCACCTCTAGCCGCCTGGCGCCCGCCGCGACCGCGGGCGCCGATACGAAGCCTGAGCACCACGCGTCCGGCACCCGGGCGCGACAACACAACTCCACAACGAACACCACGCGCGCCGGGCCGGCAGGGTCCCGCGCCATCGCACCACGCGAACGAAGGAACTGGAGCCGCCTGATGAGCCACCCCCATCCCGAACTGGGGCTACCGCCGGAGCTGCCGGAAGGCGCGCTGCGCGTCACCCCGCTCGGCGGGCTCGGCGAGATCGGCCGGAACATGACCGTGTTCGAATACGCGGGCAAGCTTCTGATCGTGGACTGCGGTGTGCTGTTCCCCGAGCCGGAGCAGCCGGGTGTCGACCTGATCCTGCCGGACTTCACCTCGATCAGGGACCGCTACGAGGACGTGGTCGCGGTGATCCTGACCCACGGGCACGAGGACCACATCGGCGCCGTGCCCTACCTGCTCAAAGAGCGGGCCGACATCCCGCTGGTCGGCTCGCAGCTGACCCTCGCGCTGATCGAGGCGAAGCTGGCCGAGCACCGCATCCGCCCGTACACCCTCGAGGTCAAGGAGGGGCAGAGCGAGCGGATCGGCCCGTTCGACTGCTCCTTCCTCGCGGTGAACCACTCGATCCCGGACGCGCTGGCCGTGGTGGTGGAGACCGGGGCCGGGGTGGTGCTGCACACCGGTGACTTCAAGATGGACCAGCTGCCGCTCGACGGCCGGCTGACCGACCTGACCGGGATCGCGAAGCTTGGCGAGCGCGGCATCGACATGGTGCTGTGCGACTCGACCAACGCCGAGGTGCCCGGGTTCGTGCCGAGCGAGCGAGAGATCACCCCGGCGCTCGAGCGGGCCTTCGCGCAGGCCACCCGCCGGGTCATCGTGGCCTCCTTCGCCAGCCACGTGCACCGCATCCAGCAGGTGCTCGACATCGCGGTCAAGCACCGCCGCAAGGTCGCCTTCATCGGCCGCTCGATGGTGCGCAACATGGGCGTGGCCCGCGACCTGGGCTACTTGAAGGTTCCGGACGGCCTGGTCATCGACGCGCGGGCGCTGGACGACTACGCGCCCGAGCAGGTCGTGCTGATCTGCACCGGATCGCAGGGCGAGCCGATGGCGGCGCTCTCCCGGATGGCGAACCGGGACCACCAGATCCGCATCGTCGAGGACGACACGGTAATCCTGGCCTCCTCGCTGATCCCCGGCAACGAGACGGCGGTCTACCGGGTGATCAACGGCCTGACCCGCTGGGGCGCCAAGGTCGTGCACAAGGGCAACGCGAAGGTGCACGTCTCCGGGCACGCATCGGCCGGCGAGCTGCTGTACTTCTACAACCTGGCCAGGCCGCGCAACGTCATGCCGGTGCACGGCGAGTGGCGGCATCTGCGGGCGAACGGCGAGCTGGCGGTGCTCACCGGAGTCCCGGCCGACCGCGTGGTGATCGCCGAGGACGGCGTCACGGTGGACCTGGTGGACAAGGTCGCGCGGATCACCGGCAAGGTCCCGTGCGGGTACGTGTACGTGGACGGACTGTCGGTCGGCGACGTCACCGAGGCGAGCCTGAAGGACCGGCGCATCCTCGGTGACGAGGGCTTCATCTCGGTGTTCGTGGTCGTCGACGCGGACACGGGCAAGGTCTCCGGCGGCCCCGAGGTCCAGTCCCGCGGCGCCGGCATCGACGACTCGGCGCTGGCCGCCGTCACCCCGCTGATCGAGGAGGCCCTGGCCCAGGCCGCGGCCGACGGCGTCGGCGACGCCTACCAGCTGCAGCAGCTGGTGCGGCGCACGGTCGGCAAGTGGGTCTCGGACACCTTCCGCCGCCGCCCGATGATCATCCCGGTGGTCGTCGAGGTCTGACGGCGGGTCTGGCGGCGAGGCCTGGCAGCGGCCTCTGACCGCGAGCTCTGACCGCCGCCGGGCCCGACAGCGCGGCCGGACCCGGCGGCGGTCAGCCCTCCGCGGGGAAGCCGCCGCGCTGGTCCACGATCGCGTCGCAGAGCGCGACGAGGTCCGGCTCGCGCAGGCCCGGCCAGCCGTGCACCGTGTTGCGCCAAACCGGGTAGATGCTCGAGACGCCCCAGCGCCCGCCGAGCAGTGCCCCGCCGATCGCGGCGACGGTGTCGGTGTCGTCGCCGGCCCGGACCGCCGCGTAGAGCGCGCGGCCGAAGTGGCGGCCCGGGTTGTCCTCCGGAATCGGGATGCTGAGAATCGCAGACCAGGCGGCCTGCAGCGCGCGCACGACAAAGCCGTTGGGGGCGAAGGCCGCAGGGGGCTGCGTCGCGGCCTCGTCGAGCCAGGTCTTCCACCGCTGCGCGGCCGCCTCGTCCAGGAGGTCTAGACCGCTCTGTGGGCCGTCCAGCGTGCCGTCGAGGACGGCGACGCGGATCGCCTCGCACCACAGCACGCAGGCCTCGCCTGCGACCGGGTCGTAGTGTGTCAGCCCGCTGACGGCACGGGCCGCCTCCGCGAGCGCGGCGCGGTCGTTGAGGTAGGCGAGCGCGAGCACTCCGGTGCGCATGAGCGAACCGTTGCCGGCCGACCGGCCCGTGCGCTCATGCGTCTGACGCGCGGCCTCGCGCATCGCCGCGAGCGGGTCGGCGGCGCCGCGGGCGGCGGACAGCACCGCGCGCGTCTGCGCGCCGATGTCGGTAGCTCCGCTCGCCGCCCAATCGAGGAAGCCCTCGGCCACGGAACGCAGCGCCTCCTCCGTGCGCAGGTCCGCGCCGCTTGCCGCCACCCGGGCGATCACCACGTGCATCTGCGTGTCGTCGGAGTACTCCCCCGGCTCGTACGGCCCAAGTCCGCCGCCGATCATCTCCGGAAGCGTGTTGGGGCCGAGCGTGGGCCCGAACTCGTACGGCACACCGAGCGCGTCACCGCAGGCGGCGCCCACCAGCACCCCGCGGGCCCGGTCGCGCCGCATCTGCGGGGAGATCAGGAAGTCCGTCACGCCGCGCCCCTCATCCCACATCCGACATCTTGATCACCCAGTTGCCCGGGCTGACCTCGATCTTACTTTCCACCTGGAACCGCGAACCGGGCGGGAAGAGCACCTCGGACTCGTGCGGATAATGCGACAGGAAGCTGACATCGCGCCCGGTGGTGGACTGCACGACGTACTGCACGTTGCCGGGGAAGGGCTCGCCGGTGCTGAGGAAGTGCGGCTCGGTGACAACCTGCCCGGGTTCGTACTTGGACAGCACGTCGTTCAGGTTCCCGGACGGGATCTGCATGCCGCGGTAGTACTCGCCGGTCGTCGGCGGCAGCTGGTTCAGCCCGGACGTCGTCGCCCGGATGTGTGCGTCGTACTGCGCGAGCGCCGCCGGATCGCCGCTGCGCAGGGCGGAGTTCATCTGGCTGTAGAACTCGTCGCCGGTGTACCCGCGCACGGCCACCAGGTCCTCGGTCGGGATGCCGGCCAGGGAGGGGTTGCGCGCCTTGAGGTCCTGCACGAACTGCTCGTCGTTGGCGTAGCCGTGGTACGCGGCGGCGAAGTTCTGGCGATCGTCGGCGCTGGAGCGGAAGGCCGGGTTTCCGGAGTAGTCACCCGAGCTTCCGGCTGAGGAGCCGACCGTCGGGGCGGCGGTGGGACCGCTGGTGGGTGCGGACGCGGGGACATCGTCTTCGGGCGCGCTCGAACCGCCGCGCGCGACGGTCGGCGTGGTGGGGTCGCCGTCCATACTCTGATGCACGTTGCGGTACGCGCTCGCGGCCGCGTCATCGACCCCGCGGTAGTTCTCCGCGTGCGTGTGCAGGTTCCGCCCTGCGGTCCCGACGACACGACCGGCCTCGTCGAACACGGTGCCGACGGTCTCGACCCCGGCCCCGGTGCCCTCCTCCACCGCCTTGCCGACGCCCGACTCGCCGTCCGAGCGCGCGGCCGCCAGTACCTTCTGCCCGGTGGCCTTGAGCCGTTCGCCGAGCGGCTGGAGCACCTGCGCGAACTGTTCGAGGGCTGACGCGCCGCGGTGCAGCGACTCGGGGTCTACGTTGATCGGCTCCTCGCCCGACATCACGACCCCGCCAGAATCGAGCGCATCCTGGCCAGCTGCCCCTGCTGCTCGCCCGCCTGCGTCGCCTGCTCGCTCTCGCCGGGAAGGCCGGTGCCGTTCGCCAGCGAGACCAGGGATCCGCCGGGATCGGAGAGCGCCGAGGCGGCCTGGGAGCCGAGCGTGGAGAGGCCCTGCGAGCCGCCGCGCGCGGCAGCCGCCTCGAGGGCGGAGAAGTCCAGGCCGTGGCCGATGCCGAGCGCGTCGCCGAGCAGTTGCCGCGCCAGCTCGCCGCCGGCCGACTTGAGCGCGCTGAAGATGGGGCCTTCGACGGCCTGGGTCAGCTGCGCGAGTATCTGCTGAATCGCCTCGTCGAGCAGCCGCTTGACCAGGGTCTTGCAGATCGCGATCGCGCCGGCCGCCTCGGCCTCGCTCAGGCCCAGGGTCTCCACCGCGGCCGCCTGGTCGGCGATCAGCTGCGCGGCGAGGATGCCGAGCTGCACGATCGCCTCGGTTTTCAGGGCGATGATGACGCCGTATACGACCTCGAGGACGTCGGCGAAGATCTTCAGGCCTTCGGCCAGGTCCTTGAGGTGGCCGTCCGAGAGCTTCTGCCACAGCGCCTCGAACAGCTTGAGCGACTGGGAGGAGCTGATGCTGAGCATCTGCTCGATCTCGGCCTTGGCGTCGCCGTGCCCCGATTCGAGCTCCTGAGCTATCTGCTTGAGCTCGTCGGCCGCCTCCTTGAGGTCGTCCTCGTTGATGTTGGGCCAGGACACCCCGATGATGTCGAGCACCCAGACCAGTTCCTGCGGCAGTACGACTCCCACGTGCGCTCTCCCGTCCCCCGCCCGTAGCCGCGCGACGGGGCGACGATAGCAGTGCTCTGAACGACGGCGGAAGGCCCGGTCGGGAAGCTTAGGCGGAGGCGGAGCGGTGCAGGCGGATGGCGTGGCGCATCGCGGCGCGGGCGCGGGCGTTGTCCTTCGCCGCCGAGTAGGCGACCGCGAGGCGGTACCAGGCGCGCCAGTCTTGCTTGTCCGCCTCGGTCTCCGCCTTGCGCCGCGCGAAGAGCCGGTCCGCCGCCGCGCGGTCGACCCGGCCGCCCGGCGATCTGGGCAGCGCGTCGACCTCCTCCTGGCGCAGCCCGCCCTCATCGTCGAGCTGCCTGGCCAGGCGCTCGGTGGCGAAGCCGAAGCGGATCTCACGCACCAGGAACCAGCCGCCGAAGAAGCCGAAGACGAGCACCGCCGCACCGAGCAGTCCGGGAGCCGCACCGCCGCCGGTGAACCCGTCGTAGAGCGCGAGCGCTCCCTCCCAGCTGCACAGTCCCAGGTAGAAGACGAGGACCGCGCTGAGGATGAAGGCGGCGGTGCGGGCGCGCACTGGGGTTCCGTTCCGCTTCCGGGCTAGCTCTGCTGGTCGAGGTAGTGCTCGAGTCCCACGGTCAGCCCGGGGTGCTGGGCGACCCGCCGGACGCCGAGGACCACGCCGGGCATGAACGAGATCCGGTCCAGCGAGTCGTGCCGGAGCGTCAGGGTCTCGCCCTGCGCGCCGAGCAGCACTTCCTGATGGGCGATCAGGCCGCGCAGGCGCACCGAGTGGACCGGCACGCCCTGCACGGTGCCGCCGCGGTGGTGGTCCGCGTCGTGCGCCGTGGCGTCGGGGAACGGCTTGCTGTTCGCCTTCGCGCGCGCGTCGGCGATCAGCTCGGCGGTGCGCTGCGCGGTGCCGCTCGGCGCGTCGGCCTTGTCGGGATGGTGCAGCTCGATGATCTCGACCGACTCGAACAGCGGGGCCGCCTGCGCCGCGAACTTCATCATCAGCACCGCGCCGAGGGAGAAGTTGGGCGCGATGAGCACGCCGGTGGACGGGTGCTCGGCGAGCCAGGACCGCACCCGCGCGGTGCGGTCGGGGGTGAAGCCGCTGGTGCCGACGACCGCGTGAATGCCGTTCTTGACGCAGAACTCGAGGTTGCCGAGCACCACGTCCGGGTTGGTGAAGTCCACGGCCACGGTCGCGCCGGCCTCGACCGCGGCCTTCGGGTCGTCGTCCACGTCGATGCGCGCTACGACCTGCATGCCGTCGGACCGCTCGACCGCGTCGCAGACCTGGCGGCCCATCCGGCCGTTGGCACCGAAGACGGCGACGTTGATCATGGTGGTGTCCATTCGCTGCGGGTGGCGGGCGGTCAGGCGATGAAGGACGAGGGGTCCTTGTACGGTCCGATCACGGCGAGCGCCGGCTCCGCGGTGAGCAGATCGGTCGCGACGGCGCGCACGTCGTCGAGCGTGACGCCGGAGATCAGCTCGAGCACCGTGTCGACCGACAGATGCTCGCCGTAGACCAGCTCGCCCTTTCCGATCCGGCTCATCCGCGAGCCGGTGTCCTCAAGGCCGAGCACCATGCCGCCGCGCAGCTGGCCGATGCCGAGCGCCAGTTCCTGCTCGGTGATGCCCGAGGCGACGAGATTCGCGATCTCGGCCCGGCACAGCGCGATCACTTGGCGCAGCTTCTTCGGCTGGCAGCCCGCGTACACGCCGAAGGCGCCGGCGTCAGCGTATTGCGAGGCGTAGCTGTACACCGAGTACGCCAGGCCCCGCTTCTCGCGCACCTCCTGGAAGAGGCGCGAGGACATGCCGCCGCCGAGCACGGCCGCGAGCACGCCGAGCGCCCAGCGTCGCTGGTCGGTGCGGTGCACGCCGGGCATCCCGAGCACGACGTGCGCCTGCTCGGTCTTGCGGTTGACCAGCCGCGTCGCCTTACCGGAGGGGGGCATCGCGGTGAGGCTGCGCGGGCCGAACGGCGCGAGCGCCGAGTCGAGCACGAGGTGGGAGTCCCCGGCGGACCGCAGGAAGCCCTCGTATACGAGTTCGACGACGCGGTCGTGGTCGAGGTTGCCCGCCGCCGCGACCACCAGGTTGGGCCCGGTGTAGTAGCGGCGGTAGTGCGCAGCGATCTGGTCGCGGGTGATCGTCTTGACCGACTGCGCCGTGCCCGCGATCGGCCGGCCCAGCGGGCTGTCGCCGAACAGGGCGAGGGCGAACTCGTCGTGCACCATGTCGCCCGGGTCGTCGTCGGTCATGGCGATCTCCTCGAGGATCACGCCGCGCTCCGACTCCACGTCCTCGGGCAGGATCAGCGCGGCCGCGACGACGTCGGTGATGACGTCGGCGGCCAGCGGCAGATCCGCGTCCAGGACGCGGGCGTAGTAGCAGGTGTACTCCTTCGTGGTGAAGGCGTTGATCTCCCCGCCGACCGCCTCGATCGAGGCGGAGATGTCCAGGGCCGAGCGCCGCGCGGTGCCCTTGAACAGCAGGTGCTCCAGGTAGTGGCTGGCCCCGGCGGACTCGGCGTCCTCGTCGCGCGAGCCGACGCCGACCCAGACGCCGAGGGTGACCGAGCGCACCGACGGCATCGCCTCGGTGATGACCCGGATGCCGCCGGGCAGGACGGTCCGGCGGATGTCACCGGAGCCCGCGGTGTCCGGGAACAGGGCCTGCGCGGGGAACCTGCTCTCGGACTGGACCTCGGTGGTGCCGGGGGGCGCGGGGCGCTCCCCGGCGTCCGAGTAGGGCGCTGCCCCGGCCGCGGGGGCCGGGATCGGCGACTGAGTCAGATCGACCACCTGTATCAAGGATCTGCCTGCGTAGGAGCGGTCAGGACTGCTCGGCCGGGGCCTCTTCGGCCGGCGCCGCGGGCTGCTCGGCGTCCGGGAGCACCGGCACCAGGGACAGCTTGCCGCGCTGGTCGATCTCGGCGATCTCGACCTGGAGCTTGTCGCCGACCTTGACCACGTCCTCGACGTTCTCGATCCGCTTGCCGCCGGCGATCTTGCGCAGCTGCGAGATGTGCAGCAGGCCGTCCTTGCCGGGCATCAGCGAGACGAACGCGCCGAAGGTGGTGGTCTTCACGACCGTGCCCAGGTACCGCTCGCCGACCTCGGGCATCGTCGGGTTGGCGATCTGGTTGATCGTCTGGCGGGCCGCCTCTGCGGACGGTCCGTCGGCCGCGCCGATGTAGATCGTGCCGTCGTCCTCGATGGTGATGTCGGCGCCGGTGTCCTCCTGGATCTGGTTGATCATCTTGCCCTTCGGGCCGATGACCTCGCCGATCTTGTCCACCGGGATCTTGACCGTGATGATGCGCGGCGCGTACTCGGACATCTCGTCCGGCGAGTCGATCGCCTCGAGCATGACGTCCAGGATGTGCAGCCGGGCGTCGTGCGCCTGGCGCAGCGCCTGGGCGAGCACCGAGGCGGGGATGCCGTCGAGCTTGGTGTCCAGCTGCAGGGCCGTCACGAAGTCCTTGGTGCCGGCGACCTTGAAGTCCATGTCGCCGTACGCGTCCTCGGCGCCGAGGATGTCGGTGAGCGCCACGTACTCGGTCTTGCCGTCGATCTCCGCGGAGACCAGGCCCATCGCGATGCCCGCGACCGGGGCCTTGAGCGGCACGCCCGCGTTGAGCAGCGACATGGTGCTGGCGCAGACCGAGCCCATCGAGGTGGAGCCGTTGGAGCCGAGGGCCTCGGAGACCTGCCGGATCGCGTACGGGAACTCCTCGCGGCTGGGCAGCACCGGCACCAGCGCCCGCTCGGCCAGCGCGCCGTGGCCGATCTCGCGCCGCTTGGGCGAGCCGACCCGGCCGGTCTCGCCGGTGGAGTAGGGCGGGAAGTTGTAGTTGTGCATGTAGCGCTTGCGCGTCTCCGGCGCGAGCGTGTCCAGCTGCTGCTCCATGCGCAGCATGTTGAGCGTGGTGATGCCCAGGATCTGGGTCTCGCCGCGCTCGAACAGCGCCGAGCCGTGCACCCGCGGGACGACCTCGACCTCGGCGGCCAGCGCCCGGATGTCGGTGACGCCGCGGCCGTCGATGCGGACGCGGTCACGGATGATCCGCTCGCGCACCAGCTTCTTGGTCAGCGCGCGGAAGGCCCCGGGGATCTCCTTCTCCCGGCCCTCGAACTGCCCGGCCAGCTTCTCGATCGCGACGGCCTTGACCCGGTCCTGCTCGGCCTCGCGCTCCTGCTTGCCCGCGATGGTCAGGGCGGCGGCCAGGTCGGCGGAGACCGCCTCGCTGACGGCGTCGAAGACGTCCTGCTGGTAGTCGAGGTACTTCGGGAACTCGGCGGTCGGCTTGGCGGCCTGGCGGGCCAGCTCGGCCTGCGCCTGGCACAGCACCTTGATGAACGGCTTGGCCGCCTCGAGCCCCTCGGCGACGACCTCCTCGGTGGGCGCCTGCGCGCCGTCCGCGACCAGCTGGATCGTGGTCGTGGTGGCCTCGGCCTCGACCATCATGATCGCCACGTCGCCGTCCTCGAGGACGCGACCGGCCACGACCATGTCGAAGACGGCCTTCTCCAGCTCGGGGTGGGTCGGGAAGGCGACCCACTGGCCCTCGATCAGGGCGACGCGCACGCCGCCGATCGGCCCGGAGAACGGAAGCCCGGCCAGCTGCGTCGAGGCGGAGGCGGCGTTGATCGCGACCACGTCGTAGAGGTGGTCCGGGTTGAGCGCCATCACGGTGGCCACGATCTGGATCTCGTTGCGCAGACCCTTGGCGAAGGACGGGCGAAGCGGCCGGTCGATCAGCCGGCAGGTCAGAATGGCGTCCTCGGACGGACGGCCCTCGCGGCGGAAGAAGGAGCCGGGGATCCGGCCCGCCGCGTACATCCGCTCCTCGACGTCCACGGTGAGCGGGAAGAAGTCGAGCTGGTCCTTCGGGTGCTTCGAGTAGGTGGTGGCGGACAGCACCATGGTCTCGCCGTCCAGATAAGCCACCGCGGAGCCGGCCGCCTGCCGGGCGAGCCGCCCGGTCTCGAAGCGCACGGTGCGGCTTCCGAAGCGGCCGTTGTCGATGACCGCCTCGGTGGTGTAACTGCTGGGACCCTCCACGGGGTGCCCTCCTTGTCGTGTCCTGACGGAACGCGACGTCACCGAAGCGGCGACCTGATCCTGGACACCGGTCTCCGATCGAAGCCGGCGGGCGGGGCGCGCACGCGCGTTACCTCCGACGGCCACTACCGAAGATCGGTACCGGTCTCACCTACGGCGATGAACGCCGCGTTCCTTCAACTCTCGGTCCGGCCGTCCCGGCGCGGACCCCTTCTCACTATCTAGCTATCCAACGTCACGCTAACCCATGCGGCCCAGGCTTGGGGCGGCGAAACACCAGAACGGGGTGTCGCACCGGCCTCGCGCGCCTGGCCAGCCGCCTGATCGCGATACGCCAAGGGAGCGGCACCCGACTGAGCCGGGCACCGCTCCCGAGGTACTGCCGCTATCGGCGCAGACCGAGACGCTCGATCAGCGCGCGGTAGCGCTCGATGTCCTTGGCGGCCAGGTACTTCAGCAGCCGGCGGCGCTTACCCACCAGCTGGTACATGCCGCGGCGGGAGTGGTGGTCGTGCTTGTGCGCCTTCAGGTGCTCGGTCAGGTCGTTGATCCGCTTGGTCAGCAGCGCGACCTGGACCTCCGGGGAGCCGGTGTCACCTTCGGCGGTGCCGTACTCGGCGAGGATCTGCTTCTTCGTGGCGACGTCGAGTGCCATGGGTCTCCATCACGGTTGAGCACCCGGGCGCACTCGGTCTTACTCACGAGCACAAACGAACCCGGCGGTGCCTCTGCAGCACCTCAGGCGCTGCGTCAAGCAAGTCTATCCGACCTGAGGAGCGCTTTCGGCCACGCTCAGTGGTGTCCGACCGACTGGACCGTGCTGTAGATGTTGAGCACGCCGAGCAGCACCGGGATGACCGAGGCGAGCAGCAGTCCGTCGAGCAGGTCGATGCTGCGCGCCCAGCGCGGGGACAGCGAGCGGTTCGGCAGCGCGAAGGCGACCGCGACCAGGATCAGGCCGCCCGCGAGTACCGCGCCGAAGAACCAGGTCTGGCGGGCGAGCGTGGAGACGTGGACCGCCGCGCCGACCAGCAGCACCACGACCGTGCCGACGCCGCCCCACACCAACGTGTTGACCTGCGAGGAGCGGCGGAACAGCCGGGCCCGGGAGAGCAGTGCGAGGCCGAGCACGCTGGCCATCCCCTGAGCCCAGGCGCCGCCGCTGCGGCCGTCGCTGGCGAAGGAGAGGACGAACGCGCTCAGCACGACGGTCACGGCGCAGGCCGCGGCCAGTCCGGTCAGCAGCTCGTGGCTGCGGCGGGCGCGGCGGTCGATCGAGGCGGTGTCCACCGGGTCGTCGTTGCCGGCCGGCAGCGCGGCCTTCTGCGCGGTGCTGCTCACCTGCGGCGCGCCGTCGACGAGCTGCGGCATCGGGAAGCGCACGGCCCGCAGCGCGAGACCGGGCAGGAACCCGATCGCGGCGATGGCGACCGTCCCGGTCCCGGCGGCCAGCTTGGCCGGGTCGGCCCCGCTCGCCAGGCCGACCGCGCCGGCGACGGCGCCCGCCGCGGCCGCGATGGCCGCCGCGAGGTATGCCTCGTCGTGCTCCTCCTGGAGGATCGCGCCGACGACCGAGACCACCAGGACGGCGGAGCAGCCGACGATGAAGTGCGAGCGGCCGAGCCCGGCGCCCGCGTTGATCGGCAGCGCGCCGATGCCGGCGAGGAAGGCGTACGGCACCGCGCAGGCGCCGAGGACCGCGCCGCCGACGTGGTCGCCGTAAACCCGGGAACGCAGACCGCCGAAGACGGTGAGCAGCAAGGCCATGACACCGGCCACGAAGGCGGGCATGCCGTGTGGGTCGTTCGAGGTCCACAGCACCCACGCGCCGAGCGCGAGCAGGGCGGCGCCGCCGGTCAGGCCGATCCGGCGGTAATGCGTCGCGCCCCACATCCGGCGGTCCTCGGCGACGGTCTGCGCGATGGCGTCGACCACGTCGTCGAAGACCGGCGGGGGCAGCGTGTCGGTGGCCGGGCGCAGATAGAGCAGGTCGCCGTTGCGCACCCCCTGCGCGGCGAAGGACATGCCGGTGTCGAGCTCGGAGCCGTCGAGCCTGGCGAGTACGAACCCTGCGTGCGCGCCCTCGCTCTGCCACTGGTCGGCCATCCGCAGCACGTCCGGAAGCAACTCGGCCAGCGGGACGTCCTCCGGCAAAGCCACATCGACCCGGACATTCGGCGCGACCACCGTAATTCGGCAGAAGCCTGTCATAACCCCGCTGCTCATCGCGGCCCCTCCTCGTTCCCCGCTCGCCGTCGGCCTGTTGGCGCGGCAGGCATCCTACCTACTGGCCGCATGCGGCCGGTAGCATCGGGTGCGATACCAGTATTCGGGTGCCGCGATACCGCCTCAGGCGTATGGGAAGGCGCCTGGCGCTCCCGCTGCCGCAGCGCCTAGATTGCGACACTGTCGAACTGCCCGGGCTGGTTTCGCGGGATACAACACGGGACTGGTCCACACACGGGAGGGGCTGCGGGTTGAGTACGGTCATTGTGAAGCGGCCACCACGGGTGCATCCCCCGCAGGTGCCCGCGGGAGAGGTGTTCCTCGAACCGCCGCCGGAGCTGGCACGCACCGCGAAGGACGGCGGCGCACTGATGCAGGCGCTGCCGATGCTGGCCAGCGTCGGCTCCGTGGCCTTCTTCTTCATGCCGGGAACCAATGTCCTGATGAAGCTGATGGGCGGCATGACCCTGATGTCGTCGCTCGGCTTCGTGGTCATGTCCTTGGTCAAGGGCAAGGGCGGCGGCAAGGGGAAGACCGCCGACGCGCGCCGCGACTATCTGCGTTACCTGAGTCAGGTGCGCGCGCAGGTGCGCAAGACCCAGCAGCAGCAGTACACCGCGCAGATGTGGTCGCACCCGAGCCCCGCGCACCTGTGGGCGATCGTGACCAGCGGACAACGGCTTTGGGAGCGGCGGCCGACCGACCCGGACTTCGTGCAGGTGCGGCTCGGCTCGGGCGCGCAGCGGCTCTCCACGCCGCTGGTGGCCCCGGAGACCGCGCCGGTGGACGAGCTCGAGCCGGTCTGCGCGGACGCGCTGCGCCGCTTCATCACCGTGCAGGGCACGCTGGACGGCCTGCCGCTCGCGGTCTCCTTCCGCTCGTTCTGGCACGTGCTGATCGGCCCGAGCGGCAACGGCACCGCGGACGACGCGCGCGCCGAGGCCCGGGCGATCCTCTCCCAGCTGGCCACCTTCCACGCCCCTGACGAGGTGCGCATCTGCGTGGTGGCCGCGGAGAACCGGCGCCAGCACTGGGAATGGGTCAAATGGCTGCCGCACGCGCAGCACCCGAAGGACACCGACGCGGCGGGCTCGGTGCGCCTCATCTTCTCCGACGCCTCAGAGCTCGAAGAAGCCCTGGGCGCCGACCTGGCCGACCGGCCGCGCTACTCGCGGGACAACCCGCCGCTCTATGAGCAGCCGCACATCGTGGTCGTCGTGGACGGCGCGCGGGCCAGCGGCGAATCCATGCTCTTGCACGGCGACGGCCTGATGGGCGTCACCATCGTCGAGATCGACACCGAGGGCCACGCGGCGGCGGTGCGCGGCGGCGTGCAGCTGGGCATCGACGGCGGCAAGCTGAACCTGGCCACCTCCACCGGCGCCACCTTCACGGGCAACAGCGACCGGCTGTCCATCCCGCAGGCCGAGGCGCTGGCCAGGCAGCTGGCCCCGCTGCGGGTCGGCGGCGGCGCGGACGGCGACGAGCCGCTGCTGTCCTCGCTGGACTTCACCGACCTGATGGGCATCGGCGACCCAGGGTCCTTCGACACCCGGCGCGGCTGGAAGCGGCTCTCGCCGCAGGACCGGCTGCGGGTGCCGATCGGGGTCGGCGAGAACGGCGAGCCGGTGATCCTGGACATCAAGGAAGCGGCGATGGGCGGCATGGGCCCGCACGGCCTGTGCATCGGCGCCACCGGTTCCGGCAAGTCCGAGGTTCTCAGGACCCTGGTGCTCGCGCTGGCGGTCACCCACTCCTCGGAGAACCTCAACTTCGTGCTCTCCGACTTCAAGGGTGGCGCGACCTTCGCCGGCATGGCGGAGATGCCGCACACCGCGGCGGTGATCACCAACCTGGCCGACGACCTGACCATGGTGGACCGCATGCGCGACGCCATCGTCGGCGAGATGAACCGGCGCCAGGAGATGCTGCGCGACGGCGGCAACTTCAAGAACATCCACGACTACGAGAAGGCCAGGGCGGCGGGAGCGGCGCTCACCCCGATGCCCAACCTGGTGATCGTGCTGGACGAGTTCTCCGAGATGCTCACGGCCAAGCCGGAGTTCCTCGACCTGTTCATCCAGATCGGCCGCATCGGCCGATCCCTCGGCGTGCACCTGCTGCTGGCGTCGCAGCGCCTTGAGGAAGGCAAGCTGCGCGGCCTGGACACCTACCTGTCCTACCGGCTGGGCCTGAAGACCTTCTCGGCGGCCGAGTCCCGCGTCGTGCTCGGCGTCCCGGACGCGTTCACGCTGCCTTCGATCCCTGGCTCGGGGTATCTCAAGACCGTGGGTCAGGAGGGCGGCAACCCGGCAGGTACCCGGTTCAAGGCCGCGTACGTGTCAGGGCCCTACCGCCCGCAGACCCGGACCACGGTGGCCCGCAAGCTGGACCACCGGCGCCCGACGCTGTTCACCTCGAACTTCCAGGCCCCGCCGCGGGTGGACGAGCCGGTCGTCGCCGCTCCGGTCAAGGAGGACGACGACGCGCTGGTCGACACCGTGCTGGACGTGCTGGTGCGGCAGATGGAAGGCCAGGGCCTGCCGGCGCACCAGGTGTGGCTGCCGCCGCTGAACGAGCCGCCGACGCTGGACCAGCTGATGCCGGGCCTGCAGCCGACGCCGCAGCGCGGCCTGACCGCGACGGAGTACTCGGGCTCGGGCCGGCTGCTGGTGCCGATCGGCATCGCGGACAAGCCGATCGAGCAGAAGCGCGAGCTCTACCAGATCGACCTGTCCTCCGCGGCCGGTCACGCGGTGGTGATCGGCGGTCCGCGCACCGGCAAGTCCACCATGGTGCGCACGATCCTGATGGGCCTGGCGCTCGGGCACACCCCGCAGGAGGTGCAGTTCTTCGCCCTGGACTTCGGCGGCGGATCGCTGATGGGACTGGCCGGACTGCCGCACACCTCCGGGATCGGCGGACGCCTGGACGTGGACGTGGTGCGCCGCGTGATCAGCGAGGTCGTCTCGATCCTGGACAAGCGCGAGGAGTCCTTCCGCCGCCACGGCATCGACTCGATCGGCACCTTCCGGGCCCGCAGGGCCCGCGGCGAACTGCCGGACGAGCCGTTCGGTGACGTGTTCCTCGTGGTCGACGGCTGGGCCACCCTGCGCGCGGACTTCGAGACCCTCGAGCAGGACATCCTGGAGATCGCACAGCGCGGCCTCGGTTTCGGCGTGCACGTGATCATCACCGCGGCGCGCTGGCCGGAGATCCGCCCGCAGCTCAAGGACGCCATCAACACCCGCATCGAGCTGCGCCTCGGTGACCCGATGGAGTCCGACATCGACCGCAAGGTCGCGGTCAATGTGCCCACCGGCGCCCCGGGACGCGGCCTGACCAAGGGCAAGCTGCACTTCCTCGGCGCGCTGCCGCGCATCGACGGGGTCGAAGACGCCACCGATCTAGCCGACGGCGTGGCCAAGGCGGTGCACGCGATCGCGGACGCCTGGCAGGGTCCTGCGGCACCGAAGCTGCGGATGCTGCCGCTGATGGTGCCTTACACGGAACTGCCCGCACCGGCCGCCCGCCCCAACCAGGTGGTGCCGCTCGGCGTGGACGAGACCAAGCTGGAGCCGGTGTACCTGGACTTCAACGCCGACCCGCACTTCCTGCTGTTCGGCGAGGGCGAGTCCGGCAAGACCTCGGTGCTGCGCACTCTGGTCCAGGGCATCACCGAGGCCTACACCCCGCAGCAGGCGCGCATCCTGGCGGTGGACTATCGCAGGTCTCTGCTCGGCGCGATCCCCGAATCGCACCAGCTCGCCTACTGCGCGGCCGCTCCGGCGGTGCAGAGCGTGCTGGCGGAGGTCAAGCCGTTCCTGGACAAGCGCCAGCCGGGTCCGGACGTGACCGCGGAGCAGCTGCGTACCCGCTCCTGGTGGACCGGCCCGGAGGTCTTCGTGATCGTGGACGACTACGACCTGGTGGCCACCCCCGGCGGCAACCCGCTCGGACCGCTCGGCGAGTACCTGCCGATGGCCCGCGACCTCGGGTTCCACCTGATCATCGCGCGGGCGTCCGGCGGCGCGGGACGCGCGCTGTTCGAGCCGCTGATCCAGCGCATGCGCGAAACCCGCCAGCCCGGCCTGGTGCTCTCCGGCGAACGCGACGAGGGCCAGCTGATCGGGCAGGTGCGCCCCAGCCAGCAGCCCCCCGGCCGCGGCACCCTGGTCTCCCGCAAGCACGGCACGATCCTGGTACAGACCGCGTACATCCCGCCGGCGGTGTGAGACCAGCCGGGCGCTCTACCGCAGCTCTCTGCGGTAGAGCGCCCGGCGGCTAGAGCGACATCCGGCGGCGGCGCGCGTCGCGCGCGATGAACGTGCCGGCCAGCGTAACAATCACGATCAAAATCGCCGAGCCGAGCGCGATGTAAGCGCCCCGGTGCTGGTCGACCACGGTCTGTGCCGGGGCCGGGTTCACGATCGGGAGCATCGGGATGCCGTGGCTCACCGGCTTGTCCTGAGCCGGCCCGTCGGCGTTGGGACCGGCGCCATAGAGGCGGGTTAGCTTCGTCGGATCGGCGCTGAGCGCGGCGATCGCGGAAACCTCACCCCAGCCCTGGGACCGGTTCCACGAGCCGTTGCCGCTCGCGGTCGACTCCAGCACGTGCATGACGGTCTGGACCGACCAGTCGGGGTGCTTGGCGATGAGCAGCGCCGCGATCGCGGAGACGTAAGGCGCGGCGAAGCTGGTGCCGTCGTCGTGGTGGATCTTGCCGTCCGGGAACAGGCCGCCGACGTCGACGCCCGGCGCGGTGACCCCGAGGTAGGGCCCTGTCTCGGAGAACGCCGCGACGCCGCCGTCCTGCGTCGCCGCGCCGACCGTGAGCAGATACGGCACGTACGCGGCCGGGTAGGTGGTCGGGTTGACGCCGTAGTCGGCGTTGGTGTTCTGGTCGGTGGCGTCCTTGTTGCCATAGTTTCCGGCCGCAGCGACGATCAGGACGTTGTGTTGGTAGGCGTTGATGATCGCGGCCTTGAGGACATCGTCGGGGACGTATCCGGCCTGCGATATGTTGATCACCCGCGCGTGCGCAGCGACCGCCGCGTCGATCGCGCTCGCCATGGTGCGCTCGTCATTGCCGCCCTGGACGTTGCAGCCGGCCTCCCGGTAAATCAGGAGGCTGACGCCTGGCGCGAGGCCGACCATGCCGTTGCTGCCGGGCTTCGGCTGCGCGGCGATGATCGAGGCGACGAAGGTGCCGTGGCCGTCGACGTCCGCCTTGTACACGCCGCCGCTCTTGGTGAAGTCCTGGCCCCCGATGATCGCCGGGGACAGCTGGCTGTTGCCGCCCGCGATGCCGGTGTCGATGATCGCGACCTTGACTCCGGCGCCGGTGCCGTACTGGGCGGAAGACTGCGTATTCGCGTACGAAATCTCCCATGGCGTCGCGGTCTGATCGGGCCACGGCTGCTTGCTGTCGTTCTTGGTGCAGGTGCTGTCGTCCGCCGGCGTGGTGCCCGCGGAAGCAGTCAGCGTGGAACCGGAATGCGGCAGCGCCGCGGTCGGCGCGAACCCACACACACCCATCGTCAGCAGCGCCGAGGCTCCCGCCGCGCACGCCCGCGTTCCGGCCCGCCGCCGGTGTCCGTTTCGTCCGGTCATCACGCCACCCGCCGTCCCTGGTCCAACTTCAGCCCCGACCACGCTTCGATGCCGTCAACCGGTTCAATTGCTCGTGAGGGACGGGGTGGTGCCGGCGCGCGCCGGATCCAATTCCGGGCCGGTAGGCACCAGGCTCATCCAGGCCTGCGGGACGTGCGTCACCTGCACCTTGTCGTAGAGCAGCATCTGCGCGGCGTTGACCGGCTGAGAGTCGGCGGCCGCGCCTGGAAGTTTCGCGCTCGGTGTCATCAGGTACTGCGTGCCGGTTTCCGTGATCAGGTACTCCGGGCCGCTGTTCAAGTTGTTGCCGCCGCTCACCTTCCGCGCCAGGGCCGCGTGGCCCGCCTTGACCAGAACGTAGTCCGCCAGGGTCTGGCCGGTGCCCTGCACGGAGACGCCGTTCGGCAGCGGCTGCGGCAGGTGCGTGCCGTAGTAGAGCGAGATGTGCGGCAGATCGCCGTCGTAGCTCTGGGAGAAGCCTGCGCAGAGCACGCCGAAGCCCGGGGTCTTCCCGTCGGTGTCGACGAGCGTGACCAGGCTCTGCGGCCAGTCGCTGCCGGCGTTCAGCAGCGAGGTTGGAGAGGTCAGCTCAGCCCTCGGCTTGGCGTTGAGGATCTGGGCCCCGTTGAGCGACATCTGGCGTACGTTCCCGTTGCTGCCTGCAGGACCCACCTTGTACAGCGAGTAGACGAAGGCACTGACCTGAACCAGTCCGTCCTCGGTCTGGATGTAGTAACCGCTCTGCTGGCCGTTCTCGCCCTGCACGGTGCCGAAGTCGCCGATGTGCCTGCCGAGCTGGTCCGGCGCGGTGACCGGGTCGCCAAGGCCCGCGACGCTCGGCAGTTGCAGCGGTGTGCCGGGGCGGAACGCCTTGAGCCAGGCGTCGGACACCCAGGGTCCCGCGCCGGTGCCCTGGGGGACGGAGACCTCGACGAGCTGGCTGGTGACGGCGCTGTCCTGGATCGGATAGGCGTAGTCGCCGTCGATGAGGTAGTTCGTGTTGTTCGTGTCGTGCGCGACGAAGCCGGTGTTCTGCAGCGCGGTGCTGTCCGAACCGGCGCCGTATCCGATCTCGAGGATCGTCTTGCCGCCCGACTTCGTCTGGTCCGCGTGGCTCGCCGAGTCGAGGCAGAGCGTCCACTGCGTGAGGTCGACGTTTCCGGGGCTGGGCACGTCCGGGGGCGCGTTCAGGATGCCGATCGGCGCCCCGATCGTCACATCCGGCCCGTTGATCACGCTGTCCGGCACGTCGTACTTCTTGAAGCTGCTTCCGAGCAGCAGCTTCGCGGATGTGACGTTCACCACCGGATGCAACTGCTTGTCCTGTGGCGAGTAGACATATTCGGCCCCGGACGAGTTGTCGACGACCAGTCCGCTCTCCCAGCCGCTCGGGGCGGACGGCTTGAAGACGCCGAGCACGGCGACGCCGGCCACTGCGATGGCGCTGAGGATCGCGGAGGTGAAGAAGGTCTTGACGGGCCGGGGCGCGGCCTCGTCGCTCCCGGTAGGCGAGGGCGCCACCAGATTCGCAACCATGCGCCTGCGCGCGAATACGAACGCGTCGAGCTGGTCTTTGCGAGTAGCCATGCTCTACCCCTCGCCCCCATGAATGACGTACGACTGCTGTGTTACCGCATTGACGGTGCCGAAGCTGCTGTGTGTCCGCCGTGCTCCCGCGTCGTGCGACCCCTTGTATCACAGAGTACGGCGGTGCACACGGTACCCTCTTTCGCACCGACTTCGCGGCCCCGGGCACGGCACGGACATCTCACCGCACTGTGGCGCGTGGCTGTGTGTGCCGTGTGGCGAAAAGTTATCCACAGGATCTGAGATCGATGGTGGAGTTCCGCGGCTCGGACGAAGTACGGTAGCGGTGCAATTCCGGTTCCAGCGACGGAACGACCTGGGGCGGCGCTCTGGGTGACAGCATGGGGGCAGGCGCGAGGGGCTATGGCTACGGCGGCGACGACCAATCGGGGATCGAACGGTCCGTACAATCCGGGCACACCGGGCGGTGGGCGCAATTCCGGGCGGCGCGGCGGCGGCCGGTCGCAGCCGGGCGGCGGTACGGGTGCCCAGCGCTCCGCTCCCGTGCGTGCCCAGGCCGCGATCTATCCGCGGCCGGGCCGGATCGGGCGGCTTCAGGTCATCCGGCTGGTGTTCCTCGAGGCAGCCGCGGCCCTGGTGGCGGTGCCGCTGCTGACGAAGCACACCTTCTGGGTCGCGCTCACGCTGCCGATCGCGGCGCTGTGCGTCGTGGGCGCGCTGGCCGGCAGCCACGGGCGCTGGCTCGGCCAGATGTCCCTGGTGCGCGGCGAGTACCGCGAGCGGCGTTCGCAGCATGTTGACGCCTCGGGCGGCGAGGCCGCACTCGCGCCGCTGCGTGAGACTTTCCCGGGACTGCGGACCGTGACGATCAGCAGCCGTAGCGGCGAGCCGGTCGGCATGATCGGCGACGGGACGTTCCTGACCGCCGTGATCCGAGTCAGCAGCCGTACCGAGCCGCTGCGTGCGCCGCGTACCGCGCAACCGCTGCCGCTCGGGGCGATCGCTGGCGTGCTGGCCGACGACAAGCTGTCAGCCTCCTGCGTTCAGATCATCACATACACGCAGCCGGCGCCCGCTCCGCATCTGCCGCCGCACGCGCTGGCGGTGCGCTCGTATCAGGAAGTCATGGGTGACGTTCCGGGGCAGCGCACGACGTGGGTCGCGGTACGGCTGGATCCGCAGGAGGCCATGGGCGCGATCGAGGCGCGCGGCGGCGGCGCCATTGGCACCCAGCGCACGCTGCTGACCGCGGTGCAGCGAGTGGCCAGCGACCTGGAGGGCGCCGGTTTCGAGGCGGTGCCGCTGAGCGAGCCGGAGCTGATCACCGCCCTGGGTACCGCCTGCGCGGTCAACCCGCAGGTCGGCACGACGCCGCGCTCGGCGGGCACGGCGCACCGCACCGATGAGACCAAGCGCACCTGGCGCTGCGACGACCGCTGGCACACGACGTATTGGGTGGACAAGCTGCCGAGGCTGGCCGCGGACAGCACGCCGAACCTGGTCGCGGCGCTGACCAGTGTGCCGACGCTGGCGACGAGCTTCGCGGTCACCGCGACCCGTGGCACCGGCGGCTCGGTGGGCTTCAGCGCGCACGTTCGCGTCGCGGCGCGCTCGGAGGCGCAGTTGGCCGAGGCGGCGAAGACGCTGGAGCAGCGTGCGGCAAAGGCCGGGGCGCACCTGACCCGGCTGGACGGCGAGCAGCTGCCCGGTCTGGTGGCGACGATTCCGCTGGGAGGGGAAGCATGAGCGGCACCGGCTCGGGTGGTTACCCGGACAGTGGATACGCGCGTACCGCGACCCCCGCGCGTCCTTATGACAGCGGCCCCTTCCCAGGCGCGCCTCAGGGTGCGGGCCAAGGCCAGGGAAGCCAACAACCCCGGCTCGTGGTCGCCGCCCGCCCCTCTCGCGCGGAGGAGACCAAGCTGCTGCCGGTGCGCGGGCCGCGGCACGAGCGGCACATCCTGGAGGCCGACCAACTCAACGCTCTGAGTCTGCCGGTAGGCGACGACGGCGTCGTGATCGGCACCGACCCACACCGCCAACCCGCGGTCCTCGGCCTGTTCCGGCCGCGTCCGGTGGACGGCGCGCTGGTGGCCGGCTCGTACCTGGCACAACTGCTGGCGCTGCGCGCGGCGGCGACCGGGGCGCGGATCGTGATCGAGACGGCGCGGCCGGAGCTGTGGAGCGCGCTGGCGCAGAACGCCGGTGGCGGGCAGCAGATCGTGGCGCTGGTCCCGGTGCGCCGGGTGGGTGCGCTGGGTGCGAGCTCCACGAGTCCGGTGCTGCTCATCCGCGACTGCGGCGCGCGTCCACCTCGGCTCGCGCAGCCGAAGACGCCGTGGCAGACGACGCTGACATTGCTGCCGTTCCTGGATCCCGGCTACGCGGGCCAGTTGGTCGGCGCGGATCTGGTCGCGTTGCAGCGGATCTCGCCACAGGAGGCGCAGCTGGCGTCGCGCGTGGTGCGCCTCGGCAACGAGGACGTGCAGGCGCTGCCGGGCCTACCGGACGAGCTGACGCTGTGGTGCGCGCGGCACGGCAGGCAGTACGTCTACGGGATGCCGACGCAGTTGGAGGCCGGCCTGATCGGCGCTCCACGCCGAATGGACTGACGCGCGCGTTCGGCACCTCTTGTCGCGCTGCGCCGCCCCGGTCCCTTCAGTCCGATTGCGTTCGAATCACACCGATTCGCTACTCATTCCGTAGCGGGTGGCGGCCTGACTACAGTTGTGCCAACGGTGGATCTGGAGGGTGGCGGTGGCGGCAGTGAGCGGCGAGAACGGGTTCGGCGACAGCCCCGAGGACGAGGACTGGGCCGGACCGGTCTACACGGCGCCGGACTGGTACAAGCAGTCCGGCAGCCCGAACACGCCGGTGCCTCCGCAGCCGCAGCCTGCGCAGTCTCCCCAGCCGCCGCAGGCTACGCCGCAGCCGCCGCAGTCCCCGCACTCGCAGGCTGCGCCGCACGCCACGACGCAACCCATGCCGCACGGTACCGTGCAGGGCCAGCCACAGGTAGCACCTCAGTCCGCACCCCCGATGACGCCCCAAGCGCCGCAGCCTGCGCAGTCGGGACCGCCATTCATCCCGTTGCCCGGCCAGCAGCCGCCCCGTCCGCAAACCGGACCGAATCAGCCTATTTCGTCCCCTCCGGTCCAGGGCCAAGTTCAAAGTCCAGGCCAGGGTCAGGGTCAGGGTCAGGTCCAAAGCCCGGGCCAAGTCCAGGGTCACGGTCACGGTCAGCAGGGTCCGATCAGCCCACAGCCCTCATCCGGTCCCCCTTTCATCCCGCTCGCTCGGCCGACTGGTCAGGGGTCGACGCCTCCGCCGCCACCCCCACCGCCGCCGGCTTCGGTCGCGCCGCCCACTTCCGCGACGCATCAGCCACCCCCACCGCCGCCCGTGCAGACCGCCACGCCGCCTACGCCACCGCCGCCCGTGCAGACCGCCACGCCTCCTCCACGGCCGTCGATCCCGCCGCCCGCGTCTCAGGTCGCGCCGTCGGCCACACCGCCGCTTTTGGCGCCGCCGCCGATCGGCCGTCCGGTGCTGCCCGAAGCCGCAGGCGCGAACGCTGACACGCCTGGCCCGCATTTCGGCCAACTCGCCACGCCTCAGGCCCCGCGCCCGAGCTCGGGACCGGCTGCGCCGCCGCCTCCGCCGCCCGCGCCATCCGTCCAGTCGAACGCGGCTCCAATGGCGCCGCAGGCGACTGCCGGGGCACAGTCGCAGCCGAAGCCGCCCACGCCCTCCCCCGCGCACTCAGCGCCGCCACCACCGCCCCCGGCGTCTTCGATGTCTTCGGCTGCCCAGTCAGCGCCTCCGACGCCTTCGTCCAGCGCTTCGACGCCGCCGCCGACTCACTCAGCACCGCCACCACCGCCCCCGACGTCTCCGGCTGTTCACGCTGCGCCACCACCACCTACGGCGTCTCCGGCTGTTAATACCGCGACGCCTCCCGCACCCCCGACAGCTGTTCCGCCCCCGCCCGCGCCGACGCCTCAGGCACAGCTCGAGCGCTCGGGTAGCTGGAACGTGGCTCCGCCCGCGCCGAACTCGTGGCAGGCGGGTCCCCCTGCGCCGTCCAACGGAGCGTCGCCGGGAACGCCCGTGCCGCCGCCTCCGCTCGTGCCACCACCAGTGGCTCCGCACCCGTCGCAGGCGCAGCAGCCAGTGCCGCCGCAGCCTCAGCCCGGCCAGCCGCAACACGGACAATTTCAGGCGCCGCGGCCACAGCCCGGGCAGTCCCAAGTCGGCCAGCCGCAACCACCGCAATCACCACAGTCACCGCAGTCGGCGCAGTCGGCGCAGCTCCAATCGCCACGCCCTCCAGCGCCCCTACCCCCGGCCCCGGTGACTCCCGCGCCGATCAACGTTCCGCCGTCCACGCAGCTTATTCCGCGTGTGCCTAACGTCCCGGCGACCACCAACCCGGACACGCCACCCGGGCCACCCAACAACGTGTGGGCACCACCCTCTCAGAACCCTCAGGCTCCCAACGCCCAAAACCCTGGCGCCCCGGCTGCGCAGCCGATCCAGCCCCCGCAGCCGCCTGCGTCATACCAGCCGCTGCCACCAGGGCAGCACCAGCCACAGCTCCAACCGCCGCACAACCCACAGTCGCCACAACAGCAGCACCCGCAGTACCAGCCGCCGCAATACGGCCAGTACCAGCCCCCGACCGGCACGACGGCGCCCACCGCGTATCAGCCCCCGCACCCGACGCAACCAGGTCAGAACCCGTACGGCCAGCGGCCCGGCGGCTACACCGGTCAGCCGCAAGCCCCTATTCCCGGCGCCGGGCTCCCCCTCGGGCTCCAGGCCTCGCAGGACCTCACCTCCGACCGTCTCGTGCGCAAGGCCGAGCCGGTCGCCCGCACCGGCTGGCGCAAGACCGTGCGCTCGGCCACCGGCGGCCTGATCAAGCCAGCCCCCGGCAAGGCGGAAGCACACCGCATGGAACTGCTCGAACGCGTGCGCACTCCGCTACTCGGCTGCCATCGCATCGCGGTCATCTCGCTCAAGGGCGGTGTCGGCAAGACCACGACCACCACCGCACTCGGCGCTACGCTCGCCTGGAATCGCGGCGACCGGGTCATCGCCGTCGACGCCAACCCCGACGCCGGCACCCTTGGCCGCCGAGTGCGCCGGGAGACCGGGGCCACCATCCGCGACATGCTGCAGGCGCTGCCCTCGATCCAGAGCTACGTGGACATGCGCCGCTACACCTCGCAGGCCCCCAGCCGCCTGGAGATCCTGGCCAACGACGTCGACCCGGCCGTTTCCACCACGTTCAACGACGAGGACTACCGCCGCATCATCGGCGCGCTGCAGCGTCAGTACTCGATCATCCTCACCGACTCGGGCACCGGCCTGCTGTACTCCGCGATGCGCGGCGTGCTGCAGCTGGCCGACCAGCTCATCGTGGTCTCCACCCCTTCGGTGGACGGTGGGAACTCCGCCTCGACGACTCTCGACTGGCTGATCGCGCACGGGTACCAGGACCTGGTCTCCCGCGCGGTCACCGTGATTTCCGGGGTGCGGCCGTCCGCCAAGGAATTCGACCTGAACCAGCTGATCACCCACTTCGCCGCGCGCTGCCGCGCCGTGGTGCCGATCCCGTTCGACCCGCACCTGGGCACCGGTGCCGAGATAGACCTGGAGATGCTGCGCCCGGCCACCGCGGACGCGTACCTGGAACTGGCCGCGAACGTCGCGCAGGGATTCGGGGAGCGCACCCGGTAGCCTGCCGGATCCGCCGTATCCACCGGATCAGCCGTAGCCACCGGATCCGCCGTATCCACCGCACCCACCGCACCCACCACACGCGCCGTACCCACCGGATCCGCCGCACCCGCCGCAATGGGTTCGGCGTGAGGTGATCGGCTTGGGTACGGTGGTGGCCATGGACATGCACCCCGACGAAGCGTCCTATGGCGAGGTGGTCGGCCTGCTGACCGACCTGATCCGGATCGACACGTCGAATCCGGTCGAGCCTGAGCGGCCCGCCGCCGAGTACGTCGCCGAACGGCTCGCCGAGGCGGGGTTCGAGCCGCGGATCTTCGAGTCCGAGCCCGGACGCGCATCGGTCGTCGCGCGCTTCGAGGGCAGCGATCCCTCCGCGGACGCGCTGCTGCTGCACGGGCACCTCGACGTCGTGCCGGCCGACGCCGCCGACTGGTCGGTGCCGCCCTTCGCCGGCGAGGTGCGCGACGGCCTGGTCTGGGGCCGCGGGGCCGTGGACATGAAGAACATGGACGCGATGACGCTCGCCGTCGTGCGGCGCATGGTGCGCGAGGGCCGCCGGCCGCGCCGCGACGTGGTGCTCGCCTTCCTCGCCGACGAGGAGGCCGGCGGCAATCAGGGGGCGAAGTTCCTGGCCGCGAAGCACCCGGAGCTGTTCGACGGCTGCACCGAGGCGATCAGCGAGGTCGGCGGCTACTCCTACGAGGTCTCCCCCGACCTGCGCCTGTACCTGATCGAGACCGCGCAGAAGGGCCTGTCCTGGATGCGGCTCACCGCGCGCGGCCGCGCCGGGCACGGCTCGATGCTCAACGATGAGAACGCGATCACCACGATCGCCGCGGCCGTCGCCCGCATCGGCGAGCACCGCTTCCCCACCACGCTGATCCCGACCGTCCGCGACTTCCTGACCGAGGTCTGCGACGCCCTGGGCGTCCCGTTCGATCCCGCCGACCCCGAGGCCGCGGTCGAGCGGCTCGGCCCGCTGGCCCGCTTCGTCGGCGCGACCCTGCGCCACACCGCGAATCCGACCATGCTCGAAGGCGGATACAAGAGCAACGTCATCCCCGAGCGCGCCTCGGCCGTGATCGACGGGCGCTTCCTGCCCGGCGGCGAGGAGGAGTTCCTGGCCGCGATCGACGAGCTGGCCGGGCCCGGCGTGACCCGCGAGGCGATCCACCACGACCGTTCCGTCGAGGCACCCTTCGGCGCTCCGATCGTCGACGCGATGCTCGAAGCGCTGCGCGCCGAGGACCCGGCCGCGCGCACCGTGCCCTACTGCCTGTCGGCCGGCACCGACAACAAGACCTTCGCGTCGCTGGACCGCTCCGGGAAGGGCGGGATGCGCGGCTACGGCTTCGTCCCGCTGCGGCTGACCCCTGACCTCGACTTCGCCGCGATGTTCCACGGCGTGGACGAGCGGGTGCCGATCTCAGCCCTCGACTTCGGCTGCCGGGTGCTCGACCGCTTCCTCGCGATCGCCTGACAGCTGTCGGCTCAGGACCGCGTCGCGGCGGCCAGCAACTGCTGCGCCTCCTCGACGTCCGTGTTCATCCGCTTGATGAGCTCTTCCATCGAGTCGAACCGCTCCTGGCCGCGCAGCCGGGCCAGGAAGTCGACGGCGACGTACTTGTCGTACAGCTCCAGATCCGTGCGGCCGATCGCGTAGGCCTCCACGGTGCGCTCGGTTCCGTCAAAGGTCGGATTCGTGCCGACCGAGATCGCGGCGGGCAGCGGGTCCCCGTCCACGACCAGCCAGCCCGCGTACACCCCGTCGGCCGGGATCGCGGTGTGCGGCGGAGTGTCCACGTTCGCGGTCGGGAAGCCCATCTCGCGGCCGCGCTGCGCCCCGCGCACGACCGTTCCCTCGACCCGGTGCGGCCGCCCGAGCCGCCGCGCGGCGGTCTCCACGTCCCCGGCCAGCACCATCCGGCGCACGTCGGTAGAGGAGAAGCGCGGCTCGGTGCCCGCCTCCCCGTTCTCGTCGGGCGCGGCCAGCGAAAGCCCTTCGGCGCTGAAGCCGTAGCGCTCGCCCAGCTCGGCCAGGGTTTCCACGGTTCCGGCCGCGCGGTGTCCGAAGCGGAAGTTCTGGCCGACCACCACGGCGATCACGTGCAGCCGATCGACCAGCACCTGCTGGACGAACTCCTCCGGCGTCAGCTTCGAAAGTTCCAGGGTGAACGGGAGCACCAGCACCGCGTCCACGCCGAGAGCCTGCATCAAATCCATCCGGTGCGCCGGGGTTGAGAGCAGCGGCGGATGGGTACCGGGGCGTACGACCTCGCTCGGATGCGGATCGAAGGTCAGCGCGACGGCCGCGGCCCCGCGCTGCCTGGCAAGTTCGACCGCGCGGCGCACAACCCGCTGATGGCCCTTGTGGACACCGTCGAAGAAGCCGACGGTGACGACGCAGCCGCCGGGCACGCCCCAGCCGGGGGGCACCTCGGACAAGCCGTGCCAGCGCTCCATGGACCGTCACTCCTCCAGTTCGAACCCGTCGCTGTCCAACCTTGCCAGATCGCCGTGAGCGATCCGCACCGGCCGCCCCTGTCGCCCGTCGGACCGGGCGTTTACGATGTTCGACCGCACGCACTGTAAACAGGAGGGGAACCCCGTCGTCATGGCCTACCCGCAGCCGGGACCGCCCCCGGCTTATCCCCAGTATCCCGGTCAGACCGGGATGCCTGCCAAACCGCCCATCCCGCGGACCGTGCAGAACGCCTTCTACCTCATGCTGGCCGGCGCCGGGCTGACGCTGATCTCGGCGATCATCGGGCTCACCCAGACCTCCACGATCCGGGACACAATCCGTAACCAGCACCCGGACTACTCCAGCGCCAAAGTGGACACCGCGGTGCACGCCGGCGTCGCCTTCGCCGCGGTGTTCGGCTTGATCGAGGTCGGGCTGTGGGTCTGGATGGCGTTCGCGAACCGCAACGGACGCAACTGGGCGCGCATCACCTCCACGGTGTTCTTCGGCATCAGCTGCTTGAGCGTCATCGGCCTGCTCGCGGCCTCGGCCGGCGGCTCCGGGCCGTTCTCGGCGCAGAAGGCCTCCGGGATCGGCGTCGCCCTCGGCATCATCACCTGGCTCGTCGGGCTGGCCACGATCATCCTGCTGTGGAACAAGCAGTCGGGTCCGTACTTCAAGCCGCCGCAGTTCGGCGTGCCTGGCGCGCCGTATCCGTACCCGTATCAGTACGGGATGCCCGGCCAGCAGCCCACACCGCCCGCCCCCGGACAACCGGGCGGCCCGCAGGTGCCGCAGGATCCGCCCACCGACCCGTGGTCGAACCCGTCGCAGTAGCCGAAAGCAGTAGCCGAAAGTCTTCTTAAACGAAGACCGCAATCGGCTTGGCCCGCTCGCCGCGTTCCTCGACCAGCGCGAGGAACGCGCCGTCCGGGCCGAAGACCGCGATCGGCCCCTCGCCCAGGCCGGGCGAGGGCAGGAAGCCGCCGTGCGCGATCGTCTTCGCCTGCTCGCCGTCCACGTCGTAGCGGGGGAAGGCGACCGCCGCAGCGGCCGCCAGAGACAGCACGGGTAGCGCCTCGGCCTGCGCTGCCACCGCGGCCAGTTCGTCGAGCGTATGGGCCTGTGCGAGCCCGTACGGGCCCACCTGGGTGCGTCGCAGGGCCGTCAGATGCCCGCCGACGCCGAGAGACGCGCCGAGATCCCGGGCCAGCGCCCGGATATAGGTCCCGCTGGAGCAGGCGACCGTGACATCGAGGTCGACGACACCCAGCCCCTCGGCCGCTTCGACGCGCCGGATCTGACGGACCGTGAACTCATACACGGTCACCGGCCGTGCGGCGAGCTTCACCTCGTCGCCCGACCGCACCCGCGCGTACGACCGCACACCGTTGACCTTGATCGCCGACACCGACGAAGGCACCTGCATGATCTCGCCGGTGAGCGGGCTCACCGCGGCGAGCACGTCGGCGTCCGCCAGATGCCCGGTCGGGGCCGCCGCGGTCACCTCGCCCTCCGCGTCGTCCGTCACGGTCGTCTGGCCGAGCCGGATCGTCGCTTCGTACACCTTGCGGGTCAGGGCGAGGTGCCCGAGCAGCCGGGTCGCCTTCTCTATGCCGAGCACGAGCACGCCGGTGGCCATGGGGTCGAGCGTCCCGGCGTGCCCGACGCGGCGGGTTCCGGCCAGTCGGCGCATCCGCCCGACCACGTCGTGCGAGGTCCAGCCGGCCGGCTTGTCGACGACGACCAGGCCGTCCGGCGGCGCTGGGCGCGCTGCGTCACGCGTCAAAGTGTGCTCCGCCCCTACTGCTCATCCGCCCTGCTCACCCGGCGCGATTCACTCGTCCCCGGCGTCTTCCTCGTCCTCGTCCTCGGCGGCACGCGGCGCGCGGTACGGATCGGCGTCGCCGGCGTACTTTGCCTCCTTGGCCACCTCATGCACCTTGGCGTCGGCGGCGGCCGCGCGCGCCAGCAGCTCGTCGATCTGCTTGGCGCCTTCCGGAATGGCGTCGGCGACGAAGGCCAGGGTCGGGGTGAACTTCACCCCGGTCTGCCGGCCGACCTCGCTGCGCAGGATCCCCTTGGCCGACTCCAGCGCCGCCGCGGACTCCGAGCGCTCCGTCTCGTCCCCGAAGACCGTGTAGAAGACGGTCGCCTCGCGCAGGTCCCCGGTGATCCGGGCGTCGGTGATGGTGACGAAGCCGAGCCTCGGGTCCTTGATCCGGGTCTTGAGCGTCTCGGCCACCACCACCTTGATCCGGTCGGCCAGCTTGGCCGCGCGCGCGGTGTTGTTCGCCATCTTCCCGCTCCTGTCCTCTGCGCCGGTCCGGCGGTGTCTCGTCCACCCCGCCGGTCTGGTGGTTGCGTGCGTCAGTCGTCTTCATCGCTGCGGACGCGGCGGCGCACGGACAGCAGCTCGAACTCGGGCCGCCAGGCCACCGCGCCCTCACAGTCATCCAACAGCTCCACCACCCGTTGATGCGAGCCCGCCACGACGGCGACGCCCAAAATGGCCCGGCGGTGCAGGTCCTGGGCGCCGACCTCGGCGGCCGCGACGGCGGGGCGGCGGCTCAGCTCGGCCAGCACCGGCCGGATCAACCCGCGTTTCTCCTTGAGCGAGTGAACGTCGCCGAGCAGCAGGTCGAGGGTCAGGGTTCCGGTGAACACCAGTGACATCAGGGCCAGCCCGGCCCAGGGGAGGTGAGGTTGTGTCAGAACGATGAAACGGCTGGCCGATCAACTGATCGGTCGATCAACCGAGCGGTGCCCGGGATCGCGCCGCACTGTGCATTCAGTGCGGCGCGATCCCGGGCACCCGCCGCGGATCAGACGCGGGGCTTCTCCCGCATCTCGTAGGTCTCGATCACGTCGTCGACCTGGATGTTGTTGAACGAGCCGAGGCCGATACCGCACTCGAAGCCCTCGCGGACCTCGGTGGCGTCGTCCTTGAACCGGCGCAGCGACTCGATGCTGAGGTTCTCGGCCACCACCGCGCCGTCCCGGATGAGCCGGGCCTTGGCGTTGCGGCGGATGAGACCCGAGCGCACCAGGCAGCCGGCGATGTTGCCGAACTTGGAGGAGCGGAAGACCTCGCGGATCTCCGCGGTGCCCAGCTGCACCTCCTCGTACTCCGGCTTCAGCATGCCCTTGAGCGCCGCCTCCATCTCCTCGATCGCCTGGTAGATGACCGAGTAGTACCGGATCTCCACGCCCTCGCGGTCGGCCTTGGCCTTGGCCCGGCCGTCCGCCCGCACGTTGAAGCCGATGATGATGGTGTCGCTGGTGAGCGCCAGGTCCACGTCGGACTCGGTGATCGCGCCGACGCCGCGGTGGATGATCCGCAGGTCGACTTCCGCGCCGACGTCCAGCTTGAGCAGCGCGTCCTCGAGGGCCTCCACCGAACCGGAGACGTCACCCTTGATGATGAGGTTGAGCTGCTGGATGTCGCCGGCCGCGAAGGCGCTGCCGATGTCCTCCATGGAGACGCGCACCCGCCGCTTGGACAGCAGCGCGTTGCGGTCGCGGGCGGCGCGCCGCTCGGCGATCTGCCGGGCGACCCGGTCCTCCTCGACCACCAGGAAGGTGTCGCCGGCCCCGGGCACCGAGGTCATGCCGAGCACCTGCACCGGACGGGACGGGTCGGCCACCTCGACGTTGTTGCCGTTCTCGTCGAGCATGGCCCGCACCCGGCCGTGCGCGTCGCCGACCACGATGGTGTCGCCGACCCGCAGCGAGCCGCGCTGCACCAGCACAGTGGCCACGGCGCCGCGGCCGCGGTCGAGGTGCGCCTCGATCGCCACGCCCTCGGCGTTCTGGTTCGGGTTCGCGCGCAGGTCCAGCGACGCGTCCGCGGTCAGCACGATCGCCTCGAGCAGCTCCTGGATGCCGATGTTCTCGCGGGCGGAGATGTCCACGAACATCGTGTCGCCGCCGTACTCCTCGGCGACCAGGCCGTACTCGGTGAGCTGGCCGCGCACCTTCTGCGGGTCCGCGCCCTCCTTGTCGATCTTGTTGACCGCGACCACGATCGGCACCTCGGCCGCCTTGGCGTGGTTGAGCGCCTCGATGGTCTGCGGCTTCACGCCGTCGTCGGCCGCCACCACGAGCACCGCGATGTCGGTCACCTTGGCGCCTCGGGCACGCATGGCGGTGAACGCCTCGTGACCCGGGGTGTCGATGAAGGTGATCTTCCGCTCCTCGCCGCCGACCTCGGCCTTGACCTGGTAGGCGCCGATGTGCTGGGTGATGCCGCCGGCCTCGCCCGCGACCACGTTGGACTTGCGGATCGCGTCGAGCAGGCGGGTCTTACCGTGGTCGACGTGGCCCATGACGGTGACCACCGGCGGACGCGCCACCAGGTCGTCCTCGCCGCCCTCGTTGTCGCCGAACTCGATGTCGAAGGACTCGAGCAGCTCGCGGTCCTCCTCCTCGGGCGAGACGATCTGGATCTCGAAGCCGATCTCGGAGCCGATCAGCTGCAGGATCTCCTCGTTGACCGACTGGGTCGCGGTGACCATCTCGCCGATGGCGAAGGCCGCCTGCACCAGGGCCGCCGGGTTGGCGCCGATCTTCTCCGCGAGGTCCATCAGGGACGAACCGCGGGTCAGCCGGACGACCTGCCCGTTGCCGCGGGGCAGCAGCGCGCCGCCCATCGACGGGGCCTGCATGTTGTCGAACTCTTGACGCCGCTGCTTCTTCGACTTGCGGCCACGGGCCGGGCCGCGACCGCCGGGACGGCCGAACGCGCCCTGCGTGCCGGAACCGCGACCACCGCGACCGGCGCCGCCGCCACCACCGGGACGGCCGCCGAAGCCGCCGCCACCGCCGGGGCCGCCGCCACCGGGAGCGCCGCCGCCGGGACGCGGGCCGAAGCCCGCACCGGGACCGGGACGCGGACCGCCGGTGCGCGGGGCACCGCCGGCCGGGCGCGGACCGCCCGGAGCGCCGCCACGGGCACCCGGACCGCCGGGACGGCCGCCGCCGCCCGGACCGCCGCCGGGGCGGGGGCTGGGAGAAGGCCGGTTGGGCATCATGCCCGGGTTCGGACGCGGACCGCCGGGGGCGCCGCCGGTGCGGTCGCCGCGCGGGGCGGCGGGACGCGGCGGCATACCCGGACGCGGACCGCCCGGAGCGTCGCCGCGCGGGCTGCGGTCGCGGTCCCTGTCGCGGTCACGATCGCGGTCGCGCTCTCCACCAGCCGGACGCGGCGCGCCGGGACGCGGCATGCCGGTCGAGCCGGAGGTGAAGGGGTTGTTGCCGGGGCGCGGGCCGGCCGGACGCGGGGCGCCGGGACGCGGGGCTCCGCCGCCGGGACGGGGCGCGCCGGAGCGGTCGCCCGACGGACGCGGGGCGGGCCGGGGGCCGGGGCCCGCGGGGCGGTTCGGTGCGCCGCCCTGGGGCGCACCACCCTGCGGGCCGGGCGCGCTCGGCTGGGCCGGGGCGGCGGGGCCGGTCGGGGCCTCGAAGGACGGGGCGGCCGGACGCGGCGCGGCGGGCCTGGGCGCGCCGGGACGCGGGCTCTGGGTCGCCGGACCCTGCGTCGCCGGGCTCTGGGAAGTCTGCGGGGCAGGGGCCGCGGGGGCCGCGCTGCCGTTCGGTGCCGGCGCCGCCGGGCGCGCGGCCGGCTTGGCGGCCGTCGGCGCGGGCTTGGGCGACTGGGTCATCGGAGCCGGACCCGGACGCGGGCCTGGCTTGGGGGCGCCGGGACGCGGCGCGGTGGCGGTGCCGGAGCCACCACCCGACGCGGAGGCCTTGCCCCCGCCGTCGAAGGAATCCTTCAACTTACGAACGACCGGAGCCTCCACCGTAGAGGAGGCTGAACGAACGAACTCACCGAGGTCTTGGAGCTTGGCCATGATGACCTTGCTCTCAACACCCATCTCCTTGGCGAGTTCATAGACCCGGACCTTGGCCACTTCACTCCTGTCTCGGCCCGCGTCTTGTCCGCGCGACCGTCGGTATCACAGCATGGGCGTGCTCATTGCTGGGTGCTCATCGCGTGCTCATCGTGTTTCTCGACCCGCTTTCGCGTCGTAGCGATCCCTGTTGTTCGGCATTGCTATTTGACAGTGCTTCGGACAACTCGCCTGCTGCGCCTGTAACGGAGCGGGCAGCGGATTTACTCCGCGCCCGCCTCGGACGCCTCCAGCCGCGCGCGCACCCGTTCGACCGCGAGCGGTCCCGGCAGGCGGAAGGCCCGCGGGAAAGCCCGCTTGCGCTCGGCGAGGGCGAGACACGCGAGCCGCGGGTGCAGATAGGCACCGCGGCCCGGAAGGCGCCGACGCGGATCGGGCAGAACCTCGCCCTCTCCGGCGACGAGACGGAGCAGCCGTTCCTGCGCATCCCGGACACGGCAACCAACGCAGGTACGCGTCGGCGCGCCGCGCTCTCCCGGGTCTGTCGGCAGGCCAGTCACGTTCTATCTTACCCCCACGATCAGTGCGCCCGCTCCCCCGTTACCGCCGTCCGGGCAGGGGGCACCGGCCGCGCGCGAGCGCTCCTCGACGCGCGCGCGGCCCGTTGGGCGCCGATCAGCCGGCCGGCTGCTGCTCGGCGTCGGAGTGGATGTCGATCCGCCAGCCGGTCAGCCGCGCGGCCAGCCGGGCGTTCTGCCCTTCCTTGCCGATCGCCAGGGAGAGCTGGTAGTCGGGCACGGTGACCTGCGCGGACTTGGTCTCCGGGTCCACGATGCGCACCTTGGTGACCTTGGCCGGCGAGAGCGCGGAGGCGACCAGGCGCTCCGGGTCGTCGGACCAGTCCACGATGTCGATCTTCTCGCCGTGCAGTTCGTTCATGACGTTGCGCACCCGGGCGCCGACCGGTCCGATGCACGCTCCCTTGGCGTTCACTCCCGGTTTGGTGGAACGCACCGCGATCTTCGTCCGGTGCCCGGCCTCGCGGGCCACCGCCGCGATCTCCACGGTGCCGTCCGCGACCTCGGGCACTTCGAGCGCGAACAGGCGGCGCACCAGGTTCGGGTGCGTGCGCGACAGCGTGACCTGCGGTCCGCGCTGGCCCCGGCGTACCGCGACGACGAGGCACTTGATCCGAGTGCCGTGCTCGTACCGCTCCCCGGGCACCTGCTCGGGGGCGGGCAGCAGCGCCTCGAAGCTCTCCTTCTTGCCCGAGTCGATCTCGACCAGCACATTGCGCGGGTCGTCGCCCTGCTGGACCTTGCCGGTGATCAGGTCGCCCTCGCGGGCCGCGAAGTCACGGAAGACCGCCTCGTCGGCGGCCTCGCGCAGCCGCTGCGCGATGACCTGGCGCGCGGTGGATGCGGCGATCCGGCCGAAGCCGCCGGGAGTGTGCTCGAACTCGGGACCGGAGGGCCGGCCCTCCTCGTCGGTCTCGGTGGCCCACACCGCGACGTGCCCGGTCTTGCGGTCGAGCACGACCCTGGCCCGCTGATAGGCGCCCTCGGTCCGCTCGTACGCGAGCAGCAGCGCCTGCTCGATGGCCTCGAAGAGCCGTTCGAGTGAGATCTCCTTGTCCTGCGCCAGGTCGCGCAGCGCCCGCATGTCGATGTCCATCGCGTCCTCAATCAGCTCTCGTCGTCAAGCTCATCGTCGGAGCGCGCGTCTTCATCCGATTCGTCGTCAAGCGCCGAATCGTCCGCGTCCTCGGCGGCCCGGTTGAACTCGACCTGCATCCGCGCCTTGGCGATCTCGCCGTAGGGCAGGACCCGCTCCTTGTCGCGCTCCCCGACCAGCAGCGTCACCCCGTGCTCGTCCGAGGCGGATACTCGTCCTTCCACCTCGCCGCCCGCTTTGAGCGTCGCCTTGACCAGCCGGCCCCGCGCGCGCCGCCAGTGCCGCGGCTCGGTCAGCGGCCGGTCGATCCCGGGCGAGGTGACTTCGAGCACGTACGCGGCCTCGCCCATCGCGGCATAGCCGTCGAGGGCCTCGGAGACCGCACGCGTCACGTCGGCGACGTCATCCATCGAGACGCCGCCGTCCCGGTCCACCACCACGCGGATCAGCCGACGCGACCCGGCCCGCTGCTCGGTCAGGTCCTCGAGCTCCGCGCCGGCCCGCTCGACCACCGGCTCCAAGAATGCGCGCAGCTTCTGCCGGTCGAGCCTGGGCGGCGCGGTCGGGCTCATCGGGGTCGGCTCCTCGACGGATGTGGGGTCTGGTCTTGCGTTCTGTCGCCTACCAGGGTAGTCGGTCCGGCGGCAGGAGAAGTCCAGGTCGATCCAATCGGGTAAGAGCGACCGAGAGACGAGAGTCCGGTCCCAGCCCTCGGTCGCTCTTGAAGCCGGCTTCCCGTGGGCGGCGGGCGCCGCGAACGACGCCCGCCGTACGCTCAGCCCGCCAGCGCCCGCACCCGCGCCGCAGCCTCGGCGACCGGCACGTCCTGGCGCTCGCCGCTGGCCCGATCGCGCACCTCGACGACGCCGTCGGCCAGGCCCTTGCCGACCACGACGATCGTCGGCACGCCGATCAGCTCCGCGTCCTTGAACTTCACGCCCGGCGAGACTCCGCGCCGGTCATCGAACAGCACCCGCACGCCGGCGTTGTCCAGCTCGGTGGCCAGGGTCGCGGCCGCCTCGAACACCGAGTCGTCCTTGCCGGTGGCCACCAGGTGCACGTCCGCGGGAGCGATCTCGCGCGGCCAGACCAGGCCGAGCTCGTCGTGCTTCTGCTCGGCGATCGCCGCCACCGCGCGCGAGATCCCGATGCCGTAGGAGCCCATGGTCACGCGTACCGGCTTGCCGTCCGGACCGAGCACGTCAAGCTCGAAGGCGTCGGCGTACTTGCGGCCGAGCTGGAAGATATGCCCGATCTCGATGCCGCGGTCGATGGACAGCGCGTGGCCGCAGCGCGGGCACGGGTCACCGGCGCGCACCTCGGCCGCGCCGATGGTGCCCTCCGGGGTGAAGTCGCGGCCGTAGACCACGTGCGCGGCGTGCTTGCCGTTCTCGTTCGCGCCGGTGATCCACGAGGAGCCGGGCACGACGAGCGGATCCACCTTGTACGTGTATCCGGCCTTGGCCAGGCCTTGTGGACCGATGTAGCCGCGCACGAGCGCCGGGTGCTTTGCGAAGTCCTCGGCCTCGAACAGCTCGACCTCGGCCGGCGAGACCGCCGCCTCCAGGCGCTTGAGGTCCACCTCGCGGTCGCCGGGCACGCCCACGACCAGGATCTCCGGCTCCTTCACGCCGGGGTGGCGCAGCTTGACCACGACGTTCTTCAGGGTGTCCGCGGCCGTGATCGTCCGGCCGATGTCCAGCCCGTTGAAGAACTCGACGAGCGAGTCGATCGTCGGGGTGTCGGGAGTGTCGTAGGCCTTGAGCGGGGGCTCGGCCGAGGCGTCGAGCGCGGCGCCCGGCCGTCCCTCGACCGCTTCGGTGTTGGCCGCGTAGTCGCAGTTCGTGCAGGAGACGAAGGTGTCCTCGCCGGTGGGCGCGGGGGCCAGGAACTCCTCCGAGGCCGAACCGCCCATGGCGCCGGACATGGCCGACACGATCCGGTAGTCGAGGCCGAGCCGGTCGAAGATCCGGATGTACGCCTCGCGGTGCAGCTCGTAGGAGCGCTTCAGTCCCTCGTCGTCCAGGTCGAAGGAGTACGAGTCCTTCATCAGGAACTCGCGGCCGCGCAGGATACCGGCGCGCGGCCGGGCCTCGTCCCGGTACTTGGTCTGGATCTGGTACAGATTGACCGGCAGGTCCTTGTAGGAGGAGTACTCGCCCTTGACCATGAGGGTGAACATCTCCTCGTGGGTCGGGCCGAGCAGGTAGTCCGCGCCCTTGCGGTCCTTGAGCCGGAACAGGTTCGCCCCGTACTCGGTCCAGCGGCCGGTCGCCTCGTAGTACTCGCGCGGCAGCAGCGCGGGGAACTGGACCTCCTGCGCGCCGAAGCGGTCCATCTCCTCCTTCACCACGCGCGCGATGTTGTCCAGCACCCGCTTGCCCAGCGGCAGCCAGGAGTAGATGCCGGGCCCGACGCGGCGCACGTAGCCGGCGCGCACCAGCAGCTTGTGGCTCGGCACCTCCGCGTCCGCCGGATCGTCGCGGAGGGTCCGGAGAAAGAGCGTGGACATGCGCGAGATCACTGCGGCGCTCCTAGCGGAAGAGGGGGTGGATCGGGCTCGGAAACAGGGGCGGTAACGGGTGCTTGCGGGCTGTTGTACTACAGCCCGTCACGAGAATATCGGGCCGTCGGACACAGTTCGGTCGCATTAATGCCGTGGGAGCTACTTGACCACTACATTGCGCTGCCATGGCGGTGTTTAGGTCCAAGGCGTTCAAGGCCTCCTTCGATCCCGCGTTCGACGACCTCGATCTCGCCGAGGCCCGCGACGAACTGGCCCAGGGCCGCTGGGAACCGGCCCGCGACCTGCTCGAAGACACTCGCCGCAACTGGGACCGGCGCGCCCACCGGATCAAGGTGCTCGCCGACACGACCGCGGCGAGCGCCTGGCTGGAGCGCTGGCTCGCGCTCGACCCGCACAACCCGGACGCCCTGACGTTGCAGGCGCACGTCGAGGTGGTCCGGCTGGTGCGGGCACGAGCCCAGGTGCGTGACACGGGCACCAACAAAACCGCGCAAGACGTCGAGGACTTGTGCCGCCGGGCCGCGTCGCTCTCGCCGAAGGACCCGATGCCGTGGATCAGCCTGATCACGCTGGCGCGGGCGCAGGGCGTGAATCGCGACGAGTTCTGGGCGCGCTGGCACGGGATGCGTGAGCGCGACCCGTGGAACCGCGAGGGCCACCACCAGACCCTGATCTACCTCTTCGCGGCCTGGCACGGCTCGCACGCCGAGATGTACGACTTCGCCTACTGGCTCGCCGGAGAAGCGCCGGTCGGTTCGCCGCTCGCCGTGCTGCCGCTGGTGGCGCACGCCGAGTCGTATCGGGCGCACTCCGCGGACAAGCGGGCCACGATGCGGGCCGGACTGGACATGATGTGGACCGAGGACCAGGTCGGGCTGGATCTGGACCGGATCCTCGAGCGGTGGTTCCGGCGGCAGGAGCGGCAGCACGCGCAGGCCAAGGCGGACCTGAACTACCTGGCGCACGCGCTGATCTACGCCGACCGGCACAATGACGCGCGGCCGGTGATCCAGGCGATCGGCAACCACGTGACGCGGGTACCGTGGGCGTATACCGGCGATCCGGAGTCGTCGTTCACGTACTGGCGGCAGCGGCTGCTGGGGAACTGAACCCGGCGGGTACGGGCGTTCCCGGCGGCAGCTAGGGCGCGCATTGCCATGTCCGAAACCCGCCAGTGACGGCTCGCGCGGTGCGGCAGACTCGAAGCGTGCGATCTTCCCGCACCGGAGAGGAAACCAAGCTCATGACTGACCTGACAGCGCATCAGACCGCCACTCCGCTCGGTCCGTTCACGGTGCTCGTGGCCGGGGACGTCGTGCATGCGGCCGGCTTCACCGACTCGGTGGAGCAGCTGGCGCGGCTCGCCGACGCCGAGCCCGGCTCGGTCGCGGTCAACGACGACGACCACAGTGCACTCGCCGCGGTGCGCAAGTACTTCGAGGGCGACCTGTCGGCGATCGACGAGGTCGTCACGAAGGAGCGCCCCGGCTTCGCGCCGTTCCGGACCGCTGCGCGGCAGGAGCTGCGCAGGATCCCGGCCGGAACCACGTACACCTACACGCAGCTGGCCGCGAAGGCCGGCAATCCGCGGGCGATCCGGGCGGCGGGCAGCGCGTGCGCGACCAACCCGACGGCGCTGTTCGTGCCCTGCCACCGCGTGGTCCGCACTGACGGGACGCTGGGCGGCTTCCTGTACGGGCTCGACATCAAGCAGGCGCTGCTCGACCACGAGGCCAAGTGCGCCTAGGCTCTGACGGCGGCTCAGCAAGCAGCGTGGGTCAGAACAGCACCGAGGCGAACTCCGAGACCTCGTGGAAGCCGACCCGCAGGTACGCGGCGCGCGCCGGAGCATTGAAGTCGTTGACGTAAAGCGAGACCACGGGGGCGAAGTCGCGCAGCGCGTACTCGACGACCGCGGCCATACCGCCCTCGGAGATGCGCCGGCCGCGGAACTTCGGATTGACCCAGACCCCCTGGATCTGGCACACCGCCCGGGTCACCGCGCCGATCTCTGCCTTGAACACCACCTCGCCGCCGTCGATCCAGGCGAAGGCGCGGCCGGCGTTCACCAGTTCGGCAACCCGTTGGCGGTACATCCGCCCGCCGTCCGCGGCCACCGGCGAGACGCCGACCTCCTCGGTGAACATCGCGATGCAGGCGGGCATGAGCACGTCGAGCTGCGCCGGGTGCACCGGCCGGACCCGGAAGTCCGGGGCCACGGTGGCCGAGGGTTCGCGCAGCGCCATGACCGGCTGGTTCGGGCGTACCTCGCGCGCCTGGTCCCAGTGCGGGGCCAGGTAGGACCACAGGTCGAGGGTGGGTTCGCGGGGGCCGACGATGGAGGAGCAGCGCCGCCCCTGCTTGCGCGCCCGGTCGGCGAACGCGCGCACGGCGTCCGGCGTGGCGTTGATCGGCACGAGGTTCGCGCCGGAGAAGCACAGCGAGGTGAGCCGGCCGTTGGCCGCGTAGCCCCACATTTCGCCGCCGAGCTGCCACGGGTCGAGGCCCGCCGCCTCGACCCGTGAACCGATGAACGCGTTGTCTATCGGATCGCGGGCCAGCAACTCCAGGACCTCGTCCAAGTCGCTGTGGTCGAGCACACGCGCGCTCGCGGCGGGACTCAGCAGCCGGCTCACCACGTTCATGCGCGATCTACGCCTCTCACCTGTAGCCCTTAAGGCACACTCTACGGCCTGGAAGGGCCTCGTGGTCCTGAGTACCGGAGGCGAAATAGTGCGGACGCGGTACCCGGCCTAACCTTGGCTTCACCGAGACCTGATCACGGGTCTGCCGGTCGGATTCGCGGGAAGCAGGGTTCTAGCCGACCGCCACTTCGGGCTCGCCGTCGCCGAGGTCGGCGCCCATCTCCTCGGCCAGTCGCACGGCCTCCTCGACCAGGGTCTCCACGATCTGCGACTCCGGCACGGTCTTGATGACCTCGCCCCGCACGAAGATCTGGCCCTTGCCGTTACCGGAGGCGACCCCGAGGTCGGCCTCGCGGGCCTCGCCGGGTCCGTTGACCACGCAGCCCATCACCGCCACCCGCAGCGGCACGTTGAGCCCGTCGAGTGCCGCAGAGACCTGGTCGGCCAGGGTGTACACGTCCACCTGCGCGCGTCCGCACGAAGGGCAGGAGACGATCTCAAGACCGCGCTGGCGTAGCCCGAGCGATTCGAGGATCTGAATGCCGACCTTCACCTCCTCCACGGGAGGCGCCGAGAGGGAAACCCGGATGGTGTCGCCGATGCCCTCGGCCAGCAGCGCCCCGAACGCCACCGCCGACTTGATCGTGCCCTGAAACGCCGGACCGGCCTCGGTCACCCCCAGATGCAGCGGATAGTCACACTGCTGCGCCAGCAGCCGGTAGGCCTGGATCATCACCACCGGGTCGTTGTGCTTCACCGAGATCTTGATGTCCCGGAAGTCGTGCTCCTCGAACAGCGAGCACTCCCACAGCGCGGACTCCACCAGCGCCTCCGGGGTGGCCTTGCCGTACTTCTCATACAACCGCGGGTCCAGCGACCCGGCGTTCACCCCGATCCGGATCGGCACCCCGGCGGCCTTGGCCCGCCGCGCGATCTCCCCGACCTGGTCATCGAACTTGCGGATGTTACCGGGGTTCACCCGCACCGCCGCGCAGCCCGCGTCGATCGCCGCGAACACGTACTTGGGCTGGAAGTGAATGTCCGCGATCACCGGGATCTGCGACTTCTTGGCGATCTGCGGCAGCGCGTCCGCGTCGTCCTGCGAGGGGCAGGCCACCCGCACGATCTGACAGCCGGCCGCGGTCAACTGCGCGATCTGCTGCAGCGTGGCGTTGACATCCGCGGTCAGCGTCGTGGTCATCGACTGCACCGAGACCGGCGCATCCCCGCCCACCGGCACGTTACCCACCATGATCTGCCGGGACTTGCGGCGCGGCGCGAGCGGTTTGGCCGGAATGGACGGAACACCGAGGGAAACGGCGGTCATCGTTCGGGCTCTCCCCAGTCTTGGGACGGTGGTTCCTGCGTCAATGGATCAGCGACAAGAGCAACGCTACGACACATCGACAGCTCTCATTGCACGGCGTCCCTACCCCTTCACCCGATCTTCACCGGCTGTGCGCCGAACGGCACATCCCGCGGGCTGAAAGGGTCACCCCGGCCGACGCGGCTAGGAGGGCAGGCGGATCGGGTTGGTGATGTCCGCCGCCAGCAGCAGCAGGGTGAGGCCGACGAAGACCAGCAGGAAGGCGTACGCCACCGGCATCAGCTTGTTCAGGTCCACCCGGCCGGGCACGGGCCGGCGCAGCAGCTGGTAGACCCGCTTGCGGCCCTCCTCGTAGAGCAGGACCGCGATGTGCCCGCCGTCCAGCGGCAGGATCGGCAGCAGGTTGAACACGCCGATGAACACGTTGATGACCGCGACCAGGGCGAAGAAGCCGGCGAAGCCGGTCTTGCCGATGATGCTGCCGCTGATCTGGGCCATGCCGACCACGCCGACCGGGGAGTTCGCGGAGCGCTGGGTGTGGTCGACGGTGGAGGTGAACAGCTTCGGGATCGCGGCCGGGATGGAGCCGAGGCCCTTGAAGGTGCCGACGATCGAGCTGCCGAACTGCCGCCCGCTGTAGGCCGCGGCCGAGACCGGGTTCTCGTGCTGGGTGTAAGCGTTCTGGCCCAGCCCGACCAGGCTGCCGGGGGCGGTGTGCCCGTCGGGGTAGGTGACCGATTTCACGCCGATCGGCACGATCGTGGTGGAGCGCCGCACGCCCTGCGGATCGGTGTACTCGATCGTCGCGGGCTGATTCGCCGGCAGCCGGTGCAGGGCGGTGGCCAGGTCGTCGAAGGTCGCGATGTGCTTGCCGTCGATCGAGGTGATCAGGTCGCCGGTGGCGAGCCCGGCGGCGGCCGCCGGGGACTGCTTCGCGCCGGCCGTGCAGGTGTCCTGCGGCGTGCCGTCAGACGTTAGGCAGGCGGCGACCTGGCCGACCCTGGGCGCGGTGTCCGCCTTCTGCACGCCGAACAGCATCGGGGTGAGGAAGAACAGCACCAGCGCGATCAGGAAGTGGGTCAGCGACCCGGCGGAGAGGGTGAGCAGCCGCATCCGGGCCGGCTTGTTCTTGAGCGCGCGGTCCTCGTCCCCCGGCTCGATCTCGTCCAGATCGGTCATCCCGACGATCTTGACGTAGCCGCCGGCCGGGATCGCCTTGATCCCGTACTCGGTCTCGCCGCGCCGGAACGACCACAGCCGGGTGCCGAAGCCGACGAAGAACTCGGTGACCTTGCCGCCGGACCAGCGCGCGCACACCATGTGCCCGGCCTCGTGCAGCACGATCGAGATGAGCAGCGCCACCACGAACAGCAGCGCGCCGAGGACGTTCACGCCGGGAAACCGCCTTCATCGTCGAGTGGTACTGCACGCAACCTGCCGGACCCGAGTCTCGTGCCCCGCACCCGGACACGGCAAAACCGGGTGTCTCCCGGACAGACGTACGCGGGAAGCGGGAAAGTTCCAGACCGCTCGCGGCCTGGATCTTCTCCTGCGAGCCTACCCGCTGACCGCCGAACCGGTGAGCTCTTCGGCGCGGGCCCTGGACCAGCGGTCCGCCTCGAGCACCGCCTCCAGCGTCGCGGCCTCGGCCGACTGCGCGCGGTCGGCGTGCTCGGCGACCACGGCCGCGATGGTGTCCACGATCCCGGTGAACGGCAGCCGCCCGCCCAGGAACGCCGCGACGCACGCCTCGTTCGCGCCGTTGAACACCGCCGGGAAGGTGCCGCCGGCCTTTCCGACCTGCTTGGCCAGGCTCACGGCCGGGAAGGCCTGCTCGTCCAGCGGGAAGAACTCCCAGCTCGCGGCCTTGGTCCAGTCGCAGGCCGGGGCGGCGTCGGCGACCCGGTGCGGCCAGCCCATGGCCAGCGCGATCGGGATGCGCATGTCCGGCGGCGAGGCCTGCGCGATCGTGGAGCCGTCCGCGAACTCGACCATGGAGTGCACGATCGACTGCGGGTGCACCACCACCTCGATCCGGTCGAACGGGATGTCGTAGAGCAGATGCGCCTCGATGACCTCAAGGCCCTTATTCACCAGCGTCGCCGAGTTGATCGTGACCAGCGGGCCCATCGCCCAGGTCGGGTGCGCCAGCGCCTGCTGCGGCGTCACGTCGGCCAGCTCCTCGCGGGCCCGGCCGCGGAACGGGCCGCCGCTGGCGGTCACGATCAGCCGGCGCACCTCGTCGGCAGTGCCGCCGCGCAGGCACTGGGCCAGCGCGGAGTGCTCGGAGTCCACCGCGACGATCTGGCCGGGCCTGGCCAGCGAGGTGACCAGGTCACCGCCGATGATCAGGGACTCCTTGTTGGCCAGGGCCAAGGTACGGCCGCTGCGCAGCGCGGCGAGGGTGGCCTTCAGCCCGGCGGCGCCGTCGATGCCGTTGAGCACCACGTCGCAGTCCAGCGTGGCCAGCTCGGCCCCGGCGTCCGGGCCGGTGACGATCTTCGGCAGCCGGTAGCCGCCGGTCGGGTAGCCGCGGCGCTGCGCCTCGGCGTAGAAGGCGAGTTGGAGATCCTGCGCGGCGGTGGCCCTGGCGACGGCGACGACCTCGACTTCGAGGTCGAGCGCCTGCTGCGCCAGCAGCGTGGCGTTCTTCCCCCCGGCGGCGAGGGCGACGACGCGGAACCGGCCGGGGTTGCGGGTGATCACGTCGACGGCCTGGGTGCCGATCGAACCGGTCGAGCCGAGGATGACGATCCGCCGCGGGTGGTCGATGAGGCTGCTGCTGCTCGCTTCGCTCATGGGCGCCATTGTTCCGCACCCGCTTGGTAGGGTCGCGCCGTGTCTGAACAGGCCCCGTCGCCCTGGGATCCGCAGCCGGACCCGCCGCAGCAACCCCTCGTCCCGCCGGGCGCCTTTCCTCCGCCGCCGGGGACCCAGTACGGCGGCTTCCAATACGGGGGCGCTCCGCAGGCAGCCAGTGGTCAGTACCCGCAGTATCCGGGGATGCCGTACCCGTCGAACTACGGCCAGTACGGCCCCGGTCCGTACGGGTCTGGCATGGCCGCGTACGGGCCGCCGCCCGGCACCAGCGGCATGGCGATCGCGTCGCTGGTCCTCGGCATCTGCGGCTTCTTCTGCGTCACGCCGTTGATCGGGCTCGGGCTCGGCATCGGCGCGCTGGTGCAGACCTCGAAGACGCGGCAGGCCGGGAGGGGCCTGGCCATCGCCGGAATCATCCTGTCCGCGGCCTGGATCCTGCTCGCGGCGCTGCTGATCGCCACCGGGCATTTCCACTTCACCGAGGGAGGCAGCGGCTCGGATCCGTCCAACGGGTCGACGCAGGGGCCGAACGGTACCTCGGCCTAAGGCAGTGCTGCCGAAAAACAGTGCCGCTGAAAAACGGTGCCGCTGACCTACCTGACCGCCTGTCAGAGGTCGAGGCCGGTCAGCACCATCACGCGCTCGTAGGTGTAGTCGTCCATCGCGTACTTGACGCCCTCTCGCCCGACGCCTGAGCCCTTCGCACCGCCGTAAGGCATCTGATCGGCGCGGTAACTCGGCGCGTCGCCGATGATCACGCCGCCGACTTCCAGCTCGCTGTGAGCACGGAACGCCGCTTGGATGTCGTGCGTGAACACGCCGGCCTGCAGCCCGAAGGCCGAGTCATTGACCGCGGCGAAGGCCGCCGCGGTGTCGTCCACCTGCTGCACGACGAGCACCGGGCCGAAGACCTCCTCGCAGACGACCTTGGCGTCTGACGGGGCGTCGACTATGACCGTCGGGGCATAGGCCGAGACCTCGCGGGTGCCGCCGACGAGCACCTTCGCCCCGGCCGCCACCGCCTCCTCGACCCACTGCTCGACCCGGATCGCCGCCTGCTCGCTGATCATCGGGCCGACGTCGGTCGCCGGGTCGTTCGGGTCACCGGTCTTCTGCGCGGCCACCGCGTCGACCAGCTTGGGCAGCAGCCGGTCGTAAACGGAGCGGTCCACGATCACCCGCTGCACCGAGATGCAGGACTGCCCGGCCTGGTAGTTCGAGTAGGTGGCGATGCGGGAGGCGGCCCAGTCCAGATCCTGCTCGCTCGAGTAGTCACCGAGCACCACGGCCGCCGCGTTCCCGCCGAGCTCCAGCGTGATGTGCTTGTGCGGCGCCGCCTGCTGGATCATCGCCCCGACCGGGCCGGAGCCGGTGAAGGAGATGACGGGCAGCCGCGGGTCGCCGGTCAGGTCCGCCATCTGGTCGTTGGGCACCGGCAGGATCGACCAGGATCCGGCCGGCAGGTCGGTCTCGGCCAGCAGTTCGCCGAGCAGGAGCGCGGAGAGCGGGGTGGCCGGGGCGGGCTTGAGGATGATCGGCGCGCCGACCGCGATCGCCGGGGCCACCTTGTGCGCGACCAGGTTCAGCGGGAAGTTGAACGGCGCGATGCCGAGCACCGGGCCCTTGGGGAAGCGGCGCACGATCGCGAGCCGGCCGGCCGCCGCGGCGTCGGTGTCGAGGCGCTGGAGCTCCCCGGCGAAGCGGCGGGCCTCCTCGGCGGCCCAGCGGAACACCGAGACGGCGCGGCCGACCTCGCCCTTCGACCACTTGAGCGGCTTGCCGTTCTCCGCGGTGATCAGCCGCGCGATCTCGTCGGCGCGCTCGGCGAGGCGCTTGGAGACATGGTCCAGGGCGGCGGCGCGGGCATGCGCGGGCAGGGCGGCGGCCGGCTTGGCCGCCGCCTCGGCCGCCGCGACCGCCTGCTCGATCTGCGCGCGGGTCGGCAGCGAGACCGCCGCCAGCCGCGAGCCGTCGTACGGCCGCGTCACCTCAAGCGTCGCCTCGCCGGTCGCCGGGCTTCCGGCCAGCCAGAACGGACGCGGGTCGGTCGCAACAGTCATCGTCGGCTCCATCGCTGTGTGTCTTCACTGCGCCAGGACAGCACTCTTCCGCTTCACCCTAGGTCGGCCGGTCAGTGCGCGTCGCCCTACACCTTGCCGCCGATTTCCGGCCTGGACCGGGCAACCTGACAGCCCGCCCGGCCTCAGCGCTCTACCCGCGCAGGTTCACCAGAACCGGGGGCGTGCGGATGCCGTCCGGAGTGGCGAGCGAGATCAGCGCGTGTCCGGTCGGAACGTCGTTGATGATCTCCGAGGCCGACCAGACCGGCCGCTCGATCGCCCTGGTCGCGACCGAGCGCGAGTACTCCACCGCGGTGTTGCCGGTGATCGACTGGATGACCGACTTCTCCTTCTTGCCTCCGGGCGTGGAGATATGTCCGGAGCCGGTAGTCGTGGACGAGCCGGTCGTCACGGTGGTCTCGGCCGACCACTGGGTGCCCCAGTACTCGGCGAAGTAGCGCGCGTCCTGCGGCTCGACCCCGGCGAATACCGCCTTGCAGCCGGTGCCGGTGAACACCGCGGAGCGCAGGTGCTCGGGGAACTGGCCCATCGACTGCGTCAGCAGCACTATCCCGGCGTTCGCGGCACGCGCGCGCTGCAATCCCTGGACGACGTATTCGTCCACGAAACGGCCGGCCTCGTCCACGACCAGGCCCTTGAACACCGAGCGATCCGCGTCCGGCGCCGCGACGACCTGTACGAACTGTGCGATGGCCAGCCGGGCGAGGATGCGCGCTGCCTGCGGCGAGCTGCCCTCGGGCAGGGCGATGCGCACACGCGTCGGCCGGTTGATCTCGCGCATGGAGAAACGGCGCGAGCGGCCGTCGAAGAGGTCGATCAACGCCGGGCGGTCGAGCAGCCGCAGCCGTTCGTTGAGCAGCTGGACCGGGCTGTCGCGCAGCACCGCGTCGATGAGCTCACGCAGCGTCGGGTAGCGCGATTCGCGCTCGTGGAAGCCGGAGATCACCGCGTACAGCGCGTTGCGGGCGGCCGAGTCGGCGGCCGGATCGCGGTGCGCGGTCTCCGGCGGCAGCACCGCGCCGGCCAGCCGATCCGCCGCCTCGTCCGGGCTCGACGCGCCGCCGAACAGGTCGAAGCCCCAGTTTGACCGGTCGTCCGGCGCCGCGTCTGGGCGCCGGTTCGGGTCGATGTCGATGTCGAAGAAGCCGGGCAGCACCGCGGGCCCGAACGCCGAGCCGGTCGGGTCGATCACCACCACCGAGGCCAGGCCGACAAGGGTCTGCAGGCCGAGCAGCTCGATGATCGGCCGGGCGAAGGACCGGGTCTTGCCGGATCCCGGCGGGCCGACCACGAGCATCGAGGTGCGCAGCACCTCGGTGTCGAGCGCGAACCATTGGTTCTGGTGCGTCGCCGGGTTGCGGGGCGTCGCGACGGCGACGCCGAGCCGGGCCTGACCCGTTATCAGGTCGTGCTGAACCAGCCGGGGAACCGGCAGGTCGCGCTGACGGGATTCGTGCACGAACGCCGCGCCGCCGTACTCCTCGATCTGCTCGGCGACCGGCCGCAGCCGCTCCCGGCTCTCCCCGGACTGCGCGGAGCGCGCCGACTGCTGCACGACGCGGGCGACGCGTACGTAGTCGACGTCGGTCAGCTCGCCCTCGGCCAGTTCCTCGTCGAGGCGGCGCGCGGCCGAGTCGTAACCGGCCTGCCGCAGGTCCTTCCACAGGTCGGGGCGGGCAGGCGGCGGCGCCGGCGCGGTTTTCGCCTCCGGCCGGTACCTGGCCCACAGATGCCGCAGCGCGATCAGCCATTTGCCGTAGCTGCCGCAGATCACGACGAGCACGACGAGGTAGATGATCCGGGCCACGCCGACGGACAGGCCGATCGCGGTGAGCAGGTACCCGGCCGGCAGAATCAGCGCGATGTACAGGATCGGCAGCGCGATCAGGGCATTGCGCACCCGCCGCCAGAGCGTGGGGTCGAGCGGCCCGGGTCGGCCCGAGCCGTCGGCTTCGGGGTCGCGGCCATAGGCGAAGACGCCGGGCAGGTCGAGGACGCGCGGGCCGTGTACCCAGCCGAGCAGGTCGGGTCGGGTCTGGTCGGTCCACGACGTGCCGTCCCAGTAGCGCACCTGCGCCGCGCCGCTCGGGCAGGGATACCAGCCCTCGCGCATGCCGTGCCCGTGCCCGTGACGCTCTTCCTGTCCAGCACTCTGGGCCGGGACGACCGGACCGTCATGCACCGCCACTGTGCTCTCTCCCTCTGCGTCCGGCCCCTGCGGAACCCGAGCTGACGAGCCGTCCGCACGATGGTAGCGACCTGCGCCGATCCCGCCGAGACGACACCGCGACCACGCACCGTCGCGCACTGACCCGCGCACCCATACGCAGCCGTCCGCGGCGGATACCGACACTCTGACAAGCGTGACCGGCAAACCCCCGACGTGCTGCCAGGTGTCCGCCGTGCGTTACTTCGTTATCGTCGAGAGCAGCCTCGCCCCTTTTTCGCCTGCCTGTCTTCTACCCGGCCGCAAGCCCTAAGGAGCACCCGCCCGATGACGACCTCCTCCCGCCCTGTCGGCGGCCCCTCGCTGCCCCAGGAGCGGCGGCTCGTGACCGAGATCCCCGGTCCCCGGTCGCGCGAGCTGTTCGCCCGGCGCAACGAGACCGTGGCGCTCGGCGTGTCGACGACGCTGCCGGTGTTCGTCACCCGCGCGGGCGGCGGCGTACTGGAGGACGTGGACGGCAACTCGCTGATCGACTTCGGCTCCGGCATCGCGGTGACCAGCGTCGGCAACAGCGCGGAGGCCGTGGTCAGGCGCGCGACCGAGCAGCTGCAGCGGTTCACCCACACCTGCTTCATGGTCACGCCCTACGAGGGCTACGTCGCCGTCTGCGAGGCGCTGGCCGAGCTGACCCCCGGCGACCACGCGAAGAAGTCCGCGCTGTTCAACTCGGGCGCCGAGGCGGTGGAGAACGCGGTCAAGATCGCCCGCGCCTACACCAAGCGGCAGGCGGTGGTCGTCTTCGACCACGGATACCACGGCCGCACGAACCTGACCATGGCGCTGACCGCGAAGAACATGCCGTACAAGAACGGCTTCGGCCCGTTCGCCCCGGAGATCTACCGGGTGCCCATGGCCTACCCGCTGCGCTGGCCGACCGGCCCGGAGCACTGCGCCGAGGAAGCCGCCGCGCAGGCGATCTCGCAGATCGAGAAGCAGGTCGGCGCGCAGAACGTGGCCGCGGTCATCATCGAGCCGATCCAGGGCGAGGGCGGCTTCATCGAGCCGCCGCCCGGCTTCCTGCCGCGCATCGCGCAGTTCTGCCGGGACAACGGGATCGTGTTCGTCGCGGACGAGATCCAGACCGGCTTCTGCCGCACCGGCGACTGGTTCGCCTGCGAGCACGAGGGCGTGGTCCCGGACCTGGTGACCACGGCCAAGGGCCTGGCCGGCGGCCTGCCGCTGGCCGCGGTGACCGGCCGCGCCGAGATCATGGACGCCGCGCACGCCGGCGGCCTCGGCGGCACCTACGGCGGCAACCCGGTGGCCTGCGCCGCGGCCCTCGGCGCGATCGACACCATGCGCGCGGAGGACCTGGCGGGCCGGGCGCGCAAGATCGGCGAGGTGATGACCAGCCGGCTGCGGGCGCTCGCGGAGCGCCACCCGGAGATCGCCGAGGTGCGCGGCCGCGGCGCGATGATCGCGATCGAGCTGGTCAAGCCGGGGACTCTAGAGCCGGCGCCCGAGGTCGCGGTCAAGGCGGCGGCGTTCTGCCACGCCGCCGGTGTGGTGGTACTCACCTGCGGCACTTTCGGCAACGTGCTGCGCTTCCTTCCGCCCCTGGTTATCGGCGATGATTTGCTGAGTGAAGGCCTGGACGTGATCGAGCAGGCCTTCGACTCCATGAGCTGACCGCCCTGTCCCCGGGAGTGCGGCCCGAGGACGACAGCGCGGCGCCCGCCCCCGACCCCGGGCGGGCGCCGCGCTCGTCTTCGCCGCGAGGCTCGCTTCCGTGTCCTCCGGTGCGGTGGCCGGGCCGTAGCGCGTGGCTGGCGCGGTGTGAAGAACCTGTGCACGCCAGCCCGAAGCTCCGTCCCGGGTGAGCCGCGCAGCGTACCCTCGAAGGGATGCAGCGCACTTTCGAAGAGACGCCGAACTCCCGACCAGAGCCGACGGCGCTGCCGGCGACGCCCCCGTCGCCGGCCGCCGACGACGCCGGTCCATCCGGGGGTCCTGGTCCATCCGGGGGTCCTGGTTCGTCCGGTGGTTCCGTGCGCTGGTGGCTCGCCCCGATCGCGCTGCTGCTCGGCTTCGCGTTCCTGCTCTGGCAGGTCAAGTCGCACGGTCCCGTCACCCGGTTGGACCTACATCTGCGCGATGGCTTACAGCGCGACGCGCTCGACCCGTCGCTGTCCTGGATGCTGCGGCCGGGGCGCGCGATGGCCGACCTCGGCGACCAGACGATGGCGCTGTCGGTGCTGTTCGTCAGCACCATCCTCGCGGTGCGATTCACCCGCTCCTGGCTGCCCTCGTTGGTCTCCGTGGCAGCCGTGGCCGCCCTCCTCACCGTCATCCCGCTCAAGCTGTGGATCGACCGCCCCGGTCCTAGTCACAGCGTGCTCGGTGACGCGGCACTCGGTTACTTCCCTTCCGGCCACACCGCGGACGCGACGCTGTGCTACGGGACCAGCGCGCTGCTGCTGTGCGTCTTCGTCATCCCGCTCGGCCCGGAACTGGTCAGCCGGCACCGCCGCGCGCTAAGCCGCACGGTCACCGCCGGTGCGGCGCTGCTCGTCCTGATGACGATCTTCGGGCTGCTCTGGTCCAACTTCCACTGGCTCTCCGACACTCTCGGTTCGCTGTGCTGGTGCGGCGCCGCCCTGCTCGTGCTGCGGCACTACACCCTCACCCGGCTGGTCCCGCGGGCCGCGGGGAGGGAAATTCGCCCTCCGCGTGGCTAGCCTGGCGCCGTGAACGGCAACGGGTCGCGACGCGGCAGGCCACGGCATCCGGACGTGCTGACCCCCGCTGAGTGGCGGACCGTCGACGCGGTGCGCCACGGGATGAGCACGCGCCACATCGCGCGGCTGCGCGGCGTGAGCCCGGACGCCGTGAAGTTCCACGTCGCGAACGCCCTCGCGAAGCTCGGCCTGGCCAACCGCGCCGAGTTGCGCCAGTGGCGCGGCGTGCCGAGAGACAGCGCCCTGAGGAAAGGACCCGCCGCGATGGAACCCGGAGCACGGCTCGAACTCGGCCCGCTCGGCCAGATCTCCCGGCACGTGCGCGACTTCGACGCGGCGGTCGACTGGTACGGCAAGACGCTCGGGCTCGAGCACCTCTACACCTTCGGCCAGCTCGCCTTCTACGACTGCGGCGGAGTCCGGCTGATGATCAGCCCGCCCGAACCAGGCGCGCAGCCGGGGACGCCCTCGCTGCTGTACTTCCGCGTGTCCGACATTCAGCACGCGTACGACGAGCTGACCGCGCGCGGCGCCATCTTCTCCGGAGCCCCGCACCTGATCCACCGGCACGCGAACGGCGTCGAGGAGTGGATGGCCTTCTTCGCGGACCCGGACGGCAATCCGCTCGCGATCATGTCCCAAGTGGAGCCGCGGCAGGGCTAGCGTCTCGGCGGAGAGGCGCCGGCCCTGCGCGGCCTTGCGACGGCCTGCTAGACGTTCTGCGGGAAGCCGAGGTTGATCCCGCCGTGCGAGGGGTCCAGCCAGCGCTGGGTGACCGCCTTGGTGCGCGTGTAAAAGTGCACGCCCTGCGGACCGTAGGCGTGCGAGTCGCCGAACAGCGACGACTTCCAGCCGCCGAAGGAGAAGTAGGCGACCGGGACCGGGATCGGCACGTTGATCCCGACCATGCCGACCTCGACCTCGTTGCGGAACCTGGCCGCCGCGCCGCCGTCGTTGGTGAAGATGGCGGTGCCGTTGCCGTAGGGGTTGGCGTTGATCAGCTCGATCGCCTGGTCGTAGGACTTCGCCCGCACCACGCTGAGCACCGGGCCGAAGATCTCGTCGGTGTAGATCTCCATCTCGGAGGTCACGTGGTCGAAGAGGGTCGGGCCGAGCCAGTAGCCGCCGGAGGTGTCCACGCCGGTCTGCTCGGCGGAGTCGATCGCGTGCTCGCGCCCGTCGACGACCAGGCTCGCCCCGGACTTGAGGCCGGCGTCGAGGTACGAGGTGACCTTGTCCCGGTGCGCGGCGGTGACCAGCGGCCCCATCTCGGAGGTCGGCGCGCAGCCGGGGCCGACCCGCAGCTTGGCCATCCGGTCCGCGATCTTCTGGACCAGCTCGTCGCCCACCGGGTCCACCGCGACCAGGACCGAGACCGCCATGCAGCGCTCGCCGGCCGCGCCGAAACCGGCCGAGACCGCGGCGTCGGCGGCCAGGTCGAGATCGGCGTCGGGCAGTACGACCATGTGGTTCTTCGCGCCGCCGAGCGCCTGCACCCGCTTGCCGTAGCGGGTGCCGTTCTCGTAGACGTAGCGCGCGATCGGCGTCGAGCCGACGAACGAGACCGCCTTGACGTCCGGGTGTTCGAGCAGTCGGTCCACCGCGACCTTGTCGCCGTGCACGACGTTGAACACCCCGTCCGGCAGCCCGGCCTCCTTCCACAGCGCGGCCAGCCAGTTCGCCGCGGAGGGGTCCTTCTCGCTGGGCTTGACCACGACGGTGTTGCCGGTGGCCAGCGCGATCGGGAAGAACCACATCGGCACCATGGCCGGGAAGTTGAACGGCGAGATGATCGCGACCGGGCCGAGCGGCTGCTGCAGCTCGTAGACCTCGACCCCGGTGGAGGCGGACTCGACGAAGCCGCCCTTGACCAAGTGCGGGATGCCGCAGGCGAACTCGACCACCTCGAGGCCGCGGGCCACTTCGCCGAGGGCGTCGGAGTGCACCTTGCCGTGCTCGGAGACGATCAGCGCGGCCAGTTCGTCGCGCCGGGCGCTGAGCAGCTCCCGGAAGTTGAACAGCAGCTGCACCCGCCTGGCCAGCGAGGTCGCCCGCCACTGCGGGAACGCGGCCACGGCGGCGGCGACCGCGTCGTCCACCTCGCGGACCGAGGCGTAGTCCACGACGCCGGTGCCCTGCCCGGTGGCCGGATCGTGCAGGTCCCCGCGCCGGTCGGCCACGCCCGACCAGGGCGCCCCGTCGATCCAGTGTGTGACGTGCTTGCTCACGGGTTATCGCCCCTTGGGTTGGAATGTGCGGATGCTGTGCTTTCGAGTCTGCTGACCTGGCACGGGGTGGCCAATTGCCACAGTGTCGGCGCCGGAGCCATTCGGCTTACAGCAGCGCGCCGGCTCGCGCGCGCCGGCTCAGCTGTCGAAGCCGAGCCCAACGCGGTCGAGGGCGCGTAGCCACAGATTCCGCTTGCCCTCGTTGCGATCGGCGCGGTCCAGCGACCAGCGCGTGAGGTTCACGCCGAGTGCCTTGAACGGCTCGGGCGGGAAGGGCAGCGGCTTGCTGCGTACCAGCTGAAGGTCCGTCAACTCGGTCGGCTTACCGGTGAGCAGGTCGAGCATCACGTTCGCGCCGAAGCGGGTCGCTCCAACGCCGAGTCCGGTGTACCCGGCCCCGTACGCTACCCGGCCGTTGTGTGAGGTACCGAAGAACGCGCAGAAGCGGGTGCAGGTGTCGATGACGCCACCCCAGCTGTGCGTGAACTTCAGCCCCTCCAGCTGCGGGAAGGTCTGGAAGAAGTGCTCGGCGAGTTTGGTGAACGTCGCTGGGCGCTGATCCAGTTCGGAGCGGATGCGGCTGCCGTAGTAGTAGATCGCGTCGTAACCGCCCCAGAGGATGCGGTTGTCGGCGGTGAGCCGGTAGTAGTGGAACTGGTTACCGCTGTCGCCAATACCCTGACGCGCGCTCCAGCCCAGCTCGGCAAGCTGCGCGGTACTTAGCGGTTCTGTCATCAGCACGTAGTCGTATACGGGCACGATGTACGGTCTGACGCGCTTGAGCAACGACGGAAAGGCATTCGTGGCCAGTACCACATGGTCTGCGACCACCCATTTGCCCTGCCGAGTGCGCAGCGAGGGGCCGTTGACGCTCTTCTCCAGCGCGACGACCGGCGAGCGCTCGTAAATGCGCACGCCCAGCTCCAGGCACGCTTCGCGCAGACCCCAGGCCAGCTTGGCCGGGTGGATGATCGCGCAGCCCTCCCGGTCCCAGGTCGCGGCGAGATAGGTCGGCGAGTTGACCTGTGCGCGGGTCTGCTCGGCGTCGAGGAACTCGACCCGCTCGCCGTACTGCGCGGCCACGTCCGCGTACTGGCGCAGCTCGGCGGCCTGCCACGGCGCGGTGGCGACGTTCATCTCGCCGGTGCGCTCCCAGTCACAGTCGATGCGGTACTTGCGCAGCGTCGCCTCGATCGCGTCCAGGTTCTCCGCGCCGAGGCGGGTGAGGGTGCGCAGTTCGTCGGGGAAGCGGTCGATTCCGTTAGGCAGGCCGTGCGTCAGCGAGGCGGCGCAGAATCCGCCGTTGCGGCCGGAAGCCGCCCAGCCGGTCCGCGCTCCCTCCAGCACGACCACGTCGCGGCCGGGGTCGCGCTCCTTCGCCAGCAACGCGGTCCACAGCCCGCTGTAGCCTGCGCCGACGATCGCGAGGTCACAGCGCACGTCGTCGCGCAGCGGCGGCAGCGGTGCGGGGCGGCCGGGGTCGTCCAGCCAAAACGACTGCGGTACGGCCCCGGCCAACGCATGGTTCACGTCCATAGTCACCGCCGTCGTGCCCGTAGCCGACCGACCACGAGCATGCCCGCGATACCCGTCATCGTCACAAGCATCATCATCGACCCGATCACGTCGATCTGCGTCGGCACCGAACGCTGTACCGCTCCGTAGACGTACAGCGGGAAGGTGATCTGGTCGCCGGCTGTGTACTTGGTGACGATGTAGTCGTCCACGGACAGCGCGAACGACAGCAGCGCGGCGGCCAGGATTCCCGGTGCGACCAGCGGCAGCGTCACCTTCATGAACGTCTGGCGCGGGGTGGCGTAGAGGTCCTGCGCCGCCTTCTCCAAGGTGGGGTCCATGCCGGCCAGCCGCGACTTGACCGTCACCACGACATAGCTCAGGCAGAACATGATGTGGCCGATCACGATGGTCCAGAAACCCATCGAGCCGCTGCCGATCGTGGAGAAGAACAGGGTCAGCAGGGTGGCGCCCATGATGATCTCGGGCGCGGCCATCGGGAGGAAAAGCAGCACGTTGACGGCCGGGCGGGCCCGGAAGCGGTGGCGCGACATGGCGAACGCGGCCATCGTGCCCAGGACCGTGGAGCCGATCATGGCCACCACGCCGATCTCCAGCGACAGGCCCATGTGCTGGCAGATGTCGCCGACCGCGCACGGGTGCCGCCAGGCGTCGGTGGAGAACTGGTGCCAGATGTAGTTGTACTTCCCGATCGGCGAGTTGAACGACATGACGAGCATCACGACGTTCGGCGCCAGCAGGAAGACGAAGATCAGCACCGAGGTGGTGGCCAGGACGTGCGCCCGCACCCACTCCAGCGGGCTGCGGCGGCGCGTGGCGCGCGCGGCGGGCGCCTTTCCCGAAACCGTCGCGGCCGTGGACCGGTTCGCGGCGGCGGTGCTTGTGGTCAGCGCGGACACTAGAGCAGGTCCTCCGTTCCGGCCCTCTTGACGTACACCAGGACGATCGCCAGGGTCGCGGCCATCAGGATGACCGACAGCGCGCTGGCCACCGGGTAGCCGGTGGAGTCCTGAAGGAATTCGTGCTCGATGCTCTGGCCGATCACCAGGGTGTTCGGGTTGCCGAGCAGTTGCGCGTTGACGTAGTCGCCGACCGCCGGGATGAAGGTCAGCAGCGTGCCGCCGACCACGCCCGGCATGGACAGCGGCAGGGTGACCCGCCGCCAGGTGGTCAGCGACGAGCAGTACAGGTCGGCCCCGGCCTCGTGCAGCCGCGGGTCGATCTTCTCCAGCGAGGTGTAGAGCGGCAGCACGGTGAACGGCAGGAAGTTGTAGACCATGCCGCACACCACGGCCGCCGGGCTGGCCAGCACGTGGTTGCCGACGGTGAACCCGATCGCCGAGGTGAAGTTCAGGATGTGCAGGTCGTTGAGGATGTGCACGACCACGCCGTTGTCGGACAGGATCGTCTTCCAGGCGATGGTGCGGATCAGGAAGCTGGTGAACGACGGCACGATGACCAGCGCCATCAGCAGCGTCTTCCACTTGCCGCCCTTGAACGCGATGAAGTACGCGAGCGGATAGCCCATCAGCAGGCAGAAGACCGTGCACAGGAAGGCGAACAGCAGCGAGCGGCCGAACTGGCCGTTGTACTGTGACCAGCCGTCCGAGAAGTTCGCCCAGTGCCAGGTGAGGGTGTAGCCCTGGTCCAGGCTGCCTTCCTGCACCGAGGCCGACACCGAGGTGAAGATCGGCACCACGAAGAAGATGACCAGCCACAGCACCGTCGGCGCGAGCAGCAGATAGGGCAGCCGGTTGCGCTTGCGGCGCGGCGCGGGCTCCGGCTCGCCGATCGGCTGCGGCGCGGGCGGCACGCCGACGTTCACCGTCTGCGCACTCATGCGGCCGCCTCGTCATCGAGATCGGACCCCGCGTCCAGGTCCTGCGCGCCGTCCAACCCGAAGGTCTGCGCCGGATCCCAGTGCAGCAGCACCGGCTCGCCCGGGCGATGGATCTCGCGGCCGGTGTTCTGCTCGAAGACGCTCATCTCCTCGCAGCCGACCTGCGGCCCCCACGGCATCTTGACCAGGTACTGCGTGGAGACGCCGATGAACGAGGTGTCGCTGACCACGCCGCCGGTCAGCACGTTGTGCCCGCTCGGGATCCGCGCCGCGTCGGTGGCCAGCGAGACCTTCTCCGGCCGCACGCCCGCGATGATCCGGCCCGTGTCAACCCGGCTGCGCGCGGCCGGCAGGGTGAGCCGCTGGCCCTGCGCGTCGACGCTGATCGTGTCTCCGTCCTTGGCGGTCACCTCGCCGATGATCAGGTTGGACTGGCCGAGGAAGTTCGCCACGAAGGTGGAGGCGGGGTTCTCGTACAGGTCGGCCGGCGAGCCGAGCTGCTCGATCCGCCCGGAGTTCATCACCGCGATGGTGTCGGCCATGGTCATCGCCTCCTCCTGATCGTGCGTCACGTGCACGAAGGTGAGGCCGACCTCGGTCTGGATCCGCTTGAGCTCGATCTGCATCTGCCGGCGCAGCTTGAGGTCCAGCGCGCCGAGCGGCTCGTCGAGCAGCAGCACCTGCGGCTGGTTGATCAGGGCCCTGGCCACCGCGACCCGCTGCTGCTGGCCGCCGGAGAGCTGGGCCGGCTTGCGCTTGGCGAGGTGGCCGAGCTCCACCAGGTCAAGCATCTGCTCGACCTGTGCCTTCACGTCCTTGATGCCGCGCCTGCGCAGTCCGAAGGCCACGTTCTCGAAGATGTCCAGGTGCGGGAAAAGCGCATAGTTCTGGAAGACGGTGTTGACCGGCCGCTTGTACGGCTTGAGGTCCGTCACCTCGCGCTGCCCCAGGAAGATCCGGCCATGCGTCGGGTCTTCGAGCCCGGAGACCATACGCAGCGTCGTCGTCTTACCGCAGCCGGAGGCGCCGAGCAGCGCGAAGAACGAGCCCTGCGGGATCGTCAGGCTGATGTCGTCCACTGCGGTGAACGCACCGAACCGCTTCGTAACGCGCTCCAGCCGCAGGTCACTGCCGCCCGCGTTGCCGCCGGTGTCACCGATCGCGCCGATGCCCGCGCCTGTCTCGATGGTCGCCATGTTCGTCACCATCAGCCCGTCACCTGCAGGTACTTCTTCGTGTACTCGTCGAGCTTGGCGACGCTGATCGCCATGAACGGCTTGGCGGTGGCCAGCTCCTGCGGGGTAGGCACGATCAGCGGATTCGACGCGGCGGTCGAGTCCAGCGTCTTGAGCGCGTCGACGGCGCCCTCGACCACCGGGATGTAGTTGATGTAGTCGTCCAGCTCCGCCGCGACCTTGGGCTGAAGGTAGTAGTTCATCAGCTTTTCGGCGTTGGTCTTGTGCCGCGCGTAGTTCGGGATGCACATGTTGTCGTACCAGGACAGCGAGCCTTCCTGCGGGAAGACCGTCTTGAGGTAGTCGATGCCGAGCGCGGCCACGTCGCCGGAGTAGGCCATGGTCACGACGGTGTTGCCCTGGGTGAAGTCGGAGAGGTAGTCGTTGCCCGAGTAGGCACGCACCTGTCCGGCGTCCTTCGCCTTCTGGATGTAGGCGATCGCGGCGTTGAAGTCGTCGTCGGTGAACTTCGACGGGTCCTTGCCGAGCGCCATCAGCGCGAACGCGACCGTGTCCTCCATCTCGGCCATCAGCGAGACCTTGCCCTTGAGGTCCGGCCGGGTGAACAGCTCCTTGATCGAGGTGATCGGCGTGGAGATCAGCTTGGCGTTGTAGGCGATCACGGTGAAGCCCGAGGCCCACGGCACCGTGTACTGGCGGCCCGGATCGACCGGCACGTTGGCCATCTGCGGCGTCATGTTGCCGTGGTTGGGGATGTTCGCCAGGTTCAGCTTCTGGATGTAGTCGTTCTCGCGCAGCTTCGGGATCATGTAGTCGGACAGCACCATCAGGTCCCGGCCGGTGTCCTTGCCGCCGGCCAGCATGGGGTCGATCGTCGTGTAGAACTCGTTGTTGTCGTTGATGTCTTCGGTGTAGTTGACCGTGATCCCGGTCTGCGCCTTGAAGTCGTCGAGCGTCGGGTGCTTGTTCTTGTCCTTCGAGTCGATGTCGATGTACGCGGGCCAGTTGGAGAAGTTGATCACCTTCTCGGTGGCCGAGTAGTCGGTGCCCGCGTGGCCGGTGGCCTGTGCGACCGGGACGGTCTTGTGCGCGGGCGCGGTACCGCAGGCCGCGAGCGACCCGGCGCCGGCAACCGCGAGGCCGCCAAGGGCAGCGTTGCGCAGAATGGCGCGCCTGCTTACCGCAGCCGATTGGGCATAAGTCGCGGACGAGCGTCGTAGCGAACCAGCCTGTGCTGCGCGGGCGAGAAGCTGAGCCTGCTCCTGCGCCTGCTCCAACTGCTGCGGTGTGGCTATGTGTGCGGAGCGTGCGGCCTCGGACATCGTGGAGGGGCCTTCCTGCTGGAGACGTGGGGGTATATCAGTCCCGTCACGCGCCCGCGGGCGCGGTAGAGAGTAGGAGGGTGACTGGCTTAGCCGCGGGGCCAGGTCAGGAACCCGCGCGCCAGTGATCTACCGGTCGTATTCAGATGGTGAAGATGGTCCGGTGCCAGGCTTTGCGCGCCGTGCCGGTCACGTCGTGCATGACGTGCTTGACCTGCGTGTACTCCTCGAAGGAGTAAGCCGACATGTCCTTGCCGTAGCCGGATTGCTTGAAGCCGCCGTGCGGCATCTCGCTGACGATCGGGATGTGATCGTTGATCCAGACGCAGCCGGCCTTGATGTCGCGGCTTGCCCGGTGCGCGCGGACCAGGTCCTTGGTCCACGCGGAGGCGGCCAGGCCGAACGGGGTGTCGTTGGCCAGCCGGATCGCCTCGTCGTCGCCGTCGAAGGGCAGCGCGACGAGTACGGGGCCGAAGATCTCCTCGCGGACGATCTCGGAGTCCTGGGGTGCGCCCGTGATGAGTGTGGGCCGGTAGTACGCGCCGTCGGCCCACGGCGTTCCGCGCAGTTCGGCGGGCTCTTCGCCGCCGACGACGACCTTGGCGCCCTGGGTGCGCGCACGCTCTACGTACCCTGCGACTCGGTCGCGCTGGCGGTGCGAGCTGAGCGGGCCGAGGTCGGTCGCCTCGTCGAACGGATCGCCGAGGCGCACCCTCGCGAAGAGGTCGGCGACACCGGCGACGAACTCGTCGAAGAGTGAGCGGTGCACGTAAGCGCGCGTCGCCGCGGTGCAGTCCTGCCCGGTGTTGATCAGCGAACCGGCCACCGCGCCGTGCACGGCCGCCTCAAGGTCCGCATCGTCGAAGACGACGAACGGCGCCTTTCCGCCGAGCTCCAGGTGCACTCGCTTGACCGTTTCCGACGCGAGCTGGG